>NZ_JBZVFI010000015.1:0-316115 GCF_058402745.1 Paramagnetospirillum sp.
ACGCGGCCGCCCGGCAACGGCCGGAACTTGATGGCACGGGACTCGCAGGGATCACCGCACAGACGGCAGGTCACGCCCTGGATGGAAATACAGGCGGCACCGAGCCGCGCCAGCACCGGCAGGCGGCCCAAACCGTCGAACGCCTTGCGGTCGATGGCCGCCGGGCGGCCGTCGCGCGGCACGCAGGCGGTGTCGCAATCGCCGCAGAAGGTGCAGCCGCCGCGGGCGAAGTCCACCACCGGCCGGCCATCGGCACCCTTGACGAGAATGTGTTCGGAACAGGAGGCGAGGCAGGCGCCGCAACCATCGCAGGCAGCGGCGAAAGTCGCGATGCTCCAGGGCGGACGTGGGCCCGACGGCGCCCGGTTCTCGGTCCGCCTCGTCAACAACGTCCGCCGGGACATGAGCCCAGACATCGGATTTCCTCCCTCGGCAGGCCACCCCCTCTCCCCAGGGGTGATGCCAGATGGCGGAAAAATGTCACCGCACCCGATCGGGCGCTTTGACGTTGGTCAAAAGACCCCATGGAAGTGAGGACAAAACTTACCGTCACGCGAGATCAGGCGTGAACCAGGACCCTTTGGCGCATCATGCGCTCGAACTCCTCGGCGGGAACGGGCCGGGAGTAGTAGAACCCTTGCACGGTGTCGCATCCGTTGTTGCGCAGGAACATGATGTGTTCGGCGATTTCGGCCCCCTCGGCCACCACCTCCAGGTTGAGGCCGCGCGACAGGCCGATGATGGCGCGGGCGATCTCGGCGGTCTTGGGATTGGTGTCCACGTCGGCGATGAAGGCGCGGTCGATCTTCAGGGTGGTGATGGGGAAGCGCCCCAGATAGCTGAGGGAGGAATAGCCGGTGCCGAAATCGTCGATGGACAGCCCGACGCCCAGGTCGCGCAGCGCCTTCATCTTGCGCACCGCCGTATCCACGTCGTTCATCAGCATGCTCTCGGTGATCTCGAGTTCCAGCCATTTGGGATCGAGGCCGGAGGAATCGAGAGCCTCGGTCACCGTCTCGATCAGGGCGCGCGAGCGGAACTGCCGCGCCGAGACGTTGACCGACACCTTCAGCGGATGGAAGCCGGCATCCTGCCAGCGGCGGTTCTGCACGCAGGACTCGCGCAGGATCCAGGTGCCGATGGCCTCGATCTGGCCGCTTTCCTCGGCCACCGGAATGAACTCGCCGGGCGAGACCATGCCGCGCTCGGGGTCCATCCAGCGGATCAGCGCCTCGGCCCCGACGATGGTGTCGCTGTCGGCCGACACCTTGGGCTGGTAGAAGACCACGAATTCCTCGTTGGCCAGGGCGCGGCGCATGCGGCCCTCCAGTTCCAGCCTGGACTTGGCCTTGCGGTTCATGTCCTTGGAGAAGAACTGGTACTGGTTGCGGCCCGAGACCTTGGCGTAGTGCAGCGCGTTCTCGGCGTGCTTGACCAGCTGGGTGCTGGAATCGGCGTCCAGGGGATAGACGCTGATGCCGATGGAGAAGGTGATCACCACCTCCTGCCCGTCCAGGGCGAAAGGCTCCTTGACGGCGTTCAGCGCCTTCTCGGCGACGATGACGCTGTCGTCGGTGTCGGCGATGGCCATCACCAGGGCGAACTTGTCGCCGTCCAGGCGCACCGCCGTGTCGGTCTCGCGCACGCACATCTTGAGACGGCGGGCCACCTCGATCAGCAGGCGGTCGCCGGCGCCGTGGCCCAGGGCGTCGTTGACCAGGGTGAAGCGATCCAGCCCCATCATCATCAGCGCCACCGAACCGCCGGTGCGGTTGGCCTGCAGCACCGCCTGGCCGATACGGTCGGCGAACAGGTCGCGGTTGGGCAGGCCGGTCAGGGAATCGTAGCCGAAGCTGCCGCCCTCGCCACTGGCGTCGTCGGCCACGGCGGGCCGCACCACGCAGAGATAGCGGTCGGGAAAGTCGGCCGCCGAATTGATGGCGGCGGCGGTGACCTCGAAGGGGCGTTCCTTGCCGTCGGGACAGGCGACCATGCCCTGCCAGCGCCCGCCCGCCCCGGGGGTCAGCGCCCGGTAGATCATGCCGGCCGCCAGGCGCGAAACCTCGGCCCCACTGGCCGAGGTGAACCCCATCAGCGTCTCGAACGCCGGGTTCGAGCGCAGGGGGTTGCCTTCGCCGTCGGCGATGATCACCGCGTCGCGGATGGAATCGAGAAGTCCGTTGAGAAGTGCCTGGATGTCATTCATGCGTCACCGTGGGGGAACAATCTTTCAAATCGGCGCGGGATTCGCAATCTTCTTCTCGCCGACCTCTTTCCACCATGCCAAGCTGCCGCCATGACGTCCTCCATTCTCTATTCCGGCCTCGGACTGGACCGCGCCCACTCTGTCCGCCGGGGTGGCGACATCGCCCAGCTCATGCGCCGTCCGGGCGCCCGCTTCACCCTCTACTGGCGGGGCCGTCAGCTGGTGGCCGGCACCCCGCCCGCCATCCGCTGGCTCGACCGCGCCTACGGCCTGCGCCTCGCCGAGGCCACCGGGGGCAATTGCCTGCTGCTGGGCGAGGATGCGGCCGGGCCATTGCTGGCCCTCGACGTCTCCAGGCTGGACGGCGGCGACAACGGCCCGGAGATGGGGGGCAACTGGGTGTGGCTGCGCTCGGTGGGCGGGGTGCTGCCCGCCCAGGATGCCGCCCTGCTGGCCTATGCCCGGGGCGTGCTGGTCTGGCGCGAGAAAACCCGGTTCTGCGCGTCCTGCGGCGGTCCGCTGCTGGTCCAGGATTCAGGGCATTCGACCAGATGCGCCGCCCCCTCCTGCGGCGCCCTGCATTTTCCCCGCACCGACCCGGCGATCATCATGCTGGTCACCGACCCGGCGGGCCGCGCCCTGCTGGGCCGCCAACCCTCGTGGACACCCGGCATGTATTCCTGCCTGGCCGGCTTCGTCGAGCCGGGCGAATCGCTGGAGGGCGCCGTGGCGCGCGAAGTGTGGGAGGAAGCGGGCATCACGATCCGCTCAACCACGTACGTAGCCAGCCAGCCCTGGCCCTTCCCCTCCTCCCTGATGATCGGCTTCAACGCCGTGGCGGAGAAAGGCGAGCCGGTGGCCGACCCGCACGAGATCGAGGACGTGCGCTGGTTCTCCCGCGACGAAGTCCGCGCCTTCGGCGAGGCCGACCGTCCGGGCGCCGAAGGCCGCTTCCTGCCGCGCCGGGATTCCATCGCCCGGGTGCTGGTCGAGGCGTGGCTGAAAGGCTGATCGTCAAGTCGCCGGCAACCGCCCCGGCCAAAGCCTTGCCCCGTGGCGAAGAGCCAGGACATCGACGAAATCCTCCGTCACCCGATAGGCGATGAGGAACGGCAGGCCCGGCACGACCAATTCACGGGTTCCTTCGATCCGCCCCTCGCGCCCCATATGGGGATGAACCGCAAGCCCTTCCGCCTGCGCCCGCAGCAATCGGGCAACCCGCAACGCGGCGGCAGGGTCCCGCTCGGCGATATGGACATGGATGTCGGCGAGGTCCTTGAGAGCCGGCCGGGTCCAGCGCAGCCTCACTCCTTGGCTGCCGCTTCAAATCCCTTGAAAAGCGCTTCGACCTCGTCGGTCGAGGCGAAATCCCCCGCATCGGCAGCCGCCAACCCCGCCTGGACGGCCTCCGCCCAGCGGCGCTCGTCGGCCAGATAGCGATCGATGGCTTCGTTGACCACGAAATTGCGCGAACGGTTGTGGGCCTGGGCCAGGCGGTCGATCTCGCTCAGCTTGGCGGCATCGGTGCGAATGGAGAAGTTCTGTCCGCTCATGGCGCGGCTCCGCGGGATCGTGATTACGTTGTAATCATAGGTAATCACCCGCCTTAAAGCAACCCGCCTACCCCAGCAGGGAGCGGCGATCCTCCATGATGCGGCGCAGGATGGGGGTGAGGATCAGCTCCATGGCCAGTCCCATCTTGCCGCCCGGCACCACGATGGTGTTGCGCCGGCTCATCCACGAATCCTTCAGCATCTGCAGCAGGAAGGGGAAGTCGACGCGGAAGCGGTCGGGCTTGCGGAAGCGGATCACCACCAGGCTTTCGTCGGCGGTGGGGATGTCGCGGGCGATGATGGGGTCCGAGGTGTCGACGATGGGCACCCGCTGGAAGTTGATGTCGGTCAGCTTGAACTGCGGCACCACGTAGTGAACGTAGTCGTGCATGCGGCGCAGGATGGTGTCCATCACCGCCTCTTCCGAATAGCCGCGTTCCGAGGTGTCGCGGTGGATCTTCTGAATCCATTCCAGATTGATCACCGGCACCACGCCGATCTTCAGGTCCACGTGCTGGGCGACGTTGTTGTCCCGGGTCACCACGCAGCCGTGCAGGCCCTCGTAGAACAGGCAGTCGGTATCCTCAGGCAGATCCTCCCAGGGGGTGAACTCGCCGGAGCCCACGCCCAGATGGG
The DNA here is from genome assembly GCF_058402745.1 of Paramagnetospirillum sp. Classification (NCBI taxonomy): domain Bacteria; kingdom Pseudomonadati; phylum Pseudomonadota; class Alphaproteobacteria; order Rhodospirillales; family Magnetospirillaceae; genus Paramagnetospirillum; species Paramagnetospirillum sp. The sequence goes on from NZ_JBZVFI010000015.1 coordinate 4,396, forward strand.
CGAAGCGCGCCGCCTCCTCCTCGTTGTGGACGTAGAAGCGCCGCTTGCCCCGCCCGGTATCGCCGTAGGAGGCGAACAGCTCCTCCAACTGGGGAAAGAGATTGGCGTCGGGGCCGAAATGGCTGAAGGTCCGGCTGCCGGTCTTCTCGGCCTCCTTCATGGCCTTCTTCATGTCGGCGCGGTTGTAGCGGTGAAAGCTGTCGCCCTCGACCACCGCCGGCTTGATGCCCTCGCGGCGGAACATGTGCTCGAAGGCTTCCTTGACCGTGCTGGTCCCCGCCCCCGACGAGCCGGTAACGGCGATGACCGGATGTTTTCTCGACACGATGTACCCCACTCAAGCGGCGATGCGCAGGCGATCACGCCAGCCGGGATACAGCCGATCGGCGTCGGACGCAAAGGATTCGAAGGCAGCCTTAAGTTCAGGGTGGCCCTGGGCGTAGTCCACCAGATCGATTCCGGCCTGCCACGCCTCGTGGGCCTGACGCAGCGACAGCGCGCCGGCGACGGGGCCGTCCTTGTGGCCGAAGGCGCCGCCGCCCGAGGTCTGAATGACGTTGGAATGCCCGAGATTGTCGAAGAAGCCCGGCAGCCGGAGCGCGTTCATGCCGCCCGAGATGATCGGCGTGCAGGCCATCATGCCGCCCCAGTCCTGGCGGTAATGGGCACCGTCGGCCATCTGGCGCTCCAGCATGTAGGCCACCATCTTCTCGTCGGGGGCGCCTTCCATCTTGCCGTAGCCCATGGTGCCGGTATGGATGCCGCTGGCCCCGATCAGGCGGGCCATCTTCATGTGGACCAGCACGGTGTAGCCGCGCTGGGACTGGCGCGAGGTGACGGCGCCGTGACCCGCCCGGTGGTAGTGCAGGAAGGTGCCGGGGAAGTTGCGGCGGCAGGTGGTCACCGCCGTCGGCCCGGCGACGAAGCCGTCCACCAGGAAGGCCACATGGGAGGCGTTCTCGCCGAAGGTCTTCAGGATGAACTCGCCGCGCGCGATCATCTCGGCCGGATCGTCGGCGGTGATGTTGGCGGAGAACAGCTTGGGCCGCCCCGTCTCGTCCTGGGCGCGGCGCATGGCGTCGGCCACCAGGATCATGGTTTCCTTGAACGGCGCGAAGACCTGGTTGCCCTGGGGCTCGTCGTTCTTGATGAAGTCGCCGCCCAGCCAGAACTGGTGGCAGGCGTCGGCGAAGGGCTTGGGACGCAGGCCCAGCTTGGGCTTGATGATGGTGCCGACCACCATGCCGCCGTTCACCTCGGGACGGCCCAGCACCTTCCACATGTGGGAGATGTTGACCGCCGGGCCGTCGAACAGCCGCAGGAAATCGGGCGGAACCCAGAAATCCTCCATCTTGGCGTGCTCCACGTCGCTCATGCCCTGGTTGTTGCCCACGGTGAGCGTCAGGAACGAGGCGATCATCGCCTTGCCGTCGATGATGTTGCGGTCGAACAGCTCCACCGGATAGGCGATCTTCATCAGCCCGCTCGCCTCGTCGGCGTGATAGACCAGGGCGTCGACGCCGCGGGTGAAGTCGTCGGTGGTGCACACCTCCACATTGGTGCCGGTGGAGGATTCGGCGGCGAAATGGGCCGCCGTCTCCACATAGCCGTAGCCGGCCTTGGGCCGCATGCGATAGGCGCACAGCACATGGCGGCCGCCCGCGATCAGCTCGGCCTCGCGCAATCCCAGATTCACATAGCGCTTCGACTGGTCCATGGCGCCGTCGTCTCCCGGATGGTTCTGGGCATTCGCCCTTGTATTCGCGGACGCTACTATGAGGGCGGCGGCCGGGCGCCGGAACACCCGGAGGGGGAGTATGGGAAAATGACTTGGGTGGGAGCCCCCCACCCGCCGGGAGTGGGGCGGGTGGGAAAACCTACCCTTCTTTATCCCAACGGCAACGGCCTGACCGTTGAAACAGTGGATTGAACCACAGAGGCACCGAGAAAATGAACTGTCATGCTGAGCGCAAGCGAAGCATCTTTCAGATTGAAGCGGCCGCCGCAGATGCCTGAAGGACCCTTCGCGCTGCTCAGGGTGACACTTTCGTTAGCTTTATTCCTCTGTGCCTTCTCTGTGTCTCTGTGCCTCTGTGGTAAATTTACCGCGTCCGCAACAAAGCCGTCGCCAGAACGACCTCAGCCCACCTTGACGCCGGATTCCTCGAACATCACGCGGGCGGTGTCGAATTCCTCGGCCGGCATGGAGGTGGTGCCGTCGCCCACGTGAATCTGAGCCACTCCCGCCTGGATCAGCGAGCGGGCGCAGCGCGAGCACGGATAGTGGGTGACGTAGACGGTGCAGCCCTTGAGGCTGACCCCCACCCGGGCGGCATGGGCCACCAGGTTTTCCTCGGCATGGGAGGTCCACAGATACTTGGCCGGGCGCTCCATGCGCTCGGGCCTGTCCTCCACGCCCCTGGGCAGGCCGTTGTAGCCGGTGGCGCGGATCTCGCCGTCGGGTCCCACCGCCACCGCCCCCACCTGGGTGCTGGGGTCCTTGGACTTGCTCGCCGCGTGCTTGGCGAAGCCCATGAAGTAGTCGTGCCAGCTCATGGTCATGGTGATCAGACCGCCTTGGAATGGCGCTGCTCGCCCGCCTTGAGGTAGCGATCGAACGCGGCGCAGACGGCGCGCACCAGGGTGCGGCCCTCGTCGGTGACGTGGATGCGGTGGCCGGCGACCTCCACCAGCCCGTCGGCCTGCAAGGGGGCCAGCGAGGCCAGTTCGGGGCCGAACTGCGAACCGTCGGCGCCATGGCGGGCCGCCACCTTGTCCAGGTCGATCTCCAGGTCGCACATCAGCCGCTCGATGATCTCGCGCCGCAGGATGTCGTCGGCGGTAATCGCCACGCCGCGCGAGGTGGCCAGCTTGCCCTCGGCCATGGCGCGCTGGTAGGCGTGGACCTCGCCGTCGTTGACCACGTAGCCTTGGGGCAGCGAGCCGATGCCCGAGGCGCCGAAGCCGATCAGGGTGGTGGCGGAATCGGTGGTGTAGCCCTGGAAATTGCGGTGCAGCCGCTTGTTCTTCAGCGCGATGGCCATCTCGTCGTCGGGGGCGGCGAAATGGTCGAGGCCGATCTGGACATAGCCCAGGGTCTCGGTCAGCAGCCTGCAGCCCTGTTCATACTGCTGCCAGCGGGTCTCGGTGTCGGGCAGGGTGTCTTCGGGGATCAGGCGCTGGTGCTTCTTCATCCACGGCACGTGGGCATAGCCGAACAGGGCGACGCGCTTGGGGCGAAAGCCCTTCACCGCCTTGTCGATGGTGGCCAGCAGCCCGTCGAGGGTCTGGTGCGGCAATCCGTAGATCAGGTCGATGTTGACCTCGGGCACGCCGTACTTGCCCAGCCATTCCACCACCCGCTCGGTGACCTCGTAGGGCTGGATGCGGTTGATGGCCTGCTGCACCTTGTCGTCCAGGTCCTGCACGCCGATGGAGGCGCGCGTCACCCCCGCCCCGGCCATGGCCTGGACATAGGCCTCGTCGGCGGTGCGCGGGTCCAGTTCCACCGCCACCTCGGCATCGGGCTTGAGGATGAAGCGGCTCTTCAGCAGGTCGATGGTGCGGACGAAATCCTCGGACGAGAGGATGGTGGGCGAGCCGCCGCCGAAATGGACGTGGCGCGCCGTCATGCGGGTGGGCAGCGCCTCGGCCACCAGGTCCACCTCGCGCCACAGGGCGTCCATGTAGGCGGCGACGGGGGCGTAGCGCTTGGTGATCTTGGTGTGGCAGCCGCAGAACCAGCACATCTCGGCGCAGAAGGCGATGTGGAGGTACAGCGACAGTTCCAGTTGGGGATCGATTTCCCCCAGCCAGCCCTTATAGGTCTCGGCCGTCACGCCGGGATGGAAATGCGGCGCGGTGGGATAGGAGGTGTAACGGGGAACGCGAAGGTCGTACTTGGCCGCAAGATCGGGGCGCATCTGAGGTATCCCGCAAAATTCGGCCCAAACCTACTCCCAGCGGCCCGCCATTGGCAACACCGGGCGGCGTGGGGGTATTCGCGGCAATGGAAAGTCAGCTCCCTGCCGGCAGGTAGCGGATCGCCGCAAGGATGACGGTGACGGCGATGATCATCACCGAGCCGAACCAAATCTTCAGGTCGCGTTTGGCAAGCTCGACGTCGGAACGGAGCGACCTTTCGACCCGATCAAGATCGCCCTTGGTCGCCAATTCCTGGCTGGTGGCCTCGGCAAACGCCTCGGCAGCCGCCTTCGCCTGCTGGTGGGTGAACCCGCCTGCTTCAAGTTTCTCGACGAACTTCAGAGTGTCGAAGGGGATCGTTGCCATGACCGCCGTACGGCTCCTGTTCCTGCCGGTCGCAATCCTACACGAACGGCGACCAAAATGTCACTCGGGCGGAACGGTGCTGACTGAGGTGACGGTAATAAAGCAGGAATGGTAAATGATACGCCGCCCGACCAAAGATGATGCGGGCGGCGCTAACTGACTGATATAATTAAGAATGCTGCGCCACGAATTTTTCCAGCCAGTGGATGTCGTAATCGCCATTGACGAAATCGGCGTCCTGGACCAGCCGGTTGTGCAGCGGCAGCGTGGTCTTGACGCCCTCGATCACGTATTCGCCCAAGGCCCGGCGCAGGCGCATCAGCGCCTCGTTGCGGGTGTTGCCAAACACGATCAGCTTGGCGATCATCGAGTCGTAATGCGGCGGAATGCGGTAGCCGGCATAGAGGCCCGAATCCACCCGCACGCCGAGACCGCCGGGGGCGTGATAGCCCTCGATCCGGCCGGGGCACGGCGTGAAGGTCACCGGGTCCTCGGCGTTGACGCGGCATTCCAGGGCATGGCCGGCGAAGCGCACGTCGGCCTGGGTGTAGCCCAAGGGCGCCCCGGCGGCGATGCGGATCTGCTCGCGCACCAGATCGATGCCGGTGATGGCCTCGGTGATGGGGTGCTCCACCTGCAGGCGGGTGTTCATCTCGATGAAGTAGAACTCGCCGTTCTCGTAGAGGAACTCGATGGTGCCGGCGTTGCGGTAGCCCAGCTTGGCGATGGCGTCGCAGGCGATCTTGCCGATCCTGGCGCGCTGGTCGGCGTTGAGCGCCGGCGACGGGGCCTCCTCCAGCACCTTCTGATGCTTGCGCTGCAAAGAGCAGTCGCGCTCGCCCAGATGCACCACGGCGCCGTAATTGTCGGCCAGGATCTGCATCTCGATGTGGCGCGGCTTGCCGAGATACTTTTCCATGTAGACGTCGGCGTTGCCGAAGGCGGCCTTGGCCTCGTTGCGGGCCAGCTTCCAGGATTCGACCAGCTCATCCGGGTTGCGGGCGACCTTCATGCCCTTGCCGCCGCCGCCGGCGGTGGCCTTGATCAGCACGGGATAGCCGATGCCCGCCGCCACTTCCAGCGCCAGTTCCTCGGTATCGACCGAACCGTCGGAGCCGGGCACCACCGGAATGCCGGCGTCCTTGACCGCCTGCTTGGCGGTGATCTTGTCGCCCATCATGCGGATGTGCTCGGCCGTCGGGCCGATGAACACGAAGCCGTGCTCCTCGACCATCTGGGCGAAGTCGGCGTTCTCGGACAGGAAGCCGTAGCCGGGATGGATGGCGTCCGCCCCGGTGATGGAGGCGGCCGACAGGATCGCCGCCTTGTTCAGGTACGAATCGCGGGCCGAGGGCGGGCCGATGCATACGGCCTCGTCGGCAAGACGCACATGCATGGCGTCGTTGTCGGCGGTGGAATGCACCGCCACGGTACGGATGCCCATCTCGCGGCAGGCGCGATGGATCCGAAGTGCGATCTCGCCCCGATTGGCGATGAGGACCTTCTCGAACATCATGCTATTCGATGATCAGCAGGGGCTCGCCGAATTCCACCGGCTGGCCGTCGGTCACGAAGATGCGGGTCAGCTTGCCGCCCCGGGGCGCCCGGATGGGATTGAAGGTCTTCATGGCCTCGATCAGCATGATGGTCTGGCCCTCGGCGACCATGTCGCCGGGATTGACGAACTTGGCCGCGCCGGGCTCGGGCGCCAGATAGGCGACGCCCACCATGGGCGAGGTCACCGCGCCGGGATGGTCGGCGTCGGAGGCCGCCGCCTGGGCCGGCATGGACGCGGCATGGCCCACCATGGCCGGAGCGGCGTGATGCACGGCCACCGGAGCCGCCTGACGGGCGACGCGGATGCGCATCTCGCCGACGCCGTATTCGATTTCGGTGAGGTTGGTTTCATCCAACAGGGCCGCCAGGGTGCGGACCAGTTCGCTGTCGATGGGAGTCTTGTTGCCCATTATGCCTCTGCATTTCCCTTGATCAGGCGGGCCAGCGCGTCGAGCGCCAGGATGTATCCGTGGCTTCCCAGCCCGCAGATCATCCCCTTGGCCGCCTTGGCCACGTAAGAGTGATGGCGGAACGAATCCCGCTGGTGAATGTTGGACAGGTGAACCTCGATGGTCGGAACCTCCGCCGCCAGCAGCGCGTCGAGGATCGCCACCGACGTATGGGTATAGGCCCCGGCATTGATGATGATGCCGGCGACGCGGCCGCGGCATTGCTGAATGCGGGTGACCAGCTCGCCTTCCATGTTGGTCTGCGAGAATTCAACCCCCATGCCGAGCGACGCGCCGTGGCCGCGGCAGGCGGCCTCGATATCGGCGAGCGTCTCGGTCCCGTACAGCTCCGGCTGCCGGGTGCCCAACATGTTGAGGTTGGGACCGTTCAGAATGCTGATTATGGGATCGGGTCCGTTGTTCACCATGGCAGGGTTTATAGCACGGGTCCGTCGCGGCGCAAGGTACAGAAGCGACCGACCCCCACCGTTCGTCCAGGGTATGCTTTCCACCCTTGCCTAAGTCCTGGGGGCTTGGCAAAAGGAATAGGGGACTGGGTGCGCATACGGAAAAACCATGATGAGCCTGTACAGGTTCGGGCTTGCACTCCTTATGGGGACGAGCCTTCTCGCCTCGCCGGCCGGAGCGGAAACCGTGCGTGCCGCCGGCACCGGCATCGGCATCGCCCTGGTCCGCCTGCTGGCTGAACAGTACCGCCGCGACCATCCCGACACCCCCATCTGGGTTCCGGAAAGCGTCGGCACCGCCGGTGCGATCAAGGGACTGGCCGCGGGCAAGCTCGACGTGGGCATCCTGGCCCGCCCGCTGAAGCCGGGCGAGGTGGAGGGCGGCATGTCGGTCCCCATCTGCCGCACGCCGCTGGTGTTCTACATCAATGCCGGGCGCCGGGACGTGACGCTGAAGCGCGGCGACCTGGCCGCGCTGTTCGCCAATGCCCTGCCGCCCTTCCCCGGCGGCGAGGTGCGGGTGCTGCTGCGCCCGCCCACCGATACCGGCTTCATCCGCCTGCTGGAGACCTATCCCGACCTGGTTCCGGCGGTGACGGCGGCCCGTGACGCGCGGGGTGCCGTCATGGCGCTCACCGACCAGGACGCCATGGACGCGGTCGAAACCAGCCGTACCCTGGTGACCTTCGGCGCCTTCGCCCCCTTGCTGGCGGAAAAGCGCAAGCTGGTCGCCGTGCCCCTGGACGGCGTGACGCCCAGCCTGGAGACCCTGGAGAACGGCCCACCCCTGCCCGAGATGCCGCTGGTCCTCGCCCTGCCCCGCTCGCCCTCGGCCGCGGCCCGGGCCTTCGTCGATTATGCCCGCTCGCCCCCCGCCGCCGCCTTGCTGCGCGCCAACGGCTGCCTGCCGGTGACCGGAAACTGATGTCTCCCATCGAAACCAGCAAGGCGGTGATCCAATCCATCGCCCGGGTACGGCGGATGTTCACGCTGGGGCTGGTGGCGGTGGGCTTCCTGTGGCTGTTCGTCATTCCGGTCTTCGAGGTCTGGCAGCGCTACAGCCAGGCCCAGCTCGAGGCCGAGATCCGTCTCGGCCTGGTGACCGACCGCCTGTCGTCCTTCGTCGCCGCCAATCTGGACGTCTGGGAATTCGAGGGCGTCCGACTGCCCTCGGTGGTGGCGGGCGTTCTGCGCGGCGGCACCAATCCGCCGTCGCGGCTGGCCTTCATCGATCGGTCCGGCACGGTCAACGAGTTCCCGGTGCGGGGCGAGACGGGCCGCTTCAACCTGACGCTGGAGGACGAGGTCACCGACGGAAGGCTGCCGGTGGGCCGGGTGGTGATGGAGGTGCCCCTGGACGACGCGCTGCAGCCGGCCCTTCTGTCGGGGGGAATCGGGCTGGGTTCCATGGCCCTGCTGCTGCTGCTGGCCCGAATGGTCGGGCGCAAGGCGCTGGACCGCTCGCTGGCGGTGATCGAGGAAACCACCGACAGCCTGTCGCGCCGGGTGGAGGAGCTGGAGGAAGCCCGGCAACAGCTGGCCGCCCATTCGGCCCATCTGAAGATGGCCACCCAGGACATCACCCATGTGGCCCTGCTGACCACCCACCATCTGCGCGAGCCGCTCAGGACCATCCTGTCCTATTCCCAATTGCTGGTGCGCTGGCACGAGACCGGGGCCGGGGGGGAGGAAGGCGCCGGCTATCTGGACTTCCTCAAGTCCGGCGTCTCCCGCATGCAGACGCAGTTGAAGGCGCTGTCGCGCTATCTCGGCCTGCGCGAGCGCCCGCTGTCCATGATCCCCGTCGCCCTCGAGGATGTGCTCAAGGTCGCCGGGCAGAGGCTCGACAATGCGGTGGCGCCCGAGTGGCACGAGCTGCCCGTGGTGACCACCGACCCCGAGATGGTCGCCGACCTGTTCACCGAAGTGCTGGCCCATGCCGTCCGTCATCGCCGTCCCGACGCCAAGCCGAGCATATGCGTCAAGGCCCGTCCCCAGAAGGACGAGTGGGAAATCCGCTTCTGTGACGACGGCCTCCCCCTGGACGAGCGCGATCCCGAGCGCATGTTCCACCTGCTGGTCCACGCCGAGGGCGGCACCATGCGCCCCGGCCTGGCGACGGCCCGCCTGATGGCCTTCCTGCTGGGTGGGGCGCTGTGGGCCGAGAACGGCGAGGACCGACGGGGCGTGGTGCTGTGCCTGACCCTGCCGAGGCAGTCTTCCGGGCGAAATCAGGGGGCCGAGGCAACGGCGGCGGCCGACAGGCTGGAGCTGCTCTCCTCGGCGGGAGGCTGAGCGGTGAACAGTTCCCGCTCCGGCATGTGAAGCCAGGCGGCGATCAGCCGCTGCTGCAGGGGCGGCACCGGGTGGGTCTCGGCCAGCCACGTCTCCAGCTCGGCCAGGGGAACCCGGATGCCGTCGGCCAGTTGGAGCGGCGTGGAGCCGCAGGCATTCAACGCTGCCCTCAGCTTGAAGGCCCAGCGGGATTCGGCTTCCTCGGTCTTGATGATGCCCGCCCCGGCCCGGCAGATCATGCGATAGGCCTCTTCCGCCAGCAGGCCCGAGGCAATGCCGGCGAAGGACACGAAGAAAATGTTGAGATTGTCGGAATCTCCCGACGAGATGGTCAGCTGTCCCGCCTTCAACAGCACGAACACCACCAGCGACGTCACCATGCCCTGGAAGGGGCGGATCAGGTAATAGGAGGCCGGCCGCTCCTCGGACGCGGTCAGCAGGGTCTTGGTCACGTGCAAGGTGCTGCCCAGCGCCCCCATGGACAGGGCCAGCAGCAAGGTCAGAATCTCGCTGGGCAGGGCGAACAGGCTGGCATAGCCCAGTTCCTGCAGGGTGTCGGCGGTGGCGGCGGCCCGGTCCACGGTCAGCGGATCGATCTTCAGCCGAGCCGCCTCGGCCGCCACCTGGGGATGGGCCGACCAGGCCGAACGCAGCACCGCGTATCGGGATTCCATGGCCTTCCTGAGGTCGCGGATGTCGAATTGCAGCTGCATCATGGCGCCCATCACCGCCGCCCACTGCTTTTCCGTCTCCATGTCCACCGGCTTCCGCAAGGCCGCCGAAAGCCGGGGCGCCAGGTCGTAATTGTCGATGATCGGCTGAAGATCCTGCAACGCCAGTCCTTGCGCCACGCCGAAATTGCGGAAATCCGAGATGGCGCCCTGCAGCAGCACCTCCTTTTCCGCCAGCAAGGCGGTCTCGCGTTCCAGCGCCTCTTCCTCGCCGCTGCGGATGTCGCGGCCCACCTCGATCATGTGGATCACGTTGGCGGATTCGTCGCCGATGCGCCGGGTCAGTTCGCTGACCCCCAAGGCCCCCACCGCCACGTAGAGCAGCGCTCCGTAAAGCAGCGCCAGCCAGGCCATGGACCCCGCCAGCTGAACGAACGTCTTGGCCCGCGTCGAAGAATCCATCTCGCCCCCCGGCTGAAACAAGACAGCATTAAAACGATATACGACTCCAACTTCAACATCCTTAGGGTGTCTTATTGCAACAATAACTCCTTATGATTGCATGCAATCCTTCCGACCGGCAAAGATGCGCCATCGCCGGGGGATTGCCTCGCGGGCGGCTCGGTGCCATGTTTCAGGCTCGAACCGTGAGGGGGCTGAATGGCCCTTTGGCAGCAGGGACATCATTCATGAAGCTGGTGATCAATGGCGAGGAGCGGAGCTTTACCGCCTCCATGACCGTCGAGGCTCTTTTGGGCGAGCTGGGCGTCGATTCCCGCAAGGTGGCGGTGGAGCGCAATCTGGAGATCGTTCCCAAATCCTCCTACGCCCAGGTGGCGGTGAATGACGGCGACAGGCTGGAGATCGTCGCTTTCATCGGCGGCGGCTCTTCAGCCGCGGGCATCGGCGGCGGCTCCGACACGGCCGACACCTTCACCGTGGCGGGCAAGACCTTCACCTCGCGGCTGCTGGTGGGCACCGGCAAGTACAAGGATTTCGAGGAGACCGCCCAGGCCATCGAGGCCTCGGGCGCCGAGATCGTCACCGTGGCGGTGCGCCGGGTGAACCTGTCCGATCCTTCCAAGCCCATGCTGGTGGATTACGTCAGCCCCAAGAAGTACACCTTCCTGCCCAACACGGCGGGTTGCTACACCGCCGACGACTCGGTGCGCACCCTGCGTCTGGCCCGCGAGGCGGGCGGCTGGAATCTGGTCAAGCTGGAGGTGCTGGGCGACCAGACCACGCTGTACCCCAACATGCCCGAGACCCTGAAGGCCGCAGAAGCCCTGATCAAGGACGGGTTCGAGGTGATGGTCTACTGTTCCGACGACCCCATCCAGGCCAAGATGCTGGAAGACATGGGCTGCGTCGCCATCATGCCGCTGGGCTCGCTGATCGGCTCGGGGCTGGGCATCCTCAACCCCACCACCATCCGCATAATCAAGGAAAGCGTGAAGGTCCCCGTCCTGGTGGACGCCGGCGTCGGCACCGCCTCGGACGCGGCGGTGGCCATGGAGTTGGGCTGCGACGGCGTGCTGATGAACACCGCCATCGCCCATGCGAAGGACCCCGTCCGCATGGCCCGCGCCATGAAACTGGCCATCGAGGCCGGGCGGCTGTCCTATCTGGCCGGGCGCATGCCGAAGAAGAGCTATGCCGACCCCTCGTCGCCCACGTCCGGACTGATCTGAGGAGCCTCGCGCCATGAACATGGAGACCTTTCTCGACAACCTGATGGTCTACGGCTTCTGGATCGGCCTGGGCTTCGGCGTGTCCTGGCTGATCCGCAAGCTGGCCGGATGAGCGCCGCCCTCGTCCTGCTGCCCGGCCTGCTCAACGACCACCGGCTGTGGTCGGGCCAAGCGGCCGCCCTGACCGGACGGGTCGAGGTGATGGTCGGCGACCTCACCCTGGACGATTCCCTGGGCGCCATGGCCGACCGGGTGCTGGCGGCGGCGCCCCCGACCTTCGCCCTGGCCGGGCTGTCCATGGGCGGCTACGTGGCCATGGAGATCATGCGCCGGGCGCCCGGTCGGGTGGAGCGCCTGGCCCTGCTCGACACCACGGCGCGGCCCGATCCGCCGGAACAGACCCAGCGGCGCAAGGACGCGGTGGAACTGGCCCGCTCGGGCGGCTTCGACAAGATCATGCCCACCATGCTGCCCCTGCTGCTGCATCCCGACCACCTGAAGGACGAGGCGATCACCGGGCTGGCCAGGGACATGGCCCGCGCGGTGGGAGCCGAGGCCTTCGCCCGTCAGCAGGCCGCCATCATGGCGCGCCCCGATTCGCGGCCATCCCTTTCCGGGATCGCCTGCCCCACCCTGGTGCTGTGCGGGGCCGAGGACGGCCTCACGCCCCCCGACCGCCACGACGAAATGGCGGCGCTGATCAAGGGAGCGCGGCGGGTGACCATCCCCCATTGCGGCCACCTGTCGCCCATGGAACGGCCCGACGCGGACAGCGCCGAACTGCTGGCGTGGCTGTCGCCATAGATCTTGAGCCCCACAAGGGAAGACTGAGGGTGAAGGTGGCGCCTTGACCGGGGGCGCTGGCCACCGAAATAGAACCGCCGTGGCGCTCGACGATCCGCTTGACCAGATAGAGCCCGAGCCCCGTTCCCGGCGTATGCTCCACGGTGCTGGAGCGATAGTACTTCTCGAAGACGTGGGGCAGATCGGCCGGCGAGATGCCCGCGCCCTGATCGACCACGCGAATCTCGGCCCGGTCGTCGCGGCGTCCCAGTTGCACCTCGATGGGGGTGGCGGGCGGCGAGTACTTGCTGGCATTGCCCAGCAGATTGGAGAACGCCACTGCCAGGAGATCTCTGTCGCCGGAAACCACCACCGACTCGCTCGACGACAGACGGATCAACCGCGCGGGGGCGAGATCGGCGATGTCGGTCGCCGCCGCCTGCACCAGAGCCAAAAGGTCGATCGGATCACTCCGGAATTTGGTGGTGGCGATCTCCAGCCAGTCGTTGTCGGTCAGCATGTCGATCATGTGGTCCATGCGCCGGACGGCGCGAAAGACCTTTTCGGTTTCCGTCCGCGTGTCGCCATCTTCCCCTGAGGTCAGGGAAAGGACCGAGGCGGCCCCGGAAATGATGCCGAGCGGAGTGCGGAACTCGTGGCTGATCATCGCCATGAAATTCCGCTGCTCCTGGGCCGCCTTGCGCTGAATGTCGAGGGCGCTCCGAATCTGCCGGTTGGTTTCCCGCAGCGCCTGCTCCGCTTGCTTCAACTGGCTGATCAATGCTCCGCGATTGGCGTGAAAGATCGCGGCGGCAAGGAACAGAATGGTGCTGAGGCCGAGATCGCAGAGGGCGGAGAACATCGCCTTGTGGTCCAGGTCGTAGAGCTCGGGAAAGCCGTAGCCCAGGGACGAGGCGGTGGGCATGCACACCAGCCCCAGAATGCTGAGCACCAGCCATGCCAGGGTGTCCCGGGACAGCCCGAGAAGGATCACCGAACAGACCGGCACCAGGAACAGCCAGTGGATGACCGGCGACTGGCTTCCGCCGGTGAGGGCGCTGTTGCCGAGGATGGCAACGAACAGGCAGTCGGCCAGGAACAGGTTGCCGGTCAGGCGGTAATTGCCCGATCTGCGAAAAAAGGCGAGAAGGATCAGGATGATGACGAAGCAGGCCGACATCAAGACGACACCGGCGGGGTAGCCGATCCCCGCCGACGTTATGATGTAGACGACGCAGTAGATGGAGGTGATCAGGCCGATCTGGACCATCAGACGATCCCGAATCAGCTGATCATCTGCGTCATCGCGGCGAACCGGCAGGAGTCGCCCGACGATCTGTTCCATCCTGTTCAGGCCCGTTCCTCCCCGGCCGCCAAGACTCGCTCACGATAGCGGGGTTTTTCCCTCTTGGGGAGAGGGTTACCGCGCCTCAATCCAGGCTGACCGTTCCCGGGCAATTGTCGCTCCTTGCCGCCGTCGCCGGGCACGAAATGGGAGACAGCGTCCTGTCCAGGCAGAGACGAACCTCGGACAGCCTTTTTCCCGTGCACCGTACGGTGAGCGATTGCGGCGGAACCGGCCAATGCCGCTTCAGGTCGGACACCCGGATGCGCCCGGCGCCGCCGGCGGGAATGGAGGGGGCAAGGCCGAAGGCCGCCACCGCCCGGTTGATCTTGCCGAAATACTCGTCCTGGCGGCTGGTGACGCAGGAACCGTGCTTGTCCCATTCATGTTGCCGCAGCTTAGAGCCGATCATCACCCTGGACGCCTCGTCCACCGTGGGAGAAGGCTTCACCGGATCGACCGCCTGACAGCATTGCGGCCATTGGCCCTCGGCATATTGCGGCCACAGCCCATGCACCACGAAGCCGTAATCGGCGCCGGGGCCGCATTGCTGCCGGTTGCGCCGCCCCGGTTCCGTGTCGCAATAGGCCGGCGCCCAGGACAGGCTGAGCAGGTAGTAATCATAGCGCCCCACGGTGCCGCGCGCCGGGCCGCACTGGTCGGCCCAGGCGGCGACCGGGGCGAGAAGTCCCGCAATGATCAGAAGAAGTTTCATGCCAGGCCATCCACCATCCTTTCATCCTGTTTACGGTGGTCAGGCCTGGAAAGCAATCGGAGCGCGAATTACATTCTTAAGAAATGGATGATAACATCCACCATTGAGCATCGGCGGAGCGAACCATGACGGGCCGGGGGCCGGAACATCTGCGCAAGACCACCAACGTGGTGCTGGACGCCCTGGTCCGCGCGGCGGAACAGGCGCTGCACGGCCACGCCATCGACATGCGCACCCTGGAAGCCCTGGTGGCCGAACTCAAGGATTCCATCGCCTTCGACGATTTCTACCGCCGCTCCTATCGGGAACTGATGGAGGTGGTCGAGGGCGAAAGCATGGAGCAGCGGCGCACCAACGCCTTCGGGCGGCTGATGCTGCATCCGCTGTCCGGGCTGTTCTCGGAGGGCCGGCTGGACCGGGTGCTGGTTCCCAACATCTTCTCGTTCCTGCACATGGTGCTGGGCGACGAGGAGGCGGTGGCCGCCGAACGCTGCGCCGCCATCGTCAAGACCCTTAAGGACGATCTGGGCGACCACTTCACCTGGGATGCCTTCTACGCCGATGCCGAGGCCAAGGTCATCCTGTGGCATGTCCTGGTCAAGATCGCCGCCTCGTTCAAGCGCTACGACCTGCGCAAGGACTGGTTCATCAAGCTGATGCAGTACCACCCCACCACGGTCAGCCTGGCGTCCAACGCCTTCGTCACCAGGGAGCACAGCCCCTACGACGATCCCATCCAGTTCGGCGAGCGCGAGTTCTGCATGTTCTTCCACGCCATGTTCGATCCGCTGCAGAACCTGGACCGCAAGGACGAGGCCGCCTTCCACAAGGAATTCGGCACCGATCCCCACCACCTGATCGGCAATTTCCTGGTCAATCTGGCCACCTGCGCCATTTAGCGCCGGCCGCAATCCCTGTTTTCTCCCCCTTCGTCGTGGGATAGGATCCGGCACCGAACGGAACCGACCCAGGGGGAACGACACATGAAGACCAACGACAATCTCGCCGAGGCCTTCGCGGGGGAAAGCCAGGCCAACCGGAAGTATCTGGCCTTCGCCGAGGCCGCCGCCAAGGACGGCCTGCCCGAAATCGCCAAGCTGTTCCGCGCCGTGGCGGCGGCCGAGACCATTCACGCCCACGCCCATCTCCGCGCCATGGGCGGCATCAAGGCGACGGCCGATAACCTGCGCGAGGCCATTTCCGGCGAGAAGCACGAATTCGAGGAGATGTATCCCGCCTTCATCAGCACCGCCGAGGCCGAGGGCGCCCGTCAGGCGCTGCTCTCCATGCGCCACGCCATGGCGGTGGAGAAGGTCCACCACGGCCTGTTCCTCGAAGCCCTGGCCGCCATCGAGGCCGGACACGACCTGCCCGGGGGCGACATCCACGTCTGCGCCATCTGCGGGCACACGGTGATCGGCGAGGCGCCGGAACAGTGCCCGGTCTGCAACGCCAAGGCGGGGAAGTTCTCGGCGGTGGCCTGAAAACGCGGGGTGACGGAACGTCAGAACCGGCGGAACGTCACCCCACCCACTCGTATATCTCGTCCCGGCGGACATGGCACTGGCAACCGGCGGCGCACGAGCCCTCGTCCACCCGCCGGACCCTTCCCTTGGCGATCCAATGGCCGAGCATCTGCCGGACCGCATCGGGCGAGGACTCGAACCGGGTGGCGATCTCGCCCAGCCCGGCCCGGCGGCGCTCCATCAGATAGGCCTTCACCTCCACCAGGGTCATGGGCGCCGCTACTCCGCCGGAACGGCGGCCAGCATGCGTCGGCCCTGAACCGCCGAGTACAGCCTGAGCAATACGGTCGCCAGGATGGGCGTCGCCACGCAGCCGGCGATCCAGACGGCCGCCCGGCCGGGATCGCGCTCCAGCCCCGCCGCCGCCTGATAGAATCCCACCGAGGCGCAATATCCCAGCAGCGAGGTCCAGCCGGCCGCGAAGGCGGTCCAGCCCAGCCCGGCCTCCTGCTTGATGGCGCCCATGGCGGCGACGCAGGGGGTGTAGAGCAGGATCAGCAGCATGTAGGCGAAGGCGCCGGCCGCGCCGTCGAAGCGGGCGGTCATGGCGCCGAACACGTCGCCCTTGACCTTCAGCTCGGTGGCGGCGGCCTGGGAATCGGCGGTGAAGGACAGGTCCAGCCCCAGGGGATCGCCCAGGGATTCGGCCACCTTGGACAGCTTGACGGGAATTGTGGCGGCGGCCTCCATCAGCTTGGCCGGGATACCGCCCTCGCCCTTGTCCTCGGCGGCGCCGTCGGCCTGGGCATACAGCGCGTTGAGCGTGCCCACCACCGCCTCCTTGGCGAAGATGCCGGTGAACAGCCCCACCGCCGCCTGCCAGTTGCCGTCGGTGACTCCCATGGGATGGAAGACGGGGGTGATGACGCGGCTGGCCTCGGCCAGCACGGAATCCTGGCTGTTCTCCTTGCCGAAACTGCCGTCGGTGCCAAGGGCGTTGAGTATGCTCAGCACCGCCACCAGCGGCACGATGAACTGGCCGGCGCGGAAGATGAATTCACGCAGACGCTGCCAGGTCTGCAGCAGCACCGTGTGGACGGTGGGCAGATGGTAGGGCGGCAGTTCCAGCACGAAGGGCGAGGCCTCGCCGCGCAGCACCGTGGTCTTGAGGATCAGGCCGGTAGCGACGGCGAACAGAATCCCCAGCAGATAGAGGGCGAACACCACGTTCTGGCCGTTCTCGACGAAGAAGGCCGAGGCGAACAGGGCATAGACCGGCATGCGGGCGCCGCACGACATGAACGGGGCCATCATCACGGTCAGCACGCGGTCGCGGCGGCTTTCCAGGGTGCGGGTCGCCATGATGGCCGGCACGTTGCAGCCGAAGCCGACGATGAGGGGCACGAAGGATTTGCCCGGCAGGCCGATGGCCCGCATGGCGCGGTCCATGACGAAGGCGGCGCGGGCCATGTAGCCCGAATCCTCCAGGAAGGACAGGAACAGGAACAGCGAGCCGATGACGGGAATGAAGGTCGCCACCGTCTTGACGCCGCCGCCCACGCCCGTGGACAGCGCCACCACCAGCCATTCCGGCGCGCCGGCGCCGTTCAGCAGGGCGCCGACGCCGTCGATGAACAGGGCCTCGGCGACGAGGCCGAAGAATTCGATGAACGAGCCGCCGATCTTGATGGTGAACAGGAACATCAGATACATGGCGAACAGGAAGATGGGCACGCCCAGGAAGCGGTTCAGCACCACCTTGTCGATGCGCCGGGTCAGCGCCAGCGAGGCCTTGCGGTGGTGCAGCACCGCCGCTTCCATCACATGATGGATGAAGGTGTAGCGGCCGTCGGCGATGATGATGTCCGCCTCCTCGCCGCATCGAGTCTCGATATCGGCGCGACGGGCCTCGACCTCGGCGTCCAGCTTGCCCGCCGCCAGGGTCTCGGCGAAATTGTCGCCCTCGATCAGCTTCAGCGCCGCCCAGCCCGCCTCCACCTGGCGGGCCGCCGCCGCCTCGGCCAGAAGGGCGGCCAGGGCGTCACGGCCGGCCCGCACCGCCGCCGCGTGCTCGGGCTGGACGGCGGGCACATGCCGGCCGGCGCAGGCCTGGGCGATGGCGGCGCGCAGATCGTCGATGCCGCGCCGCCGGCTGGCCACCAGCGGCACCACCGGGCAGTCCAGGGCCTTGGACAGGGCGGCGACGTCGATGTGGATGCCGGTCTTCTCGGCCAGGTCCATCATGTTGACGGCCACCACCATGGGCACCCGCATCTCCAGCAGCTGGGCGGTGAGATAGAGGTTCCGCTCCAGGTTGAAGGCGTCCAGGATGTTGACCACCACCTGCGGCTCGCCCGACAGCACGTAGTCGCGGGCCACCCGCTCGTCCTCGGAGCCCCTGGCGATGCCGCCGATCATGTAGACGCCCGGCAGGTCCACCAGATCGTAGCTTTCGCCCCGGAACTTGTAGGAGCCGACCTTCTTCTCGACGGTGACGCCCGGCCAGTTGCCCACCTGCTGGGTGGAGCCGGTCAGGGCGTTGAACAGGGTGGTCTTGCCGCAATTGGGATTGCCGACGACGGCGACGATGTTGCGCATGGTCAGACCCTCTCGGCCTTGAGGACGGCGGCTTCCGCCTTGCGCAACGTCAGGGTGAAGTTGCGGACCCGGATTTCCACCGGATCGCCCAACGGCGCCACCCTGGTCACGGAGAATACCGCGCCGGGGGTCAGCCCCATGGCCAGCAGCCGCTGGCGGTAATCGCGCTCGCCCTTGGCGAAGCCCACCACGCGGGCCGACTCACCGGGCTTCATCTCCTGCAGCGAAACGTCCATGATCCTTGCCTCGCGAGCCTAGATGCGATCGCATCGCATCTTCATTCTCAGGCATAGACCATTAGAAAAATATGGTCAAGAACACAGAGCGCATATCACCCGCGCCGGCAGGCCAGGATGGAGCGCCGGTGCCGGGCATGGCCGATATTCCCGGCCAGGAGGGAGGATTCGAACCCGGCCTGGTCCAGGCGCTCCCGGATTTCCTCGATGGTGTAGGAGGACAGGCCCAGGGTCTTGCGCCGCTGGTGGTAATTGGAATTGAGGGTGCGGAGCAATCCCTTCACCGCCTCGACCAGGAAGGCCTCGCGCCAGGCGAAGCCCAGCAGGGCGGTGACGTCGCCAATGACGCTGTTGGCCGGGCTGAGGATGTCGCCGATGATCAGCTTGCCCCCCGGCTTGAGGGTCCGGTGCAGTTGCGCCAGCAGGGCGGGCAGATCCTCGCGCGGGAGGTACTGGATCACCGAGATCAGCAGCACCACGTCGCACACCCCCTCCAGCACGGACAGATCGTCGGGCACCACGATGCCGTCCAGGTGGGAATAGCGCTGGCGCAGCCTGGGCCGCCGCCCGCCGGCGGCGTCGTAGAGGAACACCCGCCCGCCCCTGGCGACGATGTCGGGCGCCATCAGCGCCTCGCCGCAACCGAAATCCAGCAGCGTGAACGGGCCATCGGGAAGCAGCGGTGAAATTCCCGCAAACAACTCCCTGTAATGGGCCTCGAGATGACGAACCCCCGTATAAACCGAGACATCACCGTCCCAGTAATCGATCCAACCGCTCTTTTGATTCATTCAAGCCCCCAACTCCTGGACGATCTTGGCGGCAAAGACCACTCCGGCGCAAGGGGAAGCTCGCGATAAGTGATGCATTTCCCACCAGCCCCCGTACACTGGTCGCGGTGAAGTAGTGATCAGGAGGCCAGACGGTGCGGGTACTGATCGAAGCCGATGCGCGGGCCGTCGCCCTGCGGGCGGCCTCCCTGGTGGAGGGGCTGGTACGGTCCAGGCCCCGATGCGTGGTCGGGCTGGCGGCGGGTGCGACGCCGCTCGCCCTTTACGCCGAGCTGACCGACCGGCGGCGGGGGCTGGATTTCTCGCAGGCGACAATCTTCGGCCTGGACGAGTATCTCGGCCTGGATGCCGGCCATCCCGCCAGTTGCGCCCTGACACTGGCCGGCCATTTCATCGCCAAGGCCGGCATATCGCCGTCACGGACCCATTTGCTCGACGGCACGGCCCAGGGCGACCTCGCGGCCTATTGCGCCGCCTACGAGGAGCGCATCCGGGCCGCCGGCGGGCTGGACCTGCAGATCCTCGGCCTGGGGGTCAACGGCCATGTGGGCTTCAACGAGCCGGGAAGCGGGCTGGCCAGCCGCACCCGGCTGGTGGGCCTGCGGCGCAGCACGCGAACCACCAACGCCCCCATCTTCGCCCCCGCCCCGGTGCCCGAGGCGGCCCTGACCACGGGAATCGGCACCATCCTCGAGGCGCGCCGCATCATCCTGCTGGCCACCGGGCCGTCCAAGGCCGATGCCGTGGCCAGGATGGTCGAGGGACCGGTCACCGCCCTGGTGCCCGCCTCGGCCCTGCAGCTCCACCCCGATGCCGTGGTGGTGCTGGACGAGGCGGCGGCGGCGCGCCTGGCCCTGGCCGAGGACTACCGGACCGAAACCGCCATCCTGTTGGAAAGAGGCGGACTCGCCGCCATCTGAGAATCAGAAGAGACCTGGGAGGGTCGGACCATGAAGAACATCAGCAAGATCGCCTTTCTCGGCGCCGGCAGCATGTCGTTCGGCCTTTCCACCTTCCGCGACATGTTCTCGTCGGACACCCTGGCCGGGTCCACCCTGGTGCTGGTGGACCATAATCCGGAGGCCCTGGCCCGCATGAAGGCCCTGGCCGAGCGCATGAATGCCGAGGGAAAAGCCGGCATGATCATCGAGGCCACCACCGACCGCCGCGCCGCCTTCGACGGCGCCAGCGTGGTGATCAATTCGGTGGCCATCGACCGCATGCGGCTGTGGAAGATGGATTTCGAGATCCCCAGGAAGCACGGCATCCGCCAGACTCTGGGCGAGAACGGCGGGCCGGGCGGCCTGTTCTTCACCATGCGCACCCTGCCGCTGATCTTCGACATCACGCGGGACATGGAGGAGCTGTGCCCCAATGCGCTGTTCCTCAACTTCTCCAACCCGGAAAGCCGCATCGTGCTGGCGCTGGGTAAGTACAGCCCCATCAAGTCCATGGGCCTGTGCCACGGCATCTTCATGGCCAGGGGCGCGCTGTGCCACATCACCGGCCAGTCCTGGCACGACACCGAGTGCTGGGGCATCGGGCTGAACCACTTCCAGTGGATGCTGCAGTTCCGCAACCGCTGGACCGGCCAGGACCTCTATCCCCTGCTGCGCGAGAAGGAGCCCGGCTTCGACCCCGCCTTCCAGCCGTTCAGCCGCAAGATGTTCAACATCTACGGCCTGTGGCCCAGCTGCAGCGACGACCACATGGGCGAATACCTGGCCTTCGGCTGGGAGGGCGGCGAGGAAGGCCACGATTACGACGGCGACGCCCGGGAAAGGGTGGAACTGCAGCAGACCATCGAGGGCGTGCTGAAGGGCGGCCCGCTGCCCGACGAGTGGAAGCATTCGGTGGGCGAGCGCACCAACGTGGTGGTGGACGGCATCATCAACAACCGCCACCACTACCTGGAATCCGCCGTCCTGATGAACAACGGCACCATTCCCAACCTGCCGCCCGACCTGGCGGTGGAGGTGCCGGCCATCGTCGACGCGGCGGGCGTGCATCCCGTCTCGCTGGGGCCGCTGCCCGATCCCATCGCCAAGCTGGCCCTGGTCCAGGCCGGCGTGCAGCAATTGTCGGTGGAAGCCGCCGTTCACGCCTCGAAGGATCTGGCGCTGCAGGCCCTGCTGGCCGATCCGGTGGTCAATTCCTCGGACGCCGCCGTCAAGCTGCTGGACGAGCTGTGGGAGATCAACAAGCCCTATATCCGCAAGTGCGTTTGATTCTGCGGGCGAGACGCCCGCGCTCCGTGTATTCCCTCGGAGCGCGGGCATCCTGCCCGCACTCAATCCATTCCCTCGGAGCGCGGGCGTCTCGCCCGCACTCAATCCATTCCCTCGGAGCGCGGGCATCCTGCCCGCACCACTCCGGTTAGACTTTCGGCAGGCTGACGAAGAAGGTGGAGCCCCGGTCCAGCACCGATTCCACCCAGATGCGCCCGCCGTGGTGCTCGGCGATCTTGCGGCAGACCGCCAGGCCGATGCCGGTGCCCTCGTACTGGTCGCGGCCGACCATGCGCTGGAAGATGCCGAACACCTTTTCCAGGCAATCGGCGTCGATGCCGATGCCGTTGTCGGTCACCGTGAACACCCACTCCCGGCCGCCGTCGCGGCATGACATTTCGACCATGGGAACACGGTCCGGGGGGCAGTATTTCAGCGCGTTGCCGATCAGGTTCTGGAACAGGCGGGTCAATTCGGAACGATCCCCCCGGATGGTGGGCAGATCGCCGGCCACGGTGACGGTGGCCTTGGAATCCCGGATGGCGATTCCGAGATTCTGCACGCCATCGGCCAGGACCACGTTGAGATCGACGGGCTCCATGGACGATTGCCGGCCGATGCGCGAAAACTCGAGCAGATCGGCGATCATGCGGTCGAGCCGCCGCGCCCCGTCGGTGGCGAAGGCGAAGAATTCCCGGGCCTCCTCGTCGAAGGCCGAGGCCAGCTTGCGGCGCAGCAATTCCATGTAGGAGTTGATCATGCGCAGGGGCTGTCGCAGATCGTGCGATGCGACATAGGCGAACTGTTCCAGTTCCTCGTTGGACCGCTTCAGCTCCGCCACCAGCCCGGCCACCCGCGCCTCGATCCGCTTGCGCTCGCTGATGTCCTCCTGCTGGCCGACGAAGCCGCGCAGGTGCCCGCCATCGTCGATGACCGGCGAGATGACCACCGACGCCCAGTAGCTGCTGCCGTCCTTGCGCCGGTTGAGCAGTTCGCCGCGCCACTCGTTGCCGCCCAGGATGGTGCGCCACAGCTCGGCGTAGATTTCCGGCGGGGTTTCCTCGGTCTTCTGGATGCCGGGTGTGCGGCCGATCACCTCGTCGAGGGCAAAGCCGGTGAACCGGCAGAAGCTGGAATTGGCATAGTCGATCACCCCCTTGGGATCGGTGGTGATGATCATGTTGGGATTCTGATCGACGGTCTCGGACAGATGCCGCAGCCGGGCCTCGCGCTCCAGGCTGCCCAGATGCCGGAGCGAGAACAGGAACAGCATCCCGCCCATTCCGAGAGCGGCCAGCCCCAGCCCGGTGAACCACGACAATGTCCGGTGCCATCCGGCCAGCGCCCCCTCGCGGGTCACGGTGGCCAGGGCGAGGATGGGATAGCGGCGCCCGGCGTTGTAGCCGACGATGCGCGCCTTGCCGTCCAGGGGACTGATCCGCTCGGTATGCCCCGAACGGCTGGCGATCATGGCTTCCAGACCGGGAAAGGCGGCCGGCAAAGCCTTGGCGAAGGATTCGGTGAAGGGGTGCCGGTAGAGCGGGGCGCCGTCCAGGCGATGGATGGCGATGGTGCCGTCGGCCGGCAGACGCAGGCGCTCGAACAGTTCCTCGAAGCGGTTGACGCGCAGCGAGATGCCGATCACCCCCTGGAAGGAGCCATCGGCGCCGCTGATGCGCTGGGTCAGGAAGAATACCCACAACCCGGTGATCTTGGATTGCGACAGCTCGCTGACATACAGGTCCTCGCCCGGATTGTCGCGGTGGAAGATGAAATACGGCCGCAGGGAGGCGTCGGCCTGCCGGGTCGGATTGCTGACCGAACTGGCCGAGGCGATTCCGTCGGTATTGACGAAGAACAGGGCGTGCAGCGGCTTGTCGGCGGGATCGTCGCTGAACAGGTTGAGATGGGCCATGAACATCTCGTACCAGGCGGTCTCGCTGAAGGCCGCCACCCCGCCCCGCGCCCGGATCTCGCGCTGCAGCGAGGTCAGGATCGCCGCCTCGGACCGGATGGTCGCCTCCACCTGTTCGGACAGGGCCAGGGCAAGGGTGCGCATGGACCGCCCCGTCTCCTCGACGGTATAGCGCGGCCCCAGCCACACCATCACCAGATAGGCGACCACCAGGAACAGATTGGCGGAAATGAACGCCGCCACCAACCAGCGGCGCAGACGGCCGAACCCCAATGCCTTGGAATCGTCCGACCCGATTCTGACGGTCGGAGAGGACCCAGCCATGCTTCACTCCACAATGACCAGCGAGTCGAATTTACAGGAACGGGAGAGGCGGGAAATCACCTTATCGCCCCCCCGGACCAAAGGCATAGGCATCCCCGAATTGGAGACGCCGGGAGGAAATAACGGATGATCACGGATGAAATTGTTGCTACACCCCCGCAACACCACAGCCGTATCCCCGAGGGGCCGTGATCAGGACCGATAGCTACAAGCTGAGCGTTGCCGGCCTCGCCCTCCTGGCGCTGTGCCTGTTCGCCTATCCTTGTCTGCGCGTCGGCACCGCCCTGGAAATCGACTACAACGAGGGTTGGAACGCCTATCAGCAGATGCGGGCCATGGCCGGCCTGTCGCTGTATTCCGCCGACACCCCCATGTTCGTCAACAACTACCCTCCCCTCTCCTTCTATCTGGTGGGGATGCTGGGAAGCCTGACGGGCGACATGGTGCTGGCCGGCCGGCTGCTGTCGCTGGCCGCCGTGGCCGTCATCGCGCTGTCGGCGGCCATGGTGGCCCGCGCCGCCGGCGCCCGGCGGACCGATGCGGTGCTGTCCGGCGCAGCGGCACTGGGCCTGCTGTCGGGGCTCGCCACCGATTACGTGGGAGTCAACGACCCGCAATTGCTGGCCCAGGGCTTCCTGTGCGCCGGCTTCGCCCTTTATGTCGGCCGGCAGGGCGGGGCGGCACGCCTGCCTCTGGTCGCCCTGCTGTTCGCCTTGGGATTGCTGTGCAAGCACAACGTCCTGGCCCTGCCGATGGTGGCCACCGTGCATCTGGTCTGGCGGGGAAGCAACCGCGAACGGGCGCTGTATCTCGGCACCGGGCTGGCCCTGGCCGCCCTGGCGCTGGCGGTCATCGAGGCCAAATTCGGCGCCGGTTTCTTCAGGAACCTGCTGGCGTCGCGCCACTACGATCCGGCGCGCGGCATCATCCTCAGCACCGAGATGCTCGACCTGCTGCAGGCCCCCATCGCCGTGACCGGGCTGTATTTCCTGCTGGCCCGGGAGGCTCGCATCGCCACCAAGGTGGGAGCCTATCTGACCACCAGCCTGGTCCTCGCCATGGGATTCTCGGGCGGGGCCGGAGTCGACACCAACATCTTCTTCGACGCCATGATCGCCTGCGCCATGGCCGCCGGTCCGGCGGTGGCCTGGCTGCGCGCCCGGCCCGGCACCGGCCCCCGGGCCTGCGCCGCCCTGGCGCTGCTGTTCCATGCCGGCCTGATCTTCCACATGCCCATCGCCCTGGGACGCTTCGCCGTGGACATGGCCGGCGGCGAGATGAAGGAGCGCGAGGCCCTGTTCCTGGCGGACGTGGCCTGGCTGAAATCGGTCCCCGGCCCGGCCATCTGCGAATCGCTGCTGCTGTGCCTCAGGGCCGGCAAGCCCATGTGGATCGATGGCTATTCCGCCACCCAGGCGGTGATCAACGGCCGGCTGCCCGCCGATGCCATGAGCGGCCTGCTGGCGCGGGGCGAGGCGGCGGCGGTGCAGGTCTCCAGCCGCCGCGCCTTCCCGGCCGACGACCCCAAGGGCGCCCAGTCCATACCGCCGCGCTTCATCAACTTCCCCGACGACATGTTCGACGAGCTGGAGCGCTCGTACCGGCTGGAGCGGGTCGGCATCACCGGTCGGTTCTACCTCCCCCGATAGGCCCGTTCACGCACCTGGGCCAGACTGTCCTCCACCAGCAGCGCGCCGTCGCGGAACACCGGCCGCAGCTGGTCGGCGCCCGCCGGGCACTCTTCCAGCCGAAGGGTGCGCAGCCCCCCCGCCCCGTCTCCGGCCAGGGCCAGACGGCCCCGCTTGGAGCCCTTGCCGGCGTCGGTGACCGGCTCCTTGTAGACATCGCGCCACTGGCCCGCCACCCGGACGGCGGAGGCCTTCATGGCCCAGGAAAAAGTGTCGCGGTCCACCTTCTGCAGCAGCGCCCCGCCCATGCCGAAGGCGATGTTGTCCACGGCGAAGCCATCCCGGGCCATGCGCGCCAGGATGGCGCGAATGCTGTGGGGATTGACGCCATCCCCCTGGATGATCCGCACCGCCGGGTTGAGGACGTGGAAGCCCTTGGTGTTGCGGGTCGAGCCGAAGGCGGCGGCAGCCAGGCGCAGCACCTTGGCCACCACCTCCACCGGATCGCCGGAATCGGGGCGGATCACCAGGGTGCCGCCGGTCTCCAGCACCTGGGCGCGCAGTTCCCGCCCCCACAGATTCTCGACGGCGTGGAAGACGTCGTAGGAATCGGAAACCACCGCCACCAGCCGGCCGGGCCCGCCGAACTGGGCCAGCATGTTGGCATAGGCCGCCACCTCGCCCGCCCGGCCCCAGCTGGTGATGGTGGAATGCTCGGCCGCCGGGATGGAGAAGCCGGCCATGGGCTCGGCGTAATGCTCGGCGGCGGCCAGCAGCGCCTCCACCGTGTCGGTGCCCTTGAAGTTGACCAGATGGGCCAGCCCGCCCAGGGCGGCGCTTTCCGCAGACGAAGCGCCGCGCGCCCCGAAATCGTGCAGCTTGAAGTCCAGGCTGTCCTCGGGCGCGTCCGAGGTCAGCAGCCAGAACTCCCGCAGAATCCGCTTCACCGCCCACGAGATGGTCGCCACCGTCGAGGGATACCACAAGGCCCGCTGCAGCATGGTCTCCAGATAGGAGGTCAGCCAGTAGGCCTCGGGATCGGTATTGACCACCTGAACCACCACGTTGGCGAACGGCACCAGGCTGCCTTCGGGAACGGCGCTGACCTCCACCGGCAGTCGGCCGTCGTGGCGGGCCAGGATGTGGCGCCACCCATCCTCGTGGAACGGCACCCCGTGGCCGCCGAACAGACGGGCGGCGCACTCGATGTCCGCCGCCGTCACCGGGTGGGCGGCCAGCCGGCGCAGCAGCGGCTGCAGGCCGAACACCAGGGTTCCCGGCAGGTCGAGGCCGCTATTGTCGGCGCGGGCCTCCACATAGGAGGAGACGTATTCGGTGCCCGGCGGATACTGCCATTTGTGGCTGGCCTTGTAGCTGTCCACCGCCAGGATGGGATTGAACCCGCCCGTCATGCCGCGCCCCTTCGGCCATCCCCGGCGAAGGCGGCGGCGATGGCGGCCTCCTTGCCTTCCAGGGCCGGGCGATAGAGCTTGTCCTCGGAGGCGATGTGCCCCACCCACCAATCCACCAGATAGGACAGCAACGCGCCGTGGTCGATGGCGTCCTCGGCGGCGGTGGCGTGCGCCACGTAATCGCAGAAGCTCCGGTGGCGGGCGCGGTGGTGGGCGAGATGGGCATAGCCGGCGGCGGCAAGCATGCGCTCCTCCCGCTCGAAATGGTGGCGGGAATAATCGACGATCAGGGCCAGGCCGTCCGACAGGGCCTCCTTGCTTTCCCCCAACTGGAAGGCCTTGGCCAGCCGTTCGATGCCGGCCAGGATGCGCTTGTGGTCATCGTCGATGGCGGCGTGGCCCATGGCCAGGTCCTCGCTCCAGAACTCCCAGTGCAAGCGCTCGGCCTTCATCCGCCCTCCAAGTGCATATAAAATGTGCTATTGCCGCGTTCGCACATTATATGTGCAGTGACGGGCAACAACAAGCACCCGACGCCGAATTGCCGCCGCCCCCGTCATTGCGTTAGGCTGGGGCATGCGCCCGCTCACCTCGGACCTTCTGCTGCGCGCCTATGCCTCGGGCATTTTCCCCATGGCGCGGTCGCGCGACGAGAACCGCCTGTACTGGATCGATCCGGAACGGCGCGGCATCCTGCCGCTGGACGCCTTCCACGTTTCGAAAAGCCTGCGCCGGACCCTGCGCGGCGGCCGCTTCGACATCCGTTGCGACACCGCCTTCGAGGCGGTGATGCGGGCCTGCGGCGAAGCCACCGCCGACCGTCCGGAAACCTGGATCAACGAGGAGATCGTCCGGCTGTTCGTCGAACTGTTCGAACTGGGCCTCGCCCATTCGGTGGAGGTCCGCCAGGACGGCGAACTGGTGGGAGGGCTCTACGGCCTGGCCCTGGGAGGGGCTTTTTTCGGGGAAAGCATGTTCTCGCGCCGCACCGACGCCTCCAAGGTGGCGCTGGTCCATCTGGTGGCGCGGCTGCGCCATGGCGGCTTCAGCCTGCTCGACACCCAGTTCGTCACCGACCATCTGAAGCAGTTCGGCGCGGCGGAAATCCCCCGCGCCGAGTATCAGAAGCGTCTGGCCGAGGCCCTGGACGAGCCCGCCCGCTTCGACCGCGACGCCATCGTGCCCTGGGAACTGGCGCTCGACCGCTAACGCGCCTTGCCCCGGCAATCGAGGACCCAGATGTCGTAGACCGGGTGCTCCATGGCCGAAAGGGCCGGACTGGAGGCGAACATCCAGCCGCGGAACAGCGCCGCCGCCGGCTGGTCCTTGCGCAGCTCCCAGATGTCGAGGAAGGCGGCGCTTTCCGGCTGGTCCTCGGGGCGACGCTTCTTGCAGGCCCTGACGATGATCTCCAGCGCCCCCACATGCACCGGCGTGCCCACCGGCGCCTCCACCGTCACCACCCGGGCCGTCACCTTGTCCAGGCCCTGCAGCACCGCCGTGTCGAAGGACAGGTCGGTGCCGCTGGTCTGGGACGGGGCGGCGGGCATGAGCGGAGGTGCCTGCTGGGCCGCCGCCGGAACGACGGCGAGCGCCGCCGGCAACAGCAGCGCGGCGAGCCGAGCCCGCATCAGGGCTTGGCCCCGGCGGCCGGCGGCTGCCCCGAGGACGGCTGGTTGTCGGTGGTGGCCAGGAAGATCAGCTGGCCGACCATCTCCTCGATGGACTTGAAGTTCTTGGACGGCCCCAGCGCGCCGCCGGCGGCGATCCTGGTCGCCGACTTGCCCGGCGTCAGCTTGACGAACTTGCCGCCCAGCAGCCCTTCCGACGACACGCTGGCCACCGTGTCGGCGGGAAGCGTGATGCCGTGGGCGATGGAAAGCTTGACCACCGCGTCGTAGGTCACCGGGTCCAGCGCCTGCGAGGCGACGGTGCCCACCTTGATGCCGTTGATCTTGACGTCGGCGCCGGTGTCCAGGCCGCCGACGCTGGCGAAGGTGGCGGTGATCTCGTAGCCTTCGATGGTCTTGATGTTGGCGTGGCCGTAGGCGAACACCAGGAAGAAGCCCGCCACCGCCAGAACCACGGCACCCATGATGGTTTCGATCAGATTCCGTCCCATGGCCTACCTGCTCAGTTGGTGGTGGACGGCAGGGGCTTGTCGAGATAGCCGCGCTTGGCGCGGCCCTGCTGGATGATCATGTCCAGCAGGTCCTCGATGACCACCGCATCCTGGGTGTATTGGATTTCCTCGCCGGGCTTGAGCATCTGCTCGTCGCCCCCCGGCTTGAGTTCGATGAACTTGGCCCCCAGCAGGCCGTCGGTGTAGATCACCGCCGCCGTGTCGCTGGTGAGCTGGATGTCCTTGCGCAGCCGCAGGGTGAGGACGGCGCGGTAGCGCTCGTCCAGGGTCTGTTCCACCACCTTGCCGATGGGGGCGCCCGACAGGCGCACGGTGCTGCCCACGTTGATGCCGTCGGCGCGGTTGAAGCGGGCCTTGAGGGCATAGCCGTCGCCGGCCTCGTTGCCCTTGACGCCGACGGCGAAGGCCAGCATCAGCAGCACGGCGCCGACCAGAACGACGGCGCCGCCCGTCACGGTATCGCGATCAACGCGGCTGACCATGCCCCCGTTCCCCCGTCAATCGGATATCAGGGCTGCCACGCCTCGTAATCGCCGGTGGCGCGCTCGCGCCGGCCGCCCGCCAGATCGTGGCCGGGGGGCAGATAGGCCCCGGCCGAGCCGGTCTTGTTGGGCTGGTGCGGCTGCTGCCAGGGCTGACGCGCCACGTCGGTCAGGGGCTTGTCGGCGGTGTAGTGCAGCCAGGCATGCCATTCGGGAGCGACGCGCGACGCCTCGACCTTGCCGTTATAGATCACCCAGCGCTTGGTGCGCCGGCCCTTGGCCTCGCTGCGCTCGGTGTAATAGCGGTTGCCCTCGGCATCGGTTCCAACCAGCTTGCCCTTGGCCCAGGTGAAAAGCAGGGTGCCCAGCGTCGCCATCTCGATCCTCGCGAAACAAATGTCGGGCGGACTATAGGCAAAAGGCACCCTCCCCGTCCAGAGGGGTTGCACGTTTCCCGCCCTCTCGGGCCGAAACGGCGGAAACCGGCCGGGCGCACCACTACCTGTGCCAAGTTTCGTCGTTTTCAAACACAATATGATGTGAATGCTTCGTAAAGAATCATTGACGCCGCCGAGCCCCGTGACATAGGCTGCGTCTCTGTCGAGGGAAGACCACAAGATATTGTGGGCGACACGGGAGAAGGGGGAGAAGCGCCCGCAGCGGGGCGCCGGCCGCCGACTCTGTGTCCGCTTCGGCAGGATCAATCAGGGATCAAGCGGAGCAGAGGGGCCAAAATGCGCGTCCAGCGTCACTACACCAAGTCCGGCGAAACCGCCTACGACGGAATCGTGTTCCGCAAGGCGTCCAGCGAGATCCGCAACCCCGACGGTTCGGTGGTGTTCTCCGCCACCGACATCGAGGTCCCCGCCGACTGGTCGCAGGTGGCCTGCGACGTCCTGGCCCAGAAGTACTTCCGCAAGGCCGGCGTGCCCGCCAGGCTGAAGCGCGTCGCCGAGAAGGGCGTGCCCGAGTGGCTGTGCCGCCACGAGCCCGATGCCGAGGCCCTGGCCAAGCTGCCCGAGAAGGAGCGCATCGTCGGCGAGAGGAGCGCCAAGCAGGTGTTCGACCGTCTGGCCGGCACCTGGACCTATTGGGGCTGGAAGGGCGGCTATTTCAATGCCGAGGAGGACGCCCTGGCCTTCCGCGACGAGATGGCCTGCATGCTGGCGCGGCAGATGGGCGCCCCCAATTCCCCGCAATGGTTCAACACCGGCCTGCACTGGGCCTACGGCATCGACGGCCCCGGCCAGGGCCATTCCTACGTGGACTTCAAGACCGGCAAGCTGGTCCGCTCCAAGTCCGCCTACGAGCATCCCCAGCCCCACGCCTGCTTCATCCAGTCCATCGAGGACGATCTGGTCAATGAAGGCGGCATCATGGACCTGTGGGTGCGCGAGGCCCGCCTGTTTAAGTACGGCTCGGGCACCGGCACCAACTTCTCGCGGCTGCGCGGCGAGGGCGAGAAGCTGTCGGGCGGCGGCCGTTCGTCGGGCCTGATGAGCTTCCTCAAGATCGGCGACCGCGCCGCCGGCGCCATCAAGTCGGGCGGCACCACGCGCCGCGCCGCCAAGATGGTGGTGGTGGACGTGGACCACCCCGACATCGAGAGCTTCATCTCGTGGAAGGTGCGCGAGGAGCAGAAGGTGGCCGCCCTGGTGGCCGGTTCCCGCCTCGCCCAGCGCTGCCTGACCGAGGTGATGGCCGCCTGCCGCGAATGGGATGGTGCCGACGGCGAGGCCCGCTTCGACCCCAAGATCAACAAGCGCCTGAAGAAGGCCATCATCGACGGCCGCAAGTGCGAGATTCCCGAGAACTACCTGCAGCGCGTCATCCAGTTCGCGCGCCAGGGCTATACCCGGATCGATTTCCCGGTGCTGGACACCGACTGGGATTCCGAGGCCTACCTCACCGTCTCGGGCCAGAATTCCAACAATTCGGTGCGCGTGGACAACGCCTTCCTGAACTCCGTCCTGCAGGACGGCGAATGGAACCTGAAGCACCGCAATTCGTCCAAGATCGCCAAGACGCTGAAGGCCCGCGACCTGTGGGAGCAGATCGGCGAGGCCGCCTGGGCCTGCGCCGATCCGGGCATCCAGTTCGACACCACCATCAACGAGTGGCACACCTGCCCGGAATCGGGCCGCATCAACGCCTCCAATCCCTGCTCGGAATACATGTTCCTGGACGACACCGCCTGCAACCTGGCGTCCCTGAACCTGCTGTGCTTCCGTAACGAGGACGGCTCGTTCGACGTGGAGGGCTTCCGCCACGCCTGCCGGCTGTGGACCATGGTCCTCGAGATCTCGGTGCTGATGGCCCAGTTCCCCTCGCCCAAGATCGCCGAGCTGTCCTACGAGTTCCGCACCCTCGGCCTGGGCTACGCCAATGTGGGCGGCCTGCTGATGGCCTCGGGCATTCCCTATGACAGCGACAAGGGCCGGGCGCTGATCGGCGCCATCACCGCCCTGATGACCGGCGAATCCTACGCCACCTCGGCCGACATGGCCGAGGAGCTGGGCGCCTTCGAGGGCTTCGAGAAGAACCGCTCCGCCATGATGCGGGTGATCCGCAACCACCGCCGCGCCGCCCACGGCATGGGCACCGGCTACGAGGGCCTGTCGGTCACCCCGGTGCCGCTGGACGCCGCCAATTGCCCCGACGCGCCCTTGCTGGCCGCCGCGCGGCAGGCCTGGGACGAAGCCCTGGCCAAGGGTGAGAAGCACGGTTTCCGCAACGCCCAGGCCACCGTGGTCGCCCCCACCGGCACCATCGGCCTGGTGATGGATTGCGACACCACCGGCATCGAGCCCGACTTCGCCCTGGTGAAGTTCAAGAAGCTGGCCGGCGGCGGCTACTTCAAGATCATCAACCGCATGGTCCCCGAGGCCCTGCGCAACCTGGGCTACAACGAAGGCGACATCGCCGAGATCATCCGTTACGCCGTGGGCCACGCCTCCCTGCGCGGCGCGCCCCACATCAACCACGACAGCCTGAAGGCCAAGGGTTTCGACGATGCCATGCTGGACAAGATCGAGTCCCAGCTGGAAAGCGCCTTCGACATCAAGTTCGTGTTCAACAAGTACGGCCTGGGCGAGCAGTTCTGCACCGAGACCCTGGGCATCCCCAAGGACAAGCTGGACGATTTCAGCTTCGACATGCTGGCCTTCCTCGGCTTCTCGCGCCAGGAGATCGACGCCGCCAACACCTACGTCACCGGCGCCATGACCCTGGAGGGCGCGCCCTTCCTGAAGGACGAGCACCTGCCGGTGTTCGACTGCGCGTCCCCTTGCGGCCGCGTCGGCAAGCGCTTCCTGTCGGTGGACAGCCACATCCGCATGATGGCCGCCGCCCAGCCCTTCATCTCGGGCGCCATCTCCAAGACCATCAACATGGCCAACAACGCCACGGTCGAGGATTGCAAGAACGCCTACATGCTGTCCTGGCGCCTGGGCATCAAGGCCAACGCGCTGTACCGCGACGGCTCCAAGCTCAGCCAGCCGCTGCAGGCCGCCCTGCTGGAGGACGCCGGCGAACTGGCCGACGATCTGGCCGAATCCTCCATGGCGGCCCGCACCGAGATCGTCGCCGAGCGCATGGTGGAACGGGTGGTGCAGCAGGTGCAGGCGCGGCGCAAGCTGCCCGACCGCCGCAAGGGCTACATCCAGAAGGCCATCGTCGGCGGCCACAAGGTCTACCTCCACACCGGCGAGTACGAGGACGGCAAGCTGGGCGAGATCTTCATCGACATGCACAAGGAAGGCGCCGCCTTCCGGGCCATGATGAACAACTTCGCCATCGCCATCTCGGTGGGCCTGCAGTACGGCGTGCCGCTGGAGGAATTCGTCGAGGCCTTCACCTTCACCCGCTTCGAGCCGTCGGGCATGGTGGAAGGCAACGACACCATCAAGATGTCGTCCTCGATCCTGGACTACATCTTCCGCGAGCTGGCCATCTCCTATCTCGGCCGCAACGACCTGGCCCATGTGGAGCCCGCCGACCTCACCCCCGACACGGTGGGCCGCGGCGCCCAGGAGAACCTGCCGGAGGCCGCCGTGGCCGCCGCCGCCGCCCAGCAGCTGGCGGTGGTGGAGAAGGTGGCGTCGCGCGGCTATGTCCGCTCGTCCAACCTGCTGTTCATGACGCGGGGCTCCGGCCCGACCTCGGTGTCGGCCGACATCTCGGGCGGCGCCATGCAGCTGGCGGCCGCCGCCCAATCGGCGGTCAGCGTCGCGGTCAACGCCGAAGCCCTGATCCAGGAGTTCGACGCCCGCGCCGAACAGATCCGCGCGGCGCGCATGAAGGGCTATGAAGGCGACGCCTGCCCCGAATGCGGCAACTTCACCCTGGTGCGCAACGGCACCTGCCTGAAGTGCGACACCTGCGGCGGCACCACCGGCTGCTCGTAAGCCGACACGACTATGCCGCGCACCATAGTTTGGCCGGTGCGCGGCATAGTGTGACCCAAACGAAGCAACAGCGTGCCGCAGCCGATTTTGAGGGACCGTTCTTTCCTCTCTTGGGTCCCTCAATGCAACGGGCTGGCTCTCTTCCAAGAGGGCCGGCCCTTAGCTTGTGAAATTAAAACGGTGGGCGCTGCATTGCACTTCAAGGCCCTTTCACCGGACGGGAATCCTGCCTCATGACGGCGCGAACTCCGATGCTCGGCGATCACAAGCGCGTACGTTCCCGGCTCGTGACGCCATTTAACGCCATGCTGGGGCCGATCCGTGAAGTATCGTGGATCAACATGATGATCCCCGAATTGCTCTGGCTAGCGCTACTGCACGATGCAGTTGGCGACCATCGCGCGGTCGAGATCGTGACCGCGTTCAGCAGGGACGTTCGCGCGACCTCGCCGGACCGTGACCGGACGATCTGGGCAGCCGCAGGCAAGTTCGCGGACCTGCCGCCGGACGTTTTGCCAACTCTTCTGGTCAAGAAGGGTGAAAGCTATGCCGACGACCTGCGAACTGCAGTGGCACCCCTCGCTGCATGGTATCCCGCCCATCCCCTGAACGCGTTATTCGACGGTAACCTACCGGAAGCGCAGCCGGCGATGTTGGCGCATGTGAAGGCGACGGTCGCGATGTTGTTTGACAGGTCGAGCCTCTTGGCAACGATGGTGCAAGCGAGCGCGCTTTGGCTGGTGTTCGATGCCAACCGTCTCAAGGTAGCTCCAGGTCAATCGCTCGCCCAGTTTCCCAGAATCGAGGACTATCCGACCACCGAGCTGTCTCAGCGGATCGCCGCATCGACCCGCGCCAGTCTAAATCAGATGTTCGGCGAGCAGGACCAAATGGCATCGGATGGCACCTGGCCGATCGCTTTCTGGAACCGGGGCCTCGTGCTCGAAGCCTGCGAGATCCACCATGATTGAATGCGAAGCAACGATTGATCTCGAAACGGTCATTCTCGCCTACCTTGCGGATGTCGACAGCGAGCTTGCCGAGCGACTGAAGGCCTGGCCGCCCGACTTTGCGCATATCCAGGTGCATGAGGTCATCGGCGGGCTACTCGCGCGTCAGGCGACGCTTGCAAAGGAGATCGCTGGCACCCCCTCCTTGTGGAACGGACATAGTGCACCCATCATGCTGCGCGCGATGGCAGATGTTTACATCAATCTTGCCTGGCTGCTGCTCGATCCCGCGGAGCGATGCCTCAAATACATCTCGTTCGGACTAGGGCAAGCGAAGCTGGAACTAGAGCACCGCCGGGCGGAGATCGGTGCGCGCACGCCGACGCCCGAGGAAAGTGCAAATCTGAAGGCGCGCGAATCCTGGATCGATAGCCAGCGTGCAACCTTCCTCCAGGACATCGACCTCGGCAAATGGTCGGGCCTCTCGGTGCGTCAGATGGCCGAAGAAGCGGGCTGCATTGACTTTTACCACTATGTATATTCACCGCTCAGCGGTTGTGCACACTCAATGTGGCAGCACATCGCAATCTACAATCTGAAGATCTGCGACAATCCGCTTCATCGCTACCATCGCCTCCCTGACAGTCCGTTGCTCGAGCCCGATATCAACTATCTCCTCTTGGCAGCGAAATATTGGGGCAAGTCGCTGCGCACGTTCGACAACACGTTCCATCTCACATCGACCGGGCTCGACGCCCGAAAGCGGCTGGTCGCAGCGCTCTCTCTACCGAGATCGCAACCGGAAGCGGGTCACGGTACCACGACGAGCGAGGCACCTGAGGGGTGACGCCCCCAATATACGGCTCGAAATCGCAATATCGGTTCGGCGTATTCAGCGTTTTCCCGAAAATACGTAGACTGAACCCTTGCAGGCGATTCGGCTTTGGTCATCGAGGGCGATACCAATGAGAAAACGTACCGATCTTATCTACGAGCGCGACTTCGCCCGTCGCCATCCGATACTCAATGGGCCGATGAGCGTCCAGATCGCCAAGCATCTGATCGACGACCCACGCCTTAACTCAGTCATCCCGATCCTAGCGGCACTTCAAAATGGAACCGATCTCGCCCCGCACCTCTCGCCCATGAAAGCCGCCAAGAGGGCATTCCGGCGTGCGATAGCCGGCGGGACATGGTTGGCGTACGTCAGGCTGATCGACCTCGTTCTCAACAAGTGGGGCATCCACCACTTCCATGCCGCTGGTGGCGGCCTACTGGTGTTCTCCCATCTAGACCACGATTCGGCAGTCGCGCGCATCATTGACCTCATCCCGCATGATGGCGATTGGATGCTTGAAAGGCGGCTGGTCGGCATCGTCGTCGATAACTGGCCGGAGGCGGGCATTGTCGAGGCGATCGGAGAGGGGCGATCGGGACTGACCGAAGCCGACCTGCTGGAAACCAGGAAGCGCGGCGTGAACGCGCCTGTCGAGGTGGGCGGCACCTTCTACATACCTTTGAGCCGTGCGCTGATGACGGATGGCAGCGGCTACGACTTCTCGGACAATATGCCCATCATATGTACGGGCAAGCGCATCAAACCGAGTGAGAGCGAGCCAACTAGCGGGCATCCGCAAGTGTTGATGGTCGGTGTCGATCCCGGAGACCCTACGCCACCGTGGGAAGCTGCAGCTGCAGAGATGGGGCGGCTGTTGGCCAAGCAACACGCTGCCAGGCAAAGGTTGATAAACATTTGCCGCGATGCGTTGATCGAGGACACGAAACGTCGTTCGTAAGCGTGACTAGCGCCCATTGGTCATCAGCTTGATGTCCCTGTGCTCTAGCTTAGGCCTCCGCCGTCCGCCGGCTTGGACGGTCTATCACTGGTCACTTGTGGGCGGAAGTGGCACGGAGATCGTTCCCGTCGCCGGCTCGACGCTCGCGATGATCCGGCGCGTCAATGCGTGCAGAAGGCCCGAGAGATCAAGGAGCAGCTTGTCGTCCTTCGCGCTCGAATAGGGCGACACCAACACCCCGTGCATGACACTGTGACGAAGCGTGTTCCACGCTTCGTACTGATCTGCCGTCACCCAACCAGCGTTGCGAAGTTGACGAAGGCCGATAGCCGCCGAGGTTTCCAATATTCGCGATGCCGCTCTTTTGGCTGGCTCCTTGAGCCGCAGATCTCCAGTCCAGAGATCAATATGTATTTTGAATTTGTCCACCTCTGTTTCCAACCGCTCGATCGCGTTAGTATCCATGTCTGGGCGGCGCGAGCCCCGTGGAAAGATTTGATTGATTAAGCCCTCAGCCG
Organism: Paramagnetospirillum sp.; assembly: GCF_058402745.1. Lineage (NCBI taxonomy): Bacteria > Pseudomonadati > Pseudomonadota > Alphaproteobacteria > Rhodospirillales > Magnetospirillaceae > Paramagnetospirillum > Paramagnetospirillum sp. Next base: position 41,552 of record NZ_JBZVFI010000015.1, read on the forward strand.
CGCTTGCGTATGTAAGAGCCCATACCCAGCGGGACCCAGCGGAGGCCTGAATCACCTCGACATAGAGGTTAGAGCGGATTTCGAGCGTCGCGAATCGTGAGGGATTCCCAATGGGCTGAAAATCTGATTCATGATTCTGGCTGGGGCGAGGAGGCCAGCATGCATGGGTCAGCCTTTATCGATGGACTTGCGGTCTCGGGTCTTGGCGGCGATTGACGAGGGTATGAGCTGCCGTTCGGCGGCGGCCCGGTTTGGCGTGGCTCCCTCGACGGCGATCCGGTGGCATGGTCAGCGCCGAGACACCGGCAGCTATGCTCCCAAGCCTCAGGGCGGCGACATGCGGTCGCGTCGGATCGAGGAACGGCGTGAGGACATCTTGGCCATCTGGAAGGCCCGCAAGGACATCACCCTGGATGAACTTCGCGATGCGCTGACCGCCGTCGGGGTGATCCTGGTGGCATCCTCCAACAATAAGGCGGTGGAGAACGTTAGCGCCGAATTGCCAGGACTTGATGCGTTGGCTGCGGATGCAGGGCTGGGCTACTTCCCATGTCTGTCCGACGCCCTCCATGACCCTAAGAAAACGTGGGGGCTGGTGGCCGCGATCCTCGGCAACGCCGCTAATCGCAGCAAGTTCCGCCAGACCTTCTGGTGGGACAACGAGGTCGGTATGTCGACCTACCTTGCTGCTGCGGCAGGTACGCCACAAATGGTCGAGGAAAAGGACCCCGCGACCGACGAAATCTTCGAGCGTCCGCCAAAAGTCGTCCTTGATGAAAATCCTCCGGCCAATCACCAGGAAGCGCTGGTGCGGTGGCCTCGGTATCGAGCCCGCGTTTGATCCGAAGGCAGTTGGGGCCACGTTCTATCGCCGTGCCGAGTTGCCCACGACCTGATCTCATCCGAGTACCATCAGTCGGCGCATCACATGGATATGTGGTGCGCTATTTTTTTGCCCATACCAGATATAGCTGGACGACCGCGTGCCTTTTGACGCATTCTGCGGCGGTCAGTTGATTCGTTTCGGCCAGATTTAACTACGCGGCCACCATCCAGACCGTTTAAAATCAATGGGTTATCTGGACACCCGAGGCATATTATGGTGTGCCTCACAACGACCCGGCGCGGACCCGAACTTAATCTCCTCGGTCCGCGCAACGAAGGGCCGGCCCTCCCCCGGGGGCCGGCCCCATTTTTTGCCGCCGGGCCAAGAAAAAACCCCAGCCCGGGGTGAGCTGGGGTCGGAGACGAGGGGGGAGAGAGTTTCCGCCCGGATCAGGCGGCTTGCCGCGAATGGCGTTCGGCAATGGGGGCCAGGATATTCGCCATTCCCGGATAGAGGGTCATCAGACGCAGGGCTTCCGCCCTGGTCCGCTCGCGATCGACGGACTGGCCGCAGGCCTCGGCCTCCAGCTGGGAAAGCAGGGCGCGCACGTCCTTCAGATCGAATGCCATGGCCCCCCTCCCGTCGATTGCCCACCCCTTGATCCTAGCACCGGGGAGCGGAAGGGTTCGCCACACAAGTCGTATCAGATTTACATCAATTATGACGAAAGTACGCAGATATGGCGATTGCACCTATGTCGTAGGGCGTTCCCAGGCCCCAGGCGACTATACGATGGAGGTAGCCGATTGCACCTATATCCTAAATTCGCTACCGTCATGCCCGTCGTGCGTCATCGGTGATGTCGATGCAGGACCGCATGGGGATGGAGAGATGGCGGTTCAAGCTCTCGGGTTGATCTCGGCCCTGATCCTGTGCCTGTTCCCGGGAGGAACGGCGACAGCCGAGCCGGTACGCTTCGTCACCATCGACACCGCCCCCTGGGCCAGCCACGACCCTCGGACCGGACGGGCCGAGGGGGTCTTTCCCGACATCGTCGCCGAATTGGCGCGGCGGACCGGCCTGGACATCCTGATCGAACTGCAGCCCTTCGCCCGCATCCCGCGCGAACTGGAGACCAACCGTCAGGACTGCTCCATCCTGGTCTGGAACGAGCAATGGGCCACGTTCATGGTGCGGGGCGAGATGGTCTCCAACCATCCGGTGGGAGTGTTCGCCCGCAGGGGAGTACGCCTGCGTTCCTACGACGACCTGCGCGGCCTGTCGGTCTCGGTTCTGCGCGGCCTGTCCCTGGGCGCCCGCTTCGACGGCGATTCCTCGGTTCACCGGCAGCACGACACCGACTACGTCCAGGGGCTCAACAAGCTGGCCCATGGCCGTGTCGACGCGGTGGCGGGCGCCTTGCCCACCATCGCCTATCTGGCGGAGCAGAACCGGCTGGACAGACATCTGGGCGATCAGCTGGTGCTCACCGAGATGCAGCTGCGCTTCCAGTGCGCCCGGGGATCGCGCCGCCTGGAGATCATGCCGGCGGTCGATGCCGCCATCCGGGCCATGATCGCCGACGGCACCATCGACCGCATCAAGGCCAGCAAGGACTTTCATTGATGCGAGATTCGGCCTCGCCCCCCGCCACGCGCCCATGCCGCCGGGGACTGGGCAGCCGATTGCTGCTGCTGATTCTGGGGTTCAGCTCGGTGGTCACCCTGATCTCGACGGTGGCTCAGATCTACGTGGACTACCACCGCGACGTGGTGGCCATCGAAAGCCGTCTCAAAGAGATCGAGCACGGCAGCCTGGACAGCATCGCGGTCAGCCTGTGGAACGTGGATACCGATTATCTCCGGCTCCAGCTGGAAGGCCTGTTGCGGCTGCCCGACATGCACTCCCTCGAGGTGCGGGAAACCGCGGACGGCCTGCACGCCCCCATCGTCCTGAGGGTTGGCGGCGCCGATGGCGGGCACGTCCTCAGCCGCGCCATGGCGCTGGTACGGACGGACGAACGGGGGACCCGCCAGCTCGGGGTTCTGGTGGCCACCGCCAGCCTGGACGGCGTCTACGCCCGGCTGGTCGACCGGGTGTCGATGATCCTGATGTCGCAATTCATCAAGACGCTGATCGTATCGGCCTTCATCTTCTACATCGTTCACCTGGTCGTGACCCGCCACATCACCGCCATCGCCGCCCATTTCCGCAGCATGACCTCGGAGGCGGACGCGCCGCCCCTGAAGCTGGCCCGCCGGCCCCGCCGGGACGAACTGTCCGATCTGGTGGATGCGTTCAATGCCCTGACCGTCAACCTGCATGAGAGCTATGCCCAGGTCTCGCGCAGCAATGCCGGTCTGGAAGCCGCCCAGACCCTGGCCGACATCCGGGCGGTCAAGCTGGAGGAGGCCAATGGCGAGCTGCGGCGCCTGGCCATGGTCACCGCCCACCACCTGCAGGAACCGTTGCGCCCCATGGCCATCAACGCCCAGCGCATCCAGCGCCACGTGGCGGCCGACGGGGCGGAGCTGGCCGAGTGGTGCGCTTCCATCACGGCGGGCACCGCCCATCTCGGCGCCCTGCTGCGCGACTTCCAGCGCTACGTCGCCGCCCTGACCGAGGAGCCCAGGCTGGACCCTTGCGACATGGCCGAGCTGGCGGCCCAGGCCCGGGCCAAGGCCCTGGAGAAGCAGAAGGCGGCCGGAGCGCGGATCGAGCTTGGCCCCCTGCCCACCCTGATCGCCGACGGAAGGTTGATCTCCCAGGTTTTTGACGAGCTGTTCGACAACGCCCTGCGCCATGCCCGACCGGGTGCGGTGCCACGGATCGAGGTTTCAGCCGTCCAAGCCGATGACCTCTGGCACTTCACGGTGCGCGACGACGGCCCCGGCTTCGAGCCCGGCATCGTCGACAAGGTCCTGGAGGTCTTCGAGGTCACCCACGGCCGGGCACCGGATCATACCGGCCTCGGCCTGCCCATGTGCCGGGCCATCCTGCGCGCCCATGGCGGCAAGATCGCCATCGAGGCCTCGCCCACCGGCGGAGTGGTCCGCTTCAGCCTGCCGGGCAAAGGGATGGCGCCTACCTGACGCCCCGCTCGGCCCCGGTCCGGGCGATGATCTCCGCCACCAGACGGGAATTGCGGCCCAGCCATTCATCGAACTCGGCGATCAGCTCGGGCGACTTGACCGAGGACAGGCGGTAGCTGTCGGCCACGTGGGGGAGATTGGGGGCGAAGGCGACGCTGCCCCCCAGCCCGGGAAGGGAATCGGCGGCGTTGAGGGCAACCGCCACATTGCCATAGGCGCCGTCGATGCGCCTGGTCTGCACCTGGCGCAGCAACTGCTCGAACGAGGAGTTCTCCTTAAGCTCCACCGCGCCGGATTTCAGGCGCTCGGCCCAGGCGAAAGGGGTGAAGCCGGCAATGGTGCCGAGGCTGTGAATGGCCTCGGGTCCCTCGGACAACGCCTCGCGCCGGACGATGGTGCCGTCGATGTAATTGATGACCGGCCGGGAAAACGCGGTGGCCCGCCCCTGGCGCAGGGCCGGTTGCCATTGGGGGGAATCGGGAAACTTCAGATCGATGCCGCCGTGGTTCAGCTCGGCATACAGACGCTTGACCGGCAGGGCCTGAAAGGTCAGACGATGCCCCGCCGCCGCCGCGAACGCGTCGAGAATCTCCCGCGCCGCGCCTTTGAACTGCCCGTCGATGACGCCGTAGACCGGGGAATAGTCGATGGCCTCGACGCCCACCACCAGGTCACGGGCCTGCAGCGGCCCCCCCGCCAGGCACAGCAGGATCGCCGCGGCGACACCGCCTCTTGCCGATCGGAACCACATGGACGTCATCTCCCCAACAGAGCGGGCGAATTGAAGCACGCCGCCCTGATGTGATCAACCGTGACGAAACGTCACGCCCATGACCGTACCGAACGAAATACCCTGAGGCGGGTGCCGTGCCCGCCCGAAATGCCTCAGGCGCCGGGACGCCAGCCGGCCACGAAGCTGTCGATATTGCTGATACCGATATCCTTCAGCTCGCGGTGGTCCAGCCCGGCCAGCTCATCGCGCAGGCGGGACCGCTCGATGCGCAAGGCCAGGGGCGCGGCGATCCGGCTGCCCAGGAAACCGGCGGCAAGACCCAGGAGGGTGCGGACCTCGGACACCGGAGAGGGAGCGCACGGCCGGACGGTGGGGGAAAGGGACATGGCGACACCTGTACTTGAATGACTTCAAGAAGCATATGGGACTATTGTGCGCCGCAACAATTTCCATGATTGCATGGCCCCATGCCGGCAACGCAGGCGTGGGTGACAGGCGGGCCGTCAGGCGATAGTCTGTTCGCCCCATCGCCACCAAGCCAGGAGCGAAGCATGAGCGGCCCCATCAGCCAACGCCTGAAGCAGCTGGGCATCGAGCTGCCCACCCCGCCGGCCGCCGTGGCCAATTACGTTCCCTTCGTGCAGACCGGCAATCTGGTGTTCGTGTCCGGCCAGCTGCCGCTGGACAACGGCAAGCTGGCGGTGACCGGCAAGCTGGGAGACGGCGTCTCCATCGAGGACGGCATCCGGGCGGCCAGGCTGTGCGCCATCAACCTGCTGGCCCAGGCCCGTGCCGCCGCCGGCGGCGACATCGAGCGCATCCGGCGTCTGGTCCGCCTCACCGCCTTCGTGGCCTGCACGCCCGCCTTCACCGACCAGCCCAAGGTGGTCAACGGCGCCTCGGACCTGATGGCAGAGGTGCTGGGCGAGGCCGGCCGCCACGCCCGCGTCGCGGTGGGCGCGCCGTCCCTGCCGCTGGACGTGGCGGTGGAGATCGAGGGAATCTTCGAACTGGGCTGAGCCGGCCTGAAGCGGCCGATCAGGCGGCGGTCTCGGCCAGCAGCGTGTCGCCGCAGCCGATCACCCGGTCCTTGCCCGATTGCTTGGCGGCATACATGCGATGGTCGGCGCGCTCGACCAGCTCGTTCCAGCTTTCGGTGCCGTCGGCGACACGCTCGGCCACCCCGATGGAGGCGGTCAGCGGCCGACCGTCGGGACGCATGCCGAGACCGGCGGAGCGCAGCCGGGCGATGGCGATGGCGGCGCCGGCCGGATCGGTGTTGGGCATCACCGCCAGGAACTCCTCGCCGCCCCAGCGGATCAGGATGTCGCCGCGGCGCAAAACCTTGCGCAGCGAGGCCGACGCGGCGCGCAGGGCGTTGTCGCCCTCCTCGTGGCCGTACTTGTCGTTGATGGACTTGAAGTTGTCGAGATCCACGAAGGCCAGCGACAGCGGCGTCTTGGACCGCATGGCGGTGACGAATTGCTGGACCAGCATCTCCTCGCCCACCCGGCGGTTATAGGCCCGGGTCAGGCCGTCATGGGAGGACTGGTCCACCAGCTGGCTCATGAAATGCAGCTGGCTCATGCCGGACAGCGTCGCCACCATGGCCAGCAGCAGCAGAAGCCACTGGGCGCCCAGATGGGACGCGAAAGGCAGCAGCTGATAGCCCAGGGTCCCGGTCAGGAAATAGGCCAACACCATCGGCAACCCAAGCAAGGCGCCTTCCAGGGCGGTGATGGGAAACACCGACAGCCCGGCCACCATGACGAAGGGCAGGAAGGCGTAGCCGGCGGCGATCACCTGCTGGGCCGGGTCGTTGATGGCGAATTGGGCCAGCAGCGGATGGCTGATCAGGAAGAACACGGTGGGAATGGTCAGCAGCCACACCAGCCCCCAGCGGGCCACGACAACGCTGTCGGAGCCGCGATAGGACAGGGCCAGCAGCACGAAGGCGATGGACGCCATCACGCGCAGCGCCGCCAGATACATGGCCAGCGTCGTCTCGAAGATGATCAGGTCCACCGGAATCCACAGGGGCGTCAGGACGGCGAAGGTGGCCGCCACCAGCCGGACGCGCGACAGGATCAGCAGCGAGCGGCGGCGCTGCACGAAGGCGGATTGGCGGGTCGGCAGAAACAGATCGAAAATCTCGGACATCGTCATTCCGGAGAACACGATGCCCAGGACCTTCTTTATAACGGCTTTGAAAACAAGCACGTCGCGCCTTCCTTATGCCCTTTGCGCACATTGGCTGACGGTAATGCGGTACTGGAATCGTTGCAAGAAAAACTACCTCCTTGGGGTATGCCCCCGGAACGGGTGGGGGCATGCTTTGGTTTGAGGGCTCCTTCCATCTGCTGATTGACGCGCCCCCCGTTAATTCGGTATTACGATACCAAATTGGGCGACAGACCCACGGGAGTGAAACACGATGCCCCACAGGGCGACCGAGGAGACCCAGCGCCAGGCCCTGGCCGAGCGCGTCGCGGCGAGACTGGCCGAGCGGGACAGCGTGTCCCGCCTGCTGGGCATCGCGCTGGATGCCATTCGCCCCGGCTATGCCCGCATGACCCTGACGGTGCGGGCCGACATGCTGAACGGCGTCGGCATCGGCCATGGCGGCATCACCTACACCCTGGCCGACACGGCCTTCGCCTATGCCTGCAATTCCCATGACCGGCCGGCGGTGGCGCTGTCTTGCACCATCACCTATCCGGCGGCGGCGCGCCAGGGCGACCGTCTCACCGCCGAATGCCGGGAGATTCTCCGCAAGGGCCGCAACGGCACCTACGACTGCACCGTCACCACCCAGACCGGCGAGGTGGTCGCCCTGTTCCGCGGCCAGTGCCGAATCCTCGAAGGCCATATCGTCGAAGGAAATCCATAGATGACCGAAGCGCTGATCTGCGACTACACCCGCACTCCCGTCGGCCGCTACGGCGGCGTGCTTTCCGGCATGCGCACCGACGACCTGGCGGCGCACCCCATCAAGGCCCTGATGGCCCGCCATGCCGGGCTGGACTGGAACCTGCTGGACGAGGTCGTCTACGGCTGCGCCAACCAGGCGGGCGAGGACAACCGCAACGTGGCCCGCATGGCCCTGCTGCTGGCCGGGCTGCCCCATTCCATCGGCGGCACCACCTTGAACCGTCTGTGCGGGTCGGGCATGGACGCGGTGGGCTACGCGGCCCGCGCCGTCATGACCGGCGAGGCCGAGCTGATGATCGCCGGCGGCGTGGAAAGCATGAGCCGCGCCCCCTTCGTCATGAACAAGGCCGACAGCGCCTTTTCCCGCGACGCCCGCATCTACGACACCACCATCGGCTGGCGCTTCGTCAACACCCTGATGGAGAAGGCCTACGGCACCGATTCCATGCCGGAAACCGCCGAGAACGTCGCCGAGCAGTTCAAGATCAGCCGCGAGGACCAGGATGCCTTCGCGCTTCGCTCCCAGGCCAAGGCCTCGGCGGCGCAGAAGAACGGCCGCCTGGGCCTGGAGATCTCTCCCGTCACCCTTCCCGCCCGCAAGGGCGACCCGGTGGTGGTGAGCAATGACGAGCACCCGCGCGAGACCACCATCGAGGCCCTGGCCAAGCTGAAGGCGCCGTTCCGCGCCGGCGGCTCGGTCACGGCCGGCAACGCGTCGGGCGTCAACGACGGCGCGGCGGCCCTGCTGATCGCCTCGCCCAAGGCCGCCAAGGCCCATGGGCTGACCCCCATCGCCCGCATCCTGGGCATGGCCACCGCCGGGGTCGAGCCGCGCATCATGGGCATCGGTCCGGTGCCCGCCACCAACAAGCTGCTGGCCCGGCTGGGTCTCTCCATGGCCGACCTGGACGTCATGGAGTTCAACGAGGCCTTTGCCGCCCAGGCCCTGGCCTGCACGCGCCAACTGGGTCTCGCCGACGATGATGCCCGCGTCAATCCCAACGGCGGCGCCATCGCGCTCGGCCATCCGCTCGGCATGACCGGGGCACGCATCGTCGGCACCGCCGCCCTGCAACTGGCCCAGACCGGCGGCAAGCGGGCCCTGGCCACCATGTGCATCGGCGTCGGCCAGGGCATCGCCATGGTCATCGAGAAGGTTTAATCTGCTTTTGTCCTGGCGAAGGCCCCGATCAGAGGGCCTCGCCGCTTCGGGAGGATACTTATGTCCAAGACTGCGCACCGCCGGATTCCGCCGGCCAAGGAACTGCTCGACCCCATCGAGATCGCCAGCCGCGACCAGATCACCGCGCTGCAGACCGAACGCATGAAATGGTCGCTGACCCATGCCTACGACAATGTCGAGCACTACCGGAAGAAGTGCCAGGACAAGGGCGTCCATCCCGACGACTTCAAGGAATTGAAGGATCTGGCCAAGTTCCCCTTCACCACCAAGTCGGATCTGCGCGACACCTACCCCTTCGGCATGTTCGCCGTGCCCATGGATGACGTGGTGCGCGTCCACGCCAGCTCGGGCACCACCGGCAAGCCCACCGTGGTCGGCTATACCCGGAACGACATCGACATGTGGGCCAACGTGATGGCCCGGTCCATCCGCGCCGCCGGCGGCCGCAAACAGGACAAGTGCCACGTCTCCTACGGCTACGGCCTGTTCACCGGCGGCCTGGGCGCCCATTACGGCGCCGAGCGCCTGGGCTGTACCGTCATCCCCATGTCGGGCGGCCAGACCGAGAAGCAGATCCAGCTGATCATGGACTTCAAGCCCGAGATCATCATGGTCACCCCCAGCTACATGCTGGCCATCGCCGACGAGATGGACCGCATGGGCATCGACACCAAGACCTGCCCGCTGCAGGTGGGGATCTTCGGCGCCGAGCCCTGGACGGGGGCCATGCGCGAGGAGATCGAGGCCCGCATGGGCATCGAGGCGGTGGACATCTACGGCCTGTCGGAAGTGATCGGTCCCGGCGTCGCCTGCGAATGCGTCGAGACCAAGGACGGCCTGCATCTGTGGGAAGACCACTTCTATCCCGAGATCATCGACCCGCACACCGGCGAGGTGCTGCCCGACGGCTCCATGGGCGAGCTGGTGTTCACCAGCCTGACCAAGGAAGCGCTGCCCATCATCCGCTACCGCACCCGCGACCTGACCCAGCTGCTGCCGGGCACGGCGCGCTCCATGCGGCGCATGGGCAAGATCACCGGGCGGTCGGACGACATGCTGATCATCCGCGGCGTCAACGTCTTCCCGACCCAGATCGAGGAGCTGATCCTCAAGGATTACCGCCTGGCGCCTCACTACCAGCTGGAAGTCACCCGCGACGGCCACCTGGACTCGGTGACGGTCAACGTGGAGGTGCGCGCCGACCAGCCCTACGACGACAGCGCCCTGGCGGCGGCCTCCAAGGACCTGCAGCACCACATCAAGTCCTATATCGGCATCAGCACCAAGGTGAACGTGCTCGCCCCCAACTCCATCGAGCGCTCCATGGGCAAGGCCAAGCGGGTGATCGACAAGCGGCCCAAGGCCTGAGACCGGCCGGGCGGCGCGGCCTCAGGCCGACGCCGCCTGGTTGCTCATGTATTGCGAGAACAGCAGGTCATGGGTGCGGATATGCTCGATCAGCAGATGCCGCAGCACCTGGGATTCGGCCATCATCACGTCGGAATCGCCCAGGTCGAATCCGGCCTGGATGCGGCGCAGCTGCTCCATCAGGCGGTCATGCTCGGTTTCATGGCCGCCGATGTCGGGATAGGCGGCGAAGCGCATCAGCACCATTTCCGACATGAAATGCACGTCGGTGAAATCCAGCAGCTGATCCACCAGCGCCCGGATTTCGTCGGCCGAGGCCCCCGCTTCCAGCGCACGTTCCAGGGCGGCGATCAGCCCGACCTGGACGCGGTGCTCGCCGTCCATTTCCGCCTGCCCATCCTCCATACCGGATACCGAGTTCATGGAGACCTCCCCGCAAGAATCCAATAGCAGAGATGGCCCTCGCCCCGGCCAATTCCAACACTGCCTATGCGCATAGGCTGGGCGGCTCCATGTGCCAGCGGATCAGTTCCGGCATGTCCACCAGCACCAGCTGATCGGTCATTTCCGCCGAGTGGCGGGCCTTGTCGGAAAAGCGCGAGGTGGTCACCAGATAGCCGCGCAGGGCGTTGTGCTCGGCCACCACGCCCCTCATCTGCTGCACCACCGGCCGTCCCACCAGATTCCCGGCGGAGTGGCGCTTGCACTGGACGACGATCAGCCCGCGCGGATGACGGGCGAAGCCGTCCACGCCCATGTCGTTGGTCTTGGCCGTTACCCAGGCCTCCATGCCGCTGCGGGAAAAGAAGCTCATGACGTGGCACTCGAAGTCGAACGGGTTCATCGCCTGCAGGGCCCGGCGCAGTTGGGTCTCGTCCCGGGGCAGTTCGCGGCCGACCGCCCCCAGCAGGCCGGCCGGCACGGTCCGGCGCGGCAAGGGGCTGACCATCCGTCCCGCCGGTTCCCCGCTTGCCGCCGCCACGCCGTCCAGAACGGCGACGATCCCCGCCGCCCCTAGGAACATCAGCAGCAGCGAGGAGCCGCCCAGGATGCCGCCCAGGGCGGCCATGCCCAGACCGTGGGCGCCCGCCAGCGGCAGGGTCAGCAGCCCCATGGGCAAGGCCACCCTGACCGGCCGGGGCAACGGCAGCGCCCGGTAATCGCCCAGCGCCCGCCCCACCCTGTCGGCCACCTGCCGCACCGCTTGGCTCGACCGCAGCACCCGGTCGAGATGGCGGGCCTTTTCCAGCGGCCCATCGGAGGAGGCAAGGATCTCCGCCGCCTGCCCCAGACGCGAAACCGCCTCGGCCCGCGGGCCACTTTCGGATAAGTCGTTGATCATCTTGATGAAAATTTCCACCAACCAGTTTCTGAGGGAGGTGGCCACCAAATCACCGCACATGCGCCTTCTCTCAAAAAATGCATGGAAGGCATTCTATAAACCAAATTTGGCGAACAGAAGGTTACCGCAGAACGAATTCGAGATATGACAAAAGTACATTTTCGCCATATCGAAGGAATTATGGTGATGCTGCAGCATAAAGCGAGTTAACAACGCAAGGTAAACACGCAATCTATTATTAGATGATTGATAAACAACAACATCATCTTTTAGCAATTATTGCCGCCGCCGCGCATCCTTCCACACGACAACTTCACAACCCCAAAAACAAGACCCCGCCGGGAATTCCCCGGCGGGGTCTAGACGCGGCAGCAAGGCGGAAGCGGTGCTACATGGGGGTGAGGCCCAGCTTGCCGAACAGGCTCTTGTCCTGGCCCGGCGCGGCGTTCCTGGCGGTCAGCAGCTTCTGGCCGCAGAACACCGAATTGGCCCCGGCCAGGAAGCACAGCGACTGCATCTCCTCGCTCATGCCCTCGCGGCCGGCCGACAGGCGGACGAAGGATTTGGGCATGGTGATGCGGGCCACGGCGATGGTGCGGATGAAGTCGAAATTATCGGGACGCTCGGCATTGGCCAGCGGCGTGCCCTGGATGGGGATCAAGAGGTTGATCGGCACGCTGTCGGGATGCTTGGGCATGTTGGCCAGGGTCTGGATCATACGGGCGCGGTCGGTCCGCGTCTCGCCCAGGCCGACGATGCCGCCCGAACAGACGTGCAGGCCGGCGTCGCGCACCACGTCCAGGGTATCCAGGCGGTCCTGGAAGGTCCGGGTGGTGATCACCTCGGCGTAATGCTCGGGGCTGGTGTCGATGTTGTGGTTGTAATAGTCGAGGCCGGCTTCCTTCAGGCGCTGGGCCTGCCACTTATCCAGCAGGCCGAAGGTGGCGCAGGTTTCCATGCCCAGCGCCTTGACGCCCTCGATCATGGCCACCGCCACCTCGAAATCGTCGCCCTTGGGGCCGCGCCAGGCGGCGCCCATGCAGAAGCGGGAAGCGCCCTCCTCCTTGGCCTTGCGGGCGGATTCGACCACCTCCTCCACCGCCAGGAGCTTTTCCTTTTCCAGCCCCGTGGCGTAGTGGGCGCTTTGCGGGCAATAGGAGCAATCCTCGGGGCAGGACCCGGTCTTGATGGAGATCAGGCGCGACACCTGGACGCGGTTGGCGTCGAAATGGGCGCGATGCACCGTCTGGGCCTGGAACATCAGGTCGTTGAAGGGAAGCGCGAACAGCGCCTCGATCTCCTCGGTGCTCCAGTCGTGCCGGAGCCCGTCGTCCTTCGCCGCCATGTCAACTGCTGCCTGAACCGTCACCGCCGTGTCCTCTTATGATGCCTTGCGGGGGCCGCAATGTAGTCCCCCGCATGCGCCCTTTGCAACAGGAGCGAAAACCCTCTATCAAATCGCGGAAAGAAAGGGCAAGTCGCGGTGATGATGGGCTTGGACGACAGCATCGGACACTTCCTCGACGGCCTGGACCAGGCCGGGCGCAGACGGGTGTTGCGCCCGGTCGAACCCCTGCCCGCCGGCCGGGTGCGGGTGGGCGGGCGCGAGCTGGTCAACTTTTCCTCAAACGACTATCTCGGCCTGTCCCGCCACCCGGAAGTGGTGGAGCGTTCGCGGCGCTGGCTGAACGAATACGGCGCCGGTTCGGGCGCCTCGCGCCTCGTCACCGGCCACCTGGCCGCCATGGAGGCGCTGGAGGCCAAGATCGCCCGGGCCAAGCAGACCGAGGCCGCCCTGATCCTGGCCAGCGGCTGGCAGTGCAACGCCTCGGTGCTGCCCGCGCTGCTGGACAAGGCCCTGTGGGGGGCCGAGCCCCTGGTCTTCGCCGACAAGCTGATCCACGCCAGCCTGCATGCCGGGCTGGAGCTGTCGGGGGCGCGGCGCCACCGCTATCGCCACGACGATTTCGACCATCTGGAAAGCCTGCTCGAGGCCCACGCCGACAAGCCCGGTCCACGCTTCATCGTCACCGAGACGGTGTTCTCCATGGACGGCGACGTCACCGACATGGAAGCCCTGTCGGCCCTGGCCAAGCGCTGGAACGCCTTCCTCTACGTGGACGAGGCCCACGCCACCGGCGTTCTGGGGCCCCAGGGCTTCGGCCTGTCGCCGGGCATGGGCGCCGACATCGCCATGGGCACCTTCTCCAAGGGCATGGGCAGTTTCGGCGCTTACGTGGCGTGCTCGGCCCGGCTGCGGGAATTGCTGATCAACCGCGCCTCGGGGCTGATCTACGCCACCGGCCTGCCGCCGGCCACCCTGGGCGCCATCGACGCCGCCATGGATCTGGTGCCGCGCCTGGAGGGCGAGCGTGCCCGTCTGCAGATGATGGCCCGGCGCCTGCGCGAGGGATTGCGGGCGGCGGGACTGGACACCGGCCCCTCGGCCTGCCAGATCGTGCCCCTCATCCTCGGCGACGAGCGGCGCACCCTCGACATCGCCAGGGCGCTGGAGGCGCGCGGCCTGCTGGGCATCGCCATCCGCCCGCCCACCGTGCCGCCGGGCACCAGCCGCATCCGCTTCGCCCTGTCGGCGGTCCATTCCGACGCCGACATCGACCGGCTGCTGGCCGCCATCGTGGAGTGCGTGGAGGCCGCCAAGTGAGCCCGCCGCTGCTCGCCGTCCACGGTTGGGGCTTCGATGCCGGGTTCTGGATGCCGGTGCTGGAGCGGCTGCCCGATTTCAGGGGCGATTGCGTCGACATGGGCTTCTACGGCCGGCCGAAGCGCCCCAAGGTGCCGCGCCCGCTGATCCTGGCCCATTCCATGGGGCTGGCCTGGGCGCTGGCCAACATTCCGCGCCCCTGGGCGGGATTGCTGGCGGTCAACGCCTTTCCCCGCTTCACCCGCGCCCCCAGTTTCATCGATGGGGTTCCCCCCCGGCTGGTGGAGCGCATGCTGGCCCGCTTCGACGAGGCGCCCCAGCAGGTGACCGCCGATTTTCTCCTCCGCTGCGGCATCCAGTCACCCGACGTTTCGATGATTGCCGCCGAGCCGCTCAAGGAAAGCCTGTCCTGGCTGGCCCGTTGCGACGAGCGCACCGCGCTGCGCATGCTGCCCTGCCCGGTGCTGGCCCTGGCCGGAACCGGCGACCCCATCGTCCCCCAGGGCATGAGCCTCGCCAGCTTCGCGCCCGAGGACCTGATTCTGGCCGAGGGCGGAGGCCATCTGCTGCCCCTCACCCATCCCGACTGGGTGGCGTCGCAGGTCCGTCTCCTCGCCGCGAGGCTGGAGGCATGAGCCGCAAGACGGCCATCGCCGGGGCCTTTTCCGCCGCCGCCGGCAGCTACGAGGCCGCCGCCCGCGCCCAGGTCCGGGCCGCCGACGCCCTGGTGGAGGAACTGGGGCCGCTTTCCGCCCCCCTCAGGGTGCTGGAACTGGGATGCGGCACCGGCCTGCTGACCCGCCGCCTCGCCGCCGCCCTGCCCGCCGGTTCCGCCATCCTCGCCACCGATCTCAGCCCGGCCATGGTCGCGGCGGCCGTCAAGGCCCTCCCGACCGTCTCATTCGCGGTGATGGATGCCGAGGCCCCCCATGTCAGCGGGCCGTTCGACCTGATCGCCTCCTCCCTGGCGGCCCAGTGGTTCGCCGACCTGCCGGGCGCCCTGGCCCGGCTGGCCGGGCTGCTGGCCCCCGGCGGGCGGCTGCTGCTCGCCACCCTGGGCGACGGCACCTTCGCCCAGTGGAAGGAGGCCCACCGCGCCCTGGGTCTGGTCTCCGGCGTGCCCGACTATCCCGACGCGCGGAAGCTGGCCGCCATGCTGCCCGGCGCCCGGGTGGAATCGCGCCCCGTGACCCTGGACTACGCCGACGGACGGGATTTCCTCAAATCCCTGGAAGCACTGGGCGCCCAGACCCCCAGGCCCGGCCATCGCCCGTTGCCGCCGGGCCAACTCCGGCGCATCATCAGGGCCATGGGGAAACCTTGCACCGTCACCTGGGACATTCTGCTGCTGGACTACCGCGTATGAGGGGCGTCTTCGTCACCGGCACCGACACCGACGTGGGCAAGACCCTGGTCTCCGCCTGGCTGGCCCAGCACTGGGCGGCCGATTACTGGAAGCCCGTCCAGACCGGATCGGCCCAGGGCACCGATTTCGACTCCGTCGCCCGTCTCGCCCCCGCCGCCCGCATCCATCCCTCGGGCGTCGTGCTGGCCGCGCCCCTGTCGCCCCACGAGGCGGCGCGGCGCGAGAAGACCCGCATCGATCTCACCTCCCTGGTGCCGCCCGCCACCGACCGCCCCCTGGTGGTGGAAGGGGCCGGCGGGGTCCTGGTGCCCATCAACGAGGTGGCGCTGATGATCGACCTGATGGAGCGCCTCGCCCTGCCCGCCCTGGTGGTGGCCCGCTCGGGCCTGGGCACCATCAACCACACCCTGATGACCCTGGAGATGCTGCGCCGCCGCCAGGTGCCCATCCTGGGCGTGGTGATGAACGGCCAGAAGAACCCCGCCAACCGCGAGGCCATCGAACATTACGGCGGCATCCGCGTGCTGGCCGAGATCGAGGCCCTGCCCGCCGTCACCGCCGCCATCATCGCCGGCCTGCCGCCGCCAACCTTTTCCTGTCCGGGTGAACCATGACCTTGTCCTATGACGATCTCCGGGCGCTGGACGCCCGCCATGTCTGGCATCCCTTCACCCAGGCCGGCACCGCCAAGCCGGCCATCCTGGCCCTGGGCGCCAGGGGGACGACCATCTTCGCCGCCGACGGGCGCGAATATCTGGACATGGTGTCGTCGTGGTGGGTCAACCTGCACGGCCACGCCAACCCGGCCATCGCCCAGGCCGTCGCCGACCAGGCCGGACGCCTGGAGCAGGTGATCTTCGCGGACTTCACCCACGAGCCCGCCGCCCGCCTCGCCGCCCGCGTGTGCCGGCGCCTGCCCGGCGACCTCAACCGGGCGTTCTATTCCGACGACGGCTCCACCGCCGTCGAGGTGGCGCTGAAGCTGGCGCACCAGTACTGGCGCAACCAGGGAAGCCAGCGCAAGACCTACATCGCCTTCGAGGGCGGCTATCACGGCGATACCGCCGGGGCCATGTCGGCCGGGCATTCCTCGGGCTATTTCAACGCCTGGAAGGACATGCTGTTCCCGGTGCAGACCGTGCCCTTCCCCGCCACCTGGGACGGCGACGCCGAGGTGGAGGCCAAGGAGCAGGCGGCGCTGGACGCCATCGACATGGTGTTCGTCACCCAACCCGACCGCGTCTCCGCCGTGATCATCGAGCCGCTGATCCAGGGTGCCGGCGGCATGCGCATGTGCCGCCCCGACTTCCTGGTGAAGCTGGAGGCCAAGGTGCGCGAGCACGGTTCGCTTCTGATCCTCGACGAGGTGATGACCGGCTTCGGGCGCACCGGCGACGTCTTCGCCTGCGCCAAGGCCGGCATCACCCCGGACCTGATCTGTCTGTCCAAGGGGCTGACCGGCGGCTTCCTGCCGCTGTCCATGACCGTGGCCAGGGACGGCATCTTCGAGGCCTTCCTGGGCCAGGATCTGTCCCGGGCCTTCCTGCACGGCCATTCCTACACCGCCAATCCCATCGGCTGCGCCGCCGGGCTGGCCTCGCTCGACCTGCTGGAAGGCCCCGACTGCCAGCAGCGCATCGCGGCCATCGAGGCCATCCACCGGGAGCGCCTGGACGGACTGAAGGCGCTGGCCAACGTCGCCCACACGCGGCTGACCGGCACGGTGGCGGCGCTGGACGTCATCGGCGGCGGCAAGGGCTACGAGGCGGGCATCGGCCCCCGGATGAAGGCCGCCTTCCTGGAACGCGGCCTGCTGCTGCGCCCCCTGGGCAACGTGCTCTACCTGCTGCCCCCCTACTGCATCACCGATGCCGAACTGCACCGCGCCTGGGACGCGGTGGACGAGGTGCTGCGGACACTGAGCAAATGAACCGGCGCCTCCTCCGCCAGCTGCCGCTGCTGCTGATCCTCGTGGGCCTCGCCGCCGCCGGCTTCTGGTGGTGGTGGCGCGTTTCCGCTCCGGAAGTGGTGCTGGTGCCGCCCAAGCGCGGCCCGGCGGTGGAGGCCATCTACGCCACCGGCACGGTGGAGGCGGAGAAATGGGCGCGCATCGCCCCCGTCGCGCCGGGACGCATCGCCGAGATTCTGGCCGCCGAGGGCGACACGGTGAAGGAGGGCCAGCCGCTGGCCCGCCTGGACGACCGCGAGGCCCGCGCCCGCATCGCCGAGCTGGAGGCCAAGGCCGCCTATTGGCGCGAAGAGATGAACCGCTCGGCGGCGCTGACCGAGCGCGGCTACCGCTCCACCGAGGCCACCCAGAAGGCGCGGAGCGAATACGCCCAGATCACCGCCGCCATCAACGCGGCGCGGCAGAAGCGCTCGGACCTGCTGGTCACCTCGCCCATGGACGGCGTGGTCCTGAAGCGCGACGGCGAGATCGGCGAACTGGCCGAGGTCAAGGACGCCCTGTTCTGGGTGGGGGCGCCGCGCCCGTTGCGCATCACCGCCGAGGTGGACGAGGAGGACATCGCCCGGGTGAGGATCGGCCAGAAGGTGCTGATCAAGGCCGACGCCTTCGCCGAGAAGGTGCTGGAAGCCCGGGTCGACCGCGTCACGCCCAAGGGCGACCCGGTCAACAAGACCTTCCGCGTCCGCGTGGCGCTTCCCGACGACACCCCGCTGCTGGTGGGCATGACCACCGAGATCAACATCATCACCGCCGAGCACGCCGAAGCCCTGCTGCTGCCGGTCACCGCGCTCAAGGACGGCAGCACGGCGCTGGTGGTGGAGAACGGGCGGGTGGCCCCCCTTCCCCTGGCCATCGGCATCCGCGGCCGTACCATGGTGGAGGTGACCGGCGGGCTCGAGTCCGGCCAGCCGGTCATCGCCTCGCCTCCCGCCGGGATGAAGCCCGGCGACCGCGTCCGGGTGAAATAGGTGCTGCCGCTCGGCCTCGCCATCGCGCTCCAGCATCTGCGCCACCGGCGGCGCCAGACCCTGGTGTCGCTGCTGGGCGTGTCGCTGGGCGTCGCCTTCTTCATCGGCATCTCGGCCATGATGCAGGGCTTCCAGCGCGACTTCATCGCGCGGATCATCGACGTGCAGCCCCACATCATCGTCAAGGACGAGGTGCGCGCCGCGCCGAAACAGGCGGTGGAGCGGGCCTATCCCGACGGTGCCGTCGCGCTTCACGGCCTGAAGCCCCGGGAAGAGGTGCGCGGCATCCGGGGCGCCCGCAACATGCTGGCGACGCTCGAGGAGGTGCCCGGCGTCCACGTCGCCCCGGCGCTGTCGGGCAACCTGCTGCTGCGCTTCGGCGGCAAGGACGTCTCGGTCAACGTCACCGGCATCCAGCCCGAACGGGAGCGCCACGTCACCCATCTGGAAAAGGACCTGCTGTCGGGCTCGCTGGACGCGCTCTACACCACGTCGAACGGCATCATCCTGGGCGAAGGCGTGGCGGCCAAGGCCGGCATCCGCAAGGACGACCTGATCTCGGCGGTGTCGCCCCAGGGCGTGATGCTGAAGATGAAGGTGGTGGGGATCTTCCGCAGCAACATCACGCTGATGGATAATTTCGAGGTCTACACCCTCTTGAAGAAGGCGCAGATCCTCCAGAACCGTCCCAACGTCATCAACCGCCTCAATCTTCGCCTCGACGACGTGGAGCAGGCCGGGCCGCTGGCCGCCGAGATCGAGCGGCGCTTCGGCTACCGCTCGGAGCCCTGGATGGAGCAGTCGCGCAACGTGCTGGGCATCTTCGTCATCCAGAACGCCATCATGTATTCCACGGTCAGCGCCATCCTGATCGTCGCCTGCTTCGGCATCTTCAACGTCATCTCCACCGTGGTGTTCGAGAAGACCAGGGACATCGGCATCCTGAAATCCATGGGCTTCCGGGATCGTGACATCCGCCGCATCTTCGTCCTGGAGGGATTGATCGTCGGCCTGATCGGCACGGTGATCGGCTGGCTGATGGGCTGGGGCCTGATCGAGTTCATGGCCTCCATCGACTTCAAGATGGAAGGCTTCGTCAAGGCCGAGGGCTTCGTGCTCTACCGCACGCCCAGGCACTACGCCATCAGCGCCCTGATGGCCATCACCTCGGCCACCCTGGCGGCCTGGGTGCCGGCGCGCCGCGCCTCCCGCCTCAATCCGGTGGACATCGTGCGGGGAGCCGGTTGATGGACGCGGCCATCGAGGCGAGAGGCGTGACCCGCGAACTGCCCGGCCCGGTGCCGGTCACCCTGGTGCGCGACATCGACCTGACCATCGGACGGGGCGAGTTCGTGGCGGTGACCGGGCCGTCCGGCTCGGGCAAGTCGTCGCTGCTCTACCTGCTGGGGCTGCTCGACATCCCCACCGCCGGGTCGGTGTGGCTGCAGGGCAAGGATACCGGCGGCCTGTCGCCCGATGCCATGGCCGACCTGCGCCTGGCCTCCATCGGCTTCGTCTTCCAGTTCCACTTCCTGCTGCCGGAATTCACCTGCCAGGCCAATGTGGAAATTCCCATCCGCCGCCTGGGAGCCCTGAGCGATTCCCAGGCGGCCAAGCGGGCCAGCGGGCTGCTGGACTCCCTGGAACTGGCCGACCACCGGCGCAAGTATCCCGACCAGCTGTCGGGCGGCCAGCGCCAGCGGGTCGCCATCGCCCGGGCGCTGGCCAACGACCCGCCGCTGATCCTGGCCGACGAGCCCACCGGCAACCTGGACACCCGCACCGCCCATCTGGTGTTCGAACTGTTCCGCGATCTTGCCCAACGGCAGAACCGCACGGTGGTGGTGGTCACCCACGATGCCGAACTGGCGCAGACCGCCGATCGCCGCATCCATCTGGTGGACGGGCGGATCGTCGATTAGCCGGTGTCCGGGATGAGCGGGCCTTCTGCCCGCTGCGCTGCCGGCCGCGAAAGGGGTCAGACCCCCATCTTGGCGGCAAGGATGGCCGCCTGGGTGCGGTTCTCGCAGCCCAGCGCCCGCAGGATGGCGGTGACATGCAGCTTGACGGTGATCTCGGCCAGGGTGAGATCGCGGGCGATTTCCTTGTTGGATTTGCCCTGGCGCAGCATGGCCAGCACGTCGCGCTGGCGGGGCGTCAGCAGCGAATGCAATTGCTCGCCGCTGATGTCGCCCGCCGCGGGAGCGGGAGAATCGGGAACGACGATATGTGGGCTGACGAAGGTGTCGCCCGCCAGCACCGAACGGATGCCCGCCATCATGGAGGCGCTGCCGGCGGATTTACAGATGTAGCCGTGGGCGCCGCTGTCCAGCGCCTTCCTGACCGTCTGCGGTTCCTCGGATGCGGAGACCACCACCAGATAGATGTCGGGCGCCGAGCGCCGGACCGCCCCGATGGCGGAAAATCCATCCATTCCGGGCATGGACAGATCCATCAACGCCACGTCGATGTCGCCGTTGGCACGCACCAGATTGAGCATCTGATTGAAATCCGAGGCCTCGATGATGTCGAGGGACTCGTCGGACAGGCTTTCCAGAACCATGCGCACGCCTTCACGGAACAACGCATGATCGTCGGCAAGAAGAACCTTCATTGCACAAAATCCCCAATAAGTCAGCCGCCCGGCCAGCCCGAACCCCTTCGGCCTGCCCACGCGGGAGGCGCGTCACACAGTCGACGCGAACCACTTCTTCCCTCCGGCAACCGAACCGCCCCCATGGCGAGCCCGGCCAACCGGCAACCCCAGAACCCGTAATACTTTAATCATGCTTTGGTCCAGGGAGCAACGCCGGATATGCAAGAGCATGACAGATATTCGCCAATTTAAAATATCACTCCCGGGTGTGAAACACATTTATCAGCATAAGTTGAATCTGTCGAAATGCATAAGCACAGCCCATCAGGCCGACACCCTACGCCGGCAGGCACATTCCGCATTTTTTCTGGCAGTTTCCTTAGCAGAACCCATTATTCCAATGGGTAAAACTTCAATCGCTACAAATAATCACAAATCAAATTTGGCAATACTGGCAAATATAGGTGGCTATCCCGGCGATATCGTCACGATGAAATCGCGGCAGCGGGACGGCGTTCACCGGCTCGTCGGAAGCTAGCGCGACAATGCTTGTTTCGGCGGGAGCCAGCATGGACTTGCCCAGGGACGGATCCCAAACTTCCAGCTTGGGATGGGATGCCCATTTATAGCCCTCGATCAGCAACAGATCGATTCCGGCGAAGCGTTCCATCAGCCAGTCGAGGGGCGGCTCCGTCTCGCCCGGATGGATTTCATGGATCAGGGCGAAGCGGTGCGGCGAGGCCACAACGCATTCCACCGCGCCGGCGCGGGCCAGGGCCCGGCACTCCTCGTCACCCACGGCGGGGTCGTGGTGGGTGTGCTTAACGGTGGCGACCCTGATCCCGGCCCCGACCAGGGCGGGGATCAGCCGGACGAGCAGGGTGGTCTTGCCGCTGCCGCTCCAGCCGGCGATTCCGAAGACTTTCATGACGGCCAGCCTATCAAACCGGCCGCCATGGGCAAGGGGCTATCGCCGAACCGTCGCCAGGAAGGAATCCACCTCGTGGTTCAGGGCGGTGGCGGGCCGCGACAGGTCCTTGGCCGCCCAGATCACCCGGATGGCCGCCGCGCAGTAGCGCACCGCCGCCTGGGTCACCGAGGCGACGCCGTCGCCCACCACGGCGGCGTCGCCGTCCATCTCCTCGACGCATTGCTCGATGCGGCCGGTGACCTCGCGCTGGCGGGCCACGGCCCCGGCCACCTCGCCGGCGATGCGGTCCATGCGCAGGATGGCCTCGCCGATACCGTCGATGGCCAGGGCGGTGTCGGCGGTGGCCCCCTGGATCTCCGCCACCTGGGAGGCGATCTCGCGGGTGGAGCGGGCGGTCTGGTGGGCCAGGTGCTTGACCTCGCCCGCCACCACGGCGAAGCCCTTGCCCGCCTCGCCGGCCCGCTGGGCCTCGATGGTGGCGTTGAGGGCCAGCATGTTGGTGCGCTGGGCGATCTCCTCGATCATGGTCACCACCCGCCCGATGCGCCCGGCCACCTCGGACAGGCTCTGAATGCGCCCGGTGGCGGCATTGAGGCGGACCACCGCGTCCTGGGCGATGGCCGCGGCGCCCTCCGCCCCGGCCGAGATTTCCCGCACCGAGCCCCCCAGCTCCGTGGTGGCCTCGGCCACCGAGCGCACCGTCGCCCGGCACTGGCGGGCGGCCTCGGCCACGGACAGCGCGCTGCTCTTGCCGCTGTCGGTCCCCGAGGTCATGCGCTCGGCGGTGTCGCGAATGCCCACCGCGTTGGAGGCGACCAGATCGGCGGTGCTCTTCACCGCCTGCTCGAAGCCCTCGGCCAGGGCCAGCAGATGGGCCCGGTTGGCGGCATCGGCCTTGGCCCGGATGGAGTGCTGCTCGTCCTGCAGCCGCACCATGGCGATGGCGTTCTCCTTGAACACCCCCACGGCGCGGGCCATGTCGCCTATCTCGTCCTTTCGCCCGGTGCCGGGCACGGCGACGGCGTGGTCGCCGTGGGACAGCCGCTCCATGGCATCCTGGATGAGACGCACCGGCCGGGTGATGGAATGGGCGATCACCAGGCAGGCGGCCAGGAAGGACAGGCCGGCCAGCATGCCGACCAGGGCCACCTGACGCCCGGTGGCGCGGCGTTCGGCCTCCTGGGCGGCGATGGCCTGGGCCATGCCCTCGCGGGCGAAGGCCAGGACCCGCTGCATCACCGGCTGCAGCGACTGGAAACCGGCGCGGACCTCGGCCAGCTCGGCCCTGACCGCCCGGGCACCGGCGGCGAAGGCCTGGAGGTCCTCGCCATAGGTGGCGCTGAGGCGCCGCAGATCGTCGCGGGTGGACGCGGGCAGGATCGAGCTGTCCAGGGCCATGTCCAGCTGGCCGAGGGCGGCCTGATGCCGCCCCAGGGCGTCCCCCTGCCCGTCCAGCATGAAATCGCGCTCGGCCAGCCGCAGCCTGGTCACCGCCAGCGACAGCGGCGCCGAGGACGGCCACATGGCCAGTTCCTGCTCCACGGCGCGCGAGGATTCGGTGAGGCGGGCCCGCAATCCCGAAGACGGCGAGAGGCCGAGACGGGTCATCTCCTCCTCCAGCCGGGCGAAGGAGAGGGCGATGGCCTCGACCCCAACCTGGGCCTCGCCCACCGCCTGGGCCATGGGGCCTCCGGCCGACAGCTCGGCCACCGCGTCCAGCCGTTCGCGGATCTGGTCGAGGTCGTGGCGAAGGGCCTGGGCGGTGGCGGCGTCGTGCTCGCGGGCGAACACCTCCATCAGGTTCTGGGCCACCGCCGAGCGGGCCCGCACGTCGCCGGCCAGATCGTTGAGCCGGCGATAGGAATCCTGGTCCTGCAGCATGGCCTCGATGCGCTGCCCGGCGGCGAGATAGACGCTGCCGAACACCACGGCGGCCGCCAGGGCCAGGACGACCAGGAGAATGAAGCGGCCACGGATGGGAAGGTCGGCCAGGAATGGAACCTCGCCGGCCTTGAGACCTTCACGCGCCCAGGCCCAGGCCCAGGTCCAGGAAGGGGGGCGAAGACCGAACACGTCGGCTGTAACGGCATCCTGCTTCACGATCATGTCCTCGAGGCTCGATGATCCCCCTTCCCCCTGGGCGGGATCATAAGAGCCAAGCGGGACTCTTCCGTGTCAGGGCGGTTACGGTTTGGTGACTCAGCCCGTGGCCGCCACCGCCCCCCGTCCCTCGCGGGTCATGGACAGGAAACGCAGGCATTGCTGCTCGCGGTCATAGCCGAGCAAGGTGCCCAGGATGAAATCCTCCTCGGGCGTCAGGCGGCACAGCGGCTTGGTCACCACGTGGCGCACCAACTCGACGCAGGCCTCGCGGCCGAAGAAGACGTTGACCTTTTTCGGGCTGACCGTCTGGACGTGGTATTCGATGCCTTCATAGCGCAGCCGGTTGACCACCAGCAGCGCCTCCTGGGCGCCCATGGTCATCATGAACAGCTGGCGGACCCCCTTGCGGTGCTCGTAGAGCCGGTGGACGAGGTCTCCCATGACCTGTGACCTCATCGCAGTTGCTCCAGCCATGCGTCGATCCGGCCGTTGGTCAGGTGGGACTGGGTGTCCTCGTCGAGGGCCAGGCCGACGAACCGCCCGTCCCTGAGCGCCGTGGAGCCGGTAAAGTCATAGCCGGCAATATCGGTGAAGCCGACCACCTCGCCTCCCCGCGCCACCACCTTGTCGTAAAGGATGCCCATGGCATCGACGAAGCTGTCGGGATAGGTCAACTGGTCGCCGGTACCGAACAGCGCCACCTTGCGCGACGACAGATCCGCCGCCTCGAGCTGGCCCAGGTGCAGGTCCCAGTCGGTCTGCAACTCCCCCATGCCATAGGTGGGGCTGCCCAGGATCAACAGGTCGCACGCCTCGTAATCCTCGGTCCGCGCCTCCTGGACGTCGAGCAATTGGCCGCCGATCCGCTTGGCGATGCGGGCCGCCACCTCCCTGGTGGCTCCCGCATCCGATCCGAAAATCACGGTCACGTTCATTGGGCTGCTCCCGGCCTGTGGTTGATGGAGCATCATACTGCGATTGATAATGAGTCGCAATATCTTTGGGCGCCGTGGACACTCGCCGACGCGGCTGACCTATCGTCCAGACCCATTCGGAGGCGCAGCCCCCGAAGATAGCCTCAAACCCGAACCAGATGCACGTCGGTGATGGGCTTCTTGCCGTGGGTATCGCGCAGCGAACGGCGTACCGCCAGGCGGGCGGCCTCGCGCACCACGCCGTCGTCGCGGCGGACCTTCAAGGGCAGTTCCTCGATGGCGTCCCTCACCGCTTCCACCACGGCGTCGTGCTCCTCCGCCTCGTGGGCGGCGTCGAGCAGGCCCAGCGCGGTCAGCTGCGGGTCGCCCAGAAGCTTGCCCACCTTGTCCAGCACCACGGTGACCACGGCCGAGCCGTTGAACACCATGCGCCGCCGGTTGCGCAGGATCTCGGAATCGAGGCGCACGATGCGCGGCCCGTCCACGCACAGCTTGCCGGTGGGAACGTGGTCCACCACCTCGACCGGGCCGGGGGCCAGGCGCAGCATGGCGCCGTTGGCGGTCTCCACCGCCTCCTCCACCCCACAGGCCCGCGCCAGCCGGGCGTGCTCCTGCAGGTGGCGGGCCTCGCCATGCACCGGCACGGCGAGGCGCGGACGCAGCAGGCGGTACATCTCCTCCATCTCCTCGCGGGCCGGATGGCCCGAGACGTGGACGAACTCGTCCTTCTCGGTCACCACCTCGACGCCCAGGCGGACCAGATCGTTCTGCAGCCTGAAGATGTCCTTCTCGTTGCCGGGAATGATGCGCGACGAGAAGATGCAGACGTCGCCCTTGCCCAGCTTGACGTGGGGATGGTCGCCGGACGCGATGCGGGCCAGGGCGGCGCGGGGCTCGCCCTGGCTGCCGGTGCAGATGTAGACCACCTTGTCCTTGGGCAGGTAGCCGGCGTCGTGCTCGGTGAGAAACGGCGGCAGATCGGCGAGATAGCCGTTCTCGCGCGCCGCCTTGTCGATGCGCCACAGGCTGCGGCCCACCAGGGCGACGTTGCGGTCGTTGGCCATGGCCGCCACGGCGATGCTTTCCAGCCGCGCCACGTTGGTGGCGAAGCACGATACCGCAATACGGCCGTCGAAGCGCCCCAGCAGCTCGATCAGGCTGCCGCGCACCTGGGATTCCGAGCCCGAATGGCCCTTGGTGAAGACGTTAGTGGAATCGCCGATCAGGGCCAGGACGCCGTCCTTGCCCACCCGGCGCAGGGCCTCGGCATCGGTGGGCAGGCCCAGCAGCGGATCGGGGTCGAACTTCCAGTCGCCGGTATGGACGACGGTGCCCAGCGGCGTGCGGATGGCCAGCAGATTCGGCTCGGGGATGGAATGAGTGATGGAGATCATTTCGATCTCGAACGGACCCACCGCGAAGCGCGACCCCAGCTCAACTACGTTGAGAGGCACCTGGGTGTGCAGGCCGGTCTCGTGCAGCTTGTTCTTCAGGATGGAGGCCGAGAACGGCGTCGCCCACACCGGACAGCGCAGGCGGTCCCACAGGTACTGGATGGCGCCCAGATGGTCCTCGTGGCCATGGGTCAGCACGATGCCCGCCAACTTGTCGCGGCGCTCCTCGATCCAGGCGGGATCGGCCATCACCACGTCGACCATGGGCATGGTCTCGTCGCCGAAGGAGACACCGCAATCGACCATCAGCCACTTGCCGCCGTAGCCGTACAGCGCCAGGTTCATGCCGATCTCGCCGACGCCCCCCAGCGGCAGAAAGAGGAGTTCGCCCTGGCTCATCCCCGCACCGGGGCGGTATTGCGGCGGTTGATCTCGAGGAGGCCGCGCAGGGTGAGGTCGGCGTCCAGCGCGTTGATCACCTTGGTGGCCTCGGCGAACAGCGGCGCCAGCCCGCCGGTGGCCACCACCAGCATGTCGGAGCCGAACTCCTCCTTGATACGCTTCACCAATCCCTCGATCAGGCCGACATAGCCCCAGAAGATACCCGACTGCATGGCCGGCACCGTGGCGCGGCCGATCACCTGGCGCGGGCGGCCGATGGCGACGCGCGGCAGCTTGGCGGCGGCCATGTGCAGCGCCTCCAGCGACAGGTTGATGCCGGGCGAGATGGCGCCGCCGCAGTAATTGCCCTCGGCGTCCACCACGTCGAAGGTGGTGGCGGTGCCGAAATCGATGACGATCAGCGGCCCCTTGTAGTACTTGTGCGCCGCCACGGCGTTGACCAGACGGTCGGCGCCCACTTCCTCGGGGCGGTCCAGCAGGATGGAGAGGCCGAGATCGACGCCCTCGTCCCCCACCACCAGCGGCTCGCACTTGAAGTAGCGGCGGCACAGCGTCTTCAGCCCGAACACCATGGCCGGCACCACCGAGGCGATGATCGCCGAGGTGATGTCCAGGCGGTTCAGCCCCTCGATGGTCAGCAGCTGGGTGAGCCAGACCCCCAGCTCGTCGGCGGTGCGCTCGGAATCGGTCGAGGCACGCCACTCGCCGCGCAGGGTGTCGCCGTCATAGACGGCGAAGACGATGTTGGTGTTGCCCGAATCGATGGCCAACAGCATGGATGAGCTCCGTCACAATCCCGGAAAGAACACGTCGCCGGCCAGCACCCGGCGGATACCGGCCTCGCCCTGGTCGAGCAGCATGCCGCCCTCCTGGTCGAGGCCCTTGAACACGCCGGACAGCGTCCCGGCCTCGAGGCGGACCACCGCCGCCTCGCCCAATCCCCGCGCCCGGTCCAGCCAGGCGGCACGCACCGGCGCGAATCCCTCGCTCCGCCAGCGGGCCAGCCACGGGCCGAAATGCCGGCAAAGGGCGGTCAGGACCGGCACAGTATCGCCGCCATAGCCCAGTTCCACCAGCGCCATGGTCGCATACAAGGTCTCGCCCGGCGCGGGCCGCGCCGCCACATCGACGCCGATGCCCAGCACCAGCCAGCCGTCGCCGGCGCTTTCCAGCAGCATGCCCGCCACCTTGCGGCCGTCGATCAGCACGTCGTTGGGCCACTTGCAGCGCACATCGTGACCCGGCACCACTTCGTCAAGGGCCTCGGCCAGGGCCAGCGCCGCCACGAAGCCGATCTGGGCCGCCTCGGCCAGCGGCCGATGGATGCGAATGGCCAACGAGGCGTGCAGATTGCCTTCGGGGCTTTCCCAGGCCCGGCCGCGCCGGCCGCGCCCCGCGGTCTGGCGAGCCGCGGTCACCACCAAAAGATCGGCGGCGGTGCCGTCCTCGACCCGCCGCCGCGCCTCGTCGTTGGTGCTGCCGACGCTGTCCAGGCCCACATGGCTGAACGGCGCCGGCAGTTGAATGGTGGTCATCCCGCCGCCGGGAACAGCACCTGGGCCGCCGCCTTGGCGCTGGTGACCAGCGGCGCCGGGATCAGGGTGAAGGCCAGGATCACCAGGGTGGACACCGCCATGATCAGGGACATGGACGCGCCCACCGGCTTGTCGAAGGCTTCCACCGGCTCGTCGAAGTACATGACCTTGATGATGCGCAGGTAGTAGTAGGCGCTCACCACCGAGGACAGCAGGCCGATGATGGCCAGGGTGTAGAGGCCGGACTCGACGGCGGCCATGAACACGTAGAACTTGCCCCAGAAGCCGGCCAGCGGCGGCACGCCCGCCATGGAGAACATCAGCACCGCCATGACGAAGGCCATCATGGGGTGGGTCTTGGACAGGCCGGCCAGATCGTCGATGCCCTCGACCATGCGGCCCTTCTGGCGCATGGACAGGATCACCGCGAAGGTGCCCACGTTCATGAACAGGTAGATGGCCAGATAGATCAGCACGCCCTGGATGCCCAGGGTCGAGCCGGCGGCGATGCCCACCAGCACGAAGCCCACATGGCCGATGGACGAATAGGCCATCAGACGCTTGATGTTGGTCTGGACCACGGCGGCGAAGGCGCCGACGAACATGGAGCCGATGGCGATGAAGGTCACCACCTGGCGCCACTGCTCCACCAGATCGGCGAAGGGGCCGGTCATGACGCGCACCAGCAGGCACAAGGCGGCGATCTTGGGGGCCACCGCGAAGAACGAGGTCACCGGAGTGGGCGCGCCCTCGTAGACGTCCGGCGCCCACATGTGGAACGGCACCGCCGAGACCTTGAAGCTCAGGCCCGCCAGCACGAAGACCAGACCGGCGATGACGCCGAGATTGGGCTTCACCGGGTGCTCGTGGCCGCCCGAGAACAGGTTGGCCAGGGTGTCGAACGAGGTGGTGCCGGCGAAGCCGTAGATCAGCGAGACGCCGTAGAGCAGCAGGCCCGAGGCCAGGGCGCCCAGCACGAAGTACTTGAGGCCCGCCTCGGTGGCCCGGGCGTTGTCGCGGTTGTAGGCGGCCAGCACGTAGAGCGACAGGCTCTGCAGCTCGAGACCCAGGTAGAGAGCGATGAAATCGTTGGCCGAGATCATCATCATCATGCCCAGCGTGGCGAACAGCACCAGCACCGGGTATTCGAAGCGGCCGATCTTCTCGCGCTCGAGGTAAGGCAGCGACATGGCCGCCGCGATGGCCGAGGCCACCAGCACCATGCCCTTGGCGAAGCCGGCGAAGCGGTCGGCGACGAACAGGCCGCCGAAGGCCACCAGCCGCTCGCCGCCCAGGCTGGAGACCAGCACCATGGCGGCGCCCAGCGCCAGGATCACCAGGACCGACACCGACTTGGTGCTGTCCTCCTTGCGGAACACGCCCAGCATCAGCAGGGCCAGACCGGCCACCGCCAGAAAGATTTCCGGCAGGACCGGGACGAGGTCGAGAGTCTTGATCACGTCTTAGGTCCCCCTCAGCGGGCAGCCAGCGTCAGGCCGTCATGGGCGGCCCGAGCAAGCTCGTAATTGGAGATCAGCTTGGTCACCGACGCATGCATCGGCTCGAGGAAGGTGCCGGGAGCGACACCCATCCAGATGGTCATGATCACCAGCGGCGCGAACACCGCGATCTCGCGCGGGCTCATGTCGAGGATGCCCTTCAGGTCCTCGCGGGTGAGCCGGCCGAACACCACGCGGCGATAGAGGTACAGCATGTAGGCGGCACCCAGGACCAGACCGGTGGCGGCGAAGAACGCCACCCAGGTGTTGACCTGGAACACGCCCATCAGCACCAGGAACTCGCCGACGAAGCCGGCGGTGCCGGGCAGGCCCACCGAGGCCATGGTGAACAGCATGAACACCGCCGCGTACTTGGGCATGCGGGTGGCGAGGCCGCCGTAGCGGGCGATCTCGCGGGTGTGCATGCGGTCGTAGATCACGCCGACGCACAGGAACAGCGCGCCCGACACGATGCCGTGGGACAGCATCTGGTAGAGCGCACCCTCCACGCCCTGGGTGGTCATGGAGAAGATGCCGATGGTGACGTAGCCCATGTGGGCGACCGACGAATAGGCGATCAGCTTCTTCATGTCGTCCTGCACCAGGGCCACCAGCGAGGTGTAGATCACCGCGACGATGGAGAGCGTGTAGATCAGCGGCGTGAAGTACACCGACGCGTCCGGCAGCATGGGAATGGAGAAGCGGATGAAGCCGTAGGCGCCCATCTTCAGCAGCACGCCGGCCAGGATCACCGAACCGCCGGTGGGCGCTTCCACGTGGGCGTCGGGCAGCCAGGTGTGGACCGGCCACATGGGAACCTTCACCGCGAAGGAGGCGAAGAAGGCCAGCCACAGCCACAGCTGCATCTTGAAGGGGAACGAGTGGGCCATCAGCGACGGGATGTCGGTGGTGTGGGCGTCGAAATACATGGCCAGCATGGCGACCAGCATCAGCACCGAGCCCAGCAGGGTGTAGAGGAAGAACTTGAACGCCGCGTACACCCGGCGCGCCCCGCCCCACACGCCGATGATGATGAACATCGGGATCAGGACGGCCTCGAAGAAGATGTAGAACAGCACCAGATCCAGCGCGCAGAACATGCCGATCATCATGGTCTCGAGGATCATGAAGGCCACCATGTATTCCTTGACCCGCTTCTCCACCGAGCCGAAGGCGGCCAGGATGCAGATGGGGGTCAGGAAGGTGGAGAGCAGCACGAACCACACCGAGATGCCGTCAACGCCCATGGAATAGGCGATGGTGGTTCCGGGGAACCACAGCGCGGTCTCCTTCAGCTGGAAGTCCGGCGAGGCGCCGTTGAACTTCGCCAGGATGAACAGCGACACCACGAAGGTGGCGATGGAGGT
This sequence comes from Paramagnetospirillum sp., assembly GCF_058402745.1. Taxonomy (NCBI): domain Bacteria; kingdom Pseudomonadati; phylum Pseudomonadota; class Alphaproteobacteria; order Rhodospirillales; family Magnetospirillaceae; genus Paramagnetospirillum; species Paramagnetospirillum sp. The sequence goes on from NZ_JBZVFI010000015.1 coordinate 72,757, forward strand.
CAGCAGCGCCACGTTGCGGGCGTTGCGCGCCACCACCTCGGTTTCGCCGCGGATGGTGAGGATGAACAGCGCTCCGGCCAGGGGCAGGAACGTGGTCAGCGAGAGAAGGGGCCAGTCGTTCATGGGGCGTCTTCCTCGTCCTCAGCGCGCGTTGAAAATGTACCAGGTGACGAACGCCGCCACGCCGATCAGCATGGCGTAGGCGTAGTGGTAGAGGTAGCCGCTCTGGGCGCGAGCCACCTTGGCCGCCACCGCGCGGGTCGCCGCCGCCACGCCGTCCGGACCGACGCCGTCGATCAGCGCGCCGTCGCCACCCTGCCACAGACCGCGGCCGAGCTTGAAGGCGGGCTTCACGAAGAGCCAGTCGTACAGCTCGTCGAAATACCACTTGTTCAGCAGGAACTGGTAGACGCCCTGGAAGGCGTTGGCCAGCGCCACCGGCAGACCCGGAGCGAACACATAGAAGAGATAGGCCAGCGCGATGCCCGACACCGCCACCACCGTGGGCAGCAGGGCCACCCAGGAGGGAACGTGATGGGCGTTCTCAAGGCTGGGATGGGCGGCGGTGACCAGGATGGACGAGCGCCAGAAATCCGCCTGATGGTGACCGACGAACATCTCGTAGCCCGCCCAGCCGGCGAACAGGGCGCCACAGGCCAGGAACAGCAGCGGGATCAGCATCACCGCCGGGCTCTCATGGACGTGGGCCATGACGTGCTCGTCGGCGCGCGGACGGCCGTGGAAGGTCAGCAGCAGCAGACGCCAGGAGTAGAAGGCGGTCAGGAAGGCGGCGGTGCAGCCCAGCCAGTAGGCGCCCTGGCCGGCGATGGTCTGCGACGCCCAGGCGGCCTCCAGGATGGTGTCCTTGGAGTAGTAGCCGGCGAAGAACGGAATGCCGGCCAGCGCCAGGGAACCGATCCACATCAGCACCCAGGTGACCTTGACGTGCTTCCAGATGCCGCCCATGCGGCGGATGTCCTGCTCGTCGCTCATGGCGTGGATCACCGAACCGGCGCCCAGGAACAGCAGGGCCTTGAAGAAGGCGTGGGTCATCAGGTGGAAGATGGCGGCCTGGTAGGCCGACACGCCGATGGCGAAGAACATGTAGCCCAGCTGCGAGCAGGTGGAGTACGCGATCACCCGCTTGATGTCGTTCTGCACGCAGCCCACCGTCGCCGCGAAGATGGCGGTGGCGGCGCCGATCACCGTCACCACGGTGAGCGCGGTGTCCGAGAACTCGAACAGCGGGCTCATGCGGGCGACCATGAACACGCCGGCGGTCACCATGGTGGCGGCGTGGATCAGGGCGGAGACCGGGGTCGGGCCTTCCATGGCGTCGGGCAGCCAGGTATGCAGGCCCAGCTGGGCCGACTTGCCCATGGCGCCGACGAACAGCAGCAGGCAGCAGATGGTGATGGCGTGCCACTCGACGCCGAAGAAGTTGACGGTGGCGTTGGCCTTGTCGGCGGCGGCGGCGAAGATGGCGTCGAAGCCCACCGAGCCGAACAGCACGTAGACGCCGAAGATGCCGAGCGCGAAGCCGAAATCGCCGACGCGGTTGACCACGAAGGCCTTGATGGCAGCGGCCGAGGCCGAGGGCTTCTCGTACCAGAAGCCGATCAGCAGGTAGGAGGCGACACCGACGCCTTCCCAGCCGAAGAACATCTGCACCAGGTTGTCCGAGGTCACCAGCATCAGCATGGCGAAGGTGAACAGCGACAGATAGCTCTGGAACCGCCAGATGGAGGGGTCGTGGCTCATGTAGCCGACCGAGTAGATGTGCACGGCCGCCGACACCCAGGTGACGACGATCAGCATCACGGCGGTGAGCGTATCGACCTTCAGCGACCAGTTGACGGCCATGGTGCCGGACCGGATCCACTCGGCGATCACCACGGTCTGGGCCTCGCCGCCGATGGCGACCTTCTGGAAGATCAGCCCGGCCATCACGGCGGAGGCCACCAGCAGGGTGCAGGTGACGATCTGCGCGCCACGGTCGCCGATGAAGCGGCCGAACAGGCCGGCCACCACGGCGCCAAGGAGCGGCAGGAATACGGTTGCAGTGATCATCCGCTTACCCCTTGAGCTGGCTGATTTCTTCCACCGCGATGGTGCCGCGGTTACGGAAGAAGACGACGACGATGGCCAGGCCGATGGCGGCCTCGGCGGCGGCCACGGTCAGGATGAACATGGCGAACACCTGGCCGACCAGATCGTTCAGATAGGACGAGAAGGCCACCATGTTGATGTTGACGGCCAGCAGCATCAGTTCGATGGACATCATGATGATGATGACGTTCTTCCGGTTGAGGAAGATGCCCATCACGCCCAGCGTGAACAGGATGGCGGCCACCGTCAGGTAGTGGGACAGACCGATCTCGAGCATCAGATGCCCCTCCCCGACTGGACCTTCTTGAGCTCGACGGAATCGCGCGAGCGGCCGACCTGTTCGGCGATGACCTGCTTCCTGACGCCTTCGCGCTTGCGGTGGGTCAGCAGGATGGTGCCGATCATGGCGACCAGCAGCACCAGACCCGACGCCTGGAACAGGTAGACGTAGTTGGTGTAGATCAGCTTGCCCAGCGCCACCGTGTTGGACGCCTGGTCCAGGGTGGGCGTCGGCGCCTTGACCATGGCCTCGACGTCGGGGGCGAAGGCCCAGCCGCCGAACATGGCCAGCAGTTCGACCAGCAGCACCACGCCGATCAGCGCGCCGGTGGGCAGGTACTGCAGGAAGCCTTCCTTCATCTCCACCATGTTGATGTCGAGCATCATCACGACGAACAGGAACAGCACCGCGACGGCGCCCACATAGACCACCACCAGCACCATGGCCAGGAACTCGGCGCCCAGCAGCAGGAACAGGCCCGCCGCGTTGAAGAACGCCAGGATCAGCCAGAGCACCGAATGCACCGGATTGCGCGATGAGATCACCATCACGCCGCTCGCCACCGCGATGGCGGCGAACATGTAGAAGATCAGAGCCGTGAACATGGATGGTCTCCCGTCACCGGTAGGGCGCGTCGGCGGCGATGCGGTAGGCCAGCTCGGCCTCCCAGCGGTCGCCGTTGGCGAGCAACTTGGACTTGTTGTACATGAGTTCCGCCCGGGTCTCGGTGGCGTACTCGAAGTTCGGACCCTCGACGATGGCGTCCACCGGGCAGGCCTCCTGGCACAGGCCGCAATAGATGCACTTGGTCATGTCGAGGTCGTAGCGGCGCGCCCGGCGCGAGCCGTCGGGCCGGGGCTCGGCCTCGATGGTGATCGCCTGGGCGGGGCAGATGGCCTCGCACAGCTTGCAGGCGATGCAGCGCTCCTCGCCGTTGGGATAACGGCGCAGGCAGTGCTCGCCCCGGAAGCGGACCGACAGCGGCCCCTTTTCATAGGGGTAGTTGATGGTCACCTTGGGCTTGAACATGTAGCGCAGCGTCAGCGCCAAGCCCTGGACGAGCTCGGTCAGCAGAAAGGCGCGCGCGGTGCGGTCGAGGAACGACATCGCTTTTCTCTCCTTAACCCTGGTTCGGCAGCCAGCCGAAAGCGGTCAGCACGCTTGCGGTCAGCACCAGCCAGAACAGCGAGAACGGCAGGAACACCTTCCAGCCCAGGCGCATCAGCTGGTCGTAGCGATAGCGCGGGAAGGTGGCACGCACCCACAGGAAGACGAACATCACCAGGCAGATCTTGATGACGAACCACAGCACGCCGGGGATGGGCAGCCACGAGAGGCCGAACGGCGCCATCCAGCCGCCCAGGAACAGGATGGAGGTCATCGCCCCCATCATCAGCATGTTGGCGTACTCGCCCAGGAAGAACAGGGCGAAGGTCATGGCCGAGTATTCGACGTTGTAGCCGGCCACCAGCTCGGCTTCCGCCTCGGGAAGGTCGAAGGGGGCGCGGTTGGTTTCGGCCAGGCCCGAGATGATGAACAGGATGAACAGCGGGAAGTGCGGGATGATGAACCACATCTTCGACTGCGCCATCACCACGTCGCTCAAGTTCAGCGAACCGACGGTCAGCAGCACCGAGATCAGGATGAAGCCGATGGAGACTTCATAGGACACCATCTGCGCCGCCGAGCGCAGGCCGCCCAGGAAGGCGTATTTCGAGTTGGACGCCCAGCCCGCCATGATGATGCCGTAGACACCCAAGCTGGAGATGGCGAACAGGTACAGCACGCCGACATTGATGTCGGCCAGCACCCAGCCCTTGTCGAAGGGGATCACCGCCCAGGCCACCAGCGCCAGGAAGAAGGTCAGCATGGGCGCGCCGACGAACACCGCGCGGTTGGCCGAGGTCGGCAGCACCGTCTCCTTGACGAACAGCTTCAGGCCGTCGGCCATGGGCTGCAGCAGGCCCAGCGGGCCGACCACGTTGGGGCCCTTGCGCAGCTGCATGGCGCCGATCACCTTGCGCTCGGCGTAGGTGAGGTAGGCCACCGCGATCAACAGCGGCAGGACGATGGCGACGATCTGCAGAACGATGATCAGCAGACGCCACACGAAGGGGGGCAGCAGCCCGGTCAGAAGGTCAACCATGGGTCCCCGTCTTCTTGTGCTTGTGGTTGCAACCACCGCCGAAGGCTGCCGTGCATTCCGCCATGGTCTTGGAGGCGCGGCTGATCGGGTCGGTCTGATAGAAGTTGTCGATGTTGCTCACCAGGGCGCCGCCCTCCAGGCTGCCCTCGGCGCCGAACGCGGCGCCCCAGGCGGCGGGGGTGACGGAACCCAGGGCGGCGAACACCGGGCTGGCCTTGGCGAGGCGCTCGCGCACCGCCTTGAGGCTGTCGTACGGCAGAGCCTTGCCCAGCACCTCGGACAGGGCGCGGACGATGCGCCAGTCTTCCTTGGCCTCGCCCGGCGGGAACACCGCGAGGCGGGTCTGTTGGGCGCGGCCTTCCAGGTTGACGAAGGTGGCGCTCTTCTCGGTGTAGGCGGCGCCCGGCAGGATGACGTCGGCGCGATGAGCGCCGGCATCGCCGTGGGAGCCCTGGTACACCACGAAGGCGTCGCCCAGGCCCTTCATGTCCACCTCGTCGGCGCCGATCAGGAACACCACCTGGATGTCACCCTTGTGGGCGCCGTCGGCGATGTGGTCCACGTCGCGCCAGCCCTGGCCCGGCACGAAGCCCAGGTCCAGGCCGCCGACGCGGGCGGCGGCGGTGTGCAGCACGTTGAAGCCGTTCCAGCCGTCACGCACCAGACCGGCGGCGTCGGCCAGCTTGCGGGCCAGGCCCAGGATCACGGCGCCGTCCTTGCGGGACAGCGCCCCCTGCCCGACGATCAGGGCCGGCTTCTTGGCGTTCTTCAACACCTCGAAGAAGGGATGGCTGCCCTCGGCGATGGCCTTCAGGATGGAGGCGTCGTCGCCCAGGTGCTCGTACTTGTAGGTCAGGTCGCCCTTGTGGCCGATGCGGGCCACCTTGAAGCCGCCCTTCTGCCAGCGCTTGCGGATGCGGGCATTGAGGACCGGGTTCTCCTTGCGCGGATTGGAGCCGATGATCAGCAGGGCGTCGGCCTCCTCGATGCCGGCCGCCGTGCTGTTGAACAGGTACGAGGCGCGGACCGAGGCATCCAGCTTGGCGCCGTCCTGGCGGCAGTCGATGGCCTGCGAGCCCAGCGCGGCCAGCAGATCCTTGTAGGCCACCATGGTCTCGGCATCGGCCTGATCACCGGCGATGGCGGCGATCTTGGTGCCGGCGGCCTTCACCTTGGCGGCGATGGCGGCGAACGCCTCGTTCCAGGTGGCGGGGACCAGCTTGCCGTCCTTCTTCACATAGGGCCTGTCGAGGCGCTGGCGCTTCAGGCCGTCGCAGGCGAAGCGCGAGCGGTCGGACAGCCATTCCTCGTTCACGTCCTCGGCGACGCGCGGCAGGATGCGGATGACCTCGTTGCCACGGGTATCGACCCGGATGGCCGAGCCCAGCGCGTCCATGGCGTCGATGCTCTCGGTCTTCTTCAGTTCCCAGGCGCGGTAGGTGTAGCTGGCCGGCTTGTTGGTCAGCGCCCCCACCGGGCACAGGTCGATCAGGTTGCCCGACAGTTCGGAGGACACCGCCGCGCCCACGTAGCGGCCGATCTCCAGATGCTCGCCACGGCCCAGGCCGCCCAGCACCGGGGTGCCGGCGATTTCCGAGATGAAGCGGACGCAGCGGGTGCACTGGATGCACCGCGTCATCATGGTCTGGACCAGCGGACCGTAATCCTTGTCCGGAATGGCGCGCTTGCCTTCCTTGCAGCGGTTCTTGTCGGAACCGTAGGCCATGGCCTGGTCCTGCAGGTCGCACTCGCCGCCCTGGTCGCAGATGGGGCAGTCCAGGGGATGGTTGAGCAGCAGGAATTCCATCACGCCCTGGCGCGCCTTGCGCACCGCCGGGGTGTTGGTCTTCACCACCATGCCTTCGCCCACCGGCATGGCGCAGGAGGCCGCCGGCTTGGGCATCTTTTCCACTTCCACCAGGCACATGCGGCAATTGCCGGCGATGGCCAGGCGCTCGTGGTAGCAGAAACGGGGAATCTCGATGCCGAGCAGATCGGCGGCCTGGATGATGGTCGTCCCGGCCTCGACTTCGATTTCCCTGCCGTCAATGGTCAGTTTGGGCATTGGGGCTTCTCTCTTCTCAGGCCGCTTGGGTCTTGGCTTGGCGTTCCAGGATCCGGCGCTCCATCTCGGGACGGAAGGCGCGGATCAGGCCCTGGATCGGCCACGCGGCGGCGTCGCCGAGGGCGCAGATGGTGTGGCCTTCGATCTGGCGGGAGATTTCCTCCAGCAGATCGATCTCGGCGATCTCGGCATCGCCGGTCACCATGCGGCCCATCATGCGGCTCATCCAGCCGGTGCCCTCGCGGCACGGCGTGCATTGGCCGCAGCTCTCGTGCCAGTAGAAGCGCGACAGGCGGTGGATGGCGCGCACCAGATCGGTGGACTTGTCCATCACCATCACGGCCGCCGTGCCCAGGCCCGAGCGCATGGCGCGCAGGGCGTCGAAGTCCATGGTGACTTCCTCGCACTGGCTCTTGGTCAGCATGGGGACCGAGGACCCGCCGGGAATGATGGCCAGCAGGTTGTCCCAGCCGCCCCGCACGCCGCCGGCATGCTTCTCGATCAGTTCCTTCAGCGGAATGCCCATCTCCTCTTCCACGTTGCACGGCGTGTTCACGTGGCCGGAGATGCAGAACACCTTGGTGCCGGTGTTGTTGGGCTTGCCGAGGCCGGCGAACCACGAGGCGCCGCGCCGCAGGATGGTCGGGGCCACGGCGATGGATTCGACGTTGTTGACGGTGGTGGGGCAGCCGTAGAGGCCCACGCCGGCCGGGAACGGCGGCTTCAGGCGCGGCTGGCCCTTCTTGCCCTCCAGGCTTTCGATCAGCGCCGATTCCTCGCCGCAGATATAGGCACCGGCGCCGCGATGGACGTAGCACTCGAAGTCCCAGCCCGACCCGCAGGCGTTGGGGCCGATCAGACCGGCGGCCCGCGCCTCGTCGATGGCGATGTTCAGGTGCTCGGCCTCGCGGACGAATTCGCCGCGGATGTAGATGTAGGCGGCATGCGCCCCGATGGCGAAGGAGGCGATCAGCGCGCCCTCGATCAGCTTATGCGGATCGAAGCGCATCATCTCGCGGTCCTTGCAGGTGCCGGGCTCGCCCTCGTCGGCGTTGATGACGAGGTAATGGGGGCGCGGCCCCTCGGTCTTGGGCATGAAGGACCACTTCACGCCGGTGGGGAAACCGGCGCCGCCACGGCCACGCAGACCGGAATTCTTCATCTCCTCGATGATCCAGTCGCGGCCCTTGGCCAGGATGTCCTTGGTGCCGTCCCAGTCGCCACGGGACATGGCGCCCTTCAGGCGCCAGTCGTGGAAGCCGTAGAGATTGGTGAAGATCCTATCGGAGTCGCGCAGCATCAGGCCTTCCCCCCCTCGAACTTCAACTCGGTCAGGCTGGTGGGGCCACCGGCCGGGCACGAGAACTGACGACCGTTCTGGGGACCGGGCTTCGGCGTCTCGCCGCGCTTCAAGGCCTCGAGCACCGCCTTGGTGGTCTCGGCCGTCAGGTCCTCGTAGTAATCGTCGTTGATCTGCATCATGGGCGCGTTGACGCAGGCCCCCAGGCACTCCACCTCGGACAGGGTGAACAGCCCGTCGCCGGTCATGTCGCCGAAATCCACGCCCAGGGCAGCCTTGGCGGCGGCCACCACGTCGTCGGAGCCCCGCAGCATGCACGGCAGATTGGTGCAGACCTGCACGTGGAACTTACCCACGGGCTTCCGGTTGTACATGGTGTAGAAGGTCGCCACCTCCTCCACCCGGATGGGAGCCATGTCCAGCATCTCGGCGATGACTTCCATGGCGGCGCGGCTGACCCAGCCTTCCTGGCGCTGGGCCAGATCGAGCAGCGGCATCACCGCGCTCTGCTGGCGGCCGGCGGGGTACTTGGCGATGAAAGCCTTGGCCTTCTCCAGGTACTCGGGAGTGAAAGCGAAGCTTTCCGGTTCGTAGGAATGATTGCTCATCGGTCGATCTCGCCGAAAACGATGTCGATGGAGCCGATATTGGCCACCACGTCGGCCAGCATGTGTCCCTTGGACATCATGTCCAGCGCCTGCAGGTGAACGTATCCCGGCGGACGGATCTTGCAGCGGTAGGGCTTGCCGGTGCCATCCGAGACCAGATAGACGGCGAATTCGCCCTTGGGCGCCTCGATGGCGGCGTACACCTCGCCGGCCGGAACGCGGAAGCCCTCGGTGAACAGCTTGAAGTGATGGATCAGCGATTCCATCGAGGTCTTCATCTCGGCCCGCCGGGGCGGCGTGATCTTGTTGTCCTCGACCTTGACCGGACCGCCGGGCATCTTGGCGATGCACTGCTTCATGATCTTCACCGATTCGCGCATTTCCAGCACGCGGACCAGATAGCGGTCGTAGCCGTCGCCGTTCTTGCCCACCGGAATGTCGAATTCCATCTGGTCGTAGACGTCGTAGGGCTGGGCCTTGCGCAGGTCCCAGGCGATGCCGGACGCGCGCAGGTTGGGGCCGGTGAAGCCCCAGTCCAGGGCCTGCTCCGGGCTGACCACGCCGATATCGACCACGCGCTGCTTGAAGATGCGGTTGTCGGTGGCCAGGGTCTCGATGTCGTCCAGGACCTTGGGGAAGGTCTCGCACCACTCGGCGATGTCTTCCAGCAGGCCGGCCGGCAGATCGGCGGCGACACCGCCCGGACGGTAGTAATTGGCATGCAGGCGGGCGCCGCAGACACGCTCGTAGAACTCCATCAGCTTCTCGCGCTCCTCGAAGCCGTAGAGCAGCGGAGTCATGCCGCCCACGTCGAAGATGAAGGCGGTGACGTTGAGCAGATGGTTCAGGATGCGGCCGATCTCATCGTACAGCGTCCGGATGAACTTGGCACGGATGGGAATGTCGATGCCCAGCAGCTTCTCCGTGGCCAGCACGAAGGCATGCTCCTGGTTCATGGTGCCCACGTAGTCGAGACGGTCGAAATAGGGCGTCGCCTGGACGTAGGTCTTGTGCTCGATCAGCTTCTCGGTGCCACGGTGCAGCAGGCCCACATGGGGATCGGCGCGGTCGACCACCTCGCCCGACATCTCGAGGATCAGGCGCAGCACGCCGTGCGCCGCCGGATGCTGCGGGCCGAAGTTGATGGTGTAGCTCTGGATCTGGGATTCGGCCATGTCAGTTCGCCTTCTCATCGCCGGGCAGCATCCCCGGCCCTTCCCAGGGCGACAGGAAGTCAAAGCTGCGGAAATCCTGGGTCAGCTTCACCGGCTCGTAGACCACGCGCTTGGTCTCGTCGTCGTAGCGCATCTCCACATAGCCGGTCAGCGGGAAGTCCTTGCGCAGCGGATGGCCCTCGAAACCGTAATCGGTGAGGATGCGGCGCAGATCGGGGTGGTCCGAGAACAGCACGCCGAACATGTCCCACACCTCGCGCTCGAACCAGCCGGCCGAGCTGAACACGCCGGTGACCGACGGCACGGCGGTCTCCTCGTCGGTGGCGACCTTCACGCGGACCCGCTGGTTATGCTTCATGGACAGCAGGTGGTAGACCACGTCGAAGCGCTGCTCGCGCCCCGGCCAGTCCACGCCGCACACGTCCACCAGCTGCTTGAACAGACAGCCGGAATCGTCCTTGAGGAAGCTCAGGACCTTGACGATGGAGGCGGCCTTGACGGTGAGCGACAGCTCGCCGCAGCGGTTGACCTCGGTTCCCAGCACATCCTGGGGCAGGGCTTGGGCGATGTATTCACCCAGATCCTTCAGCGCTTGCGTCATCTTGGGGTTTCCCTCTTCGGCGCTACCTAAGGATGGAGCCGGTGCGGCGGATCTTCTTCTGCAGCTGCAGGATGCCGTACATCAGCGCCTCGGCGCTGGGCGGGCAGCCCGGCACATAGATGTCCACCGGCACGATGCGGTCGCAACCGCGCACCACCGAGTAGGAATAGTGATAATAGCCGCCGCCATTGGCGCACGAGCCCATGGAGATCACCCAGCGCGGCTCGGCCATCTGGTCGTAGACGCGGCGCAGCGCCGGAGCCATCTTGTTGGTCAGCGTGCCGGCGACGATCATCAGGTCGGACTGGCGCGGGCTGGGGCGGAACACGACGCCGAAGCGGTCCATGTCATAGCGCGAACAGCCGGCATGCATCATTTCCACGGCGCAGCAGGCCAGACCGAAGGTCATGGGCCACAGCGAGCCGGTGCGGGCCCAGTTGACCACCGCGTCGACGCTGGCCAGCACGAAGCCCTTGTCGGAAATCTCGGTGGTAACGGCCTTCAGCAGCGCGTCCTGGGCCGGGCCAGGAGGCAGCGCTGCCGCGTGATCGGGCGACATGATGCCGCCGGTGGACGGGGTCACTCCCATTCCAGGGCTCCCTTTCGCCATTCGTAGATGAAGCCGATGGTCAGAACACCCAGGAACACCATCATGGACCAGAAGCCGAACATGCCGATCTTGCCCAGGGCCACCGCCCACGGGAACAGGAAGGCCACTTCCAGGTCGAAGATGATGAACAGGATGGCGACGAGGTAGAACCGGACCTCGAACTTGGAACGGGCGTCGCCGAAGGCGTCGAAGCCGCATTCATAGGCCGTGGCCTTTTCGGTGTCGGGTTTCTGGCGCGCCACGACCCACGATGCCCCGACGCAGATCGCCGAAATGACGATGGCGATACCGAGGAAAATCAGGATCGGCAGATATTCGAGCAGCCAAGCTTCCATCGTCCCTGCCCTACCAAGAGGTGTCCGATCGGAGGAAGCCCCGGCGTTTCGTGTCGTCGCACGCCCGTCACCGGCCGGAATCCATAGCTGCAAAGCGAAGAGATCGACCTATTGGGATCGGACGGATGAGCGACTGCAAGCGAACGCGCCGAACGGGTACCCCCTCCTGCAACATACCAATAGACCGCAGACAATCCCGCCCGCGACCGCACCAGCCCCTCGCTCGGCGATCGGTATCAGGCGGGATGGCGGGAGTGACGGGGCTCGAACCCGCGACCTCCGGCGTGACAGGCCGGCGCTCTGACCAACTGAGCTACACCCCCTCCGCAGCCACCCGCGTGGGTAGGCGTGGTGTAATCCACCCCCCATGGGCTGTCAAGCAAACAAGGCCGCATTGCAGCGAAATTTGCCCCTTGCGCCGAGGCGGGAAACAGGCATTCCGGCCGGCACCGCCCATGAAAAAGGGGGCCCGCAGGCCCCCTTCCCCGTTCGTCCTAAATAAACTGCCCGGTTTAGGCGGAAATGCCCTCTCTCCCCGTCATAGCCGGGCTTGACCCGGCTATCCATGGTCGGCGTATACGCCGACGGGTCAAGCCCACTGCCGTCCGGTTCAATTGCCTGGGTGCTGGCGGACGGGTTTTTTCACCACCAAGACACCAAGGACACCAAGAGGACATTCCAGGTGCGTCGTGCCCGGACTTGTTCCGGGCATCCACGCCCATCCGCAGGGACTATTGTTTCATGAGGCATTCCAGCGGATCCGCGTGGATGGCCGGGACGATGCCCGGCCATGACGGTGAGGTTGGGCGGGGCGATCAGCTCCGTCCTCTTGGTGTCTTGGTGGTTGAAGAGGCTTTTTCCGTATCCCCATTCCGGTGGAGCCATCTCAAACCAAGCCTGGGCAAGGCAAGAGACCAGTGCTGGCCGAAGTAATCCGGCCCCCCTCGGGTCAAGCCCGAGGGTGACGAAACGGAAAAGCGATCCCACCAAACTCAAACAATCGTTAGCGCCGCATGATGGAGGTGCCGGCGTAGCGCGCCGCCGAGCCCAGCAGTTCCTCGATGCGGATCAGCTGGTTGTACTTGGCGATACGGTCCGAGCGCGACAGCGAGCCGGTCTTGATCTGGCCGCAATTGGTGGCGACCGCCAGATCGGCGATGGTCGAATCCTCGGTCTCGCCCGAACGGTGGCTCATCACGGCGGTGTAGCCGGCCTTGTGGGCCATGTCGACGGCTTCCAGGGTCTCGGACAGCGAGCCGATCTGGTTGACCTTGACCAGGATGGAATTGGCCAGGCCCTTGTCGATGCCCATGGACAGGCGCTCGGGGTTGGTGACGAACAGGTCGTCGCCCACCAGCTGGCACTTGGCGCCCAGGCTGTCGGTCAGCAGTTCCCAGCCCACCAGGTCGTCCTCGGCGCAGCCGTCCTCGATGGAGATGATGGGATAGTTGGCCACCAGCTTGGCGTAGAACTTGACCAGGCCCTTCTGGTCGAAGGTCTTCTTCGCCCCTTCCATGACGTACTTGCCCTCCTTGAAGAACTCGGAGGAGGCGCAGTCCAGCGCCAGCATGATGTCGTCGCCCGGCTTGTAGCCGGCGGTCTCGATGGACTTCATGATGAAGTCGAGAGCCATCTCGGCGCTCTTGAGATTGGGGGCGAAGCCGCCCTCGTCGCCCACATTGGTGTTGTGGCCGGCGTCCTTCAGGGTCTTCTTCAGGGCGTGGAACACCTCGGCGCCCATGCGGATGGCCTCGGAGCACGAGCCGGCGCCCACCGGCATGATCATGAATTCCTGGATGTCGATGGGATTGTCGGCGTGCGCGCCGCCATTGATGATGTTCATCATGGGCACCGGCAGGGTGGAGGCGAAGGCGCCGCCCACATAGCGGTACAGCGGCAGGCCCGATTCCTCGGCGGCGGCCTTGGCGGCGGCCAGCGACACGCCCAGGATGGCGTTGGCGCCCAGGCGGGACTTGTTGGGGGTGCCGTCCAGGTCGATCATGGTCTTGTCGAGCAGGATCTGGTCCTCGACGTCCATGCCCGACAGGGCGTCATAGATCTCGCCGTTGACCGAATCGCAGGCCTTCTGCACGCCCTTGCCGAGATAGCGCTTCTTGTCGCCGTCCCTGAGCTCGCACGCCTCGTGGGCGCCGGTGGAGGCCCCCGACGGAACGGCCGCGCGGCCGATCACGCCGGTTTCCAGCACCACGTCGACCTCGACGGTGGGATTGCCGCGCGAGTCGAGAATCTCGCGGCCATGGATATCGATAATGGCGGTCATCGGTAAACTCCCCTGGAACGACTGGGATCAGTCTATGGAAACGGGAAACGACTTGGCGGTGGCGTCGAGCTTCATCAGAACCTCGATCAGCGCCGGCATGTCCTTCATGGCGATCATGTTGGGGCCGTCGGACGGCGCATGATCGGGATCGGGATGGCATTCCACGAAGACGCCGGCGATGCCGATGGCGACGGCGGCCCGCGCCAGGACGGGGGCGAAGCGGCGGTCGCCGCCCGAGGAATTGCCCTGCCCGCCCGGGGCCTGCACCGCGTGGGTGGCGTCCATGATCACCGGCCAGCCGGTGCGCGCCATGATGGGCAGGCCGCGCATGTCGGTGACCAGGGTGTTGTAGCCGAAGCTGGCGCCGCGCTCGGTCAGCAGGATGCGCGAATTGCCGGTGCTTTCGATCTTGGCGGCGACGTTGGCCATGTCCCAGGGCGCCAGGAACTGGCCCTTCTTGACGTTGATCACCGCGCCGGTGCGCCCGGCGGCGACCAGCAGGTCGGTCTGGCGGCAGAGGAAGGCGGGAATCTGCAGCACGTCGGCCACCTTGGCGGCCTGGACGCACTGTTCCTCGGTATGGACGTCGGTCAGCACCGGCAGGCCGAACCTGGCCTTGATCTCGGCGAACACGGGAATGGCCTTGTCCAGGCCGATGCCGCGCTTGCCGGCCAGCGAGGTGCGGTTGGCCTTGTCGAAGGAGGACTTGTAGATCAGGCCGATCCCCGCCTCGGCGGCGATGGTCTTCAGCGCCTCGGCGCATTCCAGGGCGTGGTCGCGGCTTTCCATCTGACAGGGGCCCGCGATCAGCACCAACGGCAGATCGTTGCCGAGAATGACATCATTGACGGCAACGTGATGGCGGGTCTGGGTCATGACGAAAGCCTCTAGACGAGACGGGACTGGCGGACGGCGGCGGCGATGAAGCTGGTGAACAGCGGGTGCGGGTCGAAGGGCTTGGACTTGAGTTCCGGATGGAACTGCACGCCGACGAACCACGGATGGTCGGGGATCTCGACGATCTCGGGCAGCAGGCCGTCGGGCGACAGGCCCGAGAACGACAGGCCGGTCTTCTCCAGATCGGCCTTGAAGCCCATATTGACCTCGTAGCGGTGGCGGTGGCGCTCGGAGATGCGGCCCTGGCCGTAGATCTCGCGCACCCGCGAGCCCTGCTTCAGGTCGCATTCATAGGCGCCGAGGCGCATGGTGCCGCCCAGATCGCCGGATTCGGCGCGCTTCTCCAGCATGTTGCCCTTCATCCACTCGGTCATCAGGCCGACCACGGGATTGTCGCAGGGGCCGAACTCGGTGGAGCTGGCGTTCTTGTAGCCGGCCAGATTGCGGGCCGATTCGATCACCGCCATCTGCATGCCGAAACAGATGCCGAAATAGGGCACCTTGCGCTCGCGGGCGAAGCGCACCGCCTCGACCTTGCCGAAGGCGCCGCGCTCGCCGAAGCCGCCGGGCACCAGGATGCCGTGGCAGGGCTCCAGATGCTGGACCACGTCGCCCTGCTCGAAGATCTGGCTGTCGATCCAGTTGAGGTTGACACGCACGTTGTTGGCGATGCCGCCGTGGTGCAGGGCCTCGGCCAGGGACTTGTAGCTGTCCAAGAGGCTGATGTACTTGCCGACGATGGCGATGGTGACCTCGCCCTCGGGCTGCCGGATGCGATCGACGATGGTCGACCAGCGCTTGAGGTCGGGCTGGGGCGCGTCCACCTTGAAGTGGCGGCAGACCACGGCGTCCATGCCCTGCTGGTGGTAGGCGATGGGCACCTGATAGATGGTGTCCACGTCGAGAGCCGGAATCACCGCGTCGGGCGCCACGTTGCAGAACAGGGCGATCTTGCGGCGGTCGCCTTCGGGGATCTCGCGGTCGCAGCGGCACATCAGCATGTCGGGCTGGATACCCACCGACAGCAGCTCCTTGACCGAGTGCTGGGTCGGCTTGGTCTTCAACTCGCCGGCCGAGGGGATGTAGGGCACCAGGGTGAGGTGCACGAACATGGTGCGCTCGGCCCCCAGCTCGTTGCCCAGCTGGCGGATGGCCTCCAGGAACGGCAGGCTCTCGATGTCGCCCACCGTGCCGCCGATCTCGCACAGACAGAAATCCTCGTCGGTGAGATCGCTCTTGACGAATTCCTTGATGGCGTCGGTGACGTGGGGAATCACCTGGACGGTGGCGCCCAGATAGTCGCCGCGCCGCTCCTTGGCGATGACGTTGGAATAGATGCGCCCGGTGGTGATGTTGTCGCTCTTCCTCGACGCCACGCCGGTGAAGCGCTCGTAATGGCCCAGATCCAGGTCGGTCTCGGCCCCGTCGTCGGTGACGTAGACCTCGCCGTGCTGATAGGGGCTCATGGTGCCCGGATCGACGTTGAGATAGGGATCGAGCTTGCGCAGGCGGACCTTGAAGCCGCGCGCCTGGAGCAGCGCCCCCAGCGCCGCCGAGGCCAGGCCCTTGCCGAGCGAGGAAACCACACCGCCGGTGATGAAGATGAAACGGGTCATCGGACTTTCGCCCTCGCTTTTCGTTTCCCCAAACGCCGCCCACGCCCGTTGGCCGGGCGGCGCCCCCTTCTGATTTCGGTCCGCGAAGGACCCTAGCGCGACAGCGGCGCGCTGGGCGCGGCAGGCTCGGCCGGCGCCGCGGGAGCCGCCGCGGCGGGAACGTCGTTCAGCTTGTCGAACGGCGAACCACCCCCGGAGCGCGAATTGGCCAGCAGGGCCAGAACCAGGCTGGTGACGAAGAACGAGGTCGCCAGGATGGCGGTGGTCCGCGTCAGCAGGTTGCCCGCCGCCCGGCCGGTCATCAGCCCGCCGCCACTTCCGCCGCCGATGCCGAGCGCGCCCCCCTCGCTCCGCTGCAGCAGGATCACGCCCACCAGCGCCACGGCGAGGATCAGGTGAATGACGAGGATGATCGGAAAGACGTCCATGGATAAGTCACCGGAAAATTAGCCGCCCGCAGCCGGGTCCCAAACGGAACCGGCCCCGGGCGCGAAGGAATTGTTGCAGGCGTTTTTAGCCTCCGAAAGGCAGGAAGGCTAGTGCAAAGTTCCTTCCCCGCACCTCTTATCCTCAGCTTTCGCACACATCGTGCCGTCCTGGGCGACTGCCGATGGTCTCCCTACGGCTGATGCCCCGATATCCCAACCACCAGGTTCACCACGAAGGCGCGAAGGCGCGAAGGATAAGGGGAAGGATATCTTCTTCGTGTTTCTTCGTGCCTTCGCGCCTTCGTGGTCAAACGGCCAGAGCCGTTTCCCTCGGACCGATGAGATCAGCAGCTCTCGGCGATGGCCCAGAAATCGGCCACCTTGAGCGCCGCGCCGCCGATCAGGCCGCCGTCCACGTCGGGCAGGGCCAGCAGTTCCTTGGCATTGTCCGGCTTCATGGAGCCGCCGTAGAGGATGCGCATCCTGCCTGCCTCGTCCGCCCCCACCAGCTTGACCAGCTCGGCGCGGATGGCGGCATGCACCTCCTGCGCCTGGGCGGGGGTGGCGACGCGGCCGGTGCCGATGGCCCACACCGGCTCGTAGGCGATGACGGTGTTGGCGGCGGTGGCGCCCTCGGGCAGCGAGCCGTTCAGCTGCGAGCGGTTGACCTCGATGGTCTGCCCCGCGTCACGCTGGGCCAGGGTCTCGCCGATACAGACGATGGCGACCAGACCGGCGGCCAGGGCGGCCTGGGCCTTGGCCTTGACCACCGCGTCGGTCTCGGCATGGTCGGTGCGGCGCTCGGAATGACCGACGATGACGTATTTGCAGCCCAGATCGGCCAGCATGGCCGGCGAGGTGTCGCCCGTGTGCGCGCCCGAGGTCTTGGCGTGGCAATCCTGGCCGCCCACCGCCAGCTTCGAGCCGGCCACCGCATCGGCCACCGGGGCGATCAGGGTGAAGGGCGGGCAGACCAGCATGTCGCAATTGGGAGACGCCGACGCCAGCTTCTCGGCGACGCCCTTGGCCAGCGCCAGACCGTCGGCCTTCAGCCCGTTCATCTTCCAGTTACCGGCGATCAGCTTGCGACGAGTGGTCATGGCGGAATCTCCCCTTGCCTGACGGAAAACGCTGCGCAGCCATATACCACCTGAATGGGCGGGTATGTAGGGGAAAGATGGACCTCAGCCCGCCACCCTTTACATGGGACTATCTAATCGGCCGGGCTCTTCTCACTTTTATCGGTCGAGGCCTCATACACGCCAACCCCCATAATCACCTCAGAGCTATATCTTCTATAGAACTTTATAAATCCAAAGAACAATATTACACTAAATGCACAAAATACCAATGCGGCCGGAAGATAATGCTTACTCACAGGGTAGCGCCAACAATAATACAAAAACACCAAGAACCCAAAATTACATACAAGAGACATATTTCTACAAAACCCATACAGATTCAAATAATTATACATCCTTAACGAAGCACTACCACCACCCGTTATAATGAAGTGTTGCGCAATAAAAAACCACCCTTCAGACTCAACTGTCACAGGATCATCCGAAAATATTTTTTTAAATTTTTCGCAGAATTTTGACACCGCAAACGCCGGCAACGGCTTTATTATTGCCCTACTAAAACCAAAATAATCAAGAGCAATAGCCAGCAAAATATGCGGCAGGAATAATACATATATCGCAAAAAGAATAATGCTCTTAAAAAATCTATCGCGAAATGATATTGCCGACTTTAGATTTGAAAACACACCTATACTATCAGAAAAGTCAGACAACGCATTATATCGCCTCAGCAAAAAATTAGATGGGTAACCATACGCAACAATAACAATTCTCTCAATTGCTATTGCAGAAACCAGAGCAACAACATGACCAGACACATATGAAAATACAACAATAGCAATAAACGCCGCAGCATGGTATAATGTCAACGTATCACCACCTGATATGCCGACATCAAAAGCGTCAACCCCATGAAAAAACACCAGAGACAACACGACAGAGATCAAACCAGGAACAAAATACCCCAGAATATCATATGTAGTTAGTGGAAGCTTCTCTATTCTATTTGCCAACCCCACCTCCTCACACACTCTTGATCTGCAAGTATTATATCGCCAGGGAAAATATCCCATTATCTTATTGGTTGAAAATATATTAACACGCAAAAGGGGCGGCCGCCCATAGAATAAAGGGCGGAGCCGTTTCCGGCCCCGCCCCTGGAATGTCGCCTCGCCTTGCGCTCAGACCTGAGGGCTCTTGGCCAGGTAGACGGCGCGCTTCTTCAGCGAGCACGAGAAGGACAGCATGAAGCGCAGCGCTTCCTGGGTCTCCTTCTGGGACAGCATGCGGATGGTGCCGAACAGGCCGCCGCCGCCGCCGGGGATGTTGCAGGAATCGATGGCGTCCTCCATGGCGCCCTTGGCCTCGTGGGCCAGGGTGGCGAGGTCCTCGGTTCCCAGGTTGTTGGCCATGTGCTCGATGAAGGAGAAGGCGCGGTCCACCATGGAATCAGTGGCCGCCGAGCGCATGGCGTGCAGCATGAACAAAGCGTCGATCACCGTCTGCAGCGCCCCGGTGCGCTGGAGTGTGCCGACGGCGTCGAGCAGGGAGATGATCCCCTCCTTGACGTCGGGTTCGTTGAGCTTGTCCACCACTTCCAGCGCGTTGCCGGCGGTGCTGGTCAGGCGTTCGACCATGGAATCGGACAGGGCCTCGCGCACGCCCTGGGCCAGGCGGGCCATTTCGGCGGCGCCGGAATCCACCTCGATCTTCGGGATCTCGTTCATGGCGCCCCTCCTAGAGCAGGCCGCGGGCCGACAGCCAGTAGAGCCGGTTATAGGCCAGCTTGAACCAGTGAATCATCTGCGACGGCGGCCCGGGATTGGGCGGCGTGGTGTAGTTGAACCACACATAGGTGCCGCTGCCCAGACCGGTCTCGACGAAGCAGAACACCTTGCCGTCGTATTCGCGGGCGAAGGTATTCTCCTGGCACAGCGACACCAGGTTGTCGATGGTGACGTCGGCCTCGAAATGGGCGGTGGAGCCGGCCTTGGAGATGGGGATGTTGGTGGTGTCGCCGACCACGAAGACGTTGGTCGAGCCCTCGCGATGCAGGGTCTTGGTGTTGGTCGGCACCCAGCCGCCCTTGCCCAGCCCGGACTCGTCGATGACCTGGGCGCCCTGGTGGGGCGGCACGGTGATCAAGAGGTCGTAGGGCAGCTCGGAGCCTTCCATGGACTTGATGATCTTCTTTTCCGGATCGACGCTTTCGGTGTTGAAGAAGGTCTCGGACTTGATGCCCAGCTTCTCGAATTCCGGCTTGGCCCAATGGGCCACGGGCTCGAGCGCGTGCAGGCGGCCGATGGGATAGGTGTAGGTCAGCTCGGTCTTGTCCCACAGGCCCTTGGCCTTGAGGAAGTCGTGCAGCATGAACGCCACTTCCAGCGGCGCCACCGGGCACTTGTGGGGAGCGTTGACGTTGACCACGATCTTGCCGCCCTGGAACTCGTTCAGCGCCTTGCGCAGCTTGCGGGCGCCGTCCAGGTCGTAGAACCAGTGGCCGCCTTCCACCATGCCGGGAATGGTCTGCGGCATGATGCGCGAGCCGGTGGCCAGCACCAGGTAATCGTACTTGAAGGTGCGGCCCGCCTCGGTGGTGACCTGATTCTTCTCCACGTCGATGTTCTTGGCGGGATCGACGAAGAAGTTGACCCGCTTGTCCAGCACCTTGCGCTGGTCGCGGAACAGCTCCGCCTCGCGCATGCGGCCGAAGGGGATGTACAGCAGACCCGGCTGGTACATGTGGGTCTCGCTGGTGCCCAGCATGGTGATGTTGAGCGCGCCGGAACGCAGTTCGGCACCCATCTGACGACAGATGCCATTGGCGACGATGGTGCCCGCAAGCCCCCCGCCGACGATCAGAATCGTCTTCGACATGAACTCCCTCCCTACGAGAGTATTGGTGTTTTGATTATTCCCCCATGCCGTCTTCGCGGCACTTCCAGCACCCTTTGGGTGTCCTTATTCTCGGTACGATACGCCTATTTGGCCTTGCGAACCACGACACTCCAGTAGCCGTCGTGCTCGGAGGTCTCGACCACGGCGTGGCCGACCTTGGCGCACCAGGCGGGAATGTCCGAGGCGGAGCCCTTGTCCGACGACCACACGTCCACCTCGTCGCCGATGGAAGCCAGCTTGAGGGCGGCGATCAGTTCCATCAGCGGCCCGGGGCAAAAGGCGCCGCGGGCGTCGATCTTCTGGCGTTCAGCCATGATGTCGTTCCTTCCTGAAGAGATGTCAGATGGTGATGAGCTCGCCCGACTCGGCGTCGGCGAGGAACTTGGCCAGCCCCATGGGACCGTCGAACAGGTCCTCGGTCAGGTGCTTGTCGCACTCCCAGTGCTTGAGGTCGAGCACCATGGAACAGGCCCACATCTTCATCTCGCCCAGCATCTTGCCCTGGCCGAACAGCTCGATGGCGTCGGGGACGTTCTGAGTCTTGAACATCTCGTGGAAGTGGCCTCCCTGGTAACGCTCCGCCGGGCTCTTGCCCCGCTCGAAGGCCAGGACGGCGTTCATGGTGACGAACACCTCGACCGGCCGGTCGGAGACGGCGGCCACCGAGGCCACCATGGCGGCCAGTTGAATCTTTTCGTGCTCGCCGGAGCACAGCATCATGTAGAGCGGCTTGGACGACATCGGCTCCCCTGCATTCTTATGGTTGGCGCCGGCTTATAAGAACCGGCTTACCTTCGGTTTTTATTATATACACAGATTCCAGGGTTTTTCCGCAACAACATTCCGCCGGTTCCGTATCGAATATGCCTTTCGGCCTCGGCCCGCCGCGAGGCGAGAAGCGGCATGCGGTGCGCCACTTCCATGTTGCGGCCCCCCTGCCCCCTCCTTATTATGCGCGCTGCCCGGGACGGCCGGACTTTCGGCGCGTCCCACCATCATTTTCGGACTCAGGCGATTCCATGCTCGACGTATTCCGCTCCGCCTCGAAGACCTGGATCGTCAGGTTGCTGTTCGCCCTGCTGGCCCTGAGCTTCGTGGCCTGGGGCGCCGGCGACGTGGTGCGCGGCGGCGTCGGCCGCAGCCCGGCCATCGAGATCGGCAAGACCTCCATGTCGGCGGCCGAGGTGATGGCCGAGTTCAAGCGCGAGGTCGAGCGCCTGCAGCCGCTGTTCGGCGGCAAGCTGACGCCCGAGGACGCCCGCAAGATGGGGATGCTGGACCGCACCATCGATTCCCTGATCGCGCGAACCCTGATCGACGAGGCGGCGCGCGCCCTGGGGCTGGCCGCCACCGACGAGACCATCCTGCGCTGGGTGGCCTCCAATCCGGCCTTCAAGGGCCCCACCGGCCAGTTCGACCGCGACGTCTTCCGCGCGCGCCTCTCCCGCCTCGGCTTCACCGAGGAGGGATTCATGAAGACCGAGCGCACCAACCTGGTGCGCAACCAGATGGTGGAGACCGTCGCCGCCGGCATCGGCGCGCCGGCGGCGCTGACCAACCCGCTGCTGGCCTGGCGCGAGGAACGCCGGGTGGCCGAGACCTTCGTGATCAAGGACGAGTCCACCCCGCTGCCCCCCGCCCCCGACGCGGCCCATCTGGAAGCCTATTACAAGGACAACGTCAGCCGCTTCATGGCCCCGGAATACCGGGCGCTGACCGTGCTGCTGCTGCGCCCCGCCGACGTGGCCGGCGGCATCGACATCGACGAGGCCATGGTGCAGGAGGCCTATCAGCAGCGCCAGGACGAGTTCTCCACGCCCGAGCGCCGCGCCGTGTCGCAGATCGTCTTCGACGAATCCTCGTCCGCCGCCAAGGCCACCGACATGGTGACCCAGGGCAAGGACCTCGCCGCCGTGGCCAAGGCGCTCAATGCCGAGATCATCGATCTGGGCACGGTGGAAAAGGGCGACCTGCCCGAGGGGCTGGCCGAGGCGGTGTTCAAGCTGTCGGCCGGCGCCACCGGCCAGCCGGTCAAGTCGGCGCTGGGCTGGCACGTGGTCAAGGTGACCCAGGTCCAGCCGGGCCGCACCCGCACTCTCGCCGAGGTCAAGGCCCAGCTGGAGCAGGACCTGCGCAAGGAAAAGTCCATGGACGGCCTGGCCGAACTGGCCAACAAGGTTGAGGATGCCTTGGGCGGCGGCGCCACCCTGGAGGAGGCGGCCAAGCGCCACAACCTCAAGACCGTCACCTTTCCGGCGGTCGACGCCCAGGGACGCGGCCTGAACGGCAAGCCGGTGGCCGACCTGCCCAAGTCGGACCAGTTCCTCGACGTGGCCTTCCACACCGACCAGAGCACCGAAAGCCCGCTGACCGAAGTGCCCAACAACGGCTATTTCCTGCTGCGCGTCGATGGCGTCACCCCGCCGGCTCCCAAGCCCCTGGCCGACATCAAGGCCGAGGTGGTCGCCACCTGGCAGGCCGAACGCCGGCAGGAACAGGCCCGCGACAAGGCCCAGAAGCTGGCCGACCGCATCAAGGCCGGCGAGAGCGCCGCCCAGGTGGCCCAGTCGGCCGGAGCCAAGCTGGAGACCTCCAAGCCCTTCGTCCGCGAGCCGGGTGAAGGCACCACCCTGCCGGTCAGCGTCATCGCCGAGCTGTTCAAGGCCCAGCCGGGCGGCGTCGCGCTGGCCCCCGTCCAGGGCGGCACCCTGGTGGCCCGCCTGACCAGCGTGATGACCTTCGACGTCAACGCCAATCCCGCCGTCACCCAGGCGGCCCGCCAGCGGGTGTCGCAGGCGGTGGCCACCGACATCGCCGACCAGTACATCGCCGCGCTGAACGCCTCCATCGGCGTCAAGGTCGATCGTCCCCAGCTGACCCGCGAAGAGTAATCGTCCCATCATGAGCCATCAGCCCGACTTCTCCGCCTTCGCCGAAGCCTATGACAGCGGCAGGCCCCAGGTGGTCTGGCGGGTCCTGGTGGCCGATCTGGAGACGCCGGTTTCCGCCTTCCTGAAGCTGGCCAGCGGCCAGCCCAACGCCTTCCTGCTGGAATCGGTGGAAGGCGGCGCGGTGCGCGGACGCTATTCCATCCTCGGCATGAAGCCCGACCTGTTGTGGAAGTGCGTGGGCAACCAGGCGTGGATCAACCGCAACGCCCGCTCCAAGACCGGGACGTACCAGCCCTGCCCGGTGGCGGCCAAGTCGGGCGCCCTGGACAGCTTGCGCGCCCTGGTGGCCGAATGCGGCATCGACACGCCGCCCCACCTGCCCCCCATGTCGGCCGGCCTGATCGGCTATATGAGCTACGACATGGTCCGGCTGGCCGAAAAGCTGCCCGACAACAATCCCGACCCCATCCAGGTGCCCGACGGCATCTTCATGCGCCCCACCATCATGGCGGTGTTCGACAACGTCAACGGCACGCTGACCGCCGTGGCCCCGGTCTGGCCGCGTCCCGGCATGGACGCCCAGGCGGCCTGGGACCTGGCCTGGGAGCGGCTCGAGCACGTGGTGGAATCCCTGGAATCCCCCCTGCCCCACACCTATCTCGGCTTCCCCCGGAACGAGCACCAGCCCGTGCCGGTACCCAGCGTGTCGCCCGAGCATTACTGCCGCATGGTGGAGAAGGCCCAGGAATACATCGCCGCCGGCGACATCTTCCAGGTGGTGCTGTCCCAGCGCCTGGCGGTCCCCTTCCGGCTGCCGCCCTTCTCGCTGTACCGCTCGCTGCGCCGGCTCAACCCCAGCCCGTTCCTGTTCTTCCTGGACCTGGGCGAGTTCCAGCTGGTGGGCTCCAGCCCGGAAATCCTGGTCCGCCTGCGCGACCAAAAGGTCACCATCCGCCCCATCGCCGGCACCCGCCGCCGGGGCAAGACGCCCGCCGAGGACGAGGAACTGGCCGCCGACCTGCTGGCCGATCCCAAGGAGCTGGCCGAGCACCTGATGCTGCTGGATCTGGGCCGCAACGACGTGGGCCGGGTAGCCTCCATCGGCTCGGTGGAGGTCACCAAGAAGATGGCGGTGGAATACTATTCCCACGTCATGCACATCGTCTCCAACGTCGAGGGCAAGATCCGCGAGGGCTGCGACGCCATGGACGCCCTGATGGCCGGCTTCCCGGCGGGCACCACCTCGGGCGCCCCCAAGATCCGGGCCATGGAGATCATCGACGAGCTGGAGACCGAGCGGCGCTCGTTCTATGCCGGGGCCATCGGCTATTTCGACGGCAACGGCAACATGGACACCTGCATCGCGCTCCGCACCACCCTGGTCAAGGACGGCACCATGTACGTCCAGGCCGGTGCCGGCATCGTCGCCGATTCGGTGCCGCTCTCCGAGCACGAGGAGTGCATGAACAAGGCCCGCGCCCTGGTGCGCGCCGCCGAGGACGCCATCGACTACACCCTGGTCAAGCAGTAGGCCGCCCCTTTTCCAGACCACGGCAACGTCGCCAGGTTTGGCGGGGCACTGCCTCGCTCGAAGCGAACGCTGCGCCAGCCGGCGATAGCCGTCATGCGCGGGCTTGTCCCGCGTATCCACGCCGTTACGGCGGCATCCTGCCAGACGGGTGGGCGTGGATGGCCGGGACAAGCCCGGCCAGGACGAAGGAATCTAGCAATTTGAAATTCTGACCCGTTGCCCTCTTTTCCAACGAAGAGGTTGCAATCCGTCTCGCTCTCCCGCATATTGCGAGTCATTCGCATTTGCATTTGGAGGGCGTGATGGGGTTCATCGAGGGCCGGACGATCCTGAACCGGCAGGCCATGACCGCCAGGGACTACATCTGGCTGGCGGTGCTGGGCGCCGTCGAGCGCGCGCCCCTGTCCGTGGACGACGCCATCGGGGCGGTCGGCGCCCTGACCGGCCCGGCCTGGGCGCCGGTGTCGCAGCTGGTGTTCGACGCCATGGACCAGATGCTGGAGGAGGGATTGCTCAATCCGGTGGAGCGCTCGTCGCGCCTCGCCATCACCGGCGACGGACGGCGGCGGCTGCACGACCTGATCGCCCAGCCCCTCGCCGCCCCGCTTTCCACCTTCGGCCAGGTGGGCATCCGCCTCAAGCTGGCCTTCCTCGACCTTGTCCCGCCGGCGGTGCGCCGGCGCCAGATCGATGCCCTGCTGCGCTCATGCGATTGCGAGCTGTCCACCCGCACCTCGTCCTGCCCGGCCTGGGCGCTGAACGGCGCGCTGGGCCGGGTGTGGCTGGACCATCAGGTGGACGCGCTGGAGGAAACCGCCGAGGTGCTGCGCCGCCTGGCGCGGGCCGAGGGCGCCGCCATGGCCGAGGGCTAAACCCGCCCCTCGAAGCCGAAGCCGGCCGCGTCCACCGCCTGCCTGACCTGGGCCTCGTCGGCGCCGTCCACGGTCACCGCCTTGTTGCCCAGATCCACCTCGACCTTGGCGTTGGGGGCCAGTTCCTGGATGGCCGCCGTCACCGACTTGGAACAGCCGCCGCAGCTCATGCCGGTGACGCGATAGGTGGTGGACATGGTGTGTTTCTCCATGAGGATTGCGCTGGCGAAAGTGTGAACCTTCCAGCCGATGGAAGGTCAAGGGGGATTCATCCCCCATTCCCCATGCGGATGATGGTGCTGACCGGCACCAGCACGAAGCCCCGGGCTTCCAGTCCGGGCAGCCATCCGGCCAGGGCCTCGATGGTGCCGTCGTGGGGATGGCCGATGGCGATGGCGGCGCCGTGCTTGCGGGCATAGGCCTCGGTCTTGGCCAGCTGGGCCCTCACATGGGCGACGCCCTGGTCGTTGTCGAGGAAGACGTGGCGGGCGGCGAAGGGCACGCCGTAATGGCGCGCCGTCTGGGCGCCCACCGTGCGCTCCGAGGTCACCGAATCGAGAAAGGCCAGACCGCGCCGGCGCAATTCCCCCATCACCACCCGCATGCCCGCCGGGTCCGAGGTGAAGCGCGAGCCCATGTGGTTGTTGATGCCCACATAGCCGTCGAAACGCGACAGGCCCCAATCCAGGCGGCGGCGGATTTCCTCGGCCGGGAGGCCGACCTCCAGCACTTCCGGCCCCGGGTCATAGCTGTGGCTCTGCGGCTGCATGGGCACGTGGACCATCAGCTCGTGGCCCTTGGCCCTGGCGTCGTGGGCCTGACGCGCCACATCCTCGGCATAGGTCATGTAGGACAGCGTCAGCGGCCCCTTCAGCTGGGCCATGCGCTCGCTGCGGCGGCGA
Organism: Paramagnetospirillum sp.; assembly: GCF_058402745.1. Lineage (NCBI taxonomy): Bacteria > Pseudomonadati > Pseudomonadota > Alphaproteobacteria > Rhodospirillales > Magnetospirillaceae > Paramagnetospirillum > Paramagnetospirillum sp. Next base: position 99,384 of record NZ_JBZVFI010000015.1, read on the forward strand.
TCGACGCCCAGGTCGTCGATGACGATGGCGATCACCGGCCGCCCGCCGGTCTTGGGGGTCGGCAGGGCGTTCCGCAGCCACACCGCCGCCCCGGCCGGGGGCAGCTTGGCCTCGGGCATGGGCGGTGGCGGCACGGGAGCCAGTGCCACCACGTCGGAGGCGTGACTGAATTCCAGGGCCTCGGACGAACCGGGATCGGGGCGCGGCGGCGGCGGGGCCAGCAGCGGCCGGCCCTCGTCGTCATCGGGAGCGGCGGAAGGCGATGGCGGCGGCGGGGGAGTGGCGGCGATCACCGGGGCGGGCGCCTGCTCGGCGCCGGGGAGCGGTTTGGACGACTTGCCCGACCACAGGCCGAGCGCCATGCCGATGCCGACGCCGAGCACCAGCACGGCGACCATCAGGCCGACCAGCACGGCGGGACGCTCCCACAGGGGCGTCCTGTTGCCCATCAGCATGCGCCTGACGTCTCGCCGACCCACGTCTCACCACCCCAGTTGAAGCCGCCCCCGTTGTAAGGCCAAATGGCCGGGGGCGCAAAGGCTATGCCACCCGTCATCCTGACGCCTTGCCCGGGCTTGGTTTGAGATGGCTCCACCGGAATGGGGATACGGAAAAGCCTCTTCAACCACCAAGACACCAGGGACACCAAGAGGACGGAGCGGATCGCCCCGCCCAACCTCATCGTCATGGCCGGGCATCGTCCCGGCCATCCACGCGGATCCGCTGGAATGCCTTATGACACAATAGTCCCTGCGGATGGGCGTGGATGCCCGGAACAAGTCCGGGCACGACGCACCTGGAATGTCCTCTTGGTGTCCTTGGTGTCTTGGTGGTGAAAAATCCCGTCCGCCAGCACCCAGGCAATTGAACCGAATGGCAGTGCGACCTGCGGGAGGAAGGATCTCCTCCTGCTCCGCCCGTTCAGAATTGGCACCTCCCCGTCAGACGGAGATCCCTCGCCATGCTCGGGATGACACTCCATTCATGTCGCCAGTTCTTCCAGAATGGGGCATTCCGGGTGGTCGTCGCCGCAGCATCGCGTGGTCAGGTCCAGCAGGGTGCGGCGGATGGTGTCCAGTTCGGCGATCTTGCGCTCGATGTCGGCCACGTGCTTCAGGGCGATGGCCTTGACGTCGGCGCTGGCCCGCGAACGGTCGCGCCACAGTTCCAGCAAGCCGCTCACGTCGCCCACCGAAAAGCCCAGCGACCGCGCCCGGTGGATGAAGCGCAGGGTCTCCACCTCGTTGGCGGTATAGGCGCGATAGCCCGAGGCCGTGCGCCCGGCCGCCGGAATCAGGCCGACGGATTCGTAATAGCGGATGGTCTTGGCCGAGACGCCGGAGCGCCGGGCCGCCTCGCCGATGTTCATTTCATCCTCCAGCGGCGCAGCAGCAGCGAGTTGGAGACCACCGACACCGACGACATGGCCATGGCCGCCCCGGCGATCACCGGAGTCAGCAGCCCCAGGGCGGCGGCGGGAATGGCCACCACGTTGTAGGCGAAGGCCCAAAACAGGTTCTGGCGGATCTTGGACGTGGTGGCGCGCGAGATGCCGATGGCCTCGGGCAGCCGGGCGGGGTCGCCCTTGACCAGGGTGATGCCCGCCGCCTGCATGGCCACGTCGGTGCCGGTGCCCATGGCGATGCCGATATGGGCGGCGGCCAGGGCCGGGGCGTCGTTGATGCCGTCGCCCACCATGGCCACCACCTTGCCTTCGTCCTTGAGGCGGCGGATTTCCGCCTCCTTGTCCTCGGGCAGCACCTCGGCCAGCACCCGGTCCACCCCGGCCGCCCCGGCCACGGCGGCGGCGGCGCGGGCGTTGTCGCCGGTCAGCATCACCGTCTCGAGGCCCAGGGATTTCAGCCGCGCCACCGCCTGGGCCGCGCTGGGCTTGACCGGATCGGCCACCGCGACGAAGCCCAGCATGCGGGCGCCTTCGGCGACCCACATCAGGGTGCGGCCCCGGGCCTCCTCGGCCTCGGCCGTCTCGGCCAGGGAGCCGGGATCGATGCCGCGCTCATTCATCAGGCGGCGGCTGCCGATCAGCAGGGCGCGGCCCTCCACCTCGGCCTCCAGGCCCCGGCCGGGCAGCGAGCGGAAGGCTCCCAGCGGCGCAAGCCCTTCACCGGCCGCGGCCAGCAGGGCGCGGGCCAGGGGATGCTCGCTGCCCTGCTGGGCCGAGGCGGCAAGGCGCAGCAGAGCGGCCTCGTCCCCATCGGCGGACGTGATGGCGGCCACCGCCGGGCGGCCCTCGGTCAGGGTGCCGGTCTTGTCGAACACCACCACCTGGACCTTGTGGGCCAGTTCCAGCGCCTCGGCGTCCTTGATGAGAATCCCGTGCCGCGCCGCCAGCCCGGTGCCGACCATGATGCCGGTGGGGGTGGCGAGGCCGAGAGCGCAGGGGCAGGCGATGACCAGCACCGACACCGCCGCCACGAAGGCGGTCTGAATGTCACCGCCGATCAGCCACCAGCCGAGGAAACTGAACACGGCGATCACCGTCACCACCGGCACGAACACCGCCGAGATGCGGTCCACCAGCTTCTGCACCGGGGCCTTGGCGGCCTGGGCGCCCTGGACCATGCGGATGATGCGGCTGATGGTGGACTGCGCGCCGACCCGCGTCGCCTCGACGCGGAGCAGCCCCTCGCCGTTGACCGCGCCGGCCACCACCTCGTCGCCGGCGCCCTTGGCCACCGACAGGCTTTCCCCGGTGATCAGGGATTCGTCCATCTGGGAGTCGCCGTCCACCACCACGCCATCGACGGGGGCACGCTCGCCGGGGCGGACCAGCACCACCTCGCCCACCGCCACCAGGGCGGCGGGAACCTCGATCACCAGCCCGTCGCGCTCCACCCTGGCGGTGTCGGGCTTCAGCCGCATCAGGGCGCGGATGGCGCCGGCCGCCGAGCGCTTGGCACGGCCTTCCAGGAGCTTTCCCAGCAGCACCAGGGTGATCACCACCGAAGCGCCCTCGAAATAGAGATTGCCGTGATGGGCCTCGCCGGTGAGCACATGCCAGGCCGACAGGCCGAAGGCGGCGGTGGTGCCCAGCACCACCAGCACGTCCATGTTGCCCGCCCCGCCCTTCAGCGAGGCCCAGGCGCCGGAATAGAAGCGCGCCCCGATCCAGAACTGTACGGGAGCGGCCAGCAGCAGCTGGATTTCCCCCGGAATCATGATGTGCAGCCCGGCCAGGTCGAGGACCATCTGGCCGACCAGCGGCAGGGTCAGCAGGGTGGAAAGGATGAGCAGGCGCAGGTGGCGGGCGGATTCGGCGGCATGCTCGGCCTCTTCCCGGTCCAGGTCCTCGTCGCCGCTGTGGGCGAGATCGGCCTGGAACCCGGCCTTGACGATGGCCGAAACCAGGTCCTCGGGCCGCGCCCGCTCGGCGTCGAAGCGGATGTCGGCGCGCTCGGCCGCTAGGCTGACCAGCGCCTGCTCGACGCCGGCCACCTTGCCCAGCACCCGCTCCAGCCGGGTGGAGCAGGCGGCGCAGGTCATCCCCTTGACGGGCAGGGACAGGCTTTGGCTGGTCATGGCGGCACCTCGCACTTCATAGGGTGCCGCCAGTGTTGACCTTCCAGCGACTGGAAGGTCAACACCTGTTTTCAACGGTCTCATGCTGGCCGTCACTTGAATTGGCGTGTCATCCCGACGACCGCAGGGAGGAAGGATCTTTCAGCTTGAGGCGGCGGCCGTCTTCGCGTGAAAGATCCCTCGCCACGGCTCGGGATGACATGAAGGTTTTATCGGCGGACCGTCTCAGGCCGACTTGACGTTGCCGAGGAAGTCGGCCACCACGCCCTTCAGGGTATCGGCCTGACGGTTGAGCGCCTGGACCGAGGTCAGCACCGAGCTCGCCACCTCGCCGGTCTCCTCGGCGGCCTGGGTGACGCCGCCGATATTGGCCGACACCTCCTGGGTGCCGGACGCCGCCTGCTGGACGTTGCGGGCGATTTCCGCCGTGGCGGCGCTCTGCTCCTCCACCGCCGAGGCGATGGCCGCCGAGATCTGGTTGATATCCTCGATGCGCCTGACGATGCCGCCGATGGCGTCGACCGCCTGAAGAGTGGCCTGCTGCACGGCGGCGATCTGCTGGCTGATCTCGTCGGTGGCCCGCGCCGTCTGATTGGCGAGGTTCTTGACCTCGCCGGCCACCACGGCGAAGCCCTTGCCGGCATCCCCGGCCCGGGCCGCCTCGATAGTGGCGTTGAGGGCAAGAAGGTTGGTCTGGCTGGCGATGTCGTTGATCAGCTTGACCACGTCGCCGATGCGAGCGGAACTCTCGGCCAAACCCGTGACCGTCTGGTTGGTTTGCGACGCCTCGTCGGCGGCCTGACGGGCCACGGTCGAGGACTGGGTGACCTGACGGCCGATCTCGTGGATGGAAGCGGCCAGTTCCTCGGCGGCGGAGGCCACGGTCTGGACACTGGACGACGCCTCCTCGGTGGCGGCAGCCACCAGAATGGCCTGGCGGCTGGTCTGCTGCGCCGTGGCGCTCATACCCTGGGCCGCCTGCTCCATGCTGTGGGACGCGGTGGAAACCTCGCCCAGCATGCGCGAAACGGCGGCATCGAAATCGCGGGTGAGGGCCTCGATGGCGCGGCCACGCGCCAGATTGCGCTCCTGCGCCGCCTTCTGCTCGGCTTCCAGCTGTTCCGAGCGGATCATGTTCTCCTTGAAGGTCTGCATGGCCGCCGCCATGCGGCCCACCTCGTCGGTCCGTCCCTGTGCCGGAATTTCCACCGACAGGTCCTTGTCGGCCAGCCGGTTCATGGCGGCGGTCATGGCGATGACGGGAGTGGCGATGCTGTTGCGCAGCATCAGGCCGAATACCGCCACCAGGGCGATCACCACCACCACCGCGCCGATCAGGACCGCCCGCGACCAGGAATAGAGGTCGGCGGCGGTCCGGGACGCCTGCTTCGCGCCGTCCTCATTGATCCGCACCGCCTTGGCGGCGTGGGTCTGGGAATCGTAGTAGAGCCTGATGTTGGCCAGCACCAGATCGCGGGCGGCGTCGTTGTGGTTCCGGCGCGACAACTCCAGCACCTTGGCGACCATGGAATCGTAATCGGCCATCACCTTGGTCCAGGCTTCATAATTGGCCCGCTCCTCGGGGGTGACCAGATGATCGGCGTAGCGCTGCTTGGCGGCATTGTAGTCCTTCATCTGCCCTTCCAGCAGCCGCTCCACCTCGGCCATCTGCTTCTCGTCGGTGGTCAGAACGTGGCGAAATAAGGTGGCCCGTTGCTTGGCCAGCAATCCGTCGACCTCGCGGGCGGCGTCAAGGCCCGGCAGCCAGACTTCGGCAACCTCCAGCGTCGCCAGGTTCATGGCCGCCATGCGGTTGACGGCGAAAGCCGACAGACCGGCCACCACCGCAAGAACCATTCCAAAGGAAATCAAGAGCTTCTGAGCGACGTCATAGCGATCAAGCGCCCTCATGATGTCTCCTATCTGCAAAGCGGCCTCTCCATCAACGACCGCTACATTTCTCGACCTAAGCAATACGAGCGCTATCGAAATGGGGGGGATTACCGGATTCGCAAGCGTCGGTAAAAAGCGCGGTCATCCTGCCCCCTGGCCGCCTTGGCAGTTGACACGCCCGCCCGTCCGAGTAGGTTTCTTGCGACTCGATTGAATTGAATTCATCGGCCAAGGTGGGGCCAGGGTGGGGGAATGGAGTATTTTCTCCAGCAATTGATAAATGGATTAACGCTGGGCGCCATCTATGGTCTGGTCGCCCTTGGCTACACCATGGTTTACGGCGTGCTGGGCATGATCAATTTCGCCCACGGCACGATCTACATGGTGGGTGCGTTCATTTCCCTGATCACCTTCCTGGCCTGCACCACCGTCCTGGGCACCTCGGTGCCGCTGGCCCTGGTGGCCACCCTGTTCGCCGCCATGGGGCTGACCGCCCTGTGGGGCTGGACGGCGGAACGGGTGGCCTATCGCCCCTTGCGCGCCGCCCCCAGGCTGGCGCCGCTGATCTCGGCCATCGGGGTGTCCATCATCCTGCAGAACTTCGTCGCCCAGGCCCAGGGCGCGCGCGCCAAGCCGCTGCCCCCCGTGTTCCGGGGCGGCATCACCCTGATGGAGGGCGGCGATTTCGTGGTCAGCCTCAGCTGGATGCAGATGGTCATCATGGCCCTGACGCTCGGCCTGATGGCGGTGTTCACCTGGGTGATCACGCGGACCGCGCTGGGCCGCGCCCAGCGCGCCTGCGAGCAGGATATGAAGATGGCGTCGCTGCTGGGCATCGACGTGGACCGGGTGATCTCCACCACCTTCGTCATCGGCGCCGGGCTGGCCGGGGTGGCCGGCATGATGGTCACCCTCTATTACGGGGTGATCGACTTCTACATCGGCTTTCTGGCCGGCATCAAGGCGTTCACGGCGGCCGTGCTGGGCGGCATCGGCTCGCTGCCCGGCGCCATGCTGGGCGGGCTGCTGATCGGCCTGATCGAGGCCTTCTGGTCGGCCTATTTCTCCATCGAATACAAGGACGTCGCCACCTTCTCCATCCTGGTGGCGGTGCTGGTCTTCCGTCCCACCGGGCTCCTGGGCAAGCCCGACGTGGAGAAGATCTGAGATGCGGGCGGCCGAGTTGCGCGCGGCTCTGGTAGATGCCGGCCTGGGCGGGCTGGTGGCCGCCGCCATGGCGCTGCCCATGCTGGGCGTGCGCCTGGAGGATTCGGCCAGCGGGCTCAGCCTGTCCAGCCGCATGGACTGGGTTCTGTGGTCGGTGGCCATCGTCGCCGGCGGCCGGTTCCTGATCGGCATCTTCCGCCATGCGCTGGCCGGAAAGGTTCCCAGTCCGCCGGCCCCGCCGCGCGCCGTCATGGTCTATGTGGGCTGGGCCATGGTGGCCTTCGCCCTGGTCCTGCCCTTCCTGCCCTTCGCCGGCCGCAACGTGGTGGACAAGGCGACCCTGGTGCTGATCTACGTCATGCTGGGCTGGGGGCTCAACATCGTGGTGGGGCTGGCCGGACTGCTGGACCTGGGCTTCGTCGCCTTCTACGCCGTGGGGGCCTATTCCTACGCCCTGCTCAGCCAGACCTTCGGCCTGTCGTTCTGGGTCTGCCTGCCCCTGGCCGGAGTGCTGGCCGCCCTGTTCGGCATGATCCTGGGCTTTCCCGTGCTGCGCCTTAGGGGCGACTACATCGCCATCGTCACCATGGGCCTGGGCGAGATCATCCGCGTGGTGCTGCAGAACTGGCAGGACGTCACCGGCGGCCCCAACGGCATCTCGGGGATCGAGCGCCCGTCCTTCTTCGGCCTGTCGTTCAAGATGGTCCCGCCCGAGGGACAGCAGGGCTTCGCCGAGTTCTTCGGCCTGGACTATTCCGCCGACCACCGGGTGATCTTCCTCTACTTCCTGATCCTGGCGCTGGCGCTGCTCACCAACCTCTTCACGCTGCGCATCCGCCGCCTGCCGGTGGGCCGCGCCTGGGAGGCGCTGCGGGAAGACGAGATCGCCTGCCGCTCGCTGGGCATCAACCCCACCACCGTCAAGCTGTCGGCCTTCGCCACCGGAGCCATGTTCGCCGGTTTCGCCGGGTCGTTCTTCGCCACCAGGCAGGGCTTCATCAGCCCGGAAAGCTTCACCTTCATCGAATCGGCGGTGATCCTGGCCATCGTGGTGCTGGGCGGCATGGGCAGCCAGATCGGCATCGTGCTGGCCGCCCTGCTGCTGGTGGGCCTGCCGGAATGGTTCCGCGAGCTGCAGCAGTTCCGCATGCTGGCCTTCGGCGCCGCCATGGTGCTGATCATGCTGTGGAAGCCCAGCGGCCTGCTCTCGACGCGCGAGCCCACCATTCGCCTGGGAGAGGCGAAATGAGCGCGCCTTTGTTAAACGTCGAGCACGTGACCATGCGCTTCGGCGGCCTGTTCGCCGTCAACGACCTGTCGTTCTCCGCCCGGCCCAAGGAGATCACCGCGGTGATCGGCCCCAACGGGGCGGGCAAGACCACCCTGTTCAACTGCATCACCGGCTTCTACAAGCCGCAGGTGGGGCGCATCACTCTGAACCACCCGTCGGGACCGATGCTGCTGGAGCGCCTGGACGACTACACCATCACCCGCAAGGCCGGGGTGGCGCGCACCTTCCAGAACATCCGCCTGTTCGCCCGCATGAGCGTCCTGGAAAACCTGATCGTCGCCCAGCACACCGAACTGATGCGCGCCTCGTCCTTCTCGCTGGCCGGATTGCTGGGCCTTGCCCGCTACGCCCAGGCCGAGGCAAGGGCGGTGGCGCGGGCGCGGCACTGGCTGGACAAGGTGGGGTTGACCGCCTTCGCCGACGAGGAGGCGGGCAGCCTGCCCTACGGCCATCAGCGCCGCCTGGAGATCGCGCGCGCCATGTGTACCGGACCGGTGCTGCTGTGCCTGGACGAGCCCGCCGCCGGCCTCAACCCCAAGGAATCGGCGGAACTGAACCGCCTGCTGCTGGACATCCGCGCCGAGAACGGTATCGGCCTGCTGCTGATCGAACACGACATGAGCGTGGTGATGGAGATTTCCGACCACATCGTCGTGCTGGATTACGGCCGCAAGATTTCCGAAGGCCCGCCGGCCGCCGTCAAGGCCGACCCGGCGGTGATCCGCGCCTATCTGGGCGAGCCCGACGAAGAGGAGGCCGGCTGATGCTCCGGATCGAGGGCCTTCACTCCGGCTATGGCCGCATCCAGGCGCTGCACGGCGTCGACATCAACGTGGCCGAGGGCGAGATCGTCGCCCTGGTGGGCGCCAACGGGGCGGGCAAGACCACCCTTCTGATGACCATCTGCGGCAATCCGCGGGCCAGTGCCGGCAAGGTCTGGCTGGCCGGCGAGGATATCACCGGTCTTGCCACCCACCACATCATGCGCCGGGGCCTGGCCCATTCGCCCGAGGGGCGCCGCATCTTCCCGCGCATGAGCGTGCTGGAAAACCTGCAGATGGGGGCGGCGCGCGCCAACCCCGCCCATTTCGACCAGGACCTGGAGCGGGTGCTGGGCCTGTTCCCCCGCCTCGCCGAACGCCTGTCCCAGCGCGGCGGCACCCTGTCGGGGGGGGAGCAGCAGATGCTGGCCATCGGCCGCGCCCTGATGAGCCGCCCCAAGATCCTGCTGCTGGACGAGCCGTCTTTGGGGCTGGCCCCCCTGGTGGTCCGCCAGATCTTCGAGATCGTCGCCGAGATCAACCGCGAGCAGGGCGTCACCGTCTTCCTGGTGGAGCAGAACGCCTTCCATGCCCTGAAACTGGCCCATCGCGGCTACGTCATGGTCAACGGGCGGGTCACCCTGAGCGGCACCGGCGCCGAATTGCTGGCCAACGAGGAAATCCGCGCCCACTACCTGGGAGGAGGCCACGGATGATCACCTCGGTCCCCGTCTTCATCGGCCTGACCCTCGTGCTGTTCGGCGGCTGCGCCTACATGACCGGCCAGGCCCTGGCAAACACCTGGCGGCCGGCGTGGCAGGTGATCCCCTATGCGCTGATGCTGGGCGCCGCCGACCGCTTCCTCGGCTTCGCCCTGTTCGGCGGCGAGTTGCTGTCGCCGGCCGGCTGGGTACTGGACAGCGCCATCCTGGTGGCCATCGGACTGGTCGCCTGGCGATACACCCAGGTGCGCCGCATGGCCGACCAGTATCCCTGGCTCTACGTCAGGACCGGACCGTTCAGCCTGCGCAAGCTCTGATACCGGCCGTCATTTGAACCGACCTGTCATCCTGACGACCGCAGGGAGGAAGGATCTTTCAGCGGCAAGCGGCTGAAAGATCCCTCGGCTTCGCTCGGGATGACAGGAAGAGTCGGTTCTTTCGAACCGCTGGCATGAGCTACTCGGCGGGTTCGACCCGATTGCGGCCCATGGCCTTGGCGCGGTAGAGCGCCGCGTCGGCGCGGCCCAGGCAGGCTTCCAGCCCCTCGCCCGCCCCCACCCGGCATTCGGCGACGCCGAAGCTGGCGCTGAGGGTGATGGGCTCGCCGCCGCCCACCGGCACCTGCAGCCCGGCCAGCCGGATACGCAGCCGCTCGGCCACCACCAGGGCGGGATTGAGCGAGGTTTCCGGCAGGGCGATGGCGAATTCCTCGCCGCCCATGCGGCCGATGATGTCCTGATCGCGCAAGAGGTCGCGGGCCATGACCACGAAGGCCTTCAGCGCCTCGTCGCCGGCGGCGTGGCCGCGTTCGTCGTTGATGCGCTTGAAGTGGTCGAGATCGATCATCAGCAGCGACAGGGGCCGGCCGTAACGTCCCGCCCGCTGAATCTCCGCCGCCGTGGATTGCATGAAATGCCGCCGGTTGCAGGCGTCGGTGAGGAAGTCGGTGGTGGCCAGCTGCACCAGTTCCTTCTGGACGCAGGCCCGCTCCAGGGCAAGGCCGATGCGGCGCGCCAGTTCGCGCACCAGTTCCCGCTCCGAGGTGGAAAAGGCCTCGTCACCCTCGGCCGGCGGGGTTTCGGTCCAGCAGATCTCGATGCGCCCGGCCGGACGGGAACCGGCGAACACCTGGGCCTCCAGGCGGCAGGCGGTCTCGACGAAGCCGGGAGTCTGGACGATGCCGCTGGGCAGCAGGCCCGGCAGACAGGTCAGGCGGACGCAGATGGTCTCCGGCTTCAGCCAGGCGGCGGGGGCCTTGGCCACCACCTGCTCCAGCGCCACCTGCAGCGGCAGTTCGGGCGATTCCAGGATGCGCGACACGCCGTACATGCAGTCGATCTGGCGCATGCGCCGTTCCAGCTGGCGATTGGCCTCCAGCGCCGCGTCGCGGGCCTCGCGCACCAGAATCTCGGCGCGCTTGCGGTGAATGGCGTAGCGGAACGAGCGCGACAGCGAGGCGGCGTCGATCTTGGCCTTCAGCAGATAATCCTGGGCGCCCTGCTCCAGGGCCATCAGCGCCTGCTGGTCGTCGTCGTGGTTGGTGAGCACCACCACCGCCAGTTCCGGCGCCGCGCCGCAAAAGCGGCGCACCGTCTCGTCCCCGACGGAATCGGGCAGGGTCAGGTCGAGGAAGATCACGTGGTAGCGCTTGCGCTGGATGAATTCCAGCGCCGAGGCCAGCGACACGGCGTGATCGACCTTGACGTTGGGAACCTTTTCAAGCTCGGCAAGAGTCAGCAGGGCCTGGGTCGGCGAATCCTCGACCAGCAGTGCGAACATGGTTTCCGACAAGGTAAGGCCATCCCCGAAAGTACCGGACTCGCCCTGGTCCGTTGCCGCAATACTAACCGGCTAAGTCGGTTTGCGGAAGCGTGATGCGTGTTACGGAGGAATGCCATATCATCGCCCCAATTCCGGGTGATTCTATCATCGGTTCCCTGAGCCTCGAGGACTTCCACCATGCGCAGCCTGCCCGCCCTCGCCTCCGTCCTGCTCGCGGGACTGGCCCTCGCCGCCTGCCAGAACGTCGACAACACCGCCGGCAGTCCCAGCGTCTATATCGATCCGGGCAGCGTCGGGCCGGTGAAGGGCGTGGGCATCGAATCCCAGGACATCATCGGCATGACCGACCAGATGATGCGCGACATGCTGAGCCAGCCGCGCCTGGCCAACGCCCAGACGCCGCCCAACGTCATCATCGATTCGGAATATTTCTACAACGAAAGCTCGTCGCGCCTGAACAAGAACTCCATCACCGACCGCCTGCGGGTGGGCCTGAACCGCGCCGCCGCCGGCCGCATGCAGTTCGTCGGGCGCAACTACGCCGACATGGTGGCCAAGGAGCGCGACCTGAAGCGCCAGGGTGTGGTGGACAAGGCCACCCTGCCCGCCGCCCGCGCCCCCAAGGGCGGCGACTACCGTCTGGGCGGACGCATCACCTCGCTGGATTCCCGCGACCCCAAGAGCGGCATGATGCAGCGCTACAACCAGATCGTCTTCGAGATGGTCGATCTGGAAACCTCGGAAATCGTCTGGAGCGGCATCTACGAATTCGCCAAGGCCGCCCAGGACGACATCATCTATCGCTAGCCCGAGGGGAAACACTCCCATGGCCGCCCGGCCTTCCTGGTTGAGCGTGATCGTCACCGCCGGATTGCTGTCCGGCTGCGTGACGGCCCGCGAGCAGGAGGTCAGCCCGGCCCCCTCGGTGGTCCAGGCCTATCTGGACGACAAGCCGGCGGAGCTGCGCCGTCACTTCTTCATCGCCCAGGCCCAAGGCGACCGCAACCGGGTGCTCAACCACATGCGCCTGGGGCTGGCCAGCTTCGCCATGGGCCGCGACCGGCTGGCCGAACAGCTGTTCGACGACGCCCTGGCCGGCATCGAGGCCATCTACGCCGACAACGAGGAAGCCCGCAAGGCGCGCGGCCTGTGGGTCAAGGAAGCGGTCAAGGACTTCAAGGGCGAGCCCTACGAGCGGGTGATGGCCTATTACTATCGCGGCCTGCTCTACCTGAAGGCCGGCGATTACGAGAATGCGCGGGCCAGCTTCAAGGGCGGCCTGCTGCAGGATGCCTTCGCCGAGGAGGACCAGTACCGCGCCGATTTCGCCCTGATGCCCTTCCTGCAGGGCTGGGCCGCCCATTGCTCGGGCAACGAATCGCTGGCCGCCGAGGATTTCAGGGAATTCCGCGCCATCAACAAGGACGCGCCCCTGCCGCGCGATCACGACAACGTGCTGGTGCTGGTGGAGACCGGCGCCGCCCCGGTGAAGATCTCCGACGGGCCGCGCCTCAAGATCAAGCGCAGCGGCGCCACCGAGACGGCCAGCATCGCCTGGAGCGATCCCGACCGCCCCAAGGACCATCCCAGCGGCAACGCCGTGCTGCTGGAGGACATCTTCCGCCAGGCCTCGACCCGGGGCGGGCGGCCCTTCGACGCCATCCTGGAGGGCAAGGCCGAATACAAGGACGCCGCCGACACCGTGGGCAACGTCGCCCTGATCGGCGCGGCGGTGGCCGCCAAGGTCGCCACCGAACGCCCGAGGCGCCGCGAGACCAGGGAACAGCGCGAGGCCCGCCAGCAGGCCCAGGCCGGCGCCGCCCTGGTGGGAGCCGGGCTGGCGGTGATCGGCGGCCTGTCCAAGCTGTTCGCCAGCACCATCGAGGCCCAGGCCGACACCCGCTACTGGGACAACCTTTCCGACCGGGTGCAGGGCCTGACCCTGGCTCTGCCCGACAAGGTCGCCACCCTGACCATCACATTCCAATCCCCCGGCGGCACGCCGCTGGAAACGGTGGAACGGCCCATCCAGCGGGCGGGCAGATGCGGCCTGGTGTGGGCGCGGCACGGCTCGGCCGTTCCCCGCAACCCGCGCGCCCCCAATTCCGTTCCCGCCGAGGTGATGGTGTCCCCGGTCATCATTCCGGCGGCCGAAGCCAAAGCCCCGGAGTCCAAATCCAAGGAGTCATCGCCATGAAGCGCCTGCTCGTTCCCGCCTTCGGAGTGCTGCTGCTGGGCGGCTGCGCCTCGCTGGACCCCGCGCCCCATTGCGACATGAGCCGCGTCGCCGGCCAGCGCGATCTGGTCGCCGGTCCGGCCATGGTGGAGGGGGCGTCCTCGCCCTTGAAGGAAATGCCCATGAACTCGGTGAACATCACCGATCCCAACATCATCCGGAAGCTCTACGTGCGCTCCATCGCCGCAAGGCGAACCGAGACGGGAACGGTGGAGGTGCTGGCCCAGGTGGTCAACTGCACCGATTACCCGCAGAACGCCGAGGCCCGCACCCAGTTCTACGCCGCCGACGGCGCGGCGTCCGAGCCGGTCAGCGCCTGGCGCCGCATGCAGTTCGGGCCGCGCACGTCGGTCACCTACCGCGAGCTGTCCTTGGGCGACAAGGCCGTGGACGGCTACATGATCGAGATGAGGGAAGGCAAATGATCACCCGTCTCCTGGCCGTATCGGCCCTCGCCTTGCTGGTCCCCGTCATGGCCGAGGCCCAGACCGTCGGGCCCAAGGTTCCGCCCTATCAGGCCCCGGCCAAGGTCGCCCCGCCCGCCCGCGACGGGACCGAGGCCCTGGACACCGCAACGGCCAGGCCCAACCCGTTCAAGCCCCAGGACGACGTCATCGCCCGCTTCAGGGATGCCTACGTCCAGGGCGGGCGGCCGCGCCTGGCCTTGTGGTGGAACCGGCAGCTGTCGGACACCCTGGCCCAGTGGTATTCCGAGACCCGCACCGTCACCGCCGACAAGACCCGCAATTCCACCGAGGGCGACCTCACCCTCAAGCAATCGGGCGGCAAGCAAAGCGTCACCGAGACCCAACGCCGCTCCGGCGATTCGGCCGAACGTCCCTCTCGGGGCGAGACCTGGGAATGGGAGTTCCAGGACGGCTTCCTTGCCCCCTTCCTGCAGGCCGACGCGCAGGTGGTCGACCGAACCATGATTACCCGCATCATGGGCGCCGGGGCCGAGGAGATCGACCCCAAGACCGTCGAGGTGATGGCCATGCAGACCATGGCCGACCTGCTGGTCGAGGTGCTGGTGGCCGATTCCGCCCAGTCCACCACCGGCTACGAACTGCGCGCCCGCATCCTGGACGTCAGGACCGGACGGGTGCTGGCCATGGTCAACAGCCGGGGCCTGAAGGAATGGCAAAAGGGCGACAAGGCCACCGCCACCTCCAAGGGCTTCGACCTGCCCGACGAGGACGACGAGAGCTTCGGCCCCGAACGCGCCGACCAGCGCTACAAGGCGACGCCGTCGGGCTTCGAGCGGAAACGCAAGCCGCCCAAGCCTGCGGTGATCGCCCACAACCTGGCCACCAACGTGATGAGCGCCATGCTGCCGCGCCTGGAAGGCGGTGTGCAGCCGGTGGCCAAGGCCGAGCCGGCCGCTCCTACCCCCATCACGCCACCGCCCGCCGCCCCGGCGCCCACGGCCAAACCCGTTCCCAACGACAGCGCCGTGCCGCTGCCCGAGGTGGAAACCAAGCCCCTGCCCGCCCCCGGCAAGGCGGCCAAGGCGGGGGGCGAGGGCGAGGAACCGCCCATGCCCAAACCGACACGGGACTGAAGCGAAAGGCCGGCAGCGGCGCCGACGGCGTGTGAGCACCCGGGCCGCAACAACGACTTTTCCGTGTATTTATCTGAATGATAGAGGATATTACTCGCGACATTACTATCGGATAGATTGCACTTGTTGCAGTTTGACATGATCTTTGCACGCATAGTCACTTCCTATGACTCTTTGCGAGGTCGCGTCATGGCAACTACACCATACGATCAGTGGCAAACCACCTTCTTTCTCTCCAACCTGGCCAATGCGGTATCGGACATCGCCATCCCGGTAACCTTCCCGCTGGCGCCCAATTCGACGGCGGTGGGCGATTCCCAGATCATCCTGGCCGACATGCTGGCATCCAAGATCAGCAACGGCCTGGGGCTGGCCCAGGCGTCCGGCCTGATGGCCAGCGACTGGACGGTGACCTGGGGGCCGGCGGTCTATGTGGAGGGTGCCAATCTGGCCGGCAGCTATCTGGCGGCCAACGCCGCCTACGTGGCCTTCAGCCCGTCCCTGGAGCGCTACGTGCTGGCCATTGCCGCCACCGACCCGCTCAGTACCTTCGACTGGGTGAACGAGGACTTCCAGATCGTTCCGGCCTACGGCTACTACACCGCCATGCGCTACTGGAACGGCACCCTGGCCCAGTTGCCCACTTTGGGAGACGGCCTGGCGGCGGCGCCCAGCCTGACCAAAGGCACGGTCCTGGGGGTGATGAACGTGCTGTCGCTGGTCGATCCCGCCAGCCAGACCACCCTGCTGTCCTACCTGCAGAACAAGCTGAAGCTGACCACCGGCCAGACCCTGACGGTCACCGGCCACTCCCTGGGCGGCGCCCTGTCGCCCACCCTGGCGCTCGCCCTGGTGGCCCAGGCCAAGGAATTCGCCTCCAGCAACACCGCCGGCCCGCTGACCGGCCTCGGCGCCTCCCAGGTCCAGGTCTACGCCACCGCCGGAGCCACGCCCGGCAACGCCGCCCTGGCGTCGCTGTTCGACGGCACCTTCAAGCCGGTGAGCGGCGGCAGCCAACCCTGGCAAACCTGGAATGCCGTGATCTACAACACCTACGATCTGGTGCCCAACGCCTGGGTCCCGGCGACCCTGAACACCATCCAGTCCAACTACGATTCGGCCTATTCGGGAGCCGTCGGCATCGGTGATTTCAACGATGTCATGGGGACGGTGATCAAGGCGGCCGGCGACTGGACGGCCCTCTACGGCTCCTGGGGGCCGCTGCGGGCGTCGTTCAACACGGGATTCGGTCCCGGAAGCTCGTGGAACAATTCCCTGGCCTACAACGCGGCCATTCCCGGCATCAACACGGTCCTGACCATGACCGAGGCCCAGATCGCCGCCTACAACACCACCAATTCCCAGCAGATCGCCAACCCGCAATTGCTGCCCTGGCTGGAGCAGATCGGCTTCCAGCACACCCACGCCTATGGCGAAGCCATCCTGGGTGCCCCGGTGCAGACCGCCGGCAGCCTGTAGCCGGACCAAGGCAGGCCCCCGGATTCCTCCGGGGGCCTGTTGGTTCAGCAGCCGAAGGCGAAGGCGGTCTCGGTGCCGTCGTCCCAGCCGTCCCACATGTAATCCTCGGCGATGCCGTCGGCGATCAGGCGGAAGGCGTAGCGGGCCTGATCGAGATAGAAGCCGCAATAGGCCCCGATCTCCGCCATGCCGCCATTGGCCTCATGCGCCTCGGCCGGACAGGGCGAACCGCAGAAATGCCGCACCGGACAGGTGGAGCAGGCCTTGATGTCCTCCACCTTGCGCCCGGTCACCAGCTTGAAGGCCGGACTGTCCAGCACGTCCTCCACCCTATCGGTGAACAGGTTGCCGCTGGCGAAGGCGGGCAGGCCGATGAATTCCGAGCAGGGAAACAGCGAGCCGTCGGGGGCCAGGGCGAAGAACGACCGCCCGCCGCCGCAGGGCGAGATGTCGCACATCAGCCGCCGTGCCGTCGGCGCCAGGATGGAGATCAGGATGTTGACGAAATTGGCCACCACCAGCTTGCGCCCCGTCTCGCGGTAGAGCTGGTGGGTGCGGTCCAAGGCCACCAGATAGGCCCTGGACACCGCCTGATCCTCGGCCCACGAGTCCTGCCCGCCCGGCTGGGTGCAGCGGACCACGTTCAGCATGCAGGCGGGCACCTCCTCGGCGTGGAGGAACTCCACCATCTCGGTCAGCTGGCCGAGATTCTCGCGGTTCATGGTGCAGATGACGTTGAAGCCGGCATAGCCCTTGAGGCGGCGGATGGCGTCCACCGTCGAGGCGAAGACGCCGTCGCCGCTCCAGCGCTTGCGCGAGCGGTCGGCCACCTCTGGCGTCGGCGCGTCCAGCGACAGGCCGATGCCACAGCCGCGCGAGGTCAGGAACGCCACCGCCTCGTCGTCCAGCAAGGTGGCGTTGGTCTGCACCCCGAAGCGGAAACGGTCGGAATAGCGGTCGATTGCCGCGAACATGGCGTCACGGTTGAGCAGCGGCTCGGCGCCGTGGAAGATGATCTGCGGCTTCCTGCCTTCCGGCACGGTGCGGGCGAAGTACGCGTCGAGGCGCGCCATGGCCTCCATCATCCTGTCGCGGCTCATATGCTCGCCGCTCTTGCGCATTTTCGGCGGGATGTAGCAGTACGAGCAATCCAGGTTGCAGCGTTCGGTGGGGTTGAAATAGACCGCCGAGGGCTTGAGATGGAAGCGCAGCATGTCCATCTCGCGGACGAAATCGCCGCGCTTGGCCCGCCAGTCGCGCTCCAAGGCGCCGTCGTCCAGGACGGTGTCCATCTCGTCCCTGCGCACCAGCGCCCAGAAGGCGGTGTCCGCGTCGATCAGGGCGGTGTAATCGGCGTGGCCGATCTCGAAGGTCTGGAGGCCGTCGGGAAGACGGCCCCCACGAAAGGGGGCCGCCTGGTTCACCGCTTCACCTGCTTATCCATCAGGACGTAATGGGACAGGCCGGTGCCCTCGGCGTCGCAGGTCTTGCGAACGGCGATGACGGAGGGACGCTTCTTGGTGTCGGTCTTGGTCATGGCGATAATCCTTGCGTATGCCAAAGGGGCTTTCCGGCCGGGGCGCGGACGCGCACCAGCCGAAACCCTTTGCCATCGGATTTCGCCCCTCGTTCAACCATCGTCTTGCAGGTCTTCTGGCTTTCGGATCAGCCACGAAACCACGCCTTCCCGGCTCGTCGCCAGTGGCCGGGCCCGCAAGGGCCCTGTGGTCCGTGTCCCCGATTACAGCGGCGGGACCGCCACGGAATTTCACCGTGTTCCGGGATGCAGGACGAACATGGCTCTACAATACCGCAATGGAGACGTCAAGTTCCGGCGGTTGTCGCGCCGAATGGGGCCTGCTATCGTCCGCTCCCCCATATTCAAGGAAGCAGGGTCATCATGAAGGACGTCTCCGTCGCCATCCTGGGAGCCAGCGGCTATACCGGCGCCGAGCTCGTGCGCCTGCTGGCGCTGCATCCGGCCTTCAAGATCAAGGTGATGACCGGCGACCGCAAGGCGGGCCAGTCCATGGATTCGGTCTTCCCCCATCTGGGCGGGCTGAAGCTTCCCGATCTGGTCGCCATCGACCAGGTGGATTTCAAGAGTGTGGACGCGGTGTTCTGCTGCCTGCCCCACGGCACCACCCAGGAGGTGATCGCCGCCCTGCCCGCTTCGGTCAAGGTGGTGGACCTGTCGGCCGATTTCCGGCTGTTCGACGTGGACACCTACGCCCAGTGGTACGGCCACGAGCACCGGGCGCCGGAACTCCAGAAGCAGGCGGTCTACGGCCTGACCGAGCTGGCGCGCGGCGCGGTTACCAAGGCGCGGCTGGTGGCCAATCCCGGCTGCTATCCCACCTCGGTGCAGCTGCCCCTGATTCCGCTGCTCCGCGCCGGGCTGATCGAGGCCACCGACATCGTCATCGACGCCAAGTCGGGCGTGTCGGGCGCCGGGCGCGCCGCCAAGGAGGCCAACCTCTACACCGAGGTGACCGAGGGCATGCATGCCTATGGCGTGGCCAGCCACCGCCATTCCCCCGAGATCGAGCAGGGCCTGTCCGAGGCCGCCGGCGCTCCGGTGCTGGTGACCTTCACCCCCCACCTGATCCCCATGAGCCGGGGCATGCTGTCGACCATCTACGTCAAGACCAGGGGCGGGGCCAAGGCCGCCGACCTGCGCGCCCGGCTGGCCGCCACCTACAAGGACGAGGCCTTCGTCCGGGTGTGTTCCGAGGGCGTGGTGCCCCACACGCGGCACGTGCGCGGCTCCAACCATTGCCTGATGAGCGTGTTCGACGACCGGGTGCCCGGGCGGATCATCATCACCTCGGTGATCGACAATCTGGTCAAGGGCGCCTCGGGTCAGGCGCTGCAGAACATGAACCTGATGTTCGGCCTGCCCGAGACCCTGGGTCTCGAACAGCAACCCCTGTTCCCGTGAGGACCTGAAATGAGCGGCAACGTCATGCCCTTCCAGGGCGTCAGCCCGACCATCGGCGAAAACGTCTTCATCGCGCCCACCGCCACGGTGATCGGCGACACGGTGATCGGCGCCGGCACCTCGGTGTGGTTCAACTGCGTCATCCGCGGCGACGTCCACGAGATCCGCATCGGCGAACGCACCAACATCCAGGACGGCACCATCGTCCACGTCACCGGCGGCAAGCTGGGCACCTATATCGGCTCGGACATCACCATCGGCCACGGCGCCATCCTGCACGCCTGCACCCTGGAAGACGCCTGCTTCATCGGCATGGGCGCCGTGGTGCTGGACGGCGCCGTGGTGGAATCGGGGGCCATGGTGGCGGCGGGCGCGGTGGTGACGCCGGGCAAGCGGGTTCAGAAGGGCGAATTGTGGGGCGGCAACCCGGCCAGGATGCTGCGCCGGTTGAGCGACGAGGAGATCGCCTTCTTCCCGGTCTCGGCTGAAAAGTACGTGGAACTCGCCGCCAAGTATATCAAGGGCTGAGGCTGGCCCGGCGCCATACTTGCGCAGGGACTGGCGCCCTCCTACTCTTGCCGGCCTGGGGACGAGATGGGGTGGTGATGGCTGAGAAGCGGAACAAGGGTGGCCTGAAGACGGCGCTGGCCCGCCCTCTGGCGGTTCTCGGCCGGCTGATGGGCGGCGGCGGCAAGCCGGCGCCCGCCGCCAAGGCCAGGGAGACCGCCCCGACCTCCCTGGTGGACGATTCCTTCACCCTGGCGCTGGAAGGGCTGCTGGCCGAGGATGACGGCCAGTACCAGACCAAGCTGCACCTGATCTCGCTGGTGGAGTTCCACGAGGCGGTGGGCGACAAATGGGCCCGCATCGCCGAAAAGGTCATGCTGATCGCCGAGGGCGTCATCAACCTGCATCTGGGAGCCGGCAACGTCTTCGGCCGCAAGGGCCCCGACCTGTTCGTCCTGGTCTTCCGCAACACCCCCGCGCCCGAGGCGCGCCGCCGTGCCGTGCGCATCGCCCAGGACCTGGGCACAAGGCTGGTGGGCAGCCAGTTCGCCGGGCACGACCGCCCCCTGGCGCTGGCGGCCGAGATCACCCTGGCCGACGCCCTGGACGACGACGGCGAGCTGAACCTGGAGGCCCTGGCCGCCGCCGTGACCGAAACCCGGGCGGTGATCGCCGAGCAGGTCCCTGCCCGCCCTCCCATCGCCTCTCCCGAGGAGGACGCCCCCCGGCGCGACAGGGGACCGCAATGGGAGGCCATGAGCGTGGCCGAACGCAACCGGATCGATCCCAACTGGCGCGACGCCCCCGTGGACGGCGCCGCCCGGAGCAAGAGCGACCCCAATTGGCAACCGGTCGCCGCCGGACGCCCGGCCGAAGACGTCGCTCCCGGCCTGGACATGGCGCCGCCGCTTCCCGGCGACGCGGCCCTGTCCCTGGTCTGGCGCCCCACCTGGATGGAAGAGGGCGAGGTGATCGGCGCCTACCGCGCCAACGCGCAGCGGGTGGACGAGCCGGGCCAGCCCGCCTACGAGGGCAGCCGCGCCTATCCCGCCACCGACGGCGAGTCCATCGTCCGGCTCGACCGCTTCGTGGCCGGCGCGGCGGTGCGCGGCATCAAGGCGGCCCTGTCCGACGGCAGCCCCGCTTGCATGGTGGTGCCGCTGCATTGGGGCTCGCTCGGCACCTCGGCCCGCATGTCGGTGCTGGCCCCCTTCGCCGACATTCCCGAGGCGGCGCGCAGTCGGGGGCTGATCATCGACCTGTTCGGCCTGCCCGCCAATCTGGCCCCCATCGCCCTGTCCGAGGCGGTCACCGCCATCCGCCCCCTGTGCCGCGAGATCATGATCCGCGAACCGCTCGGCCATCCCGCCCTGAATCGCGTGGCCCTGGCCGGGGTAAGGCTGGTCAGCATCGATCTGGCCGAATTGCCCAACGCCGACAAGACCGACGACGACCACCTGCTGGCCGCGTTGCAACAGCTTCGCCGTCAGGCGGAGGCCCTGGGCCTGGGAGTCTGCGTCTGGGGCGTCCGGCGGCGCAAGGTGGTGGTGGGCACCGTGCTGGGCGGTTTCGCCATGATGAACGGGCCGGGCCTGATGAAGGACCTGCCCCGTCCGGCCAAGGTCCTGCCCGCGCCGCGCTCGCGCTTCGCCGCCGGCCCGTCGTGACCGGCAAGGCGTCCAGGGTGGCGCTGTCCACCCTGGCCATCATCGTGGTCATCAACGGCGCCATCGGCTGGGCGCTGTTCCGCTGGTCTTGGGCCAGCGATACCGCCGGGGCCGCCCTGCTGCTCTACGTGGGGCTGGAATGGTCCCGCATCTCGGCCGGCGGACGGCGCATGCTGGCCGCCGCCCTGCTGGCCGCCCTGGCCGCGGCGACATTGCTGCCCCAGCCGGTTCCGGTGCTGCGGCGCGGCCTCGCCGAAGCCGTCTTCCTGGTCGGGCTGTTCACCACGCTGGGCATGCTGAGGGACAGCGCCCGGACCTCGCCCCTGATCCGCCGCTGCGGCGAGCAGATGGTGCGCCAGCGCCCCGGCCGCCGCTATGCCGCGCTGTCGCTGGGCAGCCACCTGATCTCGCTGGTGCTCAATTTCGGGGTGCTGGCCCTTCTGGGCATGATGGTCGCCAAGGGCAACACCTTGAGCGCCGCCAACGGCGACGAGGTGGTCAAGGGCATCCGCAAGCGCCGCATGATGACCGCCATCCTGCGCGGCTTCGCCCTGATGACTGTGTGGTCGCCCCTGGCGGTGTCGTTCGCCGTGATCCAGCAGGTGGTGCCCGATCTGGCGTGGTGGCGCCTCGTCCCGTTGCAGATCGTCCTGGCCCTGATCCTGATGGGCTGGGGCTGGGCGCTGGACCGCCTGGACTTTCCCCCCCATGCCCACCGCCTGCCCCCCCACCGGCACAAGACCGAGTTCCGCCCCTTTCTCGGCCTGTTCCTGCTGGTGGCCGCCGTGGTGGCCGGCGCCGTCGCCCTGGCCGAAGTTCTGGAGGTGCGCCTGGTGGTGGGCGCCATGGTGGTGGTTCCCGTCGCGGCGGTGATCTGGCTGTACGCCCAGCAAGCGGGAGCGATGCCGCCCCGCTTGCGGCTGACCGCCGGTCTGTTCCTCCGTCATCTGGGCGACAGCCTGCCCGGCTTCCGTTCCGAGGTGGCCATGCTGGGCGGGGCCATGTTCCTGGGCACCGTGGTGGCGGCCTTCGTCACCCCCGAGGACACGGCGCGGGCCATCGCCCTGATCCCCCTGCCCCCCGTCGCCGTGGCGGTGCTGCTGGCCTGGGGCGTGATGGTGGCCGCCCATGTGGGCATCTCGCAGCTGGTCACCATCACCTTGCTGGGCAGCGCGCTGGGCAGCCTTGCCGCCACCGGCATCGATCCCCTGGTCCTGGCCAGCGGCATGCTGGGGGCCTGGGCGCTGTCCATCTGCACCACGCCCGTGGGAGCGGCGGTGATGTCGGTGGCAAGGGTGGCGGAAGTGCCGGTCAGGACGGTGTCGCATACCTGGAACCGGCGGTTCGTTGTGGTCGGCGCCCTGCTTCTCGGAGTATGGATGGTGGCCCTGTCCCTGATCCTGTGAGGCCGCCCTTGTCCCGCCTGCCGGTCGCCAAGCCCGTCGCCACCGTCGCCGCCGCAGTCGCGGCCGCCGGGCTGGCGCTCGCCCTGGCCGTCCCTCTGCTGACGGACGGCGAGCTCTGGCGCGGGCGCATCGAGGCCGAGGCCTCCGCCCTGGTCGGCCGCAAGGTCACCGTCGCCGGCCCCATCACGCTGCGTCTCCTGCCGTCTCCCGCCGTGACCATGGCGGCGGTGGCGGTGGAGGATGCCGCCGCCCTGGACCGGGTGCGCCTGGGCCTGCCGCTGGGCGCCCTGCTGGCCGGCAAGCCCGAACTGTCCGACGTGGCCGTCGAGGGCGGCCGCGCCGGCCCCCTGAGCGGGCTGACCCTTCGCGCCTCGGCGGCGGGGGAGTCCTTCACCATCGGCGGCGGCGGCCTGCTGTGGGGCAGGCCCGTCACCCTGGAGGCCGGCGGAGATCGCCGGAACGGCACGCTGAAGGCCACCCTGGCCCTGCCCTCGCTGGATGGAACCGCCGGGTTCGAAGGCACCTTCGGCAAGGCCGGGCTGGACGGCAAGGTCGAGGTGTCGCTGGACTCCCTGGCCCGCGCCGCCGGATCGGGCCAGCTGCCCGACGCCCCCCTGTCGGCCCAGGCCGGACTGCGCCTGACCCCGGACGAGGTCGTGATCTCGGACCTGGGAGTGATCCTGGGCGAGTCCACCATCACCGGCAGCGTGGTGGCCAGCCGGGGCGGCAGCCCCGCCCTGATGGACGTGACGCTCAGGGCCGACAGCTTCGACCTGGACGCCCGCCGCCCGCCGCCCATGGCCGGCCCGGCACCCGCCAAGGCACCCGCCCCCGCCCCCGCCGCGCCGCCGTCGGCCCAGACACCGCCGGGCCAGACACCGCCGGGCCAGACACCGCCGGGCCAGCCCGTTCCCGCCGCCGCGCAGCCTTTCGAGTTGCCGCCGGATCTGGCGGCCAACATCGATCTCGGCATCGGGCGCCTGATCTGGCGGGGCGGGACGGTCTCCGGCATCCAGCTCAACGCCCTGCTCGACGGCGGACGCCTGACCCTGTCCCAGGCCTCGGCCCGGCTGCCCGGCGGCGGTTCGGTCAAGCTGACCGGCGCCCTGACCACGCCCGAGGGCCGGCCCCGTTTCGACGGAAATCTGAAGGCCGAGGGCCGCAACCTGCCCGAACTACGAAAGTGGTTGGGACTCGGCGCCTCGCCCTCCCCCGCCAAGGCCCGGCTCGAGGGCAAGCTGCGCCTTGCCGACAACCGGCTGTCGCTCAACGCCCTGACGCTCGACCTGGACGAGCGCCGCGTCACCGGCATGATCGGGGCCGGGTTGGCGTGGCCGATGCCGGTCATGGCGGAACTGGGGCTGCCGGGGCTGGCCTTCGGCTTCGACGGAATCTGGGACAATGGACGGGTGGAGGGAGCCGCATCCCTGCGCGCCGCCGGCTTCGCCCAGGCCCTGCGCACCCTTTCCCCCGGCTATCGCCCGCGCGGCAACGGCGAACTGGCGGCCAGCGCCCGCATCGAAAGCCGGGACGGCCGCATCGCCTTCAGCGACGTCCAGGCCAAGGCCGGCGAGGCGACGGTCACCGGCCAGGGAACCCTGGTCCTGGACGACCGGCCCAGGCTGACCGCCACCCTCTCGGGCAATTCCATCGCGCTGGCCCCGTTCCTGCCCGCCGAGGGCAAGGAGGAGGCCAAGCCGCGCCGCCGGACCGGATACGCCGCCCCGCCGCCCCCGCCCGTCATTCCCGCCGCGCTTTCGTCCGGCACCGCCTGGTCGCGCGTTCCGCTCGACCTGGGATGGCTGCAGGGGCTGGACGCCGACCTCACCCTGGAGGCCAAGGCGATCAGCCTGGAAGGCTGGCAGCTCGATCAGCTCCGCGCCCATCTGGGACTGGCCAAGGGTGTCCTCGACCTCGACCGCCTGTCCGGCCGCCTGCTGGGCGGCGAATTGGCCGCCGCCGGCCGCCTGGCCGCCAACGCCATGACCCTGTCGGCCACCCTGAACGGCGCCGACCTCGCCCAGATCAGGCCCGCCGCCGGAGGATTGCGGCTGGAGAAGGGCCGCATGGGGGGCGAGATGCGGCTTGCCGCCGCCGGAACCTCGCCCGCCGCCCTGGCCGCCAGCCTGTCGGGCAACGGCAAGGTGGCGGTGGCCGATGGCGAGGTCAGCGGCTTCGACCTCGCCGCCATGGATGCCCGCATGCGCAACATCGAGAACCTGGGCAGTCTGCTGGGACTGGTCCAGGCCGGCCTGTCGGGGGGAAGTTCGCGCTTTTCCAGCCTGTCGGGCACCTTCACCGCCGAGAAGGGCATCGTCGCCAGCCGCGACCTCGCCCTGGTGGCCGATGGCGGCGGCGCCACCGGGACCGCCACGGTTGACCTGCCCAGGGAGACCATCTCGTCGAAGATTGCCTTCCGGCTGGCCGCCCCCGACGCCCCCGCTTTGGGGCTGCGGCTGGAAGGCCCCCTGGCCGCGCCGGTCAAGGCGGTGGACGTCAACGACCTGCAGCGCTGGCTGGTGGAAAAGGGATTGGGCAAGGCCCTGAATCCCAAGGGCGCCGGAGAGAACTCCGACGCCCCCAGGAAGCTCAAGGCCGGCGACGCGTTGCGCGGCCTGTTCTCCGCCTTCGGCAAGAAGAAGGCGGAGTAGGACGCCCGCCCCCCTTTTCGGAGCGCGGGCGTCCCGCCCGCCTGATCCTCACCCCACCTTGGGCAGTTCCGCCAGGGCGGCGTCCAAATCGGCCTGGGTGTAGGTGTTGTCCTTCAGCTTGCCCGAGAAGAAGTCGGTATAGGCCTGCATGTCGAAATGGCCGTGGCCCGACAGGTTGAACAGGATGGTCTCGGCCTTGCCCTCGGCCTTGCAGCGCAGTGCCTCGTCGATGGCGCCCTTGACGGCGTGGGACGATTCCGGGGCGGGGACGATGCCTTCCGACCGGGCGAACTGCACGGCGGCGGCGAAGCACTCGGTCTGGTGATAGGCGCGCGCCTCCATCAGGCCCTGCTCCTTCACATGGCTGACCATGGGGGCCATGCCGTGATAGCGCAGCCCGCCGGCGTGCGAGCCCGGCGGCATGAAGGTGGCGCCCAGGGTGTGCATCTTGACCAGCGGGGTCAGCTTGCCGGTATCGCCGAAATCATAGGCATAGAGGCCCTTGGTCAGGGTCGGGCAGGAGGCCGGCTCGACGCCGATGACGCGGGTCTTGCCCCCCTTCAGGTTCTCGCGGATATAGGGGAAGGCCAGGCCGGCGAAGTTGGAGCCGCCGCCGGTGCAGGCGATGACCACGTCCGGATAATCGTCGGCCATCTCCATCTGCAGGATGGCTTCCTCGCCGATGATGGTCTGGTGCAGACAGACGTGGTTGAGCACGCTGCCCAGCGCGTACTTGGTGTCGTCGCGCGAGGCGGCGACTTCCACCGCCTCGGAGATGGCGATGCCCAGCGACCCGTTGGAATCGGGATCCTTCTCCAGGATGGCGCGGCCGGCATGGGTCAGGTTGGACGGGCTGGCGATGCACTTGGCGCCGTAGGTCTCCATCAGGGCCCGGCGATAGGGCTTCTGATCGTAGGAGACCTTGACCATGAACACCTCGACGTCGAGGCCGAACAGCGAGCCGGCGAAGGCCATGGACGACCCCCACTGGCCGGCGCCGGTCTCGGTGGCGATGCGCTTGACGCCCTCCTGCTTGTTGTAGAAGGCCTGGGGCACCGAGGTGTTGGGCTTGTGGCTGCCGGCGGGGCTGACGCCCTCGTACTTGAAATAGATCTTGGCGGGCGTGCCCAGGGCCTTTTCCAGACGGCGGGCGCGGATCAGCGGGCTGGGCCGCCACAGGCGGTAGACCTCGCGCACCGGCTCGGGAATCTCGACCCAGCGTTCCTGCGTCACCTCCTGGGCGATCACCGCCATGGGGAAGATGGGGGCCAGATCGTCGGGGCCGATGGGCTGGCCGGTGCCGGGATGCAGCGGCGGCGGCGCGGGGACGGCCAGATCGGCGTTGAGGTTGTACCAGGCCTTGGGCAGGCGATCTTCGGACAGCAGGTACTTGGTGCTCTCGGTCATGGCGGCGTTCCCTCTCCCCTTGCGGGATGTGATAGTGCGGGGATGGTTTTACGCTGTGTGAACGCCGTTGCAAAGAGTGCGCTGCTAAGTGAATTTTCCGCTTGCACAGACCCCTCGTTCGACCTATAAAGCGGCCCTCCGGCGGGGGCTGCGGCCGAAACCGGAGACACTGAGGGCGTATAGCTCAGTTGGTAGAGCAGCTGACTCTTAATCAGCTGGTCCAAGGTTCGAGTCCTTGTGCGCCCACCAAATTCAGGGGCCCCGGAAGCCAGCGCTTCCGGGGCCTTTGACTTTTGGGCCGGCCCAGGATTGGTCAGCAAGGCTGTCTTTGGATCGCAGCGCCTCGGCGAGATTGGAATGGTAGGCGGCCACATCGCCCCTGGCGATGATTGCCCGCCGGATGAGGGCGATGGCATCCTCCATGCGGCCACGCCGCAAGGCGATGAGGCCGGAAAGGTGAAGGGCGTCCGAGTGGCCTGGCTGGCTCGCCAGGAGACGGTCGAGAAGGGCTTGCGCCTCGTCCAGGCGGTTCTCGCCATGATGGGCGAGAGCCTGGGAGTACATCCGGCCGGCGGAGACCTCTCCTCCGACCAAGGTGGCGAGATCCTCACCGACCCTCTTGATGACCGTCCCCCAATCCCCTGGCCGGGGCTGGCGGACCAGCCGCATGGTCGGATACCACGGGCTGTCTCCCCGCCCCAGCAGCCAGCGCCAGTCGGGCGAGAACGGCAGCAGGGTCCAGACCGGCACCGCCAGCGCCCCGGCCAGATGGCAGACGGAGGTATCCACCGACACCACCAGGTCGAGGCAGGCGATCAACGCCGCCGTATCGGTCAAATCGGCCAAGTCGGGACCGGCATTCAGGACCGGCCGCGCCGCCGACAGGGCGGCGATCTCGGCCGCCGTCGCCTCTTTCTGCAGGCTCACCACGCCATGTCCCTGGGGGAGAAACTGAGAGAACGTCTCGGCGGAGAGGGATCGGTTGCGATCATTGAGATGAGTCGGATTGCCGCGCCAGACGATGCCGATGCGAGGCCCGGTCATGGCGGCGAGACGTCCCCTCCACTGGGTCATTTTAGCGGGGTCCGCCCGCAGATAGGGGACGCGGCCGGGAATGGTCTCCACGGTGGTGCCCAGGAGACCGGGCAGGCTGAGCAGCGCCGCCCGGCAATGGCATTCGGGCGACGCGTCGCCATTCGACAGCAAGGAGTCGATCCCCTCCGCCCCACGAAACAGGTCCAGCAGCGCAGACGGGGTGCGCAGGATGACCTGGGCCCCCTTGGCCTTGATCAGGGGGGCGTAGCGGATGAACTGGATGTTGTCGCCCAGCCCCTGCTCGCAATGAAGCAGAATGGTCCGGCCGGACAGATCTCCACCGTCCCAGGGCGGCAGGGTCAGGCCATGCCCCTTCATCCCCCTGTTCCGCCATCGGGCCTCGTAAAGCGGCCAGCCCTCCTCAAACCGGCCCGTCTGCAACAAGAACAGTCCCAGGCTGGCCATGGCCTCCGGCTGAGACGGGCGCAGCGCCAATGCCCGGCGCAGGAGAACTTCCGCTTCATCCAATTGCCCCAGGGACTGGCAGGCCTTGCCGAGATTGCAGTGGGCCTCGAAAAAGTCCGGCTGAATCGCCAGCGCTTGCCGGTATAGCTCCGAGGCCTCCATCAGCCGATCTTTGGCCAAGAGGCAGTTCCCCAAGCCGTTCAATGCCTCGGCCTGCCTGGGTTCGGTGGCAAGTGCCGCCCGGAAGTGACTCTCTCCGGTCTGCGGATCGCCGTTCTCACGCAGGATCGCGCCGAGGCCGACCGATGCTCCAACGTGCCCGGGGCGCAGCGACAACGCCCTCTCATAGAGCGGGCGGGCCTCGTCCATCAGCCCCATGGTTCGGAGTAGACTGCCGAGATTGTTCAGGGCTTCCACATGATCGGGCTGTAGGGAGAGGGCGTTCTGGTAAGCCAGCCGGGCTTCGTTGAAATGGCCGAGATCGAACAGCACGGTTCCCAGATTATTGTGAGCATCCGTGAAATCGGGTTTCAGGTTCACCGCGCGCCGATAGCGCTCGGCGGCCTCCTGCAGGCGGCCTCGGCGCCGCAGGACATTGCCGAGATTGGAATGGTAGGAGGCGCTGTCGCCGCGCAGGGCAATGGCGCGACGAATTCGCTCCTCGGCAGCCTCGTCGTCCCCTTGCTGGTAGGCGATCACCCCATGGAGATGGAGGGCGTCTGAATGGTCCGGGGCCTCAGCAAGAAGAATTTGGTAGAGCGAGGCCGCATCCGCCAGTCGCCCCGCCTGATGATGGTCGAGAGCAGCGGCGAACAGCCGACGGCTGTCGTTCTCGACAGCATTTGAATCGTTCGCCACGACGCCCATTCGTACTCGAACCAAAGTTTCGCAGCAAAGGTCGTTGGTCGATACTGTTCTACCGCCAAATGCCCCCGGACGTGGACGGCCCGAACGGCGAACCCTCGCGACAACGTCGGAGAGGTCGGGCGGCGCGCCATCTTATACCAAGATGCACTGATCGGAACCGATCAGTGCATCGCCCTCAATCGCCGGGCGCCACCTGTGGCGGCTGGGCTCCCGCCGCATAAGCGGCGCGGCCCTTTGGGCCTATCCAAACTGCGATGAGTCACGCTCATCGCAGTTTGGTATTAGGGGGCCGCAATCCGCTGTTCAACGGCCTCTGACCGATGTCCCCATGAACCGATTGCGGTTCACGAGGTCAGAAACCGGCGGGGCCACGCCTCGGGGCGCCGGCCACGCATCATCACGTGTGACGTGAACCTGTGCTAACGGAGTACACCCCCACACTTGGGATCACAGTGAAATCAAGGCCTTGAAGGCTTGGTGGGCGGTGACGGGATCGAACCGCCGACCCTCTCGGTGTAAACGAGATGCTCTGCCAGCTGAGCTAACCGCCCCATAGGCAGGTTCTAGGACGCCGACGACGTTTGGGCAAGCCCCCAAAACAGAACCGGCCGCCCGATGGGGCGGCCGGCAGCATGAACCGTGAGGGCATCCTTACTGGATGCCGTCCTTCAGGCCCTTGCCGGCCTTGAACTTCGGCTGCTTGGACGCCGGAATCTTGATCTTCTCGCCGGTGCGGGGATTACGACCCTCGGACGCCGCGCGCGACGCGACCGCGAAGGTACCGAAACCGACCAGACGAACCTCGTCGCCGCCCTTCAGCGCGGAGGTGATGGCTTCGAAAACACCGTCCACGGCCTTAGCCGCATCGGCCTTGGACAGACCAGCGGCACCCGC
Organism: Paramagnetospirillum sp.; assembly: GCF_058402745.1. Taxonomy (NCBI): domain Bacteria; kingdom Pseudomonadati; phylum Pseudomonadota; class Alphaproteobacteria; order Rhodospirillales; family Magnetospirillaceae; genus Paramagnetospirillum; species Paramagnetospirillum sp. The sequence goes on from NZ_JBZVFI010000015.1 coordinate 129,656, forward strand.
CACGGCCGTCACGAGATCGTTCTTGTTCACCTGAGGACCCCCTTCGTTATACCGACATTGATAGCCGGCAACACCGCCTATCGCATTAGACGGGGCCAGTCTAATTCAGCCCATTGGATAGCGTCAATGCGCAATCGCCGAGAAATGGCGGATTTGCTGGCGTCCACGCTCCCGAGGCCACGAGATCACATATGCAGAACCGGCGATTCCCGAAGGAATACGCCGGTTTTTGCTAGGGAAATCCCCTTATTACGTTCAATGGGTGACCAGTCCGCCGGCCACCGCCTCGCCGTCCTTGGCCGGCTTGGCTTCGGCCACGTCCTCGGGCTCGTCCCACTCGATGGCCACCGGCTTGCGGACCAGGGCCAGGGCCAGGACCTCGTCGACGGTGGAGACCGGAATGATGTCCAGGCCCTTCTTGACGTTGTCGGGAATCTCGGCCAGGTCCTTCTCGTTCTCCTTGGGGATCAGAACGGTCTTGATGCCGCCCCTGAGCGCCGCCAGCAGCTTTTCCTTCAGCCCGCCGATGGGCAGCACCCGGCCGCGAAGCGTGATCTCGCCGGTCATGGCCACGTCGCGGCGCACCGGAATGCCGGTCAGCACCGAGACGATGGTGGTGCACATGGCGACGCCAGCCGAGGGGCCGTCCTTGGGCGTGGCGCCCTCGGGGACGTGGACGTGGATGTCGCGCTTCTCGAACACGGTCGGCTTGATGCCCAGGCTGACCGAGCGCGAGCGCACGTAGGAGCGGGCCGCCTGCACGGATTCCTGCATGACGTCGCCCAGCTTGCCGGTATGGCTGAAGGTGCCCTTGCCCGGCATGCTGACCGCCTCGATGGTCAGCAATTCGCCGCCCACCTCGGTCCAGGCCAGACCGGTGACGACGCCGACCAGATCCTGCTCCTCCACCTCGCCGAAGCGGTAACGGTGGACACCGGCATACTTTTCCAGATTGCGCGGCGTGACGGCCACCTTGGTCTTGCGGGTGGAAACGATCTCCTTGACCGCCTTGCGGGCCAGGTTGGCCAGTTCGCGCTCCATGTTGCGCACGCCGGCCTCGCGGGTATAGTAGCGCACGATGTGGCGCAGCGCCTCGTCCGAGATGGACCACTCGCCCTTCTTCAGGCCGGCGGCCTTGATCACCTTGGGCAGCAGGTGGCGCTTGGAGATTTCCACCTTCTCGTCCTCGGTGTAGCCGGACAGGCGGATGATCTCCATGCGGTCCAGCAGGGGCTGGGGCATGCGCATGGTGTTGGCGGTGGTGACGAACATCACGTCGGAGAGGTCGTAATCCACCTCCAGGTAATGGTCGTTGAAGGTGGCGTTCTGCTCGGGGTCCAGCACCTCGAGCAGCGCCGAGGCCGGATCGCCGCGCCAGTCGGCGCCCAGCTTGTCGATCTCGTCCAGCAGGAACAGCGGATTGGACGACTTGGCCTTCTTCATGCCCTGGACGATCTTGCCGGGCATGGAGCCGATATAGGTGCGGCGGTGGCCGCGCACCTCGGCCTCGTCGCGGACGCCGCCCAGGCTCATGCGCACGAAGTTGCGCCCCGTCGCCTTGGCGATGGACTTGCCGAGCGAGGTCTTGCCCACGCCGGGCGGGCCGACCAGGCAGAGGATCGGACCCCGGACCTTGTCGGTGCGGATCTGCACGGCCAGGTATTCGAGAATACGCTCCTTGACCTTCTCCAGGCCGTAATGGTCGGCGTTGAGCACCTTCTCGGCCAGCACCACGTCCTTCTTGACCTTGGTGCGCTTCTTCCACGGAATGGTCAGCAGCCAGTCGAGATAGTTGCGCACCACGGTGGCCTCGGCCGACATGGGGCTCATGGACTTGAGCTTCTTCAGCTCGGCCAGGGCCTTCTCGCGGGCCTCGACGGTCAGCTTGGTCTTGGCGATGCGCTCTTCCAGCTCGGCGGTCTCGTCCTTGCCGTCGTCGCCCTCGCCCAGCTCCTTCTGAATGGCCTTCAGCTGCTCGTTCAGATAGTACTCGCGCTGGGTCTTCTCCATCTGCCGCTTGACGCGGTTACGGATCTTCTTTTCCACCTGCAGGACGCCGATCTCGCCCTCCATGTAGGAATAGACCCGCTCCAGCCGCTCGGAGACCACCTCGATCTCGAGGAGTTCCTGCTTCTCGGCGATCTTCAGCGCCAGATGAGACGCCACGGTGTCGGCCAGCTTGGCCGAATCCTCGATCTGGTTGACCGAGACCAGCACCTCGGGCGGAATCTTCTTGTTCAGCTTGATGTACTGCTCGAACTGGCTGACCACCGAGCGCGACAGCGCTTCCAGCTCCTGCTGGTCGCCCTCGCGCTCGTCAACCACCTCGGCGGTGGCCTGGAAGAAGTTCTCGTTGTCGGTGAAGCCGGTGATCCTGGCGCGCTTGCCGCCCTCGACCAGCACCTTCACCGTGCCGTCGGGCAGCTTGAGCAGCTGCAGCACCGTGGACACCGTGCCCACCGAATAGATGTCCTCGGTGGTGGGGTCGTCCTGGGCGGCGTTCTTCTGGGCGACCAGCAGGATCTGCTTGTCCTCCCGCATCACGTCTTCCAGGGCCCGCACGGATTTCTCCCGGCCGACGAACAGCGGGACGATCATGTGGGGGAAGACGACGATGTCCCGGAGCGGAAGGACCGGAAAGACGTCGCCAGAAGGAATATCGACCATGCTGCCTCGTTCACGCCGGCGGGCCACCCGACCGGGTCGGCCCGTCTTTGGACTTTAAAACCGTAACAGGCTCTAGCTGGGGCGGACTCCGCCCCTCGTCAAGCCACATCCGATGATTCTAGTGTCTTGTCGGGGGGGAGAGCAATGCAGATTTTGGCCTTAGGCCGTAGCGGAACACTAGGAATTGTATGAAAAGCAACGGGCGGGCCCCTCGATCAGGGAAACCCGCCCGCTTTTCACCCGTTCCGGACTCAGGCGCTGGCGCCGGTGTCCTCGCGCCGTTCGGCGTAGATGTAGAGCGGCTTGGCGCGGCCCTCGACCACTTCCTTGTTGATCACCACCTCGTCCACGGCGTCGAGGCCGGGCAGGTCGAACATGGTGTCGAGCAGGATGGATTCCATGATGGAGCGCAGGCCGCGCGCGCCGGTCTTGCGCGCGATGGCCTTCTCGGCGATGGCCTTCAGCGCGTCGTCGGAGAAGGTGAGGCGCACGTCCTCCATCTCGAACAGGCGCTGGTACTGCTTGACCAGGGCGTTCTTGGGCTTGGACAGGATGTCGATCAGGGCGTCGACGTCCAGATCCTCGAGGGTGGCGAGCACCGGCAGGCGGCCGACGAATTCGGGGATCAGGCCGAACTTCAGCAGATCCTCGGGCTCGACCTCGCGCAGGATCTCGCCGGTGCGCCGCTCGTCCGGGCCGCGCACGTCGGCGCCGAAGCCGATGGAGGTGCCCCGCCCGCGCGAGCCGATGATCTTTTCCAGACCGGCGAAGGCGCCGCCGCAGATGAACAGGATGTTGGTGGTGTCCACCTGCAGGAATTCCTGCTGGGGATGCTTGCGCCCGCCCTGGGGCGGCACCGAGGCGACGGTGCCTTCCATGATCTTCAGCAGGGCCTGCTGCACCCCCTCGCCCGACACGTCGCGGGTGATGGAGGGGTTGTCGGACTTGCGGCTGATCTTGTCCACCTCGTCGATGTAGACGATGCCGCGCTGGGCCCGTTCCACATTGTACTCGGCGGCCTGCAGCAGCTTGAGGATGATGTTCTCCACGTCCTCGCCCACGTAACCGGCTTCGGTCAGGGTGGTTGCGTCGGCCATGGTGAAGGGCACGTCGAGGATGCGGGCCAGCGTCTGGGCCAGCAGGGTCTTGCCGCAGCCGGTGGGGCCGATCAGCAGGATGTTGGACTTGGCCAGCTCGACTTCGTTGTTCTTGCCGCCGTGCTGAAGGCGCTTGTAGTGGTTGTGGACGGCGACCGACAGCACCTTCTTGGCATGGCCCTGGCCGATGACGTAGTCATCGAGCACGGCACAGATGTCCTTGGGGGTCGGCACGCCATCGCGCGAGCGGACCATGTGGGTCTTGTGCTCTTCGCGGATGATGTCCATGCACAGCTCGACGCATTCATCGCAGATGAACACGGTCGGCCCGGCGATGAGCTTCCTCACCTCGTGCTGGCTCTTGCCGCAGAACGAGCAGTAGAGGGTGTTCTTGGAATCGCCGCTAGAGGACTTGGTCATCGAAACTCCATTGGATCAAAACGGCCGCATCGCACCCGCGAAGTCATGTTAGACACAGCCCGCCACGCCAGACAACGACAATTCTGTCATGAGCGCATAAGCAAACGGCCGGGCGGGTCCCCGTCAGGAACCGGCCCGGCCGCTGTCGCGTGGATAAGTTCAGGACGCGCTGTCGCCCTCGGCGGCGGGACGCTTGTTCACCACCTCGTCGATCAGGCCGAATTCCTTGGCCTCCTCGGCGGTCATGAACTTGTCGCGCTCCATCACCTTCTCGATCACTTCCAGCGGCTGGCCGGTGTGCTCCACATAGATGTTGTTGAGCCGGGCCCTGAGCGCAAGGATCTCGCGCGCCTGGATCTCGATGTCGGTGGCCTGGCCCTGGGCGCCGCCCGACGGCTGGTGGACCATGATGCGGGAATTGGGCAGCGAGAAGCGCTTGCCCTTCTCGCCGGCGGTCATCAGCAGCGAGCCCATGGACGCCGCCTGGCCGATGCACACGGTGGAGACGGCGGGGCGGATGTACTGCATGGTGTCGTAGATGGCCAGGCCCGACGTCACCACGCCGCCCGGCGAGTTGATGTAGAAGGCGATGTCCTTGCTGGGATTCTCGGATTCCAGGAACAGGAGCTGGGCGCAGATCAGGCTGGCGACCTCGTCGTACACCTGTCCGGTCAGGAAGATGATCCGCTCCTTCAGGAGGCGCGAATAGATGTCGTAGGACCGCTCGCCCCGGTTGGTCTGCTCGACCACCATGGGAACCAGGGTGTTCATGTAGAGGTCGATCGGGTCTCTTTCGCGCATGTTCCGTCCTTTGTGGATTTGGCAACGGCGGGGGCGGACGCCGAGGAGATTGGCCGCCCGCGACATTACATATGGTGAATGTCGCGGGCTTTGCACATCGAGTCTAGGACCTACTCGGCCGCCTTCTTCTTGGCGGCGGCCTTCTTCTTCGGCTTGGCCGGGGCGGCCTCGCCCTCGGAACCGGCCTCGTCGGGATCCTTGCGCAGGTCGTCCACCGACACTTCCTTGTCGGTGATCTTGGCCAGCTCCAGGATGAAATCGACCACCTTCTCCTCGTAGAGGGGAGCACGCAGCGATTCCAGGGCTTCGGCGTTCTTCTGGTAGTACTGCAGCACCAGATGCTCCTGGCCGGGGTAACGGCGGGCTTCCATCATGATGCCGCGGTTGAGGTCTTCCTGGGTCACGTTGATCTCGTTGACCCGGCCGACCTCGGCCAGCAGCAGGCCCAGGCGCACGCGGCGCTCGGCCAGGGTGCGATACTCGGCCTTCAGCTCGTCCTCGGACTTGGCGGCGTCGGCGGGATCGGCGCGGCCGGCTTCCTTGTCGGCCTCCACCTGCTTCCAGATGGCCTCGAACTCGGCGTCGAGCATGCCCGGGGGAACCGGGAAGTCGTGGCCGGCCGACAGGGCGTCCAGCAGGGCGCGCTTCAGCTTGATGCGCGACACGCCGTCCAGTTCGCGGGCGATCTCGTCCTTGATGGCGGTCTTGAGGGCGTCGAGGCTTTCCAGGCCCACCGACTTGGCCAGCTCGTCATCCACGGTGGCGGCCTTGGGGGCGCGCACTTCCTTGATCTTGACCTCGAACAAAGCGGGCTTGCCGGCCAGGGATTCGTTGCCGTAGCCCTCGGGGAAGGTCACGTTGACCTCGACGTCGCTCTCGGCCTTCTTGCCGATCAGCTGGTCCTCGAAGCCGGGAATGAAGGTGTTGGAGCCCAGCTTCAGGGAATAGCCCTCGGCGGTGCCGCCGGGGAAGGCCACGCCGTCCACCTTGCCCACGAAGTCGATGACCACCACGTCGCCGGACTTGGACGCGCGCTTGACCGGCTCGGAGGTCTCGTTGCGCTCGGCGATCTTGGCCAGGGCGTCGTCCACCTCGGCATCCGGCACCACGGCCTTGTCGCGCACCAGGTTGATGGTGCCGAAATCCATGGTCTTGATCTCGGGCAGCACTTCCACCGCCACGGTGAACTCCAGGTCCGAGCCTTCCTCGTACTTGGTGATCTCGATCTTGGGCTGCATGGCGGGACGCAGGCTGCCGTCGGCGATGGCCTTGCCGGCGCCGTCGTTGACGGCGTTCTCCAGAATCTCGCCCATCACCGCGCCGCCGTACTTCTTGCGCACGATGTTCATCGGCACCTTGCCGGGGCGGAAGCCCGGCATGGCCACGTTGCGGGCGATCTCCGCCAGCTTGTCCTGCATCCGGGTTTCCAGCTGCTGGGCGGGAACGACGACCTTGAATTCGCGCTTCAGGCCTTCGGCATTGATCTCGGTTACCTGCATCAGTCTATCGCCAATCGAATCGAGTGAGTTGAAATCGCTGCTCCCGCCGGTCGGCCTGCTTCAAGCGGCGGCGGCGACGGTGGCTGGTGCGGGCGAAGGGACTTGAACCCCCATGGCTTGCGCCGCTGGAACCTAAATCCAGTGTGTCTACCAATTCCACCACGCCCGCACGGCCAAACACGCCGGCTGCCCCGCGCGCGCAACAGCGCGCCCTGGGGCCGCCCCGTCGGGAGGGTCCTGTCTATAGCATGTTCGTTTCCAGGGAAACAGGGAAAAGCCGCACAGCCCACCACCCGGGGCGGGGATGAGAAAAAAGTCGAGTCTTTCGTTGGGCCGAGACTGGAATCGGTTTGAAACCCACTCCCCCCTGGCCCATACTCGCAGCATACGTATTATTGGGGATCAGGTGACATAATGAACCTCGACCGCACCTCAAGCATCGCCTTCCTGCAGATCGACGAAGAGACCAAGCGCGCATTGCGGGAGTTCCGCGATGTCCTGGCACGACACATCGACGGGGTTCTGGATACCTTCTACCGCCATGTGAGCAACAATCCGGCCACGGCCAAGATGTTCGCCAGCCCCGAGCGCATGGCCCACGCGCGCGCCATGCAGAAGAAGCATTGGATGGAAAGCGTGTTCCTCGGCCAGTTCGACGACCGCTATTTCGCCCAGGTCACCGAGATCGGCAAGGTCCACCAGCGCATCGGCCTGGAGCCCAAGTGGTACACCGCCGGCTACTGCTTCGTGCTGAACATGGTGATCGCGGTCGCGGTTGACACCTACCGCAAGGACCCGCGCCGCCTGACCCAGGTGCTGAGCGCCGTCAACAAGGCCGCCTTCCTCGACATGGATCTGGCCACCTCGGTGTATATCGAGACCAACACCGCCGCCATCATCGCCCGCGAGCTGGGGGCCAAGGCCGACGTCTTCGAGCGCGAGGTCAAGGGGCTGGTGGCTTCGGTGGCCTCGTCGGCCGGCCAGATGGAATCCACCGCCAAGACCATGACCGCCACCGCCGAGGAAACCTCGCGCCAGTCCACCACCGTTGCGGCGGCGGCGGAAGAGGCCACCGTCAACATCCAGACCGTGGCGGCGGCGGCCGAGGAGCTGTCCTCCTCCATCACCGAGATCAGCCGTCAGGTCGCCCAGTCGGCCCAGATCGCCGCCAACGCCATGGTCGAGGCCGACCGCACCAACCAGATGGTGCAAAGCCTGGCGGAAGCCGCCAGCAAGATCGGCCAGGTGGTGAAGCTGATCAACGACATCGCGTCGCAGACCAACCTGCTGGCGCTCAACGCCACCATCGAGGCGGCCAGGGCCGGCGACGCCGGAAAAGGTTTCGCCGTCGTCGCCAACGAGGTCAAGAGCCTGGCCAACCAGACCGGCAAGGCCACCGAGGAGATCGCCGCCCAGATTTCCGCCGTGCAGTCGGCCACCCGCGACGCGGTCACCGCCATCGGCGGCATCGCCAGCACCATCGGCCAGATCAACCAGATCTCGGGCTCCATCGCCGCGGCGGTGGAGGAACAGGGCGCCGCCACCGGCGAAATCGCCCGCAACGTCCAGCAGGCGGCCCAGGGCACCTCGGAGGTCACCGAGACCATCACCCGCGTCAACACCGCCGCCGCCGAAACCGGCGGAGCGGCCCGCCAGGTGCTGGACGCCGCCTCCGCCCTGTCGCGCGATTCCGCCCAGCTGGAAACCCAGGTGGACCGCTTCGTGTCGCAGATCCGCGCCGGATGAGTCGGGAATGCGGGCGGGACGCCCGCGCTCCCTATAATAACGGATGAGTCGGGAATGCGGGCGGAACGCCCGCGCTCCCCATAATAACGGAGCGCGGGCGTCCCGCCCGCATCCTACCCTTTCATCAGCGCCTTGACCCGTCCCGACACCGCCACCTTGCCGCTGGCCGAATAGGCTTCGTGGTTGGAATCGATGTCGTCCAGGTCGTAGAGGTAGTTGACCATCAGCCCCGCCGACTGCGCCAGACCATTGGCCGACATGTCGGCCATCCAGTTGATCCGCTCGACGCGGGCGCCGTTGGACAGGTGGAAATGGGCCACCGGGTCCAGCGCCGCCATGCCGTCAGGGCGTTTCTCGCGGGCGAGGTAGCGGGCGGCAAGCCGGGTCAGCGGCCCTTCCAGCGCCTCGGCCAGCAGCGGCTCCGCCGTCCAGTCGGGCTCAGCCAGCAGCGCCTTGAGGCCCCCCTTGGCTCCCAGGCCGCTGACCCGGGTCAGCGCCTTGTGCTCGGCGGCGGTCAGCAGACCCGGCTCGCCCTGGGTCAGGCGGCCGTCGAGCCAGCGGCGGAAGCCGGGAATGGGCGAGAGGGTGGCGAAGGTCCGGATATGCTTGAACTCCCGCGACAGATCGTCCACCACCCGCTTGATCAGGAAATTGCCGAAGCTGATTCCCGCCAGTCCCCGCTGGGCGTTGTTGATGGAATAGAAGATGGCGGTGTCGGCCTTGTCCACGTCGCCCAAGGGCGCATTGGGGTCCAGCAGGTCCTGGACGTTGCCGGCCATGTCGCGGACCAGGGCGACCTCGACGAAGATCAGCGGCTCGTCGGGCATGCGGGGGTGGAAGAAGGCATAGAGGCGGCGGTCGGAATCCAGGCGGTTCTTCAGGTCTGCCCAGCCCTGGATGGCGTGCACCGCCTCGTACTGCATGATCTTTTCCAGGACGGCGGCGGGAGAGCGCCAGGTGACGCGCTCCAGCACCAGGAAACCCACGTCGAACCACGAGGCCAGCAGCCCCCTGAGGTCGCCCTCCAGCGGCGCCAGCTGGGGATGCTCGCGGGTCAGACCCATCAGCTCGGCCCGCATGTCCACCAGGAACTTGACGCCCTCGGGCAGGGCGTTGAACTGGGTGAGCAGCTTGAGGCGGGGCGGTTCCAGCGCCTGGCGCAGGGCCATTTCCGCCCGGGCGCGCTCCTCCCCGCCCGCCGCCCCGGCCAGGGCGGCGACGGCGGCGTCCACCGACGCGCGGTCCGGCCCGAATTCCGTGGCCAGCAGGGTGAGGAAGCGTACGCGGCCCTCGGCCGACAGCGACAGATAGGCCCGCCCCAGGGCCGCCGCCCGGGCACGGGCCGACACCTCGCCGCCCTTGGCCACCAGACAGGCCTCCATCTGGGCGCGCAGCCGGGCCAGATCGCCCTCGGGCAAGGTAGGGGCCAGGGCGGGAACCTTGCCCGCCCCATCCGCCCCGGCGATGTCGCGCCACAATCCCTTCAGCCGGGACAGCAGGGTGGCCGCGGTGGCCTGGACTTCATTCATGGGCCTTCCTCTCCAACTCGGCCAGGATCAAGGGAACTCGTTCGGACAGGTCCTCGGCGATCAGGCCGGGGCCGAATCGCGCCGCCGCCCGCCCGTGCACCCAGGCGGCGGCCGAGGCGGCGGCGAAAGGCTCCATGCCCTGGGCCAGCAGCCCGACGACCAGCCCGGCCAGCACGTCGCCCGACCCGGCGGTGGCCAGGGAGGGCGGGGCAATGGTGGTGATGGTGGCCCGCCCGTCGGGATGGGCCACCACGGTGTCCGGCCCCTTCAGCAGCACCACCGCCCCCGAGACCCAGGCCCCGTAGCGCGCCCGCTCCAGACGGCTGCCCGCCGCCTCGCCGAACAGCCGGCGGAACTCGCCGTCATGGGGAGTAAGAACCACCCTGTCGGACAGATGCCGGAACAGGTCCGGCCCGCGCCCCTCGAAACTGGAAAGCGCGTCGGCGTCCAGCACGCAGGGCCGCCCGGTGGCCAGCGCCGCCTCCACCTTGGCCGCCATGGCCTCCCCCACTCCGCCGCCGGGGCCGAGAGCCAGGGCGTTGCGCCGCGAATCGGCCAGCAGGGCGGCGAAGGGCTCGGCCGAAGCCACCAGCAGGCCGGGATCGCCGGCGCGGTAGACCTCCAGCGCCTGGGGCGGAGCGGCGATCGTGACGAGGCCGGCTCCCACCCGCCGCGCGGCGCGCGCCGCCAGCCGGGCGGCACCGGTCATGTCCGCCCCGCCCAGGATCAGGGCATGGCCCCTGGAATATTTATGCCCCAGGGCGGCGGGGGAAGGCAGTACCCAGGCCCCGGGACCGTTGCGGCGAAGGGTCGGCTTGATCTCGTCCAGCACTCCGGCCGGAATGCCGATGTCGGCGACGACCACCTCGCCGCATTTCAGCCGCCCGGGAACCAGGCAATGACCGGGCTTGGGGCGGAAGAAGGTCACGGTGGCGAGGCAGTCGGGGGCGATGCCCAGCACCTGGCCGCTGTCGCCATGCACCCCCGAGGGGACGTCGACGGCGATCACCGGCAGCTTGCGCCGGCCGATCTCCTCGATGACCGATCGGGCCTCGCCCTCCAGCGGCCGGGCCAGGCCGGCGCCGAACAGGGCATCGATCACCCCGGCGCAGCCGTCGAGGATGGCCGGCCCCAGGGGCTCGACCCGCCCTCGCCAGCGACCGGCCATCAGGGCGGCGTCGCCCTTCAGCCGCCCCACATCGCCCAGCAGGGCGAGTCGCACCGCCCAGCCGTCGCGGGCCAGCAGCCTTGCCGCCACGAAGCCGTCGCCGCCGTTGTTGCCGGGGCCGCACAGGATGGCGACGCGGCCTTTGGGCAGCAGGCGCCGCGCGGCGCGGGCCACCGCCCAGCCGGCGGCCTCCATCAGCCGCTCGCCCCTGACCCCCGCCGCCATGGCGAGGCCATCGGCCCGGTACATCTGCTCAACGCTGAGGATCTCGTCGTCCATCCCCAAAGGGTAATGCGCAACTGCCCATTTGCCAACGCAGAGCGGCTGCATTAGATGTTTCGGGCTCGCACGGAGGACGGAAGTGAAGGTCGTGGTCATCGGAGCCGGGGTGGTCGGCACCGCCAGCGCCTGGTATCTCGCCAGGGCCGGCCACGAGGTAACCGTGGTCGACCGGCGCGAGGGCGCGGGTCTCGAGACCAGCTTCGCCAACGGCGGCCAGATCTCGCCCTGCCATGCCGAGCCGTGGGCCAACCCGTCCGTCCTGCCCAAGGTGCTGAAATGGCTGGGCCGCGAGGATGCGCCGCTGCTGTTCCGCTGGAACCGCTGGGACCCCGCCCTGTGGGCCTGGGGCCTGCGCTTCCTGGCCAATTGCCCGCGCTCGCGCGCCGAGATCAACACCGAGCGCACGCTGCGCGTCGCCCTTTATTCCCGCGCCTGCCTGAGTGAGCTGAGGGCCGAGACCGGCATCGACTACGACCAGCAGACCAGGGGCATCCTCCACGTCTACCGCGACGGCGCCGAGTTCGAGCACGCCTGCCGCGCCGCCGAGGTGATGATCCGCCACGGACTGCGCCGCCAGCCCAAGAATGCGGACGAATGCGTCGGCATCGAGCCCGCTTTGGCCGCCGTGGGGGGGGAACTGGCCGGCGGCATCTACACCCCCGACGACGAAAGCGGCGACGCCCACAAATTCACCCGCCGGCTGGCGGAACTGGCGGCGGCCCGGGGGGTGGAGTTCCGCTGGAACGTCCCCATCCAGGGCCTGCTCCGCGACGGCGGCCGGGTGAGCGCCCTGGTCGCCGGGGCCGAGACCATCACCGCCGACGCCTATGTCCTGGCCGCCGGCTGCGACTCGCCCCTGCTGGCCCGGCCGCTGGGGCTGAAGCTGCCCATCATTCCGGCCAAGGGCTATTCCGTCACCGTGCCGGTGGCCAACCATGCCGGCGCACCCTTCGTCTCGGTCACCGATGACGAGCACAAGATGGTCTATTCCCGCCTGGGCGACCGCCTGCGCGCCGCCGGCACCGCCGAGATGGCCGGCTACGACCGCTCGCTCAACCCTGTGCGCGCCCGCCTGATCCTGGAGAATGCCCGGCGCCTGTTTCCCGACGGCGGCGATTTCGAGCGCGCCGAGCCCTGGGCGGGCCTGCGCCCCGTCACCCCCGACAGTGTCCCGCTCCTGGGCGCCACGCCGCTGTCCAACCTGTGGCTGAACACCGGACACGGCACGCTGGGCTGGACCATGTCCTGCGGCTCGGGGCGGGTGATCGCCGACCTTGTGTCGGGGCTGCAACCGGACATCGGTATGGATGGACTGGGCATCGCCCGTTTCGCATCCTACCTGTAGTAGAGGGCATGGGCGTGAGGGTCACGCTCGGAGGCAGCAATGTTGGTGTGGCGCGAGGCGATGAGCACCGGACACCCGGAGGTCGACAAGGCGCAAAAGCAGTTCATCGCCCATGTGAACGAATTCGAGACGACGCTGCGCAATTCGGGCGCGGACGCCGCCATCGGCATGTTCCTCACCGGATTGTACGAACAGGCGTCCATCAATTTCGGCCGCGAGGAAAAGGTCCAGCGGGAATACGGCTTCCCGTTCCAGGATGCCCACCACCGTGAGCATCAGGCCCTGCTGGGCCGGCTGGCCGACCTGCAGAACCTTTATCAGGCGACGCCCCACAAGGCCGACCACGGCGCCATGCTCAGGGACCTGGCCGCCCTGATCAAGGACTGGGTGTCGCACCACATGGTGCAAAGCGACGTCATGCTGCGCCGCTACGCTCCCCACCAGCCGCCGTCCCGGCCCCTTCGGGCTCGCCCGTGACAGGGGCGTATTTCCGCGATAAGCTTTGCCGCCATTCTTCGCCATCGCCACAGGCAGGCCATCGTTGTTTCAGAGTTTCCGCGGCAGGACCAAACCGCCCCCGGCAAAAGACGAAAGGCCCCGGATCATCGACATCCGCCGGATTGGCGTCATCGCCGCCGCCGTGGTGCTGATCGGCACCTATGTCGGCGTGATCCTCGGCAATCTCGGCCAGCTGGAGCGCGAACGCGCCGCATTCGCCGAATTGCAGGCGCGCAAGATCCTGCTGTCCTTCGAGACCCATACCGTCCGGCTGTTCGATCTGGCCGACGTCTATCTGCGCTCGGCGCGTGATTTCGTCGAGCGCGAGGGAATCGGCCGCCTCGGCGACTTCCTCGACCGGGTGACGCCGCCCAGGTCGAATCTCTATTCCAGCACCCTGACCATCCTGGACCAGCGCGGCCGCGTCGCCTTCAGCACAGATCCGGCCCAGCCGCGCGGCTCCGATGTCTCCGACCAGCCGATCTTCCTCCATTTCCAGGCCGCCCCCCGCGACGACCTGCTGATCGGAACCAACAACATCAGCACCTTGCCGGACCGCCAGTACTTCCACGTGGCGCGGCCATTGCTGAACGGCAAGTCCCTGGCCGGCGTCGTCATCCTCAACGTCCACGCCAGCCAGATCGCCGCCTTCTACCGGGACATGACATTGGGGCCGAACTCCTCGGCCGCCATCTTCGGCCTGGACCGCACCCTGATCGCCCGCCAGCCGCCACCGGTGGCCGACGCGGCGCCGCTTTCGAACCTGCAGATCTGGGCCGAGACGGAGATCAGGGAGGAAGGCCGGTTCCGCAAGCGCTCGCTGCTGGACGGGGTGGAGCGGACCTTCCTCTACAAGCGGCTTGCCGATTACCCCCTGGTGGCGGTGATCGGCTTCGCCGATTCCGACATCGCCGCCGGCCTGGAGGCGGCCGAGCAGTCGGAGGTGATCGAGACCACCCTGTTCACCCTGGCCATCGTCGCCTTCGCCGTGCTGGTGCTGGTGCTGGACGCGCGCAACCGCCGCCTGAGCGCGGCGGAACAGGCCAGCCGCGCCACCGCCGAGATGCTGGAACGCTCCAACGCCGATCTCGAGCGCTTCGCCTATGTGGCCTCCCACGACCTGAAGACGCCGCTTCGGGTCATCACCGGCTATGCCCAGATGCTCGACCGCCGCTACCGCGACAAGCTGGACGACGAGGCCAACGAATACATCGCCTTCCTCACCGCCGGCACCAAGCGCATGTACCGGCTGATCACCGATCTGCTGCACTATTCGCGCATCAACAGCCAGGCCCGGCCGCTGCAGCCGGTCTCGGCGGCCCGCGCCGCCGACATCGCCGTAGCCAACCTGAAGGCGGTGATCGAGGAATGCGGCGCCTCGGTGGCCATCGCCCCCCTGCCCACCATCCAGGCCGATGAAAGCCAGCTGTCCAGCCTGTTCCAGAACCTGCTGGGCAACGCGCTGAAATATCGCCACCCCGACCGCCCCCCGGCCATCCGGATCGAGGCGGTGCGGCTGTCCAGCTCCATCTGGCGCTTTGCGGTCAAGGACAACGGGATCGGCATCGAACCCGAGCATTTCGAGCGCATCTTCGTCATCTTCCAGCGCCTGCACGCCGATTCCGCCTATGAGGGCACCGGCATCGGCCTGGCGCTGTGCCAGCGCATCGTCACCCGCCTGGGCGGCCGCATCTGGGTCGAATCCAAGCCGGGCGAGGGCTCCACCTTCTTCTTCACCGCCCGCGACGCCGAGGGCGATTGAACATGCGGGCGGGACGCCCGCGCTCCCGCATTGTTGGAGCGCGGGCGTCCCGCCCGCTTCCCCCTATTCCTCCTCTTCGTCCTTGCGTTCCTGCGGCTCGCGCGGGGCGGCCTGCGCCGGCGCCTTGGCCTTCCTGCGGGGATGGGGATGCCAGGCCCAAGGGCGGTCGCCCTGCCATCCGGCCACCGTCTCCACTCGCACGCCCCCCGGCTCCAGCCACAGGGCATGCGGCCCGCGCCGCCACAGGTCGAAGCGGTCGATCAGCACCTTCGGCCCCCGGCAGGCGCCGCGCAGCGGCACGCTGCTGACCACGATGTCGGCCCCGGCGCAGGCCTTTTCCGGGGCATCCTCGTCCCTGACCAGGGCGACCACCAGGTTCTCCACCCGCCACAGGCAGCCGGTCTCGTCGCAGCGCAGCCTTCCGTCGCGGGACGAGCTTTTCTTCGGCCAGCGTTCGGGCGTCGCGGGTCCGGCCCGGCGGCTCCAGGTCTCCTTGAGAATCCGCCCGCCCTTGCCGTTGAGCAACAAGGTGCCGTCGCCGGTCCGCACCGCCAAGCCTTCGCCCCGGCCGTCCACCAGCAGGTCCGGCGGCCGCGCCAAGGCCATGGAGGCCAGGGCGACGGCCATGGGCAGCACCCCCCACCAGCGCCACCGCCCCCGCCACAGGCACAGCCAGCTGCCGCCCAGGGTGAAGGTCACCATGGCCCATAGCGGCAGGATGGGCAGGGTCACCGCCGAACTGGGCCACGACGCCACCCACAGCGCCACCCGGTTGACACCCTCGACGCCCCAGCCCAGGGGCGCCAGGGCCAGCGCCTCCAGCCCCAGGGGCATCAGCAGGAACATCACCAGCGCCCAGGGCATCACCCAGAAGCCGGTGAGCGGCACGGCGATCATGTTGGCGGCCACCGACCACACGGCGAAGCGGTTGAAGTGGAAAATGCCGTAGACCGCCGTGGCGAAGCCGGCGATCAGGGTGCTCGCCACCACGCCGAAGACGTACAGCCCGACCAGCGGCAGCCAGCCGGGATGGGCGGCCCGCCAGGCGCCCTGGCGGGGCGTCAGCGTCTCGTAGGCGGCGATCATGGCCACCACGGCGGCGAAGGACATCTGGAAGCTGGGACCGATCAGTTCCTCGGGCGCCCACAGCAGGATCACCACCGCCGCCCAGGCCACCAGACGCATGGACAGCGCCATGCGGTCCAGCAGCACGGCCAGCAGCACCAGCCCGGTCATGAAGAAGGCGCGCTGGGCCGGGACCGGCGCCCCGGCCAGCAGGGTGTAGAAGCCGGCGAAGACGATGGCCAGGGCCGCCGCCCATTTCTTGATGGGGTAACGCAGCGCCACCGGCGGAACCAGCGCCAGCAGCGCCCTCAGCCCCACGAACACCAGTCCGGCCGCCATGGTGATGTGCAGGCCCGAGATGGACAGGATGTGGGCCAGCCCCGAATCCCGGTAGGCCTGCATCATGGGCGCCGAGATGGGCATCTGGTCGCCGGTGGTCAGCGCCACCGCCACCGCGCCCCGGTCGCCCTGCAGCACCGCCAGGATGCGCCTCGCCATGGCGTGGCGGAGGTCGTTGATGGCGATGGCCGTCTCGGCCCGCCAACCTCCGGCGGCTCCCGGCTCGATGACCGTCACCGGCCCCAGGGCCGTGCCGATGGCTCCCAATTGCCGGAACCAGGCGAAACGGGCGAAGTCGAAGGCGCCGGGCATGGCCGGCTGGGCCGGCGGCATCAGCATGGCGCGCACCCGCACCCGGTCGCCGACGCCGGCCGGGGAAAGGCCGGCCTTGGCCTTGATGCGCGCCTTCAGGGGAACCAGCACGTCGTCGCGGTCATGGGCCACCCGGTCCAGCGTCAGGCGGCTGCCGCCATCGGGCAGGGCCTCCACCTCCACCACCACCCCTTCCAGCATCAGGGCGCCGGTGGGGCGCTCCACCACCGGGGCGGCCAGGCGCAGGCTGCGGAACTGGGCGATTGCGAAGCCCAGCGCCACCGCCAGCAGGCATACGGCCGCCAGCAGCAGGGCCAGGGAGCCGCGCCGGGCCAGCAGCACTCCGCCCAGGGCCGCCGCCACCCCGGCCATGCCCCAGGCCAGGGCGGGCTCGGCGGGTAGGGAGAAATAAAGACCGATCCCCACCCCCAGGAAAACCGGCGCCCACAAGGGCCAGCGCCCCCGCTCGGCCAGCAGGCGCTCTTCCATTACGCGCAGGAGACTCGCCGCCGCCTCCGATCCGGAGCGTGCGGTCGGGAAAACCCCTATCCAATCGGGCGGGTTTTTTGCCATCCACCCCCAACACCGGGCTGTCAGGGGCATAAAGATATGCTACACAAGGCAGCCTTGTCCCCCTCGGCATAAAGGACGCCGAAAGCACCGTCATGACCGTCGTTACCCGTTTCGCCCCCTCCCCCACCGGCTACCTCCACATTGGCGGAGGGCGCACGGCCCTGTTCAACTGGCTGTTCGCCCGCCATTTCGGCGGCAAATTCCTGCTGCGCATCGAGGATACCGACCGCGCCCGCTCGACCGAGGCGGCGGTGGAGGCCATCTTCGACGGCATCAGGTGGCTGGGCCTGGACTGGGACGGCGAGGCGGTGATGCAGTTCGCCCGCGCCGGCCGCCATGCCGAGGTGGCGCGCCAGCTGCTGGACGAGGGCAAGGCCTATCGCTGCTACTGTACCCAGGACGAGCTGGCCGCCATCCGCGAGGAGCAGCGCGCCAAGGGCCTGCCCATGCGCTATCCCGGCATCTGGCGCGACCGCCCCGCCTCCGAGGCTCCGGCCGGCGCCCCCTTCGTGGTCCGCCTCAAGGCTCCGACCGAGGGCGAGACCGTCATCGCCGATCTGGTCCAGGGCGACGTTCGCGTCGCCAACGACCAGCTGGACGACATGGTGCTGCTGCGCGCCGACGGCACGCCCACCTACATGCTGTCGGTGGTGGTGGACGACCACGACATGGGCATCACCCACGTCATCCGTGGCGACGACCACCTGACCAACGCCTTCCGCCAGTACCAGCTGTACAAGGCCTGCGGCTGGGAGGTTCCGGTCTTCGCCCATATCCCGCTGATCCACGGCCCCGACGGCGCCAAGCTGTCCAAGCGCCACGGCGCCCTGGGCGTGGATGCCTACCGCGACATGGGCTTCCTGCCCGAGGCCATGCGCAATTACCTGCTGCGCCTGGGCTGGAGCCACGGCGACGACGAGATCATCTCCACCGAGCAGGCGATCGAGTGGTTCAACCTGGATTCGGTGGGCCGTTCGCCGTCGCGCTTCGACTTCGTCAAACTGACCAATCTCAACGGCCATTACATGCGCCAGGCCGATGATGGCCGCCTGACCGAGCTGCTGGTCCCCCTGCTGGAGAGCAAGAGCGGCAAGGTTCTGAACGGCGAGGCCGTCGCCCGTCTGCGCACCGGCATGACCGGCCTGAAGGAACGGGCCAAGACCATGCTGGAACTGGCCGATTCGGCGCTGTTCTACGTGACCGAGCGGCCGCTGGCGCTCGACGAGAAGGCGGCCAGGACCATGGCCGATTCCACCGCCGCCGCCGATCTCGCCGCCTACATGGCCGAAGTCAAGGGAGTGGACGCCTGGACGCGCGACACTCTGGAGGAATCCGCCCGCCGCCTGGCCGAGGCGCGGGGGCAGAAGCTCGGCAAGATCGCCCAGCCCTTGCGGGCGGCGCTTGCCGGTTCCTCGGTCTCGCCTCCCATCTTCGAAGTGATGGAAGTGCTGGGCCGCGAGGAATCGCTGGGCCGCATCGAGGACGCCCTCGGCCGCGACCCGGCCCACGGAATCATCGGCGGCCTGAGGGACGCCGGACACGTTTAAACAGTGAAGTAGACCACGGGGTATGAAGACATGACGAACGAGAACAAGACTCCCAAGGAATCCGTCACGCTGATCAACAACAGCACCGGCAAGACCACGGAATTCCCGCTGCTGTCCGGCTCCATCGGCCCCAAGGTGGCGGATATCCGCTCCCTTTACGCCAGCCAGGACATCTTCACCTATGACCCCGGCTACATGTCCACCGGCTCGTGCAAATCGGCCATCACCTACATCGACGGCGATGCCGGCGTTCTGCTGCACCGCGGCTACGCCATCTCCGACCTGGCCGAGAACTGCTCGTTCCTGGAAGTGGCCTACGCCATCCTCAAGGGCGAGCTGCCCAACGCCGAGCAGAAGGCCAAGTTCGAGAGCGACATCACCCGTCACTCCATGCTGAACGAGCAGATCTCGTTCTTCTTCCGCGGCTTCCGCCGCGACTCGCACCCCATGGCCGTGATGTGCGGCGTGGTGGGCGCCATGGCCGCCTTCTACCACGATTCCACCGACATCAATGATCCGCACCAGCGGATGATCGCCAGCTACCGCCTGGTCGCCAAGATGCCGACCATCGTCGCCTGGGCCTACAAGTACTCCCAGGGCCAGCCCTTCATGTATCCGCAGAACAAGCTCTCCTACGCCGAGAACTTCCTGCACATGATGTTCGCCACGCCGTGCGAGGAGTACAAGGTCAGCCCGGTCCTGGCGCGGGCCATGGACCGCATCCTGATCCTGCACGCCGACCACGAGCAGAACGCCTCGACCTCCACCGTCCGTCTGGCCGGTTCGTCGGGCGCCAACCCCTTCGCCTGCATCGCCGCCGGCATCGCCTCGCTGTGGGGTCCCGCCCATGGCGGCGCCAACGAGGCGGTGCTGACCATGCTGCACGAGATCGGCTCGGTGGATCGTATCCCCGAGTACATCAAGAAGGCCAAGGACAAGGACGATCCCTTCCGTCTGATGGGCTTCGGCCACCGCGTGTACAAGAACTACGACCCGCGCGCCAAGATCATGGCCAAGACCTGCCATGAAGTGCTGAACGAGCTGGGCAACCACGACGAGCCGCTGCTGAAGCTGGCCATGGAGCTGGAGCGCATCGCCCTGGAGGACGATTACTTCGTCAGCCGCAAGCTGTTCCCGAACGTGGACTTCTACTCGGGCATCATCTTCCGCGCCATGGGCATCCCCACCCAGGTGTTCACCTGCCTGTTCGCCCTGGCCCGCACCGTGGGCTGGATCGCCCAGTGGAACGAGATGCTGACCGACCCCGATCAGAAGATCGGCCGTCCGCGCCAGCTGTATGTCGGCCCGGCGCAGCGGGCGTTCCTCCCGCTCGCCGCGCGTGACTAAGGCAGGTCAGAAAGAACCGGAGGGGCGGCGCCGCAAGGCGTCGCCCCAACGCATTCCCCGTCCCGCCAACGACAACGTCCATCCCGAGGCGAAACGCCGCCTGATGATGGCCGTGGCGGCCCTGGCCCTTTCCGCACTGGCACTCCTGGCCATAAGTATGACAGGCTGGCGTTAGAGCGTCGTGCGTTTAATCAGAAACAGTCTGTCACCCTGAGGCATGGCCGAAGGGTCTTTCACCAACACCGGCGACCAATTGCGGTTGAAAGATCCTTCGCTGCGCTCAGGATGACACTGTGTTTCAGGTATGAGGCTCGCCGCTCTTGCCCAAGCCGGGAGACGCCGCCATGATGAATTTCCTCGACCGCCGCGTCGTCCATGCCGGCGGCCACGTCTTCAAGGAAGGCGACAGCGGCGATCAGGCCTTCATCATCCAGTCGGGAACCGTGGAACTGCTGAAGGGCCAAAAGGTCTTCGCCGAACTGGGCGTCAACACCATCTTCGGCGAGATGGCCCTGATCGACGGCGCTCCCCGAATGGCCACGGCACGGGCCAAGACCGAGACCACCCTGATCGTCATTCCCCGCGCGGTGGTGGAGTCCAAGCTAAAGGGCGTCGATCCCTTCGTCACCAAGCTGCTGGGCATCCTGGTCCAGAATGTCCGGTCCATGGCCGGCAAGTTGGGCTGAGGGGGAAGAAAACGCGGGCTGCCGCCCGTACCCGCTCGGGGCCGTGGGCCCCGAACCCCATTCGATGAATATCAAAAAGGGTCCGGGGCAATATCCCCAAGGGTCAGGCGCGCGCCGGTGCCGGCAGGAAGCCGGCCTGCACCAACCCGCGCACCTTCTCGAAGGCCTTGACCTCGATCTGACGGATGCGTTCGCGCGACACGCCGTAGCGGCCGCCCAGTTCCTCCAGGGTCACGGGGTCGTCCCTGAGGCGGCGCTCGATGAACACCTCGCGCTCGCGTTCGGTCAGGGTGTCCAGCGCCCGGGCGATCAGGGCGCGGCCCTTGGACAGCTCCTCGCGCTTGGCCAGGGCGGTTTCCTGGTTGTCGGCCTCGTCGGCCATCAGGTCCTGAATCTCGGTGCCGCCCTCGCCCACGGGGGTGTTGAGCGAGGAATCGCGCCCCGCCATGCGGCGGTTCATGGCGATCACGTCGCTTTCGTCCACATCCAGCTCGCGGGCGATGGTGGTGACGTGCTCGGGGGCCAGATCGCCCGCCTCCAGCAGACGCAGCCGCGACTTGATGCGCCGCAGGTTGAAGAACAGCTTCTTCTGCGCCGCCAGGGTGCCGATCTTGACCATGGACCAGGAATTCAGCACGAACTCGTTGAGCGAGGCCTTGATCCACCACATGGCGTAGGTGGCCAGGCGGAAGCCGCGATCAGGCTCGAATTTCTTGACGGCCCGCATCAGGCCGATATTGCCCTCGCTGATCAGGTCGGCCACCGGCAGGCCGTAATGGCGATAGCCCAGCGCGATCTTGGCGACCAGACGCAGATGGCTGGTCACCAGCCGATGGGCGGCGTCCTTGTCGCCGTAATCCACCCAGCGCTTGGCCAGCATGAATTCCTCCTCGGGCGCGAGGACGGGAAATTCCTTGATGCTCCTGAGATATTTGGCAAGGCCGTCGTCATCGGCGACGACCGGAAGTTTGGCAAGCGACATGATCTGATCCCTCCAGTTTGTGCCTTCCCGGCGTCCAACACGCCGGAAAAAAGTCCGAAAACCGGAAAAGACCGCTAGTCGTAGCCCTGAATGTTCATACGCATCGTCACATCCTCCATCGAGCAACATGACCCGGAGCCCGCCTTGGCGGCAGCACTCCGATCGGGCGGTCGGCTCGGCCCCATCATGGGCACCGGCCGATTCCACCATCACCATTATGGCGGCAAGACCCGGCCGAAATCAAGGGGGCGAACCGCTTCGCCTTTTGCTCACGGGATCAGCTAAACAGGCGATCGTGGCGGGAATGTGGCAACCTTCGCCGGCTGCATGGCCGCCATTCCGAACCTGCGAATCCGGCGGGCGAAAACTGAGTCATTATGGAGTTCTCCCCCGGCGAGGAGAGGTTGTTTCCGCCGGACGAACGATAAGGTAAGACACCGGCCAACCCTCCGAATGGCCGGTGTACACGGACCCCGCCCCGCCCTCCCTGCCGGGGCGGGGTTGTGTGTTTTCAGGCCTTGCTCCCGCCGCCGCCCCGTTCCCGCGCGCCGGCCAGGGCGACCACCCCCACTCCACCGGCGATCAGGGCCAGCCCGCCCATATTGGTGAGCGACAGCCTCTCGCCCAGCAGCAGCGACGAGATCACCAGACCGAAGGCCGGCACCGCCAGGAAACTGAGCGACACGGTGAGGGCCGGCAGCAGCCGGTTGACGGTCACCGCCGCCCAATAGGCGAAGGCGGTGGCCAGGGTGCCGTTGTAGAGCAGGGTCCAGGCCAGTTCGAAACTGCCGTCGGGCGCCGGGGCGCCTTCGATCAGCGCCGCCGCCGCCGCCACCGGCACCAGACCGATCACCATCTGCCACGGCACCAGTTCCAGGGGCGAGGCGTGCCAGCGGTGCCCCCGGATGTGCAGGATCACCCCCGCCCAGACCAGCGCCGCCGTCAGCAGCATCAGGTTGCCGACCACCGCCGCCCGGTCGCTCCAGTCGAAGGTCAGGGGATTGAACAGCACGACGATGCCGCCCAGGCCGAGCGCCAGCCCCGCCAGACGCCCCCGGGTCAGCTTTTCCCCCAGGAACAGGGCCGCCCCCGGCGCCACCCACAGGGGCGTGGAATAGGCCAGGATGGCCGAGCGCCCGGCCGGCACCACCAGCAGCGCCAGGTTGGTCAGCACCATGAACAGCGCCATGTTGAAGAGGCCCAGCGAGATCATCACCGGCCAGTCCCCCCGGGGCGGCAGGCGGAGCTTTCCCATGGGCGCCAGGATCAGCACCATGCTGACCAGCCCCACGGCCAGCCGCAGGGTGCAGAACCACAAGGGCTGGATGTGGGTCAGCCCGATCTTCATGATCGGCCAGTTGCCGCCCCATACCAGGACCAGCAGGGCCAGCAGAACAAATGCGCGCATCTCTGGTCATACCACTGTTTCCGGAGACAGACTTTGCCATGCCGGCCATGGCATGATCCATCACTTCCGGCGGATAAGGAGAAAGGCGTTGGATTTCGACGGAGAGCACCGCATCGCCGCGCCGCGCGTAACGGTCTGGCAGGCCCTCAACGATCCCGATTTGCTGGCCGCCTGCATACCGGGATGCGAGACCCTGGCCTCCACCGGCCCCGGGGCCTACACCGCCACGGTGGCCATCCGGGTCGGTGCCCTGTCGGCCCGCTTTTCCGGGCTCCTCACCCTCGACGACGTGGTCGAGGCCCAGGCCTACACCCTGAAGGGTCAGGGCCAGGGCGGCGTGGCCGGATTCGTGTCGGGCTCGGCCCGCGTCGTGCTCGAGGATGACGGAGAGGCGACCCTGCTGCGCTGGAAGGCGGCCGGCGAAATCGGCGGCCGCCTGGCCTCGGTGGGCGGGCGGCTGCTGCATGGATTCGCGGTGAAGACGGCGAACGAGTTTTTTTCTCGTTTGAACACCAAACTCGGGTCGCAACCCGATTGCAGTTCGCGGTAGGGATCGCTACGTATTACATATTGTTACATTACGTCATCAGTTGGCGTCGAGGGGGGATGATGGAAACACGCACCGCCGGCCAGGAATCGGCCTTCAACCGGGAACGGCCCCGCCCCGCCCCCACCTCTTCCTCCGACGACAGGATTCGCCGCCGCCTGCCCCGCAAGGAGCGGGAAAAGCTGATCGTCACCGAAGCCATCCGCTTTTTCGCCGAGGTGGGCTTCGAGGGCCAGACCCGGGCGCTGGCCGAGCGTCTGGGCGTCACCCAGCCCCTGCTCTACCGCTACTTTCCCGACAAGGAGGCCCTGATCGAGCGGGTCTACAAGGAGGTCTTCCTCAATACCTGGGAGCCGGCCTGGATCGCCACGCTGCAGGATCGCACCCGTCCCCTGGTCGATCGCCTGATTGATTTCTATCTTGCATATACCAAAGCGAATTTCAGCTACGAGCGGGTGCGGCTGTTCATGTTCGCCGGGCTGAAGGACGGCTCCATCGCCAACCGCTACATGCTGCATGTGCGCGAGCAGCTTTTCGTTCCCATGTGCCGCGAGTTGCGCGCCCATCTCGGTATCGCCAGCGATGCCCCGATCAGCCTGGAGGAGATCGAGATGGTGGCCGGCCTGCACGGGGCCATCGCCTATGTGGGCGTGCGCCGCTGGGTCTATCACGCCCAGACCCCCGCCGATCTGGTCCCGGTGTTCACCGAACTGGTCCGCACCTATCTGGCCGGCATCGCCGACAGCTACCGGCGCTTCGCCATGGCGCCCGCCAAGTAAAACCGCTTGCCAAGCCGACCCCGGGAAGGCTACCAGTCGGTGGCAGTCCAAAGGGGGATTTCGAGCATGCGCAAGGCAGTTCTGGCCGTTACCGTGACCCTGGCCCTGGGGGCCTGTTCCAGCTCGCCCAAGCCGCTGGTGCCCGACACGCCCGAGGGACCGGCCAGCTATGTCTGCTACAGCTCGTGGCTGTCCGAGCCCGCGGAGGTCCGCGCCATCGCCGAGCGCCAGTGCCGTGGCGCCGGCATGGAAGTGCGCGGCCTGCTGGGCCAGAGCTGGGCGCCGTTCAAGTGCGGCGTCCTCACCCCGGAAGTGGCCGCCTTCCGCTGCGGCCGCTACGGCTTCGGATACTGAGGACGGGGCGGGCCGGACCCGCCCCCCCTCCCAAAGCTCAGCCGCAGGCCCGCCGGCGGAACAGGCCCTGGACCGCGTAGGCCAGGATGGTGGTGCCCGCCAGCCCGATGCCCCAGATCAGGCCGACCAGCAGCCAGTCCACCGGGCCGCCCGCGTCGGTGAAGCCCGAGACGGTGAACTTGGCCGCCAGGACCAGGGCCAGCGCCCCGCCGATCAGGCCGACCAGCTCGGAGCGGACCAGACGCCGGCTGTCCAGCCGCCGCTCACGCAGGAAGACCACGGCGAAGCCGATCAGGCCGAAGGCCGCCAGGGCCAGCAGCAGCCACAGCACCGGGCCGAGCATTTCCTGGAACACCACCAGGAGAACAATGGGATCCATATCCTTCATGGCTCGAGTCTCCTCGTCAGGCCTGGCCGCGCAGCATGGTGAGATAGGTCGGCTTCAACGCCATGGTCTTCATCACCCAGGTGATCCACAGCTCCTCCAGGGGCGCGATGAGCCCGGGGAAGGACGGCACCAGATTGTTGTCGTAGTCGAACTCAACCAGCATGGCCTGGCCCAGACGGGTGATCAGCGGGCAGGAGGTATAGCCGTTGTAGGCGCTGTCCGACTTGCCGCCGGAAATGGAAGCGACCAGATGATCGACCGCCACCGGAACCTGCCATTTGACGCTGGCCGCCGTCTTGCCCTTGGGCACGCCCGCCACGTCGCCCACCCCGAAGACGTTGGGATAGCGCTTGTGCCGCAGGGTGGCCTTGTCCACCTCCATCCAGCCGTCGGCGGCGAAGGGACCCTCCCGCCAGCCCAGCGGAGAGTTGCGGACCGCCGCCGGAGCCCGCATGGGCGGCACCACGTTGATGAAATCCCAGCGGATTTCCGTCGGGCCGTTGGGCGTGCTGAAGGTCGCCGTCTTGCGGCCCAGATCGATGCCGGTCTGGACATGCTCGTAGCGCACGCCGATATTCCGGTCGCGGAACAGCATCCGCACCTTCTCCGAGACGATGGGCACCGAGAACAATACCTTGTTGTTGGCGGCATAGATCAGTTCGGCCTTGGCCCGATTGTCGCGGCGGCGCAGGTGGTCGTCGGTGATGAAGGCGTATTTGAGCGGCGCGCCCGCGCACTTCATCTCGGTGTTGGGGCGAAGGAACAGCCCGACACCGCCCTGGTCGGCGAATTTCGACATGGCGCCCCAGGTGGCGAAGGCCGCCTCCGGTCCGGCATAGACGCTGCCCAGCCCGTCCTGGCCGATGCGCCCGACCTCCATGCCCTCGATGGCGGCATAGTCCAGATGCAGGCCGCAGGCCACCACCAGGAAGTCGTAGGGAACCGCCTTGCCCGAAGCGGTCACCACCTTGTTGCCCTCGGGATCGATCTCGGCCACGGCTTCCTCGACCCAATCGACGCCCCGCGTCAGGTACTCGGCGGTGGTCGAGACGGGGTAGTCCAGGGGCTTGATGCCGCCCGCCACCAGGGTGAATCCGGGCTGATAGTAATGGGCCTTGCGCCCGTCGATGATGGTGACGGAAGCCCCGTCCAGCCGCTGGCTCAGACGCGCGGCGGTCGCCAGGCCGGCGGCCCCCGCTCCGACGATGACGATTCGCGCCCCCTTGGCCGCCACGGGTCCCACAGACGCGGCGCGGACGGGCGACGACACGGCGCTGCCGGCCAGAGCCGCGCCGCCAAGCCCCAACAGCCGGAACAGGTCACGCCGTCCCAGGCGCGGATCAAAATCCAATGGCATTCAGCACCCTCCTCACCACACCATCCCCACGCCGGGGGCCAATACATAATGATTGGCTTATATTAGCGTGTAAGCAAGTTGTCAGGAAGAGGGTTTTTGAACAATTCTTGGTTGCGTTACAAAACACCCCCGGACTCAGGAGCGGTTGCGTCGAGAGGACCTGGAACGGCAAACGGGGGAAGGCCCGTCCAGGCCCTCCCCCGCGATACGTGGCGCCGCGACGATGACGTGGCGCGTCAGTTCACCTGCTGCACCGCCGACAGCAGCCAGCGGCCACCGTTGGAGCTGCGCACGAAGGTCCAGGCCTCGGTATGGGTCACCGTGGCGCGCGGGTCGCCATCGGCCACCGCGCCGGTATCCAGGCGGACCATGTAGTCGTTGCACGAGAAGGTCAGGATGGCGGTCAGGTAGTCGAAGCCGCCCTCGCTCCACGATTCGCTGACGTCGCCCTTCAACAGGGTGACGTTCTCCACCTTGTTGGCCAGACCCTCGCTGGCGTTGCGGCTCATGTCCTCGGACAGGTAGGACACCACTTCGGGGGTGGCGAAGCGCTTGAGCTGCATCAGGTTGCCCTCGCTCCACGCCTGCTGCACGCCGAGCAGGATCTCGGTGAAGGCATCCTGGTCGTTGCCCGAGGCGTCGAATTCCCGCTCGATGCGCGGCTGGGCCGGGGGAGCGGCGATCATGGGCTCCACATGCTGGCCCTCGGCATGCCGGGCCATGTAGGGATTGCCCGCCGGCACCGCCGGCTGCGAGCGTCCGCGGAACAGCCGGATAGCCAGCCACACCAGCCCGCCGATGATGGCCAGCTGGAGCAGCAGGCCCAGCATGCTGGCGCCGGGCGAGGCCTCCGACGCTGCGGCCAGGGCCGGCGAATGGCCGAACAGCATGGAACCGATGCCGGCCCCCAACAGGCCGCCGGCGATTCCCGCCATCATGGGGTTGCGCTGAAAGAAGCTGGGCTGGCCCATGGGAGCCCCCATGGGGGTCGCCGGACGCATGGCGGCGGCGCCGGCGCCGGCCGGAGCCAGCGGCGCCGAATCCACCGCGCCGGGACGCGGCGCGGCCTGGGGCGGCGGCGGCGGGCCGGCGGGCTTGGTCTGGGCCGGCGGCGGGGCCAGGGTGCGCTCCATGGGCGCATCGTGGGTCCGGGAGCCGCGCGACCCGAAACCGCCGCCGCCCGACTTGCCGGCCTTGGCCAGGGCATCGCCCGCGCCGGCCAGGACCAGCACCAGGGCCACCGCGGCCGAAATCATCATATGCCTCATATCGATCGTTCCTCCCAAGGAATCACCCCCTTCTTATAGGGTGCCCCGGGGAGAAAGCAAACCGGCTACGAAAATTTAACCTAATGGGAAGGCGGGCGGGACGCCCGCGCTCCGGGATTTGGCGTCATCGGGAAGGCGGGCGGGACGCCCGCATCTTCCCCCGACCTCTTACCCCTGATCGGAATCGCCCTGAACCCTGGCGGCCAGCGAGGCGGCCATGAACATGTCCAGGTCGCCGTCGAGAACGCCCTGGGTGTCCGAGGTCTCCACGTTGGTGCGCAGGTCCTTGACCATCTGGTAGGGCTGCAGCACGTAGGAGCGGATCTGGTGGCCCCAGCCGATGTCGGTCTTCTGGTCCTCCAGCGCCTGGGCGGCGGCTTCGCGCTTCTGCAGCTCGGCCTCGTACAGCCGCGCGCGCAGCATGTCCCAGGCCCGGGCCCGGTTCTGATGCTGCGAACGCTCCATCTGGCAGGCCACGGCGATGCCGGTGGGAATGTGGGTGATGCGCACCGCCGAATCGGTCTTGTTGATGTGCTGGCCGCCGGCGCCGGACGCCCGGTAGGTGTCGATGCGGCACTCGCTCTCGTTGATCTGGATGTCGATGGTGTCGTCGATCACCGGATAGACCCAGGCCGACGAGAAGCTGGTGTGGCGCCGCGCCGCGCTGTCGTAGGGCGAGATGCGCACCAGCCGGTGGACGCCGCTTTCGGTCTTCAGCCAGCCATAGGCGTTGTGGCCCAGGATGCGCACGGTGGCCGACTTGATGCCCGCCTGCTCGCCGGCGCTTTCTTCCAGCCATTCCACCTTGTAGCCGTGCTTCTCGGCCCAGCGGGTGTACATGCGCAGCAGCATCTCGGCCCAGTCCTGGGACTCGGTGCCGCCGGCGCCGGCATTGATTTCCAGATAGCAGTCGTTGTGGTCGGCCTCGCCCGAGAGCAGGGTCTCCAGCTCCATCTTGGCGGCGCGCTCCTTCAGGGCGCGGACCTGCTCCTCGGCGTCGTCGACCACACCCTGGTCGCCCTCCATCTCGCCCAGCTCGATCAGCTCCAGCAGGTCGGCCAGCTCGCGCTCCAGGGCGCGGCAGCCCTGGATGGCGTTGTCCAGCTCGGTGCGCTCGCGCATGATCTTCTGGGCGGCGGCGGCGTCGTTCCACAGATCGGGATTCTCGGCCGAGGCGTTGAGCTCGTCGAGCCGCATCAAGGCTTCGTCCCAATTGAGATGACGCTTCAACAGGGCGGCGGAGCGCCGGATATCCTGGGCGAGCGCCTCGATCTCGGCCCGCATGGCTGTTCCCCTAAAGGCATTATGGAGGCGCCCTTTGTAAGGAAGTCCGCCCGCACTGGCAACCCGAGAGATTGGAGCGATGCGCGCCAAATCCGGCGCGCATCGCGATCAGCCGCCATTGCGGCGGCGGCCAAGCGGCCGGAGGGCCGCGCTGAGGCAGAGGGGCAAACATAATGACTTACCGCGGCGGCGGCCCGCCCTTGGGCGGATGGGGCGGACGCCAGCGGGCCACGGCCTGGCGGCCTTCCGCCGACATGCCGGACGCCGCCTCGAGAATCACCCGGGCGAGGGCCTCATCCATGGCGGCATGGGCCTCGCGCCCCTCCGCCAATATGGCACGCAAGCCGTCCACGTCGAAATCGGGAGCGGCCAGCGCCGTGCCGATCCGTGCAGGAACTCCGGTCCAGATGCTGTTCCGGACCTCCACCTCCCGGGCATGCCGGGCGATGGCGGCCCGCAGGATGGCGGCGTCGGCCGCCGGCAGATCGGCGGCCAGCCGCTCGGCGATGTGCAGCGGACTGGGTGGCCCGCCGCCCGGCGGGCGTGGCGGCGGCCCCGGCTCGCGCATGACCAGGACGGTGACCAGAAAGACGTTGAGGGCCAGCGAAACCGGCAAGGCCCAGCGGGAAAGGAATGCGCGCCCCATCAATAGCCCAGCCCCGAATAGTAAGTGGTGACAAGGTCTCGGCCCAGGGCGACGGCCTCGCTCTCGGCGCGGAGGTCATGGCCGATCACCACACCCAGCAGGGCGGCGGCGGCCATGGGCAGGGCGAAGCGGGACAACGGCAGCAGGCGGGCGAGCCATCGACCCGGCCCCGCCGCCGGTTGGCGCTGGTCCAGGCGGGCCATCACCCCCCGCATGACGCGCTCGGCGCGATCGGGCGACACCTCCAGCGGCGGCGTCAACCTGCGCATCACTTCATCCAGATCGTCGTCGGGCCTCATGTCACGTCTCCGATGCCCCGGATGCCCAGGCGGGCCAGGGCGGTCCTCAGGCTGCGCTTGCCCCGCACCAGCAGGGCCTCCATGGCGCCCAGCGACAGGTCCAGCACCCGCGCCGCCTCCGGGGCGCTCAAGTCGCTGAAATAGTATAGCGACAACGCCTGGCGTTGTCTGGACGGCATCTCGGCCATGGCCGCCGAGACCAGCCGCTCCCTCTGGCGGATCATGGCGCGCTCCAGCCCGCCCGGGGCGGGATCGGCCTGCTCTTCCGCCTCGTCTTCCGCCACGTAGCGGGCACGGCGCAGGCGGTCGAGGCTGGCGTTCAGCACCACCCGGTACAGCCAGGTGGAAAACTTGGCGTCGCGGTCCGACCGCCACCTGGGCGCCATGGTCCACACCTTCAAGAATGCCTCCTGCACCACCTCGTCGGCATCGTCGGCATTGCGCAGTACCCGGGTGGAAAGCGCCAGCATGGCGCGGACATGCCGCTCCATCAGCCGCCGGAAGCACCGGCGGTCCCCTTCCGCGATGGAACGCAGCAGATCGTCGTCACTGGCCGCATCCCCTTGGGGACACGCCCGCCCGCCCTGGTCCACGCCACCTCCGCGACAACCGTCATCGCTGGATAGAACGGCGCGGAAGAGGCGATCCATGCGGAAAATCATGCGCTCACCCGGCAGAAACTGCCGCCCGACCCGGCAGGACTTGCCGGGTGAAGAGCGATGATGGAGCACGGGCAAGAAGCATTTCGCACCAAATCAAGGCGTTATGGATGGCGCCGCCCCTGGCCTCCACCTTGCAACAGAACGAATCGGACGACACCGCATAGGAATAGAGCGGTGCGGCATGTCTTTTCAAGAAAAAGATAAGAAATATTTTTAATATTTCAACGCATGTAGAGCATCAAGCCAAGCGTGGAACGACTCGACCGGAGTTTTATCCGATCAGTTCATGACTGATGGAGAGTCACCATGCTACACGGACTAGGTACATCCGCCTCACAATCCCAACAGAACATCAGTTCCATATTCAAGAAGCTTGACACTAACTCAGACAACAGTGTCAGCCGTGACGAGTTCATTATCGGCAAGCCGGATGACGTCAGCGAGGATCAGGCCGGCGCCCTGTTCGACAAGCTGGATTCGTCGGGCAGCGGGTCGCTCGGCCAGGATGCGCTGAGTTCCGCCTTCCGGCAGATGGCGTCGGGCATGCAGGCGGTGCTGCTGCAGTCCCAGGAAGTCCAGGGCGCCCGGCGGAGCGGCCCGCCCAACCCGGACGAGATGTTCGAGGATCTGGACAGCGACGGCGACGGCACCGTCACCCGCGACGAATTCGTGGCGGAACGGCCCGACGAGGTCGGCGAGGAGCAGGCCGGCGCCTTCTACGACAAGATCGCCTCGGCCGCCGGGGCGGATTCCGCCACCGGCCTCAGCCAGGACCAGCTGGCCGAAGGCATGAAGAAGGCCGGGCCGCCGGATCAGGCGACAGCCAGCCAGACGGCCTCGGCGCAATCCTCAAGCGGCGACCTGCTGCTGCAGGACCTGCTCAAGGCCACCGGCTCCTATCAGAAGGCCAGCCTGCTGAGCGTCGCCAATACCAGTCTGGCGGCCTGACGGGAAGCGGTCCCTGCCTCCATGCCGGCCATATCCTTCGGCATGGAGGCGCTTTTTTCCGCAGGGAATCCCGCCGCATTCCCGTTGAACCCGACAGAACACAAGTCTCAGAAGGAGAACGGCCATGTCCATCGCCTCCGTGGGGAACCAATCCTCCATCCAGTCACTGCTGCTGAACGACCTCAGGAAGAACGGCCTGTCCTCGGACGTGGCGTCGCAGGTCGAGTCTGAAATCCATTCCATCGCCAGTTCCCGGGAATCGTCGGGCCAGCGTCCCTCGCCCACCGACATGCGCGCCGCCATCGAGGCCAAGTTGACCGAGGATGTCGCCTCGGGCTCCCTGACCCAGGAGCAGGCCGATGCGGTGATCCAGGCCCTGGACGAATTCGAAAGCCGGATTCGGCAATCGGGCGGCCCTGGCGGAAGCCTGGCAAGCGGAGGCCGGGGCGGCCCCGACCCGTCAGAGCTGTTCGCCACGCTGGACGGCGACGGCGACGGCACGGTGACCCGCGACGAATTCGTCGCCGGCCGCCCCGACGAGGTCAGCGAGGAAGATGCCGGCGCCTTCTACGACAAGATCGCCGAAAACAGCGGCGGCGACGGCGCCAACGGGCTCAGCCAGGAGCAGTTCGCCACCGGCCTGCAGAACGCCGGACCGCCGGCCGGCGGCGGCGGCGCTCCCCCGGCGGGCGGCGGCGGCGGCGGTTCGGCGGGAGTCGGGTCGAGCCAATCCTCCGACGAAGTGGTTTCGGTGACCACCACCACCTCGCCCGACGGCACCAAGACCACCGTCACCAAATACGCCGACGGCTCCAGTTCCACCTCGGTGACCTATGGTCAGGCGGATGCGTCCAGCGCCGACGCGCTGCAGTCGATCCTCAAATCGCTGACCAAGAACAGTTCGGACGCCAATACCACCTCATCCTATCTGGCCAAGCTGCTATCGGGCGGCCTGATCGACACGGTGGCGTGATCAGCAGCCGGACAGCGGCGATCTGAACCGGCGCAACAGGGCGGCCTTCGGGCCGCCCGCCAGCCCTTCGAGCTTCTGGCGCCATTGCGGCAACGAGCGGATTTCGGCCAGCCGCCGGCGCAGGAAGCCCCAGGTGTCGGCCGAGCCCTCGGACTCATCGTCCAGCCAGTACAGCAGGGTGGCGGAATAGACCGCCGCCAGGGTGGCGCGCTTGGAATACCACGAGAAATCATGGGAGCGGTCGCCCACCGCCAGCCAGATGGCGCCGGCGGTGCCCCAGGTCAGGCGGGCCGCCAGGGGCAGATTCCCGGGCAAGGCCAACAGCGAGGTGGCGCGGCGGATGGCCTCGCGATGCTCGCCCCAGCGCTCGAGACGCAGCTTCACCGCCAGGAACACCTTTTCCCCCACGCCCCGCCCGTCCAGGCCAGCCTCGGCCAGGTCGTCCTCCATGGCGCGGTTGGCGTGGTCGACGAAATGGGCCACCGCGTCGACGGCCCCCTGGGGGAACAGGCGCGGCAGCAGCGCCCGCTCCACCCCCAGATCGTCGGCCGCCGCCGCCAGGGTGGCCGCCGACCAGCCGTCGAAGGCGGCATGGGGCAGCATGGCGCCCACCAGGGCATCCTTGAGCGGGCGTGTTTCCATATCCAAATCTCCCCGGGCGCGGACAAAAGCACTTTCCGGGTTATAGGCCGCGCCTAACCCCTTCACAAGGGGGCGGCACTGTGCTATCAACCCACCTCCCCGGACGGCAGAGATGCCGACCGTCGGGAGGGTTTTCAAGCGTAGAGGAGCGGTGGCGAAACGTGCAAGTTCTCGTTCGTGACAACAATGTCGATCAGGCCCTGAAGGCGCTCAAGAAGAAGATGCAGCGCGAGGGGGTCTTCCGTGAGATGAAGCTTCGTCGGAACTACGAAAAGCCGTCCGAGCGTCGCGCCCGCGAAAAGGCCGAGGCCGTGCGCCGCGCCCGCAAGCTGGAGCGCAAGCGCCTGGAGCGCGAAGGCTTCTAAAGCCTGCTTTCGGCCGCACCGTCAAAGGGCGCGGCCGGACCGGAAATTCAAGCGTCGCCATCGCTGGCGCCATGACCTCGTGTCATGGCGCCTTTCGGTCTTGATGTTTGCCAAATTTGGCACCTTGCTCCCGAAGCCTCATACTAGTAGCCTGAATACGGGATTGGACTATCTAGGGGGCTTTCGGCCATGGAATTTCTGCGTAATCTTAGGATTGGGCGACGAATTCTTCTGGCCTTTCTACTTCCGGTATTCGGCCTGATGGCCTTCTCCGGCTACGTGATCGTCCTGCGCTGGCTGGTGGTCGATGACACCAGCGGTCTGATCCGCATGGCCGCCATGGCCAACAGCGTCAGCGCCGTCGTCCATGAACTGCAGAAGGAGCGCGGCGCCTCGTCGCTTTACGTGGCCAGCGGCCGCAAGCAGTTCGGCGACCGGGTCGAGGCCCAGCGCAAGCTCTCCGACGAGTCCATCGGGCGCTACGAGACGCAGAGTACCGAATCCGCCACGGCGCTGGGCGCCGATTTCGCCGCCTCGCTGGCCAAGGCCAAGGAGGCGCTGGCCGGGCGCGCCAAGCTGCGCGCCGACATCGAGGCGGGTGCCCTGGACCGCAACGTGGTGTTCCAGTCCTACACCGCCATGATCAAGGTCCAGCTGGACATGGTCGGCCAACTGGCGCGCCAGACTCCCGACAAGAAGGCCGCCGAGGCGGTCAGCGCCTATCTCGCCTTCATGGAGGCCAAGGAGCGGGCCGGCCAGGAGCGGGCCACCGGCTCGGCCGGCTTCGCCGGGACCTTCGATCCGGTCATCTATCGCCGCCTGGTCTCGCTGATCGCCGACCAGGAGATGCTGTTCTCCCATTTCATCCGCACCGCGTCGCCCGATCTGGTGGCCTTCTTCCGCGAGAAGATGAGCGACCCCATCGTCGCCGAGGTCAACGCCATGCGGGAAGCCGCCCACGCCAAGGCCCTGGCCGGCGGCGAGGGCGTCCCCGCCCCCAAATGGTTCGAGGCCACCACCAAGCGCATCGACCTGATGAAGGTGGTCGAGGACCGCATCGCCTCGGATCTGGTGGCCTCGGCCACCAAGACCAGCAGCGATGCCCGGCTGTTCCTGTGGGGCCAGATCATCGCGGTGGTCGGCGGCCTGGGCATCACCTTCGCCGCCGCCGGCGTGCTGGCCCGGGGCATCACCGGCCCCATCGCCCACATCACCCAGGCCATGAGCCGCCTGGCCACCGGCGACACCTCCATATCGGTGCAGGGCCTCGACCTCGAGACCGAGGAAGGCGAGATGGCCAGGGCCGTCGAGGTCTTCCGCAACAACCGCATCGCCGCCGAGGCGCTGGCCGCCGAGCAGAAGGCGGAGCAGGAGGCCAAGGAACGCCGGCGCCAGGCCATCGAGCAGCTCACCGCCGCCTTCCGCCAGGAGGTCAACGGCGCCCTGGCGGCGGTGGGCGACGCCACCCGCCTTCTGGACAATTCCGCCAACTCGCTGGGCGCCTCGGCCCAGAGCATGGAGGGCCACGCGGCCGCCGTGGCCGCCGCCGCCGAGGAGGCCAGCATCAACGTCGAGACCGTGGCCGGCGCCGCCGAGGAACTGGCCGCCTCCATCAACGAGATCAGCCGGCAGGTCGCCACCTCGGCCCAGGTATCCCAGGAAGCGGTGGCCGAGGCCGAGCGTACCAACGCCCTGGTCCACGGGCTGGCCGACGCGGCGCGCAACATCGGCGAGGTGGTCACCATGATCGGCGACATCGCCGGCCAGACCAACCTTCTGGCGCTCAACGCCACCATCGAGGCGGCGCGGGCCGGCGAGGCCGGCAAGGGCTTCGCCGTGGTGGCCAACGAGGTCAAGAACCTCGCCACCCAGACCGGCAAGGCCACCAGCCAGATCACCGAGCAGGTCAGCGCCGTCCAGTCGGCCACCGATCAGGCGGTCTCGGCCATCCAGAGCATCGGCGCCATCATCGAGCGCATCAATCAGGTCTCGTCGGCCATCGCGGCGGCGGTGGAGGAACAGGACGCCACCACCCGCGACATCGCCCGCAACGTGGCCGAGGCCGCCGACGGCACCCGCGACGTGTCGCGCCACGTCTCCGACGTCACCAGCGAGGCGGGGGAAACCGGCAAGACCGCCGCCGACGTGCTGGGCGCCGTCCACGCCCTGGGCCGCCAGTCCGAGACCCTCAGCACCTCGGTGCAGCGCTTCCTGGCGGGGGTGGAGCGGGCCTGACGGCCCGTCAGGGCGTCATGTCCCCCGCCCGCCCCTGCAGGTAGGTCAGCAGGAAGGCGGCCTCGGACTCGTTCAGCGGCACCAGGCGGCGCATCATGTTGAAATGGCCGATCCAGGAATCGGCCGTATACTCCTCGGGCCGCCGCCGGACGTGGCACAGGGTGCAGTTGTCCTGATACATGCGCTCGCCATAGGCCCACAGGGGGGCCGGGTCGCGCAGCAGGCCGGCCGCCGGCACCCAGCCCCGCAGGCGTTGCGCCGTCCAGGTCTGGCCCGTCTCGGTATCTTCCTTCGTCTCCCCGCTTTCCAGCAGGGACCGGGCGGCCTCCTTCAGGCTGACGACGGTCATGCGCTTGCCGAAGCGGCCGTAGAGGATGGCCGGCGTGTCGTCACGGGCCCAGGCGGCGATCTCGATCTTCACCGCATCGCCCACCACGCCCACCACGCGCACCGGAACCGCCGCCGCCAGTTCCCCCATCGGCTCGGAATCGGGCCGGGGCCGCAGAGGCCGGGCTTCGAGGGCATAGACGACGTCACCCACCGCCGGAATCGTGTTCCGCGCCTCGGCCGACAGGGCGGCGAACATGGCCCGGTGCTTCAGGGTGACGTCGGGCATCCTGTGGGCGATCGCCTTGTGGCAGTCGATGCAGGTCTTGCC
The DNA here is from genome assembly GCF_058402745.1 of Paramagnetospirillum sp. NCBI lineage: Bacteria > Pseudomonadati > Pseudomonadota > Alphaproteobacteria > Rhodospirillales > Magnetospirillaceae > Paramagnetospirillum > Paramagnetospirillum sp. The sequence goes on from NZ_JBZVFI010000015.1 coordinate 166,134, forward strand.
CGCCTTGGCGGCTTCCCGCATGGCGCGGGCCGCCTTCATGGATTGCTTGTGGAAGGCCATGGCCTCGAAGGAATGGCAATTGCGGCATTCGCGCGAATCGCTGGCCCGCATGCGCTCCCATTCCCGCGCCGCCAGATCGTGGCGGCGGCTCTCGAACTTCTCCGGGGTGTCGATGGAGCCCCGCGCCCAGTGGAACAGCTCGGTGGAGGCCTGAACCTTGCGGAGCAGCTTGTGCGTCCAGTCGCGGGGCACATGGCAGTCCGGGCACCCCGCCCGCACCCCGGAGCGGTTCTGGAAATGGGGGGATTGCTGGTATTCCACGTAGACGGTATCACGCATCACGTGACATGAAATACAGAACGACGTGGTGTTGGTGGCCTCCAGCAGGGTGTTGAAGCCGCCCCAGGCCGTGATGCCCGCCGCCAGCCAGAACAGGCTGAACCACCAGAGTCCGCGCAACGCCGCCTCCCCCGTCGATAAGGAAGGGGCCGGAGATGATCCGGCCCCTGTATTAGAGTCCTTACTTGTCGAAAGGCTGCGGACGCGGGGTGTTCTCGTTGGACGGCGGCAGGATGGGCAGCGCGAAGCTGGGCTGGTCGCCGGTCAGGCTCTTGAGGAAGGCGACGATCTTGTCGTTCTCGTCCTTGGTGAACTTCTTGCCCAACTGAATGCGGCCCATGGTGTCCACCGCGTCGGCCAGGGTGGCGGCCTCGCCGTCATGGAAGTAGGGATAGGTCAGTTCGGCGTTACGCAGCGTCGGCACCTTGAAGAAGAAGCGGTCGGCCTCCTCCTTGGTCACCGCCACGCGGCCCTCGGCCGGGCTGCTGGACTTGTAGGGCTCGACCACGCCCATCTTCTGGTAGGTGTTGCCGCCGGCGGCAGCGCCGTTGTGGCAGCCGGTGCAGCCCGAGTCCTTGAACAGCTCGTAGCCGGCCACTTCCTGGGCGGAGAGCGCCTTCTTGTCGCCCTTCAGCCACTTGTCGAAGCGGGAGTTGGGGGTGACCAGGGTCTCCTCGAAGGCAGCGATCGCCTTGGTGACGCCGTCCACGGTGATCTTGTCCGACTTGAACACCTTCTTGTACTCGTCCACATAGGCCGGGATGGACTGCAGCACCGACAGCGCCAGGGTGTGGGTCGAGGCCATCTCGCCGGGATTGGCGATGGGGCCGCCCGCCTGATCCTGCAGGGTCAGCGCCCGGCCATCCCAGAACTGGGCCAGATTCAGGCTGGAGTTCAGCACCGTGGGGGCGTTGATCGGCCCCTTCTGCCAGTTGTGGCCGATGGAGGTCTTCAGGTTGTCGGTGCCGCCCATGGACAGGTTGTGGCAGGAATTGCACGAGATGAACCCGGACTTGGACAGGCGCGGATCGAAATAGAGCTTCTTGCCCAGTTCGACCATCCCGGCATCCTTGACCTTGGCCGGTACGATGGGCTGGATGGGTTCGGACGCCGCCAGGGCCGGGACGGCTCCAAGTCCCAGGAAAAGGGCGAGCGAAAGCGTCATGCGTCTGATCATGGCATGGTACCCCTGATATGGATCTTCTGAGCGTGGCCGCCCCCCGGAGGACTTCCCCCTGCTCCGCCGGCTCTCTCTCTCCATCCGGCGGTGCCCGGGCTGCGAACACGGCAACCATACTCACAACTTTAATGTGGGTTTGGAAGATGTATTTAGAATTCTTCTAACTCTAAGCCATTCGCATATGTCCGAAAGCAAAGCGGCGGCCTCCCTTTCGGAAGGCCGCCGCCCGTTCAGGCTATGACCGTGAAGGCCTATACCAAACTGCGATGAGCCCGACTCATTGCAGTTTGGCCAGGCCCGAGGGGCCGCGCCGCTTATGCGGCGGGAGCCAAGCCGCCACGGGCGGCGCCCGGCGATTGAGGGCGATGCGCTGATCGGTTCCGATCAGCGCATCTTGGTATTACGCCTTCAACGCGGTCAGCACCTCGTCCAGCATCTTCTTGGCGTCGCCGAACAGCATCCGGTTGTTCTCCTTGTAGAACAGCGGATTGTCGACGCCGGCATAACCGGACGCCATGGAACGCTTCATGACGATGGAGGTCTTGGCCTTCCACACCTCCAGCACCGGCATGCCGGCGATGGGGGAGTTGGGATCGTCCTGCGCCGCCGGATTGACGATGTCGTTGGCGCCGATGACCATGGCGACGTCCGTCTCGGGGAAGTCGTCGTTGATCTCGTCCATCTCCATGACGATGTCGTAGGGCACCTTGGCCTCGGCCAGCAGCACGTTCATGTGGCCAGGCATGCGGCCCGCCACCGGGTGGATGCCGAAGCGGATGTTGATCCCCTTCTCCCGCAGGTGCTTGGTGATCTCGTAGACCGTGTGCTGGGCCTGGGCCACCGCCATGCCGTAGCCGGGAACGATGATCACGCTCTTGGCGTCCTTCAGCAGTTCGGCGGTCTCGGCGGCGCTGACCGGGACGACCTCGCCCGCCGGCTGGCCGTCGGCCGCCGCCGCCACCGAGCCGCCGCCGGTGCCGAAGCCGCCGGCGATGACGCTGATGAAGTTGCGGTTCATGGCCCGGCACATGATATAGGACAGGATCGCGCCCGAGGAGCCCACCAGGGCGCCGGTGACGATCAGCAGGTCGTTGTTCAGCATGAAGCCGGTGGCCGCCGCCGCCCAGCCGGAATAGCTGTTCAGCATGGAGACCACGACGGGCATGTCGGCGCCGCCGATGGCCATCACCATGTGGACGCCGAAGGCCAGGGCGATCAGGGTCATGACGAACAGGGCGAAGAAGCCGCCGCCGGCGGTCTCGGCGTTGAGGAAGCCCTTGCCCACCCAGATCACCACCAGCAGGCCGGCCAGGTTGATCAGATGGCGGGCGGGCAGCAGCAGCGGCTTGCCGTCGATCTTGGCCGACAGCTTGCCGAAGGCGATCAGCGAGCCCGAGAAGGTGACGGCGCCGATCAGGATGCCCACATAGATTTCGGCGTCATGGATGGTCTTCTCCACGCCCACGAAGGTGTGAGCGGTGTCGAAGTAGCTGGCGAAACCGACGAGACAGGCGGCGAGGCCGACCAGCGAGTGCATCAGGGCGACCAGTTCGGGCATCTGGGTCATCTGCACGGTGCGGGCGGCGTACAGGCCGACCGAGCCGCCGATGGCCATGGCGATGATGATCCACGGCACGCCGCCCCAGGTGACCTGGGGACCGAACACCGTGGCGATTACGGCCAGCGCCATGCCGATCATGCCGAAGACGTTGCCCCGGCGCGACGTCTCGGGATTGGAGAGGCCGCCGAGCGAGAGGATGAACAGGATGGTGGCACCGATATAGGAAACGGTGGCGAGACTTGCGGACATGGTGCCCCCCTTACTTGCGGAACATCGCCAACATGCGCTTGGTGACCGCGAAGCCGCCGAACATGTTGATCGAGGTGAGAATGATGCTGATCACCGCCAGCAGGCCGATCCAGAAGCCCGGCCGCGACACGCCCTCGTCCAGGGGAGGCGAGATCTGGACCAGGGCGCCGATGACGATGATCGACGAGATGGCGTTGGTGACGCTCATCAGCGGGGTATGCAGCGCGGGGGTGACGTTCCAGACGACCATGTAGCCCACGAAGCAGGCCAGCACGAACACGGTGAAATGGCCCAGGAAGGCCGCCGGGGCGTTGGCCCCCACGAACCAGAAGACCAGCGCGCCGATGCCGAAGGTGATGGCCAGGGACTTGATGCTCATGGGCTCGCCCGCGCCGTGGCCGTGGCCGGACTTCTTGGCCGGGGCCGGAGCGGCGGCGGCGGCGGCCTTGGGCGCCGGCGGGGCCGGCAGCACCAGGGGCGGCGGCGGCCAGGTGATCTCGCCGTCCTTGATGACGGTGAGGCCGCGGATGGCGTCATCCTCCATGTTGACGTCGATGGTGCCGTCCTTGCCCTTGCACAGTTCCTCGGTCAGGCGCAGCAGGTTGGTGGCGTACAGCGTCGAGGCCTGCTTGGACAGGCGGCTCGGCAGGTCGGCATAGCCGACGATGGTCACGCCGTGGCGCACCACCACCTCGCCCGGAACGGTCAGCTCGCAATTGCCGCCCTGCTCGGCGGCCATGTCGACGATGACGCTGCCGGCCTTCATGGACTTGACCATGTCGGCGGTGATCAGGCGGGGCGCCGGCTTGCCGGGGATCAGGGCGGTGGTGATGATGATGTCCACCTCACGCGCCTGGCTCGCGTACATCTCGCGCTGGGCGGCCTGGAAGCCCTCGCTCATGACCTTGGCGTAGCCGCCGCCGCCCGAGCCCTCTTCCTCGTAATCCACCTTGACGAACTCGGCGCCCATGGACTTGACCTGATCGGCCACCTCGGCGCGGGTGTCGTTGGCGCGCACCACGGCGCCCAGGCCCACCGAGGTGCCGATGGCGGCCAGGCCGGCCACGCCGGCGCCGGCCACGAACACCTTGGCCGGCGGAACCTTGCCGGCGGCGGTGATCTGGCCGGTGAAGAAGCGGCCGAACTGGTTGGCGGCCTCGATCACCGCGCGGTAGCCGGCGATGTTGGCCATGGAGGAGAGCGCATCCATCTTCTGGGCGCGCGAGAGCTGGCGCGGCACGCAATCCATGGCCAGCACGGTGATCTTGCGGGCCTTCAGGGCTTCCATCAGGTCGGGGTTCTGGGCGGGCCAGATGAAGCCGATCAGGGTGGTGCCTTCCTTGATCAGCGCCACCTCGTCCATGGAGGGGGCGCGGACCTTGAACACCAGGTTGGACGAATCCCAAAGCTCGGCGGGGCTCTTGGCGATGGTGGCGCCCGCCGCCACATAGGAGTCATCATCGAAATTGGCGAGCGCACCCGCCCCCGTCTCGACCACCACCGAGAAACCCAGCTTGATCAGCTTCTCGACGACGTCGGGAACCGTTGCCACCCGCTTTTCGTTGGGGAACGTTTCCCTGGGAACACCAATGGTCAGAGACATGGCTTCTCCTGTTGTTGGCTGTTACTGCGTTTGCCGTACATTTTGCCGAGAACAATGCCTTCTGAGCGGCGGTTTGCCAAGCCCGATCTGGATTGAAAATCAGTCGTTTGGACCTATTTTACACTAGGGGTCTCCCACGGAGGGCGCATGACCTTGATCAAGGAGCCGGAAGGGCGATTGGCGCCATCCTGGCCGCTGTTTCCAGGAGGAGCCATGCCCAGGCGGGTGGTAATCGCGACCCTCATCGCCTCCGCCCTCGGGGCGGCGGCCCCGGCCGCCGCCGACCCTCTGGGCTGGCGCTACGAAATCATGTGGGGCGGCTTTCATGCCGGCGACATGGCAGTCACCCGCGATGACCAGGCGGGCGCGGTACGCACCGGCATGACCATCCGCACCGTCGGCCTGTTCGACAAGCTCCTGCGCCTGCGTTTCGCCGCCGAGGGCGGCGGGACGGAAAAAGGGGCCGGCGAGCTGGATTCCGAGCATTACCAGACCCGCTTCAGGGGCCGCTACCAGGAGCAGATGCTGCGGGTCCACTACAGCGGCGGCGAGGCCGTCACCGTGCTCGACGAGGTGCTGGCGGTGTTCGCCCCGCCGCCCGAGGACGACGAACCCGCCCCCGCCGTGCCGGCCGAGGCCCGCAGGGGCGTCGGCGATCCCCTGACCAACGTGGCGGTGGTGGGCCGCAAGGCCCAGCAGGCCATGGCTGGAACGGGACCGGCGAGTTTCCGGGTGGCGGGTTATGACGGCCGCCGCGCCTACGACTTCGACGTGGCGGTCAAGGGTCCCCGGCACATCGACATCCGCGGCCGGGGATACGACACCATCGAGCTGTCCATGGTGCTGCGTCCGGTGGCGGGGTTCAAGCCGCGCTTCCAGAAGATGTGGTCGGGGGCCGAGTACGTCGTCCATCTCGACCCCGACTCCCTGCTGCCCGTGCGCATCTACACCGACAGCTTCGCCGCCGCCACGGTGATCAACGCCATCGAGCCCTGCCGGGTGGCCGCCGAGCAATGCGCCCCGCTGCTGGCGGCGGGGCGCTGACCCGCTCCTACATGGCCTCCAGCTCGTCGATGAAGCCGATGACCACGTCCAGGCCCTGGCGCCAGAATTGCGGGTCGCCGGCGTCCAGGCCGAAGGGCGCCAGCAGATCCTGGTGCCGCAGCGTGCCGCCGGCCCGCAGCATGTCCAGATACTTGGCGGGGAAATCGGCGATGCCGCCCCTGGCGTAGACCGAGTACAGCGAGTTCACCAGGCAGTCGCCGAAGGCGTAGGCGTAGACGTAGAACGGCGAATGGACGAAATGGGGGATGTAGGTCCAGAAATGCCGGTACTCGTCGTCGAAGCGGAAGGCCGGGCCCAGGCTGTCGGCCTGCACGCTCATCCACAGCTCGCCGATGCGGTCGGGTGACAGCTCGCCCCGGCGCCGCTCGTCATGCAGCAGGGATTCGAACTCGTAGAACGCCACCTGGCGAACCACGGTATTGATCATGTCCTCCACCTTGGAGGCCAGCATGATGCGGCGGCTCTTGGGCGACGATTCCCTCTCGAGCATGGCGCGGAAGGTCAGCATCTCGCCGAACACCGAGGCGGTCTCGGCGAGCGTCAGCGGCGTGTCGGACATCAGCCCGCCCTGCACGCCGGCCAGCACCTGATGCACGCCGTGGCCCAGTTCGTGGGCGAGCGTCATCACGTCCCTGGCCTTGCCCTGGTAGTTGACCAGCAGATAGGGATGCACCGCCGGCACGGTGGGATGGGCGAAGGCGCCGGGCGACTTGCCGGGACGCACCGGGGCGTCGATCCAGTTGTTGTCGAAGAAGCGCTTGCCCAGCGCCGCCATGTCGGGCGAGAAGGCCCCATAGGCGCCCAGCACCGTGTCCCGGGCCTGTTCCCAGGTATACTTGCGGTCATCGTCGTCGGGAAGCGGCGCGTTGCGGTCCCAGTAATCCATCCTGTCGACGCCGAACCACTTGGCCTTCAGGGCGTAGTAGCGGTGGGACAGCTGCGGGAAGCAGCCCTTCACCGCCGAGACCAGGGCGTCCACCACCTGATCCTCGACCTGATTGGACAGGTTGCGGTAGGACTGGGGCCGGGCGTAGTTGCGCCACTTGTCCTCGATCTCCTTTTCCTTGGCCAGGGTGTTGGTGATCAGCGCGAACAGCGGCGCGTTGTCGCCCAGCACCTTGCCCAGGGACTTGGCGGCCTCCCTGCGCCGGGCGCCGTCCTTGTCGCTCAGGCAGTTGAGCACCTCGGCCGAGGTCACCTCCTCGCCGCCCAGGGGAAAGCGCAGCCGGGCCATGGTTTCGTCGAACAGCCGGTTCCAGGCCGCCGTGCCGACCACGTGCAGCTCGTGCAGCATCTTCTCGGCCTCGTCCGACAGCTGGTGCGGCCGGAAGACGCGCAGGTCGCGCAGCCAGGGGGCGTAATGGGCCGCCTCGGGAGCCTTGAGCTTCTCCGCCAGCACGGAATCGTCGAGGCGGTTGATCTCCAGGGTGAAGAACAGGGTGTGGGTGGAGATGTCGGTCACCCGCTCCTGCATGCCCTGGTAGAAGCGGCCGCGCTCGGAATCCGAGACGTCGCCGGAATAGAGCAGCTGGGCGTAGGACATGGCGCGGTAGATGATCTGGCCGATGCGCTCGTACTCGGCGATGGCCCTGCCCAGCTCGGCGCCCGGCAGCGCGGCCAGCTTGCCGGCATAGGCGGCCTCGAAGGCCAGGGACGCCGAGGCGGCGGCCTGCAGGTCGGACTCCAGCTCCGGCGAATCCGGCGCGGGGTAAAGATCGGAAAGATCCCATTCGGGAAGGGTGCCGAGATCGTTGGCCGATGCTACAAAGGTCATGCGCTGTCTCCTTGCTGCGACACAATATAAGGAGGCGGCCACGGCGCGAACAGGGAGTTTCGACGCATGGAAGTTGACTTCGCCGCGCAGACCAGCCTGCCGGCCATGTTCCTGGGCCAGGCCGACCGCCTCGGCTCCCGCCCCTTCCTCGGCCATAAGGCCGCCGGGACCTGGCAGGCGCTGTCCTGGGCGGAAACGGCCGGACGCGTCCTGGCGCTGGCCGCCGGCCTGCGCGCCCTGGGACTGGAACCCGGCGACCGGGTCATGCTGGTGGCCGAGAACCGCCCCGAATGGGCCATGGCCGATCTGGCCATCATGGCGGCCGGCGGCATCAGCGTGCCGGCCTACACCACCAACACCGTCGCCGACCATCTGCACATCCTGGAGAATTCCGGCGCCCGCCTGGTGATCGTCTCCACCCGCCAGCTGGCCGAGCGGGTGCTGCCCGCCGCCGCCCGCTCGGACCGGGCGCCGGCCATCATCGCCATGGAACCCCTGAGTCTGGCCCAGTCGCCCGGCGTGGACGTGCATGCCTGGGATTCGGTGCTGGAGCTGGGCCGAAGCGGAGCGGAATCGATCCGGGACACGGTCGCCGGCCTGACGCGCGACGGCATCGCCTGCCTGATCTACACCTCGGGCACCGGCGGCGTGCCCAAGGGGGTGATGCTGTCCCACGGCGCCATCCTGTGCAATTGCATGGGAGCCGCCGACGTGCTGCGCGAGCTGGGGCTGGAGAACGAGGTGTTCCTGTCCTTCCTGCCGCTGTCCCATGCCTACGAGCATACGGCGGGCCTGTACTTCCCCATCTCCATCGGCGCCGAAATCCGTTACGCCGAGGGTATCGAGCATCTGGCCTCCAACATGGCCGAGGTGTCGCCCACCATCATGACGGCGGTGCCCCGCCTGTACGAGACCATGCGGACCAGGATTCTCAAGGGGCTGGCCCGGGTCAGCCCCCTGCGCCGCCGCCTGTTCATGACGGCGCTGGACCTGGGCGCCAGACGCATCGAGGGCCGGCGCCTCGGCCCGTTCGACCGCCTGGCCGATTGGGTGCTGGAGCGGCTGGTGCGCGACAAGGTCCGCGCCCGCTTCGGCGGCCGGCTCAAGGCCTTCGTCTCGGGCGGCGCCCCCCTGCCCTACGAGGTGGGCATGTTCTTCCTGGCGCTCGGCGTGCGCATCCTGCAGGGCTACGGCCAGACGGAATCGGCGCCGGTCATCGCCGTCAACCGCCCCGGCCGCAACCGGATCGAAACCGTCGGCCCGCCCATGCTGGGCGTGGAGCTGAAAATCGCCGCCGACGGGGAAATCCTGGTCCGTGGCGAACTGGTGATGCGGGGCTATTGGCGCGATTCGGCCGCCACCGCCCAGGCCATCGATCCCGAGGGCTGGCTGCACACCGGCGATATCGGCGAGATCAACGCCGACGGCACCCTGCGCATCACCGACCGCAAGAAGGACATCATCGTCAATTCCGGCGGCGACAACGTGGCCCCCCAGCGCATCGAGAGCTTCCTGACCCTCGAGCCGGAAATCGCCCAGGCCATGGTCCACGGCGACCGCCGCCCCCATCTGGTCGCCCTGATCGTCCCCGACCGCGACTGGGTGCAGTCCTGGGCCGATTCCCGCGGCATGACCGCGCCGCTCGGGGATCTGATGGCGGGCGAAGACCTGCGGAAAGCGATCTCCCTTGTCATCGACCGCGTCAATCGCCAACTCTCCCCCATCGAGAAGATTCGGCGTTTTCTCATTGCGGATATGTCCTTCGACATAGAAAACGGCATGTTGACACCAACACTCAAGATTCGCCGCCATCAAATTCGGGAGATTTACGGAGTGGCCCTTGATGGTCTTTACGAAGAAAAGTCACAGGGCCGCAATCAGGCTTTGCCGTGAAAGCTTTGCCAACGGACGAAGAATGGATTGTTAACGGAATTCCCTCATTCCTGGATTGCGCTCCGCTACTATCCTGCCGTATTGCTTTTTGACGAAACCTTGCATTAAAAACAGTCTCGCCTACGTAAATAAGAACCAGAGACCGCCCGGCCAGATGTCACAAGCAGTTCCAGCAATGCCTCTGGCGCCGGCTCCGGCCAATGTCGATCTATCGAAGGTCAAGGCTCTGGTGTGCGAGCCGAGCCTTCCCATCCGCCAGGGCATCCGGCTGGCGCTCAACAATGTCGGCATCCGCGATATCGTCGAGGCCTCCACCTTCCTGGCCGCCCATCAGGCCTGCAAGGAAGGCGACCACGACTTCCTGGTCCTCAATCAGGAGATCGAGGCCAACGATTCCACCTTCATCATGCGCGAGTTGCGCTCGGGCGGCCTGGGCCGCGACCCCTTCATCCTGACGGTCATGCTGCTGGCCTCGCGCGAGGAGCCCAGGGTCCGCTCCGCCATCGATTGCGGCCCCGACGACCTGCTGCTGATTCCCTTCGCCCCCGACCAGCTGATGAGCCGCCTCAAGGTCCTGGTCGAGCGGCGCAAGCCCTTCGTGGTGACCCACGACTACATCGGCCCCGACCGCCGCGCCGCGCCGCGCCCCGGCGCCACCTCGGCCACCCAGTTCCAGGTTCCCAATCCGGTGCGGGCCCGTGGCACCAACCTGCCCCGCGACCGCTACGACCGCATGAAGCATGATTCCATCGTCGCCATCGGCATCGAGCGCATCAAGCGTCTGGGCGCCACCATGGACTGGGAATGCAACGCGCTGACCGTCAGCGCCCGCGAAGGCAAGATGACCCCCGAGAGCACCTATCGCAGCCTGCTGAAGCTGGAACAGGTGACCATGGAATTGTCGAACCGGGTCGCCAAGCAACTTGGACACGCCACCGAAACCATCGATGGACTGGTGGAAATGTGCCGCCGGTTGAAAGCCTCTCCGGGCAATGTCGCATTTTCGGATGTCGAGATCATCACCCAGACTTCGCGCCGAATTACCAGCACCTATAGTTCGCGATAGTTCCCATCGACTTCAGTATGCCCACCCGGGACCAAGCCCCCCCTGGATGACGACCTGGGGTAGTGCTAGATTATGGTTATTCGGGGATCTTCACCCTGCAGCCCCTGCGTCTTCCGGGGGATCGTGCATATGCTGGTCGGCCATTCCGATACCCTTGCCTTTCAAGACCCCGAGGACGTGTGCGCCAAGTCACCGTTCCGCGTGCTGGTGGTCGAGGACGATCTGGTTCACTTCACCTACTGCGACCACGTGCTGCGCAGCCTTTACGGCGACGCGCTGGAGCTTGAACGGGCGGTCGATTGCCAGGGCGCCATCGAGCTTTTGAGTTCCGGCCGCTTCGACATCTGCCTGCTGGATTACATGGTCAAGGGCGGCAACGCCAAGGACGTGCTGACCCGCATCGATTTCGGCTGCGTCGAGACTCCGGTGATCGTCATCAGCGCGCTGGACGACCGCGACACCATGCTCGAGGCGCTGCGCCACGGCGCCGACGATTACGTGGTGAAGGGACGCTTCGCCGAAAGCGACCTGCATCGGGCCATCCAATATGCCATCTACCGCAAGTACAAGGAAATGCGCCTGCGGCAGCGCGCGCTCTACGATCCGCTGACCGGGCTGGCCAACCGTCACCTGTTCTTCGACCGCCTGGACGAGGTTCACCGCTTCTCCACCCGCCACGGCGAGAAATACGCGGTGATGGTGGTCGATCTCGACCGCCTGAAGCATGTCAACGACACCAGGGGCCACGAGGCCGGCGACCGCTATATCCGCGCCGCCGCCAACGCGCTGGTCTGCTCCATGCGCTCCAGCGACACGGTGGCGCGGGCCGGCGGCGACGAGTTCGTGGCCATCCTGAAGAACATCCGCGACAAGCAAAGCCTGATGCGGCTGTGCGGCGTGGTGAAGGACAACATCGCCGCCAAGGCGGCCGCCGAGGAGGATCTGCCCGGTCCGCTGACCTGCTCCATCGGCATCGCCGTCAATCCGGACGATACCGAGACGCCGGCGGAGATGCTGCGCCTGGCCGACGCCGCCATGTACGTGGTCAAGCGCCAGGGCGGCAACGGCTTCCGCTTCGCGTGAGGGTCTGCGGGCGAGACGCCCGCGCTCCGAAACGACGCCTCCCTCGTGGGGCTCGCGCGCCGAATCGACGTCCCCCTCGTGGGGCTCGCGCGCCGAAACGACGTCCCCCTCTTGGAGCGCGGGCGTCCCGCCCGCATCCCCCCGCCGAAATTCATCCCTGGAGCGCGGGCGTCCCGCCCGCCCTCGGAAACGACGTCTCTCCTGGAGCGCGGGCGTCCCGCCCGCCCTAGGCCGGAACCTCGGACCTGGGCGCGATGAGGTCCAGGGTTTCCTGCAATTGCCCCCGCTGCTCGCGCACGGTGGCCGCCTGCTCCGGCAGTTCCAGGGCCGTCAGGATGGCTGCCATGCTGTCCAGGGTGACGATCAGCGACGGCACCGCATGCACCGGGTCGGTTCCCACCACCTCGTGGAACAGATCGACGGCTTCCAGCGAGCGGTCGAGGCCCTCCTTGAACCGCCCGGCGTCGTGGCACCGTCCGGCCAGGTTTCCCATGGCCTGGGCCAGGGCGAGGCGATGGGCGGCCCCATCGGCCTTGAACAGCATGCGGGCGAGATCGACCGCCTCCGAGGCATGGGCCAGGGCCCTGTCGGGCTGTCCGGCCCCGGCCATGGCCACCGACGCCTGCTGCAGGGTCAGCACCAGCAGCTGAATCACGGCGGCGGGCGGCGTCTCGCCGAACAGGTCGATCAGCAGCCGGCGGGTGTCGAGGGCCTCGGGCCACAATCCGATTTCGCTGAAGGCCATGGCGGCGCGGTGCAGCGCCTCGACCATGGAGCCCAGGAATTGCTGGCCGGCCTCGCCGCCGGCCCGGAAGACGTCCACGGCCTGGGCTAGTTCGTCCACCGTTCCGGTGGTGTCGCCACGGCGCATCTTGAGCCCGGCCAGATTGATCAGCGACGAGACCAGGACGAAGCGGGCCTGATCGGGGCGGCCTTCCATGGCCTGACGGGCATGCAGAACGGCATCGGCCCCCACCGCCTGGGCCTCGTCCAGATGGGCGGCCTCGGCCAGCAGGTTGGACTGGGAATTGAGCAGCGAGGCCAGTTGCACCGCATAGGACGCGGGCTGGGCCTGGGCCAGGGCGCGGTAAAGCGCCAGCGATTCCGAGACCGCCAGCAGGCCGGCATCCACCTCGCCCGCGGCGATCTGCAGATTGCCCAGCTGCCACAGGCATTCGGCATGGGCGGGATAGATGATGCCCGGATCGAATTCCAGGCGGCGGCGGAAGTCGGCGGCAAGGGCGCCTAGGCGCGCGATCTCGACGCCGGGCTCGGCGGGCTGGGACGTGGTCAAGCGGATTCTCCTTTCGCGAGGCCCCTTCTGGGCCCGGACACAACCCGAGCGCATTCGCTCGCGCGACAGTTTAGGCGACCATGGTTAACACTTCGTTCGGGGCAGGATCTCGATGGCCTCGAGACGCCCCCTCAGGCTGAAGGTCTTGAAGATCTGCTCGATATCCTCGGCCACGCCGTTGGCGTGATAGTTGAGCGACATCTCGAATTCCGGCAGGGGATCGGTGCTGCCCATGGGGAAGAACGCCATGCGCATGGGCCAGGCCGGCGAATTGAGCAGCGGGCTGCCCCCGGCGGCGGGCTGCGGCGCCATGGCCCGGCCGATCTGGGCGCTGGTCTCCAGCGCGCCTTCCTCGCCCTGTCCGTCGAACAGCGGCCGCGCCAGGATGCGGCCGCCCTTGTTGGCGGTCTCGATCAGCCGGATGGTGTGGGCGGTGGGAAACAGCGTTCCCTTGGGCAGCTTGATGCTCCGTTCCTCGGGACGGGTGTAGCGGGCGGTGCCGCCCTGCCCCGGGCCGTTGAGCCGGGCCGAGCCCTCCACCTCCTCGGTCACCTGCCCCTCGCGCGACTGGCGCACCCGGAAGCGGTAGTTGAGGCCGTCCTTGGATTCCCAGCCCAGGAAGTCGGTGGTGGTCGCCACCTGCCCCCCCTCGGAATAGGCATAGGTGATCACCAGCCGGAATTCGGTGATCCAGCCGTCGCAGGCGTCGATGAACTGGTAGGTCCAGGCGCCGTTGGCGTTGGCCATGCCGCTGCCCGAGCGGGATGCCGACAATCCCATGCGATAGGTGGCGCGGTGGGAGGCCAGATCGACGGCCACGGCCGCCTCGGCCCCGGCGACCGCCAAAACGGCGGCCAGGCACCCCGACACCACCCCGATACGACGCTTCATCCAATCCTCCGACGGGAAATCCCGCGATCATTATACACCGCCCGCGTCCGCCCACCAGAACAGACCGGACCCGGCAGAATTTTCCCCGCCCTCCCGGCAGCTTTTTCCCGCCGCGCCTTCCGCCGCCCCCGCCCGATCCCGGTTTTCCGCCGTCCCATCCTGGCACGCCGCCTGCATCTTCAATATCGGGTTCGGATCGCGGTTTTTGGAGGAGGTGGCGAATGACATTCGAATTTGCGCCCGACTGGATGGAAACCCTGCTCAGGTCCCCCGACGTCTCGTCCCTCGTCACGGGCGCGTCGCCGCTGATGCCGCCCGCCGCGCCGCCCGCCCATCCCGACGCCCGGGAAGTGGCCGCCCTGGTGGGCGAACTGTTCGCCGAAGGCACCCTGTCGGCCGAACAGTTCCACTCGCTGCTGGCCGCCCCCGAACTGGAACCCTTCCGCCACACCACCCTGCAACCCGCCGTCAAGACGCCATGAACATCGGATCGACCCTGCTGCGCCTGTTCTCCGACCGCCCGCCGCCCGAGGCACCGCGCCTGGAGCCGCGTCTGGGCAATACGGTCGAGAAACAGGCCGCCGCCGAAAAGCCCGCCGAACCGCCGCTCGCCCTGCCGCCGCCCTCGGCCCCGCCCGAGCCGCGCTTCGACCTGCGCAACATCTCGCCCCGGGAATTCGCCGACGTCACCCACGAGCTTTACATGGAGGGTACCCTGTCCTGGGACGAGTTCCAGATGATCGGCTTCCCCACCGAGCTCCACCCCCGCTACGACGAGACCATCGGCGCGCTGACCGGCGAACCGGCCCGCCCCGACCACCCCAAGGACATGCTCGCCCGCTGGGAATCCCGCGTCGAATTCGAACGCCGGTACAACCCCGACGCCGACCAGGTCCGCATCGCCGAGAACGCCCTGGCCAAACTCAGCTGGCAAACCCAGCCGCCGGTGAAGATGAGCGCCTGACCCAGGCTGTCATCCTGAGCACCGCGAAGGATCTTTCACGCACGGCTGATTGGGGAGTTTAAGGACTCCTTCGGAGTCTCTTGGGCTCCGCCCAAACCCGCCAAAGGGCGCGGCTCTTTGGAAGCCCAGATTTAGGACCGAATCAGCTCTTAGACATACCCTTCAAGCAGCTTGGACACGCGCCATCAACGCCGCCTTCAAAACCTGAAGCGGAGAACGGCCGTCATTGAGCCGCTCCAGCCGCCATTCCGTTTTCCTTTGTAGGCCATCCGCAACTGGGCCCGCACGATAGCGTCCCAACGAAATTGACAATAATCCGGCAGACTTTCCTGACTCAAAAATTGAGGCCGCACTACGTAATGATGATGCTGCGAAAATTATCTTCAAAACTTCATCCCCCAGAAAATCAAGCTGCCCCTCCGTTGCGTCATTCATCAAGTTGAATATAGGCTGCCTAGCGTACGAGCTAGGGTTATTAAAATTTGTCTTTGTATCAATCACCGCGGCAACTAGCTCAACCGGCAACAAGGGGTAACCGTCATAAGCAGAAGCTGGAGGAGGCAGATCGCACTCTACTGCCGGAAATTTATGGACAACGACATCCCAACTTCTTGAGCGAACGCCCTCACGCCCACGCCTAAATATCTGGGAGGGACCAGAAATACACCATCCTGATGGCAGCCAATCGCGCAGCATCTGCTTTACCCTGGCTTCCATCCAAGGCCCGATAACGGGCATCCCCTGATGCAAGCAGGTCATTACTGCTCTGAGATCCCGACAGAACAGCAATGTCTCCACATCATCGACCTCTTGGGTCTGCAATAAAATATGGTGAAGATCTACCATTGTATCGTCCCCCATCACGACCTCTAGATAGCCCTACACCAGTGTGTCTCCTCGACGATCCTCGGATTGCCATCCAGCATGGCGAGCAACACACGGACAGGGACTTCCAGAATACGGCTACGATAGCCTATTCCGTCATGGCCGGGCTTGTCCCAGCAATCCGCGCTGCTTCGCCTGAACACCTCATGAAACAGTGGTCTCAACGACTAGACGTGGATGCCCGGATCAAGTCCGGGCATGACGAGCCAACGGGTTCCCAAAGGGCCGCGCCCTTTGGCGGGCATGGGCGGAGCCCATGAAAAAGGGGGCCGCAAAGGCCCCCTTCCCCACTCCGCCCTGGGGCGGCAAATGTTATCGCCTGAAAGACCCTTCGGCGGCGCCTCAGGGTGACAGGGGCGGAGGGTGTTCAGCCCTCCTTGACCTCTTTCTTCGGCTTGGGCAGGTCCACCTTGAGGTGGAGCTCGCGCAGGCGTTCCATGGTGACCTCGGCGGGGGCCTGCATCAGGAGGTCCTGGGCCTGCTGGTTCATGGGGAACAGGATGATCTCGCGGATGTTGGGCTGGTCGGCCAGCAGCATGACGATGCGATCGACGCCGGGGGCCGAGCCGCCGTGGGGGGGGGCGCCGAACTTGAAGGCGTTGAGCATGCCGCCGAAATGCTCTTCCACGTGGGCGGCGGAATAGCCGGCGATCTCGAAGGCCTTGTACATGATGTCGGGGCGGTGGTTACGGATGGCGCCCGACGACAGTTCCACGCCGTTGCAGACGATGTCGTACTGGTAGGCCTTGATGGTCAGCGGGTCCTGGTTGAGGAGCGCGTCCATCTCGCCCTGGGGCATGGAGAACGGGTTGTGGGAGAACTCCACCTGCCCGGTCTCCTCGTTCAGCTCGTACATGGGGAAGTCCACGGTCCAGCAGAACTTGAAGACGTCCTTTTCCAGAAGGTCCAGCTCGTTGCCGATCTTGGTGCGGACGCTTCCGGCGAACTTGGCGGCGGGCAGTTCCTTGTCGCAGGCGAAGAACACCGCGTCACCGTCCTTGAGGTTGGCGGCTTCCTTGATGGCCTCGACCCGGGCGGGCTCCAGGTTCTTGGCGATCGGCCCTTTCGGACCATCGGCGGCGAACTGGATGTAGCCCAGGCCACCGGCGCCGTTCTCGCGCGCCCAGTCGTTGAGCTTGTCGAACCACGAACGCGGCTGGCCGGCGGCGCCGGGGGCCGGGATGGCGCGCACCACGTTGCCCTTGTCCACCAGCTTGGCGAACAGGCCGAAGCCCGAGCCACGGAAGGGCTCGGTGACGTCGGCGATGATGATGGGGTTGCGCAGGTCCGGCTTGTCCGAGCCGTATTTCAGCATGGCATCGGCATAGGTGATGCGGGGGAAGGGCGCGGGGGTCACGGCGCGGCCCTTGCCGAATTCCTTGAACACGCCTTCCAGCACCGGCTCGATGGCGGCGAAGACGTCGTCCTGGGTGACGTAGCTCATCTCGAAGTCGAGCTGGTAGAACTCGCCCGGCGAACGGTCGGCGCGGCCGGCCTCGTCACGGAAGCAGGGCGCGATCTGGAAGTAGCGGTCGAAGCCGGCGACCATGAGCAGCTGCTTGAACTGCTGCGGCGCCTGGGGCAGGGCGTAGAACTTGCCGGGGTGCAGGCGGCTCGGCACCAGATAGTCGCGGGCGCCTTCCGGGCTGCTGGCCGTCAGGATCGGGGTCTGGAACTCGGTGAAGCCCTGGCCGATCATGGCCTGGCGCAGATAGGCGATGACCTTGGAGCGCAGCATCATGTTGGCGTGCACGTCGTCGCGGCGCAGGTCGAGGAAGCGGTACTTGAGGCGCATGTCCTCGGGGTATTCCTGGTCGCCGGCCACCTGGATGGGCAGCACGTCGGCGATGGACTGGATCTGCACCTCGGCCACCTGCAGCTCGATCTCGCCGGTGGGCAGGCGGGGATTGACGGTCTCGGCCGAGCGCTTGACCACCTTGCCGGTGACGGTGATGACGCTTTCGGGCCGGGCCTTTTCCAGGGTGGCGAAGACCGGGCTGGACACGTCGATGACGCACTGGGTCAGGCCGTAATGGTCGCGCAGATCGACGAACAGCAGATTGCCGTGGTCGCGCTTGCGATGGACCCAGCCGGACAGACGCGCCTGGATGCCGGCATCCGCCGCCTTCAACTGACCGCAGGTGTGTGACCGATAGACGTGCATGAAACCCTCGTACGCGATGCGCCAATTCAAAGCGGGAAGAAGGCATCCCGGGCCATATTTTGTCAAGGCGGGATAACCCAATATTTACGAGTAGGGCGGCAAACTCGTTCCTGCAGCCCGACCGGAGCGTGGACGGGCAGCCGGCGGCCAGAAGGTCGTCGAAACTTGCCAGGATGGTGAGCCATGACGCACGACGCCCCCCACAACGCCATCGGTATGCGCGCCCTTCTGCGCAATCTCGATTCCCGCAGCCGCGACGTGGTCGCCCGCACCCTTGGGGTGCTGGGCTGCCGGACGCTGCACGTCTCGGACCGGACGGATCCCCTGGACGAGCCCGGGATGATCGATCTCCTGGTGGTGGACGCCGATTCCGATCCGGAAGCGGCCTGCGCCCTGGTCCGCGACATGCGCCGGGGAGTGGGGACCGAGAACGCCTTCGCGGTGACGGTGTTGATGACCTCGCTGGCCCAGACCGAGCATCTGGCCCGCCTGCTCGATTGCGGCCCCGACGCCATCCTGGAGAAGCCGGTCGATCCGGTGAAGGTGGCCGAGCGCATCACCGAGCTGACCCGCAAGCGCCGCAGCTTCGTGATCACCGACAGCTATGTGGGCCCCGACCGGCGGTCGCGGGGCATGCGGCCCGGCTCGCCGCCCTCGGCCCGCGTTCCGGTGCCCAATCCCCTGCGCGAGACCACCCTTTCCGGCATGAGCCGCGAGGAATTGCGCGATCTGATCCGTACCACCCGCGAGACCCTGGACCGCAAACGCTCGGGACACGCCGCCGCCTGAAGCCGCCCGCTTGCCGGAACGGCCGCCAGGGTGTATCTGTGGCAGCCATGCCGATGATCTCCGACACCGAGTCGCTTGCGGCTTTCTGCCGCCGACTGAAATCCGCCCCGTTCGTCACCGTCGACACCGAATTCATGCGGGAGAAGACGTACTGGCCGCAGCTTTGCCTGGTGCAGGTCGCCGGACCCGACGAGGCGCGCGCCATCGACCCCCTGGCCCCGGGCATGGACCTGGCGCCGCTGTTCGAGCTGATGGCCGACACCAATGTCCTGAAGGTGTTCCACGCCGCCCGCCAGGACGTGGAGATATTCCTGCATCTGGCCGACGCCATTCCCACCCCCATCTTCGACACCCAGATCGCCGCCATGGTCTGCGGCTTCGGCGACGCGGTGGGCTACGAGACCCTGGCCTCGCAATTGGCCAAGGCCCGCATCGACAAATCCATGCGCTTCACCGACTGGTCCATGCGGCCCCTGTCGGAAAAGCAGATCCAGTACGCCCTGGCCGACGTCACCCATCTGCGCGTCGCTTACGAGAAGCTGGTGCGCAAGCTGGAGAGGAACGGCCGCATCGAGTGGCTGGCCGAGGAGATGGCCCTGCTCACCGAGCCCGGCACCTACCGGGTGGACCCGGAGAACGCCTGGCGGCGCCTGAAGCCCCGCTCCACCTCGCCCCGTTTCCTCGGCGTCCTGAAGGAACTGGCGGCCTGGCGCGAGCGCGAGGCGCAGGAACGCGACCTGCCCCGCCAGCGCATCCTGCGTGACGAGACCCTGACCGAGATCGCCGCCCACCATCCCACCGACACCGCCGAGCTGGGC
The DNA here is from genome assembly GCF_058402745.1 of Paramagnetospirillum sp. NCBI lineage: Bacteria > Pseudomonadati > Pseudomonadota > Alphaproteobacteria > Rhodospirillales > Magnetospirillaceae > Paramagnetospirillum > Paramagnetospirillum sp. Next base: position 185,752 of record NZ_JBZVFI010000015.1, read on the forward strand.
CGCACGCGCGGCATCGGCAAGGGCCTGGTGGAGGGCAAGATGGGCCTGGCCATCCTCGACGCCGTCAAGCGCGGCATGTCGCTGCCCGAATCCGAATGCCCCAAGCCCGGCGACCGGGTGGAGGTGCCCAAGGGTCTCGGCCCGGTGGTGGAGCTCTTGAAGGTGCTCCTGAAGATGAAGTGCGACGAGCACGGAGTGGCCGGCAAGCTGATCGCCAATTCCGCCGACATCGACGCCATCGCCGCCGACGACGATGCCGACGTTCCCGCCCTGCACGGCTGGCGCCGGGAGCTGTTCGGCGAGGACGCGCTGAAGCTGAAGCACGGCCGCCTGGGCCTGGGCTTCTGCACCGATGGCCGCCGGCTGCGCACCGTGCCCATCGAACCGGTGGACGCCTGCGCCGAACCGGCGATGGCCGACTGACTTGGCCGGCCTCGGCTATTCCGACGCCAGACGCGAGGCCGCCCGGGCCGCGACCGATGCCTTGACCCAGGGCAAGGGCATGGCCGAGGCCGCCCGCGCCGCCATCGCCGCCACCGATGCCTTTTTTGACCGCGTCCGTCAGGCCCTGAACCTGGACGAGCAATTGAAGGGCCAGGCCTGCGCCGCCGGCTGCGCCTGGTGCTGCCACCAGATCGTCGCCATCTCGGCGGCCGAGCTGGACCTGGTGGCCGAAGCCATCGCCGCCAAGCCGCCCGAGGCGCGGGCCGCCATCGCCGCCCGCGCCCGCGACGCGGCGGCCAAGGGCGCCGGCCTGGACCAGCGGCAATGGTGGGCGGCGCGTATCCGCTGTCCGCTGCTGGAAGACGACGGATTGTGCGGCATCCACGCCGCCCGGCCGCTCCCCTGCCGCGCCCACAACTCCGCCGATGCCGATGCCTGCCGCCGGTCCTATCAGGGCGAGGCGGTGCGCACCCCCGTGCTGGCGGCGCAACAGGGCGTCTGGGCTCATGGCCAGATGGGGCTGCTGGAGGCTCTCCTGCAGGATAAGCGTCCGACCGAGGCGATGAATCTCGCCCTGGCGGTCGCCGCGCTGCCCGGCTAACCCACACGTAAAAGATATATTTGTCTAAAATAAAACTCTAAAAAGTCACATGTTGAGTCTGTGCGCTCGTATTCGTAGGTAATACGATGGAAATCGCTATCGATTATGCAGATCGATTTCGCATGGAGGCTCGAAACATGATGTTCAAGAAAGCTCTGCTCGGCTCCGCCATCCTGATGGCCGCCACCCTGCCGTCCCAGGCCACCACCCAGCACGACAACGACGTGTTCTTCGCCATCGCCGGGGTGACCCAGTTCGACTTCACCGAAACCGCCCATTCCGTCTCCAGCGGCCAGCCCTATGGCGGGACCAGCTCCAAGGTCAGCAAGCCCGGCGCCGAGGCCCAGATCGTGGTCAAGGCCGGCCGCCACGGCACCACGCAGGTGGCCGACTGGTTCAAGGCCCAGGTGGGCAGCGGCCAGACCCTGGTCTGCGACAGCAAGGGCACCTTTCCCGACAAGCTGAACTTCGCCGTCAAGGGCACGCTGAAGATGACGGTGGGCGACAAGAAGATCACCTGCCAGGACGTGCTGGTCGGCCAGGGGCATTTCGGCGCCAACAACAACTGGTGGATGGGCGGCCCCAACATGCAGGGCACCCATGTCTCCCTGACCGGCGCCACCATCCAGACCTGCAAGGCGGAAGGCCGGGTCCTGCCGGTGGAAGTGGTGTTCACGCCGCAGACTCCCTGCGTCAACCACTTCAGCATCAGCGTGATCGAGGTGAAGTAGCCGGATCAGACGGAGATCCGCCGCGCCTGATGCACCATGGTGTCGAGCGCGGAGAGAAAGCGCGAGCGGTCCTGCTTCGTGAACGGAGCGGGACCGCCGGTCATGGTGCCGATCTCGCGCAGCGTGTTCATCAGGTCGCGCGTCGCCAGGGCGTCGCCGATGGAATTCTCGGTCATGGGCTTGCCGTTGGGACGCAGCACCAGGGCCCGCTTGATCAGGCAGCGCGAGCCCAGGGGAATGTCGTTGGTGACGCAGACGTCGCCCGCCTCGATCAGCTCGGCGATGCGGTCGTCGGCGGCGTCGGGGCCTTCGGGCACCACGATCATGGTGATCAGCGGGTCCTGGGGCAGCCGCAGCCAGGCGTTGCCCACCACGGTGACGGCCAGGCCGTAGCGCCCCGCCACCTTGAACACCTCGTCCTTCACCGGACAGGCGTCTCCGTCGATGTAGATATGGGTCATGGCATTGAGCCTGTCATTCCGACGACCATGGGGAGGAGGAATCTCGTTCCGGCGCGACGTTTCAGAAATGGCACCGTCCTGCCAGGCGAAGATCCCTCGACTTCGCTCGGGATGACACCCCGCGAACTCACTTCACCCGCCGGAAGATCAGGGCCTCGCAGTCCAGGGCCCTGGCCAGCCGGTCGAAGGAGCGGTCGCCCTCGAAGGTGAAGGCCGGGTTATCGGCGGGAACTTCCAGGATCAGGTACTTGTCCTCGACGAACAGCCGGGTCTGGCGCAGCAGGTTGGGGGCGCCGCCCGACAGGGTATGGGCGAGGCGGAGCGCCAGGCCCACCACCCGGGCGCGGCGGAAGGCGCCTTCGTCCAGCAGCTGGATGAAGCGCGCCACCTCGGGCGAATCCTCGTTGCCCTGGTAGCGGCAGAACACCGCGAAGGCGATGGCGGCCCGGTGACGATGGCCGACCCCCATGAAGGGCAGGCGCAGGATGCGCAGGAAGGCCTGCTCGGCGCGGTAGTCGGGATGCTCGTTCCAGAAGATGTCCGACACCAGACAGGCGGCGTGGCGCAGCTGGCTTTCCCGCGTGCTCTCGTTGGGGAACAGCGGGGCCATCCAGGCCAGCAGTTCGTCGCCGTGCTCGGGAAAGCGCGAGTTCAGCAAGGCCATGTGGCGGCACACCGACAGCAGCGGGTCCTCGTGCTTCAGCTTGTCGGGCAGCCGCTTGAGGAACTGGCCTTCGCGCATGCCGTAGATGGAGAACACCAGCCGCGACGGGCCGATGGCGCGAATCACCCGGGCCAGGATCAGCGCCGCCATGGGCAGGCCGTTGGTGCGCTTCTTGGAAACGCCGGGAATCTTCTCCAGCGACTTGCGGCTCTGGGTGGAGACCAGTTCCAGGATGGACAGCGCCTCGCGGGCGTCGAGGGAGAAATTGTCGAGCACGGTCAGCGGATGCTGGGTCTGGGCGATGCAGATGCGCGCGATGGACCGCCAGGCGCCGCCCACGGCGTAGAGGTTGCGCCCCCGCCCCTCGCCCAGCCAGGGGATGTTCTTCAGGTGGCCGTCGACGATGTCGGCGGCCTTGGCCTTGTCGTCGCCCGATGCCTCGGTGAGGCGCAGCAATCCCAGCGGCATGGTGACGTGCAGGCCGAAATTCTGGTCCTGGACGGTCACCAGTTCCAGCGAGCCGCCCCCCAGATCGGCGACGATGCCGTTGGCGTCGGGAGTGCCGCACAGCACGCCCATGGCGGCCATCTTGGCCTCCTGCCCGCCGGACAGCACCTTGACCTCCACGTCGAAGCGGCGCTCGATCTCGCGCACGAAATCGGGGCCGTCGGCGGCGTCGCGCACGGCGGCCGTGGCCAGCACGTCGAGCCGCGCCACCTCCATGGCCCGGCACAGGGTGACGAAGCGCCCCACCGCCACCAGGGCGGCCTCCACCCCCTCGGGCGACAGGCGGCCGGAGCTGCCCACCCCCTGGCCCAGGCCGCACACCGCCTTTTCATTGAACAGCGGCACCGGCACCCGCTGCGCCAGGTCGTAGACGCACAGGCGGATGGAGTTGGACCCGATATCGACGATGCCGATGGGTTCCTGGCGGAGCTTGATCTTCATCTTCGTCTAGGCAAGCTGCAGGTGTTTCGACTTCCGCCCGCGTTCGCCCGCGCTGCCGCGTCCCGACAGCGAGGGATTGGTCATGAAGTAGGTGTGGGCGTTGAACGCGCCCTCCTCGGCCTTGAAGCGCTCGTAGACGCCGTCGGGACGCAGAATCCAGGTCTGGGCCTGATCCTTGAGGTTGGCCACCATGATCTGGTCGAGAATCTGGCGGTGCACGGTGGGATTCTCGATGGGCACGAAGGATTCCACCCGCCAGTCCATGTTGCGCGGCATCCAGTCGGCCGAGGAAATGAAAATCTTGGCGTGGCGCGACGGCAGGCGGTGGCCGTTGCCGAAGCAGATGACGCGGGAATGCTCGAGGAAGCGGCCGACGATGCTTTTCACCCGGATGTTCTCGGACAGGCCGGGCACGCCCGGCCTGAGGCAGCAGATGCCCCGGATCACCAGATCCACCTTCACGCCGGCCTGCGAGGCGCGGTACAGCGCGTCGATCAGCTGGGGACAGACCAGCGAGTTCATCTTGGCCCAGATGGCGCCGGGCTTGCCCTCCTTGACGTTGGCGATCTCCGCCTCGATCAGCGACAGCACCTTCTTGCGCAGGAAGATGGGCGCGATGGCCAGGCTTTCCATGCCGTCGGGCTTGGCGTAGCCGGTCATGTAGTTGAAGGTCTTGGCGGCGTCCCGGCACAGCGCCGGGTCGCAGGTGAAGAACGACAGGTCGGTATAGACCTTGGCGGTGATGGGGTGGTAGTTGCCGGTGCCGAAATGGACGTAGGACACCAGGGTGCCGCCCTCGCGGCGCACCACCAGGGAAATCTTGGCGTGGGTCTTGAGCTCCAGGAAGCCGAACACCACCTGGGCGCCGGCGCGTTCCAGATCGCGGGCCCAGCGGATGTTGGCCTCCTCGTCGAAGCGGGCCTTCAGCTCCACCATGGCGGTGACCGACTTGCCGGCCTCGGCCGCCTCGACCAGCGCCTTGACGATGGGGGAATCGGCGCTGGTGCGGTACAGCGTCTGCTTGATGGCCACCACCGCCGGATCGGCCGCCGCCTGGCGGATGAACTGCACCACCACGTCGAAGCTCTCGAACGGGTGGTGGACCACGATGTCCTTCTTGCGGATGGCGGCGAAGCAATCGCCGCCGAAATCGCGGATGCGTTCCGGGAAGCGGGCGTGGTAGGGCGGGAACAGCAGGTCGGGGCGCTCGTCGACGATCAGGCGCTTGGTGTCCACCAGCCCCAGCAGGCCGTCGATCTCGAATACGTCCTCCTGGTCGGCGTGCATCTCGGCGGTGGCCAGGTCCTTGAGGTCCTGGGAGATGCCGGCGCTGAACGACAGGCGGATGACATGGCCGCGCCGGCGGCGCTTCAACGCCGACTCGAACACGCGGACCAGATCCTCGGCCTCTTCGTCGATATCCATCTCGGTATCGCGGATCACCCGGAAATGGCCGAAGGATTCCATGCGGAAGCCGGGGAACAGCTGGTCGAGGAACAGCAGGACGAACTCTTCCAGCGGCAGGAAGCGGATGCCATCGCCGGGCAGGCGGGTGAAGCGCTCGATCTGGCTGGGCAGCGGCAGCAGGGCGCGCAGCACCTCGCCGTCGTCCAGCTTGTAGAGGTGCAGCACCAGAGCCATGCCGCCGTTGGGCAGGAAGGGGAAAGGATGGGCGGGATCGATGGCCAGCGGCGTCAGCACCGGGAAGACATGCTCCATGAAGCGGCCTTCCAGCCACTTCATGTCGGCCTTGGACAGCTCGGACCGGTCGATGACGGCGATGCCCGCCTGTCGCAATTCCACCTTCAGCTCGCGCCAGCACTTCTTCTGGGCGTCCAGCAGCCGGGCCGCCTCGGAATTGATGGCCGCCAATTGCTGGGCCGGTGTCAGGCCGTCCTGGCTGGTGGTCATCACGCCCGCGTCCACCTGACCTTTCAGGCCGGCGACCCGCACCATGTAGAACTCGTCCAGGTTGGCGGCCGAGATGGACAGGAAGCGCAGCCGCTCCAGCAACGGATGATGGGGATTGAACGCCTCCTCGATCACCCGGCCGTTGAAGGCCAGCCACGACAACTCCCGATTGATGAAGCGTTCCTTGGATTCCATGTCAATAACCGGGATGTCGACGGCCTGCGCATGAGTCACGGCGGTTCTCCATTGGACGAGGCGTGGTGCGCCCCCGTTCATTTATATATCCTGATCGAAGTCCTGTCATGACCGAGGCGGTTACGGATATGAGAAAACTCTTTCTGCTGCGCCACGCCAAATCCAGCTGGGACGATCCGGCGGCCGAGGATTTCGACCGCCCCCTGAACGGACGGGGCCGCAAAGACGCCCGGCGCATGGGCCGCCACATGGCGGAGCGGGGAATTCGCCCGGGAATCGCCCTGGTTTCGGCGGCGGCGCGCACGGTGGCCACCTGGGAACTGATCGAACCCCACCTGGAGGGCGTGCCGGTGGCCATCGAGGCGGAATTGTACGAGGCGGGCAAGTCCAGGCTGCTCGACCGCCTGCGCCGGATGGACGAGCACATGGATTCGGTGCTGCTGGTCGGCCACAACCCCGGCATCGGCCGTCTGGCCGAAGCCCTGGCCGATCATCACGGCGACCCGGCGCTGCTGGCCGAACTGGCCGCCAAGTTCCCCACCGGCGCCCTGGCCGTCATCGGGCTCGACATCGGCCATTGGGGCGAGTTGGAGGCCGGGCGCGGACGGCTGCTGTCGTTCATCCGCCCCAAGGACCTGGAGACGGCTTCTCCCGCCGGGGAAACGGCTCTATAACCATCTCCGCGTTTTCCCGGCAGCAGGGCTTCCGTTCCATGTCCGCAGACCTTCAGTTGATCTTCCGCCAGGGCATGGGCGCCCTGCAGCAGGGCCGCTGGGACGAGGCGGCCCGCCAGTTCCGGACCCTTTGCGCCCGGACTCCCAACGCCCCCGAGCCCCAATACTATCTCGGCATCGCCCTGCTGTCGGGCGGCAAGCCGGCGGAGGCCGCCGAGGTGCTGAACCGTCTGGTCCGCAAGCACGGCGACAATCCCATGGCGCTGAACGCCCTGGGCTCGGCCCAGGCGGCCAGCGGCCACAAGGGCCATGCGGAAAAGGCGTTCCGGCGCGCCCTGGCCCTGGCCCCCGGCCTCGGCGACGCCACCGACAACCTGGCACGGCTGCTGCTCGAGACCGGCCGCGCCGCCGAGGCGCTCCCCCTCCTCCAGGACCTTCTGGCGCGCGAACCCGGGCGGGTGCCGAGCCGCCACCTGCTCGGCCGGGCGCTCCGGGACACCGGCGACGCGGAAGGCGCCATGAACGCGTTCAAGGCGGTGTTGGTGGCCCAACCCAATTTCGCCGCCGCCATCAACGATCTCGGCCTGCTGCATTACGCCTGCGGCCAGGGCCAGGAGGCGCTGGACTGCTTCGAGCGCCTGCTCGCCCTCAACCCCGCCGACCCCGTCGCCGCCAACAACCGGGCCATCGCCCTGCGCGTCCTCGACCGGCTCGACGAAGCGGAACGGCAATACCGCGACCTCCTCAAGCGCTTCCCCGGCGCCGCCGAAGTCAATCTCAACCTCGGCAAGCTCCTGGCCCGTCAGGGGCGCACGCTCGAAGCCACCACCTTCCTGGAAAAGGGAGACAGCATCGAGGCGCGCTGGTGGAATGCCCTGATCCTGCCGAATCAGTACGAGAGTGAAGAGCAGGTCATCCGATGGCGCCAGCGCTTCACCGAGAAGTTGCAGGCGGTCGCCGATGAAATCCACGCCCTGCCGGCCGCCGAGTTGCCGGCCCACGCGGGAATCCTGGAGCTGGACACTTTCTATCTGGCCTACCAGGCCGAGAACGACCGCGATCTCATGGCCTTGCTGCGCGGCGCCCAGACCAAGGTGGCCCAGGCCTTCCACGGCTTCTCCACCCCGGTCCCGCCCCGCCCGGCCCGGCCGAGAATCCGTGTCGGTTTCGTCTCGCACAGCTATTCCTTCCATGTGGTGTGGCGACTGACGGCCTCTTGGATCACCGGCCTCAACCGGGACGAGTTCGAAGTCTTCGCCTTCCATACCGGCGCGACCTGGGACCAGGCGACGACGATGCTTTCAACCCAGGTCGAGCATTTCGTGGATGCCCACGCTCCTTCCCCCGAAATCATCCGAATGATTACCGAAGCGGAACTGGACGTGCTGATCTATCCCGATATCGGGCTGAATCCCGTCATCGACCGGCTGGCCATGCTTCGGCTGGCGCCGGTCCAGTGCGCTTCCACCGCGCATCCGGTCACCACCGGCATGCCGAGCATGGACTACTTCCTGAGCGGCGAACTGACGGAACCCGATGGTGCGGAGGATCATTACACGGAAAAGCTTGTTCGCCTGCCCCTGACCGGCTTCAGCATGGACGCCCCCAAGACCGACGAGGCCATTCCCCCGGAGCCCGAGCCGGATCGCAAGGGACCGCGCCTGTTCTGCGCCCAAAGCCTCTACAAGATGCTGCCCCGCCGAGACCATCTCTTCCCACGGATCGTCAAGGCGGTGGGGCCTTGCACCATCGACTTCATCGACAAGTTCGGCATCTTCACGGACGTTTTCCGCAAGCGGATGGAGCGGTCTTTCGCCGAATACGGCCTGGATTCCAGCCAGCACATCCGCATCCTGCCATCGGTCAATTCGGCGCAGTTCCTTGGCCTGATGAAGAGCGCCGATCTGTCGCTGGACAGCATGGACTGGTCGGGCGGCTATACGACCTTCGAAGCCGTGGCCTGCGGCACACCGGTGGTGGCCGGGGTGGGGAAACTCCTGCGCGGCAATGTCTCGGCCGGCATCCTGCGCAGCGGCGGCCTGGATGAACTCGTCGCCGGGGACGACGACACCTATGTGAACCTCGCGGCCCGTCTGGCGACCGACCCCGCCTATCGGAAGGAAATCTCCGAAAGGATGATCGCCAGCCACCATCTGGTTTTCAACGCCCCCGGCCCGATTCAAGGCCTGGCCGAATTCCTGAAATCGGCGGTGCGCCGTTCCTAAAGCGTCCCCGGAAAGGCGCCGCCGTCGATCAGCAGGTTCTGGCCGGTGATGTAGCCGGCCCGGGCCGAGCACAGGAAGGCGCAGGCGTCGCCGAACTCGGCCGGATCGCCGAAGCGCCCGGAGGGATTGGCCTGGCGCCGCTCGTCCAGCAGTTGGTCCACGGAAAGGCCGCGCTTGGCCGCCTGCCCCTCCATGGTGACCCGCAGGCGGTCGGTGTCGAAGGGGCCGGGCAGCAGGTTGTTGATGGTGACGTTGTGGCGCACGGTCTGGCGCGCCAGACCGGCGACGAAGCCGGTCAGCCCCGCCCTCGCCCCGTTGGACAGGCCCAGGATGTCGATGGGCGCCTTCACCGCCGCCGAGGTGATGTTGACGATGCGGCCGAACTTCCGCGCGATCATGGCATCCACCGTCGCCTTGATCAGCTCGATGGGGGTCAGCATGTTGGCGTCCAGCGCCTTGATCCACTGGGCGCGGTCCCAGTCGCGGAAATCGCCCGGCGGCGGACCGCCGGCATTGGTCACCAGGATGTCGGGATCGGGCAGGATGGACAGCAGCACGGCCCGCCCCTCGGGCGTGGTGACGTCCACCGGCACCGTCTTGACGGCCGCCCCGGTCCGGGCGCGGATCTCCTTGGCGGCCTGCTCCAGCACGTCGGGGCGGCGCGCCGCCATCACCACGTTCGCGCCCTCGCGGGCCAGGGATTCGGCGCAGGCGCGGCCCAGGCCACGCGATGCGCCGCAGACGATGGCGCTACGGCCCTTCAGTCCCAGATCCATGATCCTCACCCTCCAGAATGCGCCGGGCCAGCGGCACGGTGACGGCGCGCCGTCCGGCCAGGGCGGCGCGGTCCAGGCGCTCCACCACGCGGGCGCAGGCGGCGAAGCTGCGCTCCATGCGGCCCACCAGGAAGTGAACCACATCCTCGCCGATGCGCAACTGGCGATCATCGAACAGCTTGACCAGCAGGGCGGCGAGCAGGGAATCGTCGGGCGCCCCGATGGCCGCCACCGGCATGGCCAGCAGACGCGAGCGCAGGTCGGGCAGCCCCACCCCCCAGGCGGCGGGGGGAGTGCGGGCGGTGAGCAGCAGACGGCGGCCCAGCTCGCGGCCCTGGTTGATCAGGTGGAACAGCGCCACCTCGTCCCGGAGACACCGGTCGCAATCCTCCACCGCCAGCACCGGCACCGAGTCCAGCAGGGGACGCGTCGCCTCGGCCGTCAGATCGGCGGCCGAAACCAGCCTGCCGCCACCGTCATGGGCGAAGAGATGGGCCAGATGGGTCTTGCCGCTGCCGGGCGGCCCGGCCAGAATGCCGGCGGGGCCGGGCCAGCACCCGGGGGAGGTCACCCAGGCATGGGCCTCGGCGTTGCAGGAGGCCACCAGGAAGTCCTCGGCGGCCAGCGAGGGCACATGCCCGAACGCCAGGGGAAGCTGGGCGTCGCTCATGACTTGCTGTAATCGTCCTCGACGCCGTCATAGAGCGAACTACGCATGTAGTTCTGCAGGGCGAAGCGGACCAGCACGCCGATCACCGAGGCGGCGGGCACCGCCAGCAGGATGCCGACGAAGCCGAACAGGGCGCCGCCGGCCAGCAGCGAGAAGATGATCCACACCGGATGCAGCCCCACCCGGTCGCCCACCAGCTTGGGGGTCAGGAAGTTGCCTTCCAGGACGTTGCCGATCAGGAACACCACGCCGACCCCGGCCAGCAGGTGCCACTCGCCCCCCTGGGCCAGGGCGAGGCCGACGCTGGCGATCAGGCCGATCAGCATGCCCACATAGGGAACGAAGGCTCCCAGCCCGGTGCCCAGCCCGATCATCAGCCCGAGGTCGAGGCCGGTGAGCGTCAGCCCGACGCCGTAGAATACCGCCAAAATCATGCACACCATGGCCTGGCCGCGCACGAAGCCGGCGATGGTGCGGTCGATCTCGCGCAGTTCGTGGCGGATGGTCTCGGCGTGGTGACGGGGCAGCCAATGATCGACCTTGGCGATCATGTGATCCCAGTCGCGCAGCAGGTAGAAGGTCACCACCGGGGTGATGAACAGCAGCGACAGGATGCTCATGGCGGCGATGCCGCCCGACAGCACGCCCTTCACCACGCCCAGGCCCCATTCCACCGCCGTGCCGGCATAGGCCCCGGCCGAGGCGCGCAGCTTGTCCAGATCCTCGGGCGACAGGTGGAGATAGACCTCCTCCAGCAGCGGCATGGCGCGATGATGCAGGGCCTGGGCATAGGTGGGAACCTTCTGGACGAAGGTGACCACCTGGCTCTGGATCACCGGGGCCAGCAGGGTGAGGCCCATTCCCATCAGCCCGAAGAACACCAGGCAGATGATCGCCGTGGCCAGGGTGCGCGACAGCCCGGCCCGCTCCATGCGGTCGGCCAGGGGATCGAGGAAATAGGCCACCGCCATGCCGGCCACGAAGGGCAGCATCACGCCCCGCAGCATGTAGAGCAGCACCAGGAAGGCGGCGCCGCCCACCAGCCAGAAACGCAGCCGCTGACCCGAACTCATGCTCATGGCACCCCCCTGAGCCGCATCACCCAGAAGCCGTCGTTCCAATCGAGAAGCAGCCCGGCGGCGGCCAGGGTGGACTTCACCTGTTCGGGCTCGCCCACCGTGTGCAGCGTCAGGGCCGCCTCCTCCCGCGACAGCGAGACGACTTCCCAGCGGCGCACCAGGGTGACCCGGCCCAGCCTTTCGCGCACCGCCAGCCAGTCCTCCAGCCCCCTGAGCGGCGCCATCACCGCCATGGACGCCGCCCGGTCGAAGGACAGCAGATTCGATTGCTTGTAGGCGCTGTCCAGAATCTGGGCGGCTTCGGCGGCGGCATGGCGCAGCGCCGCCTCCAGACCGGACTCGCCGATGGGGTAGGATCGGGTGTCGAAGGGCTTGGCCACCCCGGGCATGCCGGTGGCGGTCACCTCGACGGCATTGGTGGCGCCGTTGACCATGGCGGTCATCACCAGCACGTCGGGCGTGCGGAAACGGGCGCCGAGACCGCCCAACGCCTCGGAATCGCCGGCCAGCGCCTTCTCCACCGGAACCGACTGGACGTCGGTGATGTCGCCGGTGGGCACCGCCAGCGGCACCAGCCCGCCGCTGCCTTGGGCCAGCCATGCCGCCCGCCACGGATTGGGATCGTCCCACAGCAGGGCGCGGCCGGCGCCGATGGGGCGGAACACCGGCACGATCACCACCGGACGGGGGCGCGGCTCGGCGTACTTGATGCCGGACTCGCGCAGCAGCTTCTTCACCGCCTGCGGATTGTAGCGGACCGTGAGCGAGGCGATGTAGCGCACCGCCGAGGACCGCTCGTGCTCGATGGCCACGTCGCGCACGTATTGCAGCGCGTCGGCATGGGGCAGGCGGCCGTGGTCGGCGGGCATGGTCAGGCGTTCGAGCAGGCGCCTGAAGCCCACCTTCTCGGCCTCGGCGATGGCCTGTTCCTTGGCCGCCGCCACGGCCTGAGCGGTGACGTCCACCTCGATGCCGCGCACGGCGAAGGCGTCCGCGGCCCGGGCCGCGCCGGGAACCGTCATCAGAACAGCAAGGACCAGCCAGACGAGCCGGAGACCGCGAGAAGACATTGCAAACCGTCCGGGATGAAGTATTTTGGCCCACTCGATTTTCGCCGAGACCATACCACACCCATGCCCACGAGGAAGCCCATTCCCGCGCAAGACAAAAGCACCGGTCTGACCTACCGCGACGCGGGCGTCGACATCGACGCCGGTGAAGCCCTGGTCGAGGCCATCAAGCCGCTCGCCAAGTCCACCGCCCGCTCGGGGGGCGCCGCCGGCCTCGGCGGCTTCGGCGCGCTGTTCGACCTCAAGGCCGCCGGGTTCAAGGACCCGATCCTGGTGTCGTCCACCGACGGCGTCGGCACCAAGCTGCGCGTCGCCATCGAGGCGGGCAAGCACGACACCGTGGGCATCGACCTGGTGGCCATGTGCGTCAACGACCTGGTGGTCCAGGGCGCCGAGCCGCTGTTCTTCCTCGACTATTTCGCCACCGGCAAGCTGGACGTCAAGGCGGGCACCGCCATCGTGTCGGGCATCGCCGAGGGCTGCCGTCAGGCCGGCTGCGCCCTGGTGGGCGGCGAGACGGCCGAGATGCCCGGCATGTATTCCGACGGCGATTACGATCTGGCCGGCTTCTCGGTTGGCGCCGCCGAGCGCGACGCCCTGCTGCCCAGGGAAGACGTGGCCGAGGGCGACGTGCTGCTGGGCCTCGCCTCGTCGGGCGTGCATTCCAACGGCTATTCCCTGGTGCGCCGCATCGTCGAGCGGGGCGGCCTGTCCTATGACGGCGACGCCCCCTTCGCCCCGGGCCGCAAGCTGGGCGAGGCCCTGCTGGAACCCACCCGCATCTACGTCAAGAGCACCCTGGCCGCCATCAGGGCCGGCACCGTCAAGGCCATGGCCCACATCACCGGCGGCGGCCTGATCGAGAACGTGCCGCGCGTCCTGCCCGAAACCGTGGTCGCCGAGATCGACGGCTCCGCCTGGGCCCTGCCGCCCGTGTTCAAGTGGCTGGCCAAGGAAGGGGGCGTGGTCGCCCATGAAATGGCCCGCACCTTCAATTGCGGCATCGGCATGGTGGTGGTGGTCTCCGCCGCCAAGGCCGATGAGGCCGCCCGTATTCTGGGCGAGCACGGTGAGACCGTGGTGCGCATCGGTCGCATCCGTGCCCGCAAGGGTGACGAGGCCCAGTCCCAGGTGCTGAACCAGGGCGATTGGATCTAGCGCCCGCTTGTCATCCCGAGGCGAAGCCGAGGGATCTTTCACGCGCCATAGCCTGAAAGATCCTTCGCGACGCTCAGGATGACGGTCAAGGATCGAGGATGATGAGCATCAAGAAGAAGAAGGTCGGCGTCCTGGTCTCGGGCCGGGGCAGCAATCTCCAGGCCCTGCTCGACGCCTGCGCCGATCCCTCCTTCCCGGCCGAGATCGGTCTGGTGATCTCCAACGTGCCCGGCGTCTACGCCCTGGAGCGCGCCGAAAAGGCCGGAGTGCCGACGCTGACCATCCCGCACAAGGGATTCCCGAGCCGCGAGGCCTTCGATGCCGAGATGGACAAGGCACTTAGGGCCGCCGGCATCGAGATCGTCTGCCTGGCCGGCTTCATGCGCCTGCTGTCGACGCCCTTCGCCGAAGGCTGGCGCGGCAGGATGATCAACATCCACCCCGCCTTGCTGCCCTCGTTCAAGGGCCTGCACACCCACCGCCGCGCCATCGAGGCGGGGGTCAAGCTGCACGGCTGCACCGTCCATCTGGTGACGCCGGAACTGGACGACGGCCCCATCCTGGTGCAGAAGGCGGTTCCCGTTCTGGCCCAAGACGACGAGGATACGCTGGCCGCCCGCGTGCTGGAGCAGGAGCACAAGGCCTATCCCGAGGCGCTCCGCCTGCTGGCCGAGGGCCGCGTCACCGTCGAAGGCAACCGTGCCCTCATCCGCGATGCCTGACCTTTTTTGTCATTCCGACAACCATCGGGAGGAGGAATCTCCGCCTGCTCCGGCGGGTCCAACCCGGCAAGGGCAGTCCAGGCGGAGATCCCTCGCTTGCGCTCGGGATGACATGGGAGGGGAACATGCCAGCCTCTCCGTGTAACACCATCTTGGTCTATGTCGGCCTGGACGCCGTCGGCGACGGGCTGATCAAGCTGCCGTTCCTCCGCGCCCTGCGCGCCGCCTTCCCCCATGCCCGCGTCACCTGGATGTCGGGCAAGGGGCCGACGGTGTTCGAGGACCTCCTGGCCCCCCTGGTCACCGGCCTGATCGACGAGATCCTGCCCTTCACCCGCATCGGCGAGCGCCCCATGGAGCTGGTGGGCCGCCGCCCCCTGCCCGACCGGTCGTTCGACCTGATCATCGATACCCAGCGGCGCGGCCTGACCACCCTGATCCTCAGGCGCATCCGCCATGGCCGCTTCATCTCGGCCAGTGCCGGCTTCCTGGTCTCGGACGGCAAGCCGGCCGACACCGCCCGGCCCGCCTCCATGATCCGTCAGTTGATGCAGCTGGTCGAGGCGGCGGCGGGCCATCCGGTCCAGGCCGATTTCCCCCTGCCCCGCGACCCCGCCATCGAGGCCGAGGCCGATCGCCTGCTGCCCCCCGGCCCGCGCTACGTGGGGCTGGCCCCCGGTGCGGGCGGACGCTGGAAGTGCTGGCCGCTGGAGCGCTACATCGCCCTTGCCGGCCGATTGCGGGACGCGGTCCCGGTGTTCCTGCTGGGCCCCGCCGAGGCCGAGGATTGGGCCGCCACCATCCGGGCCGCCCTGCCCCAGGCCTTGCTGCCGCTGCAGGACACGCCGAAGCTCACCCCCATGCTCACCATCGCGCTGGGCCGCCGGCTGGCGGCGGCGGTGGCCAACGACAGCGGCACCGGCCACATGCTGGGTGCCGCCGACATTCCGCTGGTCTCGCTGTTCGGCCCCACGGCCGCCGACAAGTTCGCACCCCACACCCGCCGGGCGGCCGTCCTGCGCGCCCAGGATTTCGGCGGCGAGGCCATGGAGGCCATTCCGCTGGAAGCGGTGGAAAAGACCCTTCTGCCGTTGTTACTTTGACCCGGATCAAGGCTGGGTCTACCATAATCCCGCAACCGCAACACCGAGTGCCGTCATGAACATCAAGGATCATATCAGGGGCGTTCCCGACTTCCCCAAGCCGGGCATCCTGTTCTACGACATCTCCACCCTGCTGGCCCATCCCGACGCCTGGCAGGTGGCCATGGGCCGCCTGGCCCGCGACATCATCAAGTTCCAGCCCGACGTGCTGGCCGGCATCGAGTCGCGCGGCTTCCTGGTGGCGGCCCCGCTGGCGCTGAAGCTGGGCTGCGGCTTCGTCATGCTGCGCAAGAAGGGCAAGCTGCCGGGCAAGACCATCCGTCACGACTACGCGCTGGAATACGGCACCGACACCATCGAGATTCAGGAAGACGCCATCGCCGAGGGGCAGCGGGTGGTGATCCTGGACGATCTGCTGGCCACCGGCGGCACCATGGCGGCCGGCGTCGAGCTGCTGCGCAAGATCGGCGCCCACGTCACCGGCGCGGCCTCGATCATCGACCTGGCCTTCCTGCCCGGCAAGCAGCGGCTCAAGGAACTGGACGTCCCCTTCACCTGCCTCGCCTCCTACGACGAATAGGAGGGGAGCATGCCGTTCGCGGGGGTCGAGGCGGCCTTGGCCGGCATGGCCGTGGGAGCGGCGGCGACGCTGTTCGTCCTCGGCCGTCGCCGTGCCCGCCCCCCGGCGGATGGGCAGGCGGCGCTGGATGCCCAGCGCCTGCTGGTCGAGGCGCTGGGCAACAGCCGGGACGGCGTCGCCCTTTTTGATTCGGCCAACCGCCTGATCACCTGCAACGAGCGGTATCGCCAGCTGCTGGCCCCCATCAGGGATCTGATCGTCCCCGGCGCCGGCTTCGGCGAGCTGATGGCCGAGCTGGCCCGGCGGGAGAACAAGGACGAGGGCTGGCTGGGCCGCAAGATGTCGGGTGGCGGCCTGACCGACGCCACCGCCAGCGAGGACAAGTTCCGCGACGGGCAGTGGATCAGCGTTACGGCATACGCGACCCAGGAAGGCGGCCAGTTGCGCATCCTGCGCGACATCACGCCCCGCAAGCAGGCGCAGATTTCCCTGGAAGGCACCGTGTCCTGGCTGAAGGGCGTGATGGACACCGTGGTGGACGGCATCGTCACCATCGACGAGACCGGCACGGTCTTGAGCTTCAATCCGGCGGCCGAGCGCCTGTTCGGCTGGCCGGCCGAGCAGGTGGTGGGGCGCAACGTCAACATGCTGATGCCCGATCCCCACCATGCCGCCCATGACGGCTATATCCGCGCCTATCTGAAGACCGGCATCCGCAAGATCGGCTCGGCGGGCCGCGAGGTGGAAGGGCTGCGCCGCGACGGCACCCGCTTTCCCATGGAACTGGCCATCGCCGAGATGCACCAGGGCGACATGCTGACCTTCATCGGCGTGATCCGCGACATCAGCGAGCGCAGAAAGAACGAACGCGCCCTGATCGACAGCCAGCGCCGCCTGCGCCAGCAGGCCGACCGGCTGCAGGCCATCATCGACAACATGCCCCAGGGCGTGGCGGTGTTCGCCGCCGACGACGCCCTGGTCGCCCTGAACGAATCGGCCATCCGCATGCTGGGCCTGCCCAAGGCCGAGATCACGCCCGGCACCATCGACATCTCGCTGTTCATGGCGCTGCTGGCCGCCAACGACACGCCCCCCGGCAAGCAGAGCGCCCAGCTGACCGCCGATCTGGCGGAAAGCATCCGCGAACGGCCGGAGATGGTGTTCGAGCATTTCGCTTCCAACGGCATCATCATGGAGGTGCGCTCCTCCTCCATGCCCGGCGGCGGGCTGATCCTCAGCTTCACCGACGTCACCTTCAGGAAGCGCACCGAGCAGACGCTGCGCGACGCCAAGGAGGAGGCAGAACGCGGGAACCGGGCCAAGAACACCTTCCTGGCCAATATCAGCCACGAGCTGCGTACGCCGCTCAATGCCATCATCGGCTTTTCCGAGATGATGAAGCACGAGATCTTCGGCCCCCTGGAGCCGGCCAGCTACCGCACCTACGTGGACGACATCCACGAAAGCGGCCAGCATCTGCTGGAACTGATCAACGACATCCTGGACATGTCCAAGGCCGAGGCCGGCATGACCGACCTGCTGGAGACGGCGGTGCACGTGCCGGACATGATCCGCGCCGCCATCCGGCTGCTGGGCCGCCGCGCCGACAATGCCGGCATCAACCTCGCCGAGGACCTTCCCCCCTCGCTGCCGCTGCTGCTGGCCGACGAACGGCGGCTGCGCCAGATCATCCTCAACCTGGGGTCCAACGCGGTGAAATTCACCGACGAGGGCGGCAAGGTCACCATCGGCGCCCGCGTCACCCCGGCCGGCTTCACCATCACCGTGACCGATTCCGGTATCGGCATGACGCCGGACGAGATGCAGCGGGTGATGGAGCCCTTCGTCCAGGCCGACACAAGGCTGTCGCGCAAGTACGAGGGCAGCGGCCTCGGCCTGCCGCTCACCAAGGCCCTGGTCGGCGCCCATGGCGGAACGCTCGACCTGGACAGCGAGCCGGGACGGGGCACCACGGTGACCGTCATCTTCCCGCCGTCGCGCATCGTCACCGACAACATGGCGGCCGCGGATATCTAGCCCCGCCGGCCCAGTTCCATCTTGGGGCAGCGGTCCATCACCACCGCCAGTCCCGCAGCCTCGGCGCGCCTGGCCGCGTCCTCGTTGATCACGTCCAACTGCATCCAGACCACCTTGGCGCCGATGGCGATGGCCTCGTCGGTGATGGGGCCGGCGGCCTCGGAATTGCGGAAGATGTCCACCATGTCCACCGGAAAGGGGATGGATTTCAGATCCGCATAGACCGTCTCGCCCAGGAATTCCTGCCCGTCCAGGCCGGGATTGACCGGCACGACGCGGTAGCCATGCTGCTGGAGACAGGCGGCGACGTAATGGCTGGGCCGCGACGGATTGTTGCTGAACCCCACCACGGCGATGGTCCGCACCGTCTTGAAGATATGGTCGATCAGGCTGTCGCTGGCACGCACGTCGCTTCTCCCGCTGGTTCCGGCCGGAAACTATAGCGGCCTTGCCGCCTTTCGCCAGCCTTCCTAAAGTGGCTCCCTGGCAGGAGGGAGAGGCGGATGGACATCACGGTGCAGGGCAGGCGCGTCTTTGCCGTCGCCTCGGGCATGGATTCCGACCCGGTGGTGGTGCTGGTGCATGGCGCCGGCGGCAGCCATCTCGCCTGGAACGGCATCGCCGAGGGACTGGCCGCCCGGGGCAGGCGCGTGCTGGCGCCCGACCTGCCCGGGCATGGGAATTCGGAGGGACCGGCCCTCGCCACCATCGCCGCCCTGGCCGACTGGCTGGCGGCGTTCCTGAGCGCCGCCGGGGTGGAGAGAGCCGTCCTGGCCGGCCATTCCATGGGGGCGCTGGCCACGCTGGATCTCGCCGCCCGCCATCCCGGCCGGGTGCGTTCCCTGTTGCTGCTGGGTGCCGCAGCATCCATGCCGGTCAACCCGGCCCTGCTGGACATGGCCCGCGACGATCCGCCGGCGGCCGGCGCCCTGATCGCCAAATGGGGCTACCCCAAGGAGCCCCCCGCCTCGCCGGTGCTGATCACCGAGACCGCCGCCCTGCTGGCCGAAGCCGCGCCCGGCGTGCTGCATGCCGACCTCGCCGCCTGCGACGCCTATGAGGGGGGAGACGAGGCCGCCGCGAAAGTCGACTGCCCCGCCGTGGTGATCATCGGCGGCCAGGACCGCATGGCCCCGCCGGATATGGGGCACGCCCTGGCGGCGCGCCTGCCCCGGGGCCGGTCGGTGGTGCTGGGGCGGGCCGGACATCTGATGATGGCCGGGCATCCCGATTCCACCCTGGCGGCCATGGAAGACGCCCTCGATCCCGGCCTCGACCCCGCCGATTGGGAGAACTTGCGCGCCCAGGCCCACCGCATGCTGGACGAGAGCCTGGACTTCATCCGGGACGTGCGCCGGCGTCCGGTGTGGCGCCCCATGCCCGTCGAGGTGCGGGCCGCCTTCGACGCCCCGCCGCCCAAGGCCGGCCAGGACCTCGCCGCCATCGATTCCGAGTTCCGCGCCCTGGTCGAGCCCTTCGGCCCCGGCAACGTCCATCCCGGCTTCATGGGCTGGGTCCACGGCGCCGGCACGGTGGAAGGCATGCTGGCCGAGATGCTGGCCGGCGGGCTGAACGCCAATCTGGGTGGCCGCGACCATGCCCCCATGGAGGTGGAACGCCAGATCCTGCGCTGGATGCGTCATCTTTTCGGCTATCCCGAAGGCGCCAGCGGCCTGTTCGTCACCGGAACCTCCATGGCCAATTTCCTCGCCCTGCTGGTGGCGCGGACCAAGGCGCTGGGCATCGGCATCCGCCGGACCGGGCTGTCGGGCGCCGAAGGGCTCACCGCCTACGCCTCGCGGGCGGCCCACGGCTCCATTCCCCAGACCTTCGAGATGAGCGGAATGGGGGCCCAATCCCTGCGCCTGCTGCCCACCGATGCCGCCCACCGCCTCGACCTGGTCGCGCTGCGCCAGGCGGTGGCGGCCGACCGGGCCGCCGGGCGGCGGCCGTTCATGGTGGTCGGCAGCGCCGGAACGGTGGATGTGGGCGCCGTCGACGACCTGGACGCCCTGGCCGATTTCGCCGCCGGGGAGGACTTGTGGTTCCACGTGGACGGCGCCTTCGGGGCGCTGGGCATGATGTCGCCCGAGCTGGCCCCGCTGCTGGCCGGCATCGGGCGCTCGGATTCCCTGGCCTTCGACTTCCACAAATGGGGGCAGGTGCCCTACGATTCCGGCTACCTGCTGGTCAGGGACGGCGAGGCGCACCATGCGGCCTTCGCCTCGTCGGCCGCCTATTTGCGGCGCGAGACGCGGGGGCTGGCCGCCGGCTCGCCCTGGCCCTGCGATTTCGGCCCCGATTTGTCGCGGGGCTTCCGGGCGCTGAAGACCTGGGTGACGCTCAAGGCCCACGGCATGGACGCGCTGGGGGCCGCCATGGCCCGCTGCTGCCGGGTGGCCCGCCACCTCGCCGCCCGCGTCGAGGCCGAGCCCGCCCTGGAACTGCTGGCCCCGGTGGCGCTCGACATCGTCTGCTTCCACCGACCCGGCGCCGATTCGGCGGCCATCGTCGCCGCGTTGCAGGAGGCCGGCATCGCGGCGCCCTCCACCACCACCATCGACGGGACGCTGGCCATCCGCGCCGCCATCGTCAACCACCGCACCCGGGAAGACGACGTCGACCGCATGGTCGATGCGGTCCTGGCCGTGTCAGCGAAGCAATGATTAACCATTTCAGGCTAGTCTGGTACGTCCCATAGCCCAAGGAATCCCCGTGACCGCAGGACAGGACAGACCTTGGCCCCCCCGCTCCATGGGCATGGCCCGGCTGACCACCATGGCCTTCCATGGCGAGAACATGGTGCCGTCGGCCATCCAGCTGCTGAAGCAGAGCGAGGCCGACCCGACCGATTCCGCCGCCCTGCTCGATCTCGCCACCATTCATTTCCTGCTGGGGCATGAAGAGGCGGGCATGACCTACCAGGGCCGAGCCCTGGTCCAGGATCAGGTCTACCGCGAACGGACCGGCGCCGAGGGCGAGGACGGGATCAGGCTGCTGGCCTTCGCGGCGCCGGGCAACCTGATGTCCAACGTGCCCATCCAGTTCCTGCTGGAAGACTCGGACATCCGCCTCGACCTGCTGTTCGTGGTGCCGGGCGTCGACCTGCCGGAACGGGTGCCCGGCCACGACATGGCCATGGTCATCGTCGGCGAGTCCGAGGCCAACCGCGAAATTCTCGAGCGCATCGCCGCCTTCGCCGACCTGTGGCCCTGCCCGCCGGTGCTCAACGATCCGCGCAAGGTGCTGCAGCTGTCCCGCGACGGGGTCAGCACCCTGCTGGCCGGAGCGCCCGGCATCCGCATCCCCGCCACCACCCGCGCCGATCCGGAAGAGCTGGCGCGTCTCGGCCGGGGCGAGGTCGCCCTGTCCAACCTGCTGCCCGATGGCAGCTTCCCGGTGATCGCCCGGCCGGTGGATTCCCATGCGGGCAAGGGGCTGGCCAAGCTGGACGATCCCTCGACCATCGCGCTGTATCTGGCGGCCCATCCCGCCGAGGCCTATTACCTGTCCAGCTTCGTGGATTACCGGGGAGCGGACGGCCTGTTCCGCAAGTACCGCATCGCCCTGATCGACGGGAAGCCCTTCGTCTGCCACATGGCGGTGTCCAGCCACTGGATGATCCACTACCTCAACGCCGACATGCGTGAAAGCGCCGAAAAGCGCGCCGAGGAGGCCCGCGCCTTCGCCACCTTCGACGAGGACTTCGCCGCCCGCCACGCCGACGCCTTCGCCGCCATGGCCGAGCGCATCGGGCTGGACTACTTCGCCATGGACTGCGCCGAAACGCCGGACGGCGACCTGCTGGTGTTCGAGGCCGACACCGCCATGATCGTCCACGCCATGGACCCGCCCGACATCTTCCCCTACAAGGCCCCGCAGATGCGCCGCATCTTCAAGGCCTTCCAGGACATGCTGCGGCGGATCAAGCAGTCCAAGACGTCCTGATCATGGACCTGGACGGCCCCACCGACCTGTTGCTCACCACCGGCGGCGACGAGCGGCTGCGGGTCGATCCCGACAGCGGGCTGAACCGCTACGGCTGCTCGCCCAAGCCCCGGCCGTGGGCCATCACCTTCGCGTCCACCACCGCCACCTCGGTGTCGGACGGCGCCTTCGCCCATGTGGAGGGCCTGCGCCGCCGTCTGGCCGATGCCGCCCGGGTCGGACGCCTGGACCAGGAATACGCCGCCGCCATGGAGGAGGTGCGGAGCGAGGTTCCCCGTCAGTGCGGCGCCGTGGCGGGCACCGAGGCCATCCTGACCCCATCGGGCACCGACGCCGAGTTCTACGCCCTGCATCTGGCCCTGGCCGCCGACCCGAGGCCGCTGACCAGCATCGTGATCGCCCCCAGGGAGACGGCCAGCAACGTGCTGCAGGCGGCCTCGGGCCGCCATTACAACGCCACCACCGCCATGGGCCACCACGTCGCCGTGGACGCTCCCGTGGACGCGGCCACCGCCGCCCGGGTGGAGCTGGCCATCCTGCAGGTGCGCGACGATGCCGGCTCGCCCCTGGCCGTGGCCGAGATCAACCGGGCGGCCCAAGCCCTGGTGGAGCGCGAGGTGGCGCGGGGCCGCCGGGTGCTGCTCCACCTGCTCGACACCTCCAAGACCGGACTGGTGGCCCCGGGTGCCGATTTCACCATCGATCTGGCGCGGCGCTTCGCCGGTTCCCTGGACGTGGTGGTGGACGCCTCGCAGCTGCGTCTGTCCCGGGAAAGCGTCGCCCATTACCTGGGCCAAGGCTTCATGGTCATCGTCACCGGTTCGAAATTCTTCACCGGCCCGCCCTTCGCCGGCGCGCTGCTGGTGCCGCCCGCCATCGGCGGACGGGTGCTGCTGGGCCAGGCCGCCCTGCCCGAGGGCTACAACGCCTATACCGAGCGCCATTGCTGGCCCGATGCCTGGGAGACCTGGTGCCGGCCCATGGGGGGCGACGCCAATATCGGCCTGTTGATGCGCTGGTGGGCGGCGCTGTGGGAGATGGCCGCCTTCCACGCCGTGCCGCCGCCCGAGGCGCGCCGCATCCTGGAACGCTTCCTGGCCTCCATCCGCGCCGCCATCGGGGCCGCGCCCCGCTTGCGGCTGCTGCCCTGCCCCGCCCCCGAACGGGACGCGCCGGAAAGCTGGGACGGGCTGGCCACCATCCTCACCTTCACCGCCACGCCGCCCAAGGCCAAGGCCCCGCTGGGCATGGAGGATCTGCGCCGGCTCCACGTCTGGCTCAACCGCGACGTCTCCGCCCTGCTGCCGGCGAAGGCGCGGGAGCGGGACCGCCGCCTCGCCGCCCTGGCCTGCCATATCGGCCAGCCGGTGATGGTGGGCGCCTCCTTGAGCGGCCTGCGCCTCGCAGCCGGCGCCCGGCTGGTCTCCGGCGCCCGCCGGGCCATGCTGGCGGGACGCTCGGTGGAGGCCTTCCTCGACCTGGAAATCGCCGAGGCCAAGCTGGTGCTGGCCAAGCTGGACATGCTGCTGCGCCACTGGCGGCACCTCACATCATCTCCCTGAGACGTCATGCACGGCCTTGTGCCACGGGTGTCCGGTTCAATTCGGCCAGCACTGGTCTCTTGCCTTGCCCAGGCTTGGTTTGAGATGGCTCCACCGGAATGGGGATACGGAAAAGCCTCTTCAACCACCAAGACACCAAGGACACCAAGGACACCAAGAGGACAGAGCGGATCGCCCCGCCCAGCCTCACCGTCATGGCCGGGCATCGTCCCGGCCATGACGGTGGAGTTGAACCCAATCAGAGCCACATCGGCAAACTTTGCCGCCTTCAGAACCTCGCCGTGCAACATAAGCACAGCAATATCAATATAATATAGAATGGCACGGCCATTGCTTGAGCATTGTGCAAGGATTCACCTCGCAGTGGGCGCCGCCCGCGCCCCGGAGCACAAGGCCATGAGCACCAACGCCGTTTCCGCCCTGCCGACCGCCCTTGCCGGCCTGTTGAAGCAGTACGCCAACCCGACCCAGAAGGCGGACGGCAGCGCGACCTCCGCCAATCCGGCGGCCAGCCCCCTCAGCCTGGGCCGCGACGAGGCCTATTCCCTGTCGCTGGGTTCGGCCCAGAGCGGCCAGGCCATGCTGGGCTATACCCGCCTCGCCACCCTGGGCGCCCAGGTGGACGGCGAATTGCAGTCGGTGGCCGCCCATGCCGCCGAAGGGGGAAGCGCCGGTTCCGTCCAGGTGGAGGTGAGCCAACTGGCCCAGTCCCAGACCCTGGTATCCTCGCTGTTCGGCGATCCCGATTCGGTGTCGCTGGGCACCGGCACCCTCCAGGTGCTGCTGGGCGAGCTGGACAGCGAGACCGGGGCCTTCAACGCCACGGGCGAGCCGGTGGAGATCGCCATTGCCGGAGGCTCCCTCAACGACATCGCCCAATCCATCAACGACGCCGCCATCGGCCTTTCCGCCCGGGTGGTGGAATCGGGCGGCGGCTTCGAGCTGGAGATCAGCGGCAAGGACACCGGCGCGACCAGGGCCTTCGCCCTGTCGGGCCTGAGCGAGCTGGAGTTCGATCCGTCGCGGCCCGACACCTCGCCGCTCACCATGACCGCCGAGGCCATGGACGCCATCTACACCATCGACGGCACCGATTTCAGCTGGCCGGCCAATACCGACGTCCCGGTGGCCTTCGGCACCACGGCCACCTTCTCCGAAACCGGATCGCAGAGCGTGCCGAAATCCTCGCTGACCGACACCGTCCAGAAGATGATGAAATCCTTCAACGGGCTGCAGCAGGCCATCGTCGAGATGACCGGCGACAAGGGCGAACTGGCGGCCAACGCCAATCTCGCCGCCGGCATGTTCAAGCGCATCGGCGACGCCGCCATGGCCGGCTATTCCACCGGCGGCGACGTCTCGACCCTGGCCGATATCGGCATCTCGGTGGAAAAGGACGGCACGCTGTCCATCGACCAGTCCGTGCTGGCCCAGGCGCTGGGCAAGGACCCGGCGGCGGTGCAGTCGCTGGTGGCCCAGGCCGCCAAGGGCATGGACGACGCCATCCGGCCCTATCTGGGCACCAGGGGCGCCATTTCCTCGCAGGTGACGGTACTGGGCTCGCTGCTGGGCCGGGGCTCCAGCCTGCTCGACTATCTGGGCGGCGGCTCGACGGCCAGCGGCGGCCTGGCCGGCAATGCCGGCAGCCTGCTCTCCGCGCTGGGCTGAACCACAAACACCGACGGCCCCCTTCCTCGCGCCGGGAAGGGGGCCGTCGTCATTTGAAGACGACTACTTGGCGGTCGCCGGAGTGGCGGGAGTGGCGGGAGTGGCGGGAGTCGCCGGCGTCGCGGGAGTGGCGGCGGTGGCGGCCTTGTTGCCGTGGTCCTTGGCGTCCTTCTTGGCGTGGGCGGCGTCGCTCTTGCCCTTTTCCACCTTGGCGGCGGCGGCGGCGGGCGGCGTGGTGGTGGTCGACGTGCTGCCCTGGGCCAGGGCCGCCACGGGGAACAGCGAGGCGGCGACGAGGGCGGTGGCGAGGAAACGGGTGGCACGCATGGGAGGCTTCCTTTTCTCTATCTCGTTTCCGACGGCCGTCATGGCGCGTTCGGTAGGAATAAGGTCGCTCCCGCCCATGGCGGAATAAGGGACGAATTGTGATTCTTTCGGGGCAGATCAGGGCAGTTGCGCCATAATCGGCGCGGTGCCATGGTGCATCCAGACCATCCGCAACCCAGCCGCTCAAGCGAGGCCCGCCATTTCCGCCGATTCCTGCCGTCTCTACCTGATCACCCCGCCCGTCATCGAAAAGCCCTTCGAATGGGTCAGGACCCTGGAGGCCGCCCTGGATGCCGGCGACGTCGCCTGCCTGCAGATCCGCCTGAAGGGCCTGGACGACGATGCCATCGCCCGCGTGGTGGACGTGCTGCGCCCCCCCGCCCAGCGGCGCGGCGTGGCGGTGCTGTTGAACGACCGTCCCGACCTGGCCTTCGAAACGGGGTGCGATGGCGTCCATGTGGGCCAGAGCGACGCCTCGTACAAGGCGGCCCGCCAGGCGGTGGGCCCCGAGGGCATCGTCGGCGTCACCTGCCACGATTCCCGCCATCTGGCCATGGAGGCCGGCGAAGCCGGGGCCGATTACGTGGCGTTCGGCGCCTTCTTCCCCACCGAAACCAAGGACGCCCCCACCCGCGCCGGTATCGAGATCCTGGAATGGTGGCACGGCCTGTTCACCGTGCCCTGCGTCGCCATCGGCGGCATCACGGTGGAGAACTGCCGCCCCCTGGTGGCGGCGGGCGCCGATTTCCTGGCGGTGTCGGGGGGCGTGTGGAACCACGCGGAAGGCCCCGAGGCGGCGGTGCGCGCCTTCGCCAAGATTCTGGCCGAAGGAGGCTGACATGAAGCGGGTCTGCGTCTTCTGCGGTTCCAATTCCGGCGCCAACCCGGCCTATGCCGAGGCGGCGGCCCGGCTGGGCCGCCTGCTGGCCGGGCGCGGCCTGACCCTGGTCTATGGCGGCGGCAACGTGGGCCTGATGGGCATCCTGGCCGATGCCGCCCTGGAGGCGGGCGGAAAGGTGATCGGCGTCATCCCCGAATCCATGCTGAAATGGGAGGTGGGCCACCCCGAGCTGACGGAACTCAGGGTGGTGGCCAGCATGCACGAGCGCAAGGCCACCATGGCCGAGCTGTCCGACGCCTTCATCGCCCTGCCCGGCGGCATCGGCACGCTGGAGGAGCTGTTCGAGATCTGGACCTGGGGCCAGTTGGGCCTGCACGCCAAGCCGCTGGGCTTCCTGGACGTGGCGGGCTATTTCGATCGCCTGCACGCCTTTCTCGACCACATGGCCGACGAAGGCTTCGTCAAGCCCCGCCACCGCCGGATGACCGCGGTTCACCACGACCCCGACACCCTGCTCGCCCTGCTGGAAAGCTACCAGCCACCCGAGACCATTCGCGTCATCGACCGCGAAACGGCGTGAATGCCCGCTTGACAGGTCCGGCAGGGCGCCATATAAAGCGGCCCTCCCCGACGGTCCGCTCCGTCCGGGGATTTCGGAGGGAAACCTCCGGCCGAAGAGATGGGCGATTAGCTCAGCGGGAGAGCACACCCTTCACACGGGTGGGGTCGTAGGTTCAATCCCTACATCGCCCACCATCTCTTCTCCATCGTGCCCACAGGACCAGCCGCGAGGGTTGACCGCAGCAAGGCGACGGCCTTACGAAGGTGACGAGGGGCTTGATGGCGGCAGCCAAGGCGCGATCCTTCCAGGCTTGCCAAGCTCGTTTGGCGGCTTCGGGGTCGGTGTGGCGCCATAGTAGCTCCTTAAGCTCGTCCTTCAGCACGTAGGCCGTCATCAGGGGTTCATTGGCTGCCAGCAATTCATCAAGCCGCACCCAGTCCTCGTCCTTGGCGATCTCGCGGAAGCCGGCCAGATCGACCGGCCCCAGGGTCTGCGCCAGATATTTCTTGTCGATGGCCGTGACGGTCGTCCAAGCCAAGCCGAAGAACACCGCCCCCCGCTTCACCGGCAGGACCTGGCACAGCTTCGCCACGCTCTCGGCCAGCCGCGCGGTCAACCGGGAATACCGGCCCAGCCAGGCCAACCGCTCCAGCCTGGGGCCGCAGCGCGGACAGGCAAGCCGACGGCGCGGCACCAACAGCCATGTCTCGGCATCCAGGATGGGGCAGGTCGCGCACCGTGCGCATGGTGCTCTCGTGGACCTGCGCGACCGCTTCGCCGCAGCCCTCGCAGATCATCGGCAGGCCCGGCAGGCTCGCCAGCGTGACCCAAACCGCGGGCTTGTTGCCCGCGACGCGCTCGGTCTTTTCCAACCGGTAGCCTTCCCAGCCACCGAGCCATGCCGTAGCATCCCCCTCGGACAACGGTACCCCCTGGCAGTCTGTTTGGTTTGGCGACTACCAGTTTGTCAGAAGGGGCCGTTGTCCGCCCCTATGCGGCACTTATCCCGGAATTCGGCGAAGAACCAAAAATGGTGACGCCCGCGGCGATGAGATCGGCCCAGCTTGCGCTTCCAGTGGGCCATCCTGGAAACACTAAGCCTCCCCAAGGGCTTGCGCCCTGGGGAGGCCTATGTCAGTCGCAAGGACTGTCTCGATGGTAGCGGGAGAGGGACTTGAACCCCCGACCCCAGGATTATGATTCGCTGAGAGGATGAGGACATTCAACGGGTTGTGACGCGTGTGCGGCATCTGTGCGGCTTCGGCCCGAAATCCCATCGACGATGGTCAGAGCTTAGAGCATCGGACCTGAAATCTGAATCGCAGGGGATTCCCTTGTAGGCGAAAAAGTGATTCAACCTCATTGGAGGTGGATCATGGGCAAATGGCTATCATCAGATCTTCGGGTCCGTGTTTACGGTAAGATCGAACACGGCGAATCGCGGCGAGCGGCGGCTCGGCATTTTGGAGTGAGCGCCGCGACCAGCGTCCGTCTTGCACAACGGATGGCGGCGACGGGTTCGTTGGAGCCCTTGCGGCAAGGCCGTCCGCCGGGCGGTGGTAAGCTGGCGGCCTTTGCCGCTCTTCTGACCGGCTGGGTGGAGGCGCAAGGCGACATCACGATGCCGGAACTGGCGGCCAAGCTGAAGGCCGAATGCGGCGTCACGGCCCACCCGGCGTCACTCTCGCGGTTTCTGATCGGGCAAGGCTTCAGCGTCAAAAAAAACGCTGCTGGCCACCGAAGCCGGTCGCGATGATGTGGTGGCGGAGCGCCGGACCTGGCTGAGCCACCGCCAGCCCCGGATGTGCCAGGAGCCTCACCGGCTGGCGTTCATCGACGAGACCGCCACCACCACCAAGATGACCCGGTTGCGGGGACGGGCACCGCGAGGGCAACGGTTCAAGGCCCGCGCGCCATTCGGCCACTGGGGAACCCAAACCTTCATCGCCGCCTTGCGCTGTGACGGTCTGACGGCACCCTGGATCATAAACGGCCCCATGAACCGACAAACCTTCGAGGTCTACGTCGAGACCCAACTGGCCCCGACGCTCCAGCCGGGCGACGTCGTCATCCTCGACAACCTCTCCAGCCATAAAAGCGAGAAGGCCAAGGCCATCCTCAAGGAGAGAGGCGCCTGGTTCCTGTTCCTACCCCCATACAGCCCAGACCTAAACCCAATCGAGATGGCCTTTGCCAAACTCAAGGCTCATCTCCGACGGATCGGCGCGCGCACCATCGACGACCTCTGGAAGGCCGTCGGCAATATCTGCGATCTCTACACCCCAGACGAATGCTGGAACTACCTCAGGGAAGCCGGGTATGTTTCAGATTAAACGCACGCCGCTCTAGGCCCTGTTGACAAAGGCCGGTAGCCAGAGCTTGGCAGCGGCAAGATGCAGGAAGCCGAGGAAGGATTTGGCGGTTTTGTCGTAGCGAGTGGCGATGCGGCGGAACTGCTTGAGGCGGTTGAACATGCGTTCGATGCGGTTACGGTCTTTGTATCGCAGGAAATCGCATGCAATTGGCTGAGAACGATTGGCCCTTGGCGGGATCACCGGCAGGATGCCGTGGAAAAGCAGGTTCTCGCGCACTGCATCGCCGTCATAGCCCTTGTCGGCCAGCAGCATGCGCGGGGTGGCGGGCGGCAATGCCATCAGGTCTTCGACCGCCTGATAATCCGAGACTTCGCCGCCGGTCAGCTTGAAGCCAAGAGGGCGTCCCTGACCGTCCGCGCGGGCGTGGATTTTGCTCGTAAAGCCGCCGCGGCTTCGACCAAAACCTTCCTTATGAGTCCCCCTTTTGCGCCAGCGGCTTGGCTGTGCCCTCGGACAATGGTGCTGTCGATCATGTGCTGCCAATCGTCGGTCAGGCCGAGATCGACCAGAGTTTCCAACAGGGCGTCCCACACGCCTTGCTCGGCCCAGCGGCGGAACCGGACATAGACCGAATTCCATTTGCCGTAACGCTCGTGCATGTCGCGCCACGGGCACCAGACCCGCAGCACGTAAAGCATGCCGTTGATGAAGCGCCGATTGTCATGGGAAGGGCGGCAACCGCGCCCCCGTTCGGCGGGCAACAACTCCCCGATGAGCCCCCATTCCCCGTCCATCAGATCGCCACGCATGCCACGGTCTCCGCAAAGACCAGTGTTGAATCACGTCCGGGCGAGCTTGAGAATCCCCTTTGTCAACAGAGCTTAGGTGAAGACTTGAAGACAGCGCTACAATGAAAACTGACATCATACTCCTCTTGGGGAACCGGACACCGGCAGAAGAATCGCCGAGACTCTCCGTCCGGCTGGGTCATTTTTCAGTCCGGGGACACTCTTGCCAATGAACTGGGAATCTGCCGGCTATTGGGAACCGATGCCTTAGCCGTCGGTGGAGCGCGTCACAATCTGGGGAGTTTGGTTTCCCCGCCCGTGGATAGACATCACCGCGACGTTCTTTTGAGTATCCCAGATATCGAGGTTATAGCTGACATTCTCTTGCTTGAGCGAGGCTGCCAGGAGGCGCACGAGCTCCCTTGCGCTCTCTTCATTTTCCGCCCCACTACGGCCACTTAGGGTAATTTCGTATTGCATGGCATTTCCACTTCTTGACGGATACCTCAGAACTTTTATGTTTCCTCTCCCGCTTCAGCCGAAATATTTGCGGCCAAGTCCACGGGAGCGCGTTACGTCGTGCGAGGCTCCCGCCATGAAGCCTTCAGTCCAGCGCGCTCGGATAGCCGGTCCGTCGAAAGGATTCTCCCGGTCGGCGACGACGTTCAGTTCGGTTTCGTCATCCGCCCGATAGGCCCTTCCCGCACTCCATCCGGCGGCATAAGCGCGGCTGAGTTGAAATGGGGTGATTTCCTCCACAGCGATATCTCCATCGGGTGATGGCATTCACTGGCGGCCACGGGCCACCCGATAGGCCTTCAACCTACCCGTGCCATAATGGGCCTTCAGATAATCGTGAACGGCAATCAGGTCGACTATATCGCCAGAGGCCATGCGCTCCAGCGACGTCTGGTTGCCGAACTGGGTGACAGGCCGGCGCAGCCAAGCACCGCCCTCGAGCGGAGCCCCCAGTAGAAGCCTATAGATCGAACCGATATGACGAAGGCGGCTCACCACATCCAGCGGCATGCTGGAGAGATCACCCGCCCGCCATTCAGCAAGCTGGGTTCCAAAGGGGAAGCCAAGAATCCCCCGTACTTCCGACGCGCTCAGTTTCCAACTGTCCAGAATGCGGAACACGCCGACCACTCCCTTTTTCAGTTCTTCCCCTGTCTCAATGCCGTGTCCCACGATATCGATCCTTCGTGATCTCTACAGCCCGTTGATCAGGGCGATGGCCTGGGGCGGCGGGTGTTGATAGCGCCTTCTCGCCAGGGCCATGTCCTCTGGATGGTCGAAGTCGATGGCGACGGATGTCTGGTCGAAGCGGCTTCCGCGAGCGAAATGCCAATCTCCCGAGAGGCCCGAGCCATTGAGGAATATGGCCAGACAGTTCATTCCGGAGATTCCCCCGTTCACGGGGAAGATCATTGTGTTGGCGGACATTATGATTGCTCCTTATCCCACATAGGGTCGGACGGCGACCCAGATCGCGATGAGAAGGAAGAGGGCGATCGGAACGATCACCGGGGGAACCATCCAGTCCTTCAGATTGAACGGTGCGTGCGGCTGTAGGTCGGTCATTTTTGTCTCCTGTGAGCTCCGCGGCGCGAAAGGCGCGCGGATCAGGCGTGGAACTGCATCGGCCGCGCCTTCTCCTCGGCCTTGAGGGACATGGCGAGAGGCAGGGTCGTCGCAGGATTCATACTGTCCACCATGGAACTGGGGATCAGAATGGTCGTGCCGCGCTCCTTGGTGGTCTCGTAGATGATGTTCATGGCGCGCAGTTGCAGGGCGGCGGGATGATCGGCGTAGATCTTGGCGGCCTCGACGAACTTGCCGGCGATCTCCGCTTCGGCCGCGCCCAGAATGATGCGGGCCTGTTTCTCCCGTTCGGCCTGGGCCTGACGGGACATGGCATCTTGCAGCGCCTCGGGAATGGCGACGTCGCGAATCTCCACCGAGGTGACGGTGACGCCCCATTCGGCGGTCTTCTGTCCAATTTCCTCGCACAAGTGCTGGTCGGCGGCCTTGCGGTCGGACAGCAATGTCGACAGCATGGATGACCCGATCATCTCGCGCAGCGAGGTTTGCGCCACCCGATCGATGGCCTGCTGAAAGTTGGTGATCGCCAAAGCGGCCTTCTCGGCGTCATGGACGTGCCAGAAGATGATGGCATCGACGTTGACCGGAACCGTGTCCTTGGTCAGGGCCTGTTCGGCATTGAAGGCGGTGGTCTGGATGCGTTCGTCGATGATGGCCACCACGCTGTCCAGGATTGGAATGATCATGAACAGGCCGGCGCCCTTCACACCCTGCAACCTTCCGGCGCGCAGCACCACGAATTTCTCCCAGGTGTTGGCCATCTTCAGGGATTGCGAGATGATCGCGGCCGTGATCCACAGGGCGATGGCGGGGTTGAGACTGCCTAGGGCGGCGAAGGCCGCTCCGGCCGCTGCGGTGGTCGCCGCGACAAAAAAGGTGATAGGGTTCATGGAACTGCTCCTGCCGCAGAAACGGCGGCGATACCTTTAAGTAGAATTGTGCACCCTGGCCGGATCGCCTGTCTGTACGCCGGCGCACCCATGCGAGGTCCTGCCGTCATGACCGCCCCTCCTTTGGATCTTGCTCGGAATCGGCTATTGGCGACCTTGCCGGAAGCGGAACTGGCGCGCTGGCGCCCCCATCTGGAACCGGTAGAAATGCCCTTGGGAACGGTGCTGTACGAGCCCGGCGGCCAAATGTCCCATGTCCATTTTCCCCTGACGTCCATCGTCTCGCTGCTATACGTGACGGCGGACGGCTCCTCGGCGGAGATCGCCGTCGTCGGGTCCGAAGGCATTGTCGGCATTTCGCTGTTCATGGGCGGCAAGACCACCCCCAGTTGGGCGGTGGTCCAGAGCGCCGGCCTTGGCTTGCGTCTCAGGGCCGAGTTGATGATGCGCGAGTTCGAGCGAGCGGGGACCGTCCAACATCTGCTGCTGCGCTACACCCAGGCGCTGATCACCCAGATGGCCCAGACCGCCGTGTGCAATCGTCACCATTCCCTGGATCAGCAATTGTGCCGCTGGCTGCTCCTCAGCCTGGACCGCCTGCAATCCAACGAGTTGGTCATGACCCAGGAATTGATCGCCAACATGCTGGGCGTCCGCCGCGAAGGCGTCACCGAGGCCGCCGGCAGGCTGCAGCAGGCCGGGCTGATCAGCTACCGCCGGGGTCACATCACGGTTCTCGACCGCCCCGGACTCGAACGGCGCTGCTGCGAGTGCTATGGAGTGGTCAGGGATGAATATGACCGGCTGCTTCCCGGCGTCGGAGACCGAGCATGATCGAGCCCATTCTCCTCACCGCCGCCCAGATCATCACCTTCGACGGGCAATACCGCCTGACCAACGCCAGCGGCTTCTTTTTCGAGCGGGCCGGCCGGCTGTTCCTGGTGACCAGCCGACATGTGCTTTATGACGAGGCCAACCGCCACGCTCCCGACCGGATCGAGATCGAGCTCCACATCGATCCCGACAACCTTGCCGAATCGACCGGTTTTTCCATTCCGCTCTATCGGGATGGTCGCGGAGTTTGGCGTCAAAGGGGCGATTGGGCAGGGACTATCGACGTCGCCGTAATCGAACTGAACCGCGAAGCCCTTCCGCCCGGCATGGTTTTCAAAGCGTTTACCCCCGACCACCTTCTCGACCGCTTCGATCAGGTGGAGGTCGGCGAAGCATTACTGGTGGTGGGTTTCCCCTTGGGCTTTCACGACGTGCTGCACCATATGCCGGTGGTGCGCCAAGCAATCATCGCCTCGTCATTCGGGCTGCGCTTTCAGGGCATGGGGTATTTCCTGACCGATGCCAGGACCCATCGCGGCACCAGCGGGGCACCGGTGGTCATGCGCATTCCCCATCCCAATCCCCGACAGGCCGAATTGCCCTGGATGCTGCTGGGCGTGCATTCCGCCCGGCTCGACGTGGGAACGCGCGACATGGTCCTCGACGAAGCCCTGGGCCTGAACTGCGTCTGGTACGCGGACATCCTGATGACCCTGACCGAGGACTGACGGACGGCCTCAGACCGTCATGACGCGTTCCATCACTGTGTCGAACTGCTCCGCCGTCACGTAACCGCTCGCCAGGGCAGTCTGCCGCAGGGTCGATCCCTCGGCATGGGCACGCTTGGCGATCTCGGCGGCCCGGTCATAACCGATCTGGGGCGCCAGCGCCGTCACCAGCATCAGCGATTGCTCCAGCAATTGCCTGATGCGGTCCCGATTGGCGGTAATGCCGCGCACGCAATGGCGTTCGAAGCCGGCCATGCCGTCGGCCATCAGGCGGACACTCTGAAGAACATTATGGGCGATCAGCGGCTTGAAGACGTTCAGCTCGAAGTTGCCCAAAGCACCGCCCAGGGTGATGGCCACATCGTTGCCCATCACCTGGCAGCAGGCCATGGTCAGGGCCTCGCACTGGGTGGGGTTGACCTTGCCCGGCATGATCGAGCTGCCGGGCTCGTTTTCCGGCAGGCTGATCTCGCCCAACCCGCAGCGCGGCCCCGAGGACAGCCAGCGGATGTCGTTGGCGATCTTCATCAGCGCCGTCGCCAGGGTCTTGACGGCGCCGTGCATCGCCACCAAGCCGTCATGGGCGGCCAGGGCGGCGAATTTATTGGCGGCGGAGACGAAGGGCAGGCCAAGGTCGGCGGCCAATTCCGCCGCGACGCGGGCGCCGAATTCGGGATGGGTGTTGAGCCCGGTCCCCACGGCGGTGCCGCCTATGGCCAGCGGATAGAGCGACGGCAGGGTGGCGAGCAGGACGGCCTCGGCATGGTCCAACTGGGCCGCGTAGCCGGAAAACTCCTGCCCCAGGGTCAGGGGAGTGGCATCCTGAAGGTGGGTGCGGCCGATCTTGACGATGGCGGCGAATTCGTCCGCCAGCCCGGCCAGCATGGCACGAAGCGCGGCGAGCGAGGGCAGAAGCCCGCCGGCCACGGCGCAGGCTGCTGCAATGTGCATGGCGGTGGGAAAGACGTCGTTTGACGACTGCCCCAGATTGACGTCGTCGTTGGGGTGGACGCAGCGGTTCAGACCGCGTTCACCCCCCAGGATTTCCGATGCGCGATTGGCCAGCACCTCGTTCATGTTCATGTTGGTCTGGGTCCCCGAGCCGGTCTGCCAGACCGACAGGGGGAATTCCCGCCCATGCCGGCCGCTCAGGACTTCCTGCACCGCGGCGATGACGGCGTCCGCCTTGCGGGCGGGCAGCAGGCCGAGATCGGCGTTGACCTTGGCGCAGGCGCCCTTGACCCGCGCCAGCGCCGATATCAGCTCGGGCGGCATGCGCTCGACGGATATGGCGAAATATTCCAACGAACGCTGGGTCTGGGCACCCCATATGTGAGACTCGGGCACCTGGATGACGCCGAAGGAATCCTTTTCCGGCCGAGTGGCGCTCATGCGCTGCTCCTCTCCAGTGTGACCTCGACGGAGACCATCATGCTCCCAGATCCATTCTGCGCGTTACGCGAACTTTCGCCCGGCCAAGAAACGTCATCCCGCTATTACGCCCTGGCCGCCCTGGATGCCGTGACCGATGGTCCGGTGAAGCGCCTGCCCGTGTCCATCCGGATCATTTTGGAATCCCTGCTGCGCAACTGCGACGGCAACAGAATCAGCGAAGAGCATGTCCGCCAATTGGCCAATTGGCGCCCCAATGCGCCGCGCACGCAGGAAATCCCCTTCGTTGTCGCCCGCATCGTGCTGCAGGACTTCACCGGCGTGCCGCTGCTGTGCGATCTGGCGGCCATGCGCGGCGTGGCCCAGGCCTTCGGCAAGAACCCGAAGATGATCGAGCCGCTTGTTCCGGTCGATCTGGTGGTCGACCATTCCGTCCAGGTGGACCATTACGGCGAGGCGGATTCACTGGGCCTCAACATGCGCCGGGAGTTCCAGCGCAATGCCGAGCGCTATCGCTTCATCAAATGGGGGATGCAGGCCTTCGACACCTTCCGGGTGGTGCCGCCGGGCATCGGCATCGTCCATCAGGTCAATCTGGAATTCCTGGCGCGCGGTGTACTCGAACGGAACGGCATCACCTATCCCGACACATTGGTCGGCACCGATTCCCACACGACCATGATCAACGCCCTGGGCGTGGTCGGCTGGGGCGTCGGCGGCATCGAGGCGGAAGCCGGAATGCTGGGCCAGCCCCTGGTGTTCCTCACCCCCGACGTGGTCGGTGTGCATCTGCGCGGACTCCTGCCCGAAGGCGCCACCGCCACCGATCTGGTGCTGTTCCTTACCGAACGTCTGCGCCGCGCCAAGGTGGTGGGCAAGTTCGTCGAGTTCTTCGGCGAAGGGACCCGCTCTCTGGCGGTTCCCGACCGCGCCACCATCGCCAACATGGCGCCGGAATACGGCGCCACCATGGGCTTCTTCCCGGTGGACGGGGAAACCGTCAAATATATGGCCGCCACCGGCCGTACCGAAGCGGAGATCGAGGCGTTCCGCGCCTACTTCACCGCGCAGGGGCTGTTCGGGATGCCCATGGCCGGCGACATCGACTACAGCGAGATCATCGATTTCGACCTGGGCTCGGTACAACCCTCCATCGCCGGCCCCAAGCGACCGCAGGATCGCCTGAACCTGCCGGATATGGGGCGGGTCTTTGCCAGACTGTTCTCGGCCCCCGCGCAAGAGGACGGCTACGGCCGACCGGCCGAGACATTGGAGCGGCGCCATTTGGTCGAGAGCACCGCCGCCGCCGATATCGGCCATGGCGATGTGCTGATCGCCGCCATCACCTCATGCACCAACACCTCCAATCCCGGCGTCATGCTGGCGGCAGGCCTGCTGGCCCGCAAGGCGGTGGCGCGGGGGCTGAGGGTGGGGCCGCGGGTCAAGACCTCGCTGGCCCCGGGGTCGCGGGTGGTCACCGAATACCTGGACAAGGCCGGACTGCTGGGGGACCTGGAGACATTGGGCTTCCGGGTCGTCGCGTATGGCTGCACCACCTGTATCGGCAATTCAGGGCCACTGATGCCGGAACTGGAGCGAGCCATCGTCGCGGACGACCTGGTCTGTGCCGCCGTGCTGTCCGGCAACCGCAATTTCGAGGCCCGCATCCATCTCGCCTTGAAGGCCAATTTCCTGATGAGCCCGCCGCTGGTGGTGGCCTTTGCCCTGGCCGGCCGTGTCACCATCGACCTGACCCGCGAGCCACTGGGAACGGACAAAGACGGCCGGCAGGTGATGTTGAGCGATATCTGGCCCAGCAGCGCCGAAGTGGCCGATGCCTTGTTGGAGGCCACCGATCCGGAGATCTATCGCCGCCTGTACCGCGATTTCGTCCACGGCAATCCGCTGTGGAACGACATCCCCACCGATGCCGG
Source organism: Paramagnetospirillum sp. (assembly GCF_058402745.1). NCBI lineage: Bacteria > Pseudomonadati > Pseudomonadota > Alphaproteobacteria > Rhodospirillales > Magnetospirillaceae > Paramagnetospirillum > Paramagnetospirillum sp. Next base: position 223,195 of record NZ_JBZVFI010000015.1, read on the forward strand.
TGAGGTCTATGCATGGACCCCGTCCACCTTTATCGCCGAGCCGCCGTTCTTTCGCCAATTCTCCCTGCATCCCGACGGCGTGGGCGACATCGTCGGTGCCCGCGCCCTGGCGGTCTTCGGCGACTCGGTCACCACCGACCATATCAGCCCGGCCGGCTCCATCGCCATTTCCTCTCCCGCCGGGCAGTACCTGATGGCCCAAGGCGTCACGGCGGCCGATTTCAACAGCTACGGCGCACGCCGCGGAAACCACGAAGTGATGATGCGCGGAACCTTCGCCAATGTGCGCATCCGCAACCTGATGCTGCCCGTCAACGCCGATGGATCGCGCATCGAAGGCGGGATGACCCGCCATCAACCCGACGACACGGTGCTGTCCATATTCGATGTGGCAATGCGTTATCAGGAGGCGGGGATCCCCACCATAGTCTTCGCCGGCACCGAATACGGCACCGGCTCCAGCCGCGACTGGGCGGCCAAGGGACCAAAGCTGCTTGGCGTGCGGGCGGTGGTGGCGCAAAGCTTCGAACGCATCCACCGCTCCAACTTAGTCGGTATGGGGGTGCTGCCGCTGCAATTTCGGGACGGCGAATCCGCAGAATCTTTGGGCATTGTCGGGGACGAGGAATTCCACATCCGGGGCCTGACCGGAACGCTGCAGCCCAGGCAGAATCTGATTCTGGAGGTGATCGGACGCTCGGGTCCCGGCCGCCGCGTCACAGTGCAACTGCGCATCGATACCGCCGTCGAGTTGGACTATCTCCGCCACGGCGGCATCCTGCCCTATGTCCTGCGGGAATTGCTTACGGTCGAGTAAGCGGCTTCAATTCATGTCCGACGACGCCGGATGCGGAAGGAAATATGCCGAATCCGCCAAGGTGACGGCCGAGATGATTCGGGACTCGCCCTGAGCATCGAGGCCTCTGAGGCGGACATGGAGCAGGCCATCGACGGTCTTCCATATCCGCATGACCTCCCAAATCGTGCCGAACTGGTCGTGGGCCTTGCGAAAACGGTCGCCGACCCGCACCGGTGATGCCGACCATCCAAGTTGAAGGAATTTCAGCAATCCCCGACTTGCGCTCATCGCCCGTCCGGACTGTTCGGCTTCGGAGCCCATTGGCTCCAGGAAGCTGCCGACCATCGGCCGATACGACCGGCCGGTCATTGGAGCCGCATTTGCGCATCGCCGATGAGCGTCATCAGCGTCGCCAATTCGACGCGGTCACGCACCATCAGGCGAAGGACGATGGGATCGGCCAGAACGTCCGCCAGCAGGGGCTCGTGCCCTCCGAAACTCGGCGGGCCGGCCGGCGGCGCCCGTAACGGCGCGAACTTGAACCGCTGATACGACATGGTGATGCCTCCTCGTGGTGGCCACGCGTGCAGACATCCCTTCTGGATACCGGCGGCGATCGGGGAATGGCCTCAAAGCCAGAAAAAATGACAAGCGCAACAATATAGCACGACTTACTCTGCGAAGCCACTTTATTACAAGTTGTAAAAACAATCTTGGCGCCAGGAGTCAAATACTCACTAAAACATTTTCACATTCGACAATCACAACATATGGCTATCACTCAAATTTTCGCCATTTTCTACAAATTTTTCATATATTATTTTTTATCTACACCGACACAGCGGGAAGTCATATCCCCGAAGCGGGCGATTGACCGCTTTCACAGAATTAAGGCAGACCACCGCCACACAAAAAACACGGTGCAAATAATAATAATTATTGTGCCGCTTTTAAATAAAGTCAAAAATATTAAGCCGCCAAACGCAGATATATCCGCAATTGCAAGAGTATTTGCTAAGATATTAATTTCTTGGATGTTGCACACTTATTTCACGGACGAACGGCCTGTGCCGAACAAATAGCTTTCTTGCCTCTTCGACCAACAGCAGCAGCACGGCGAACGCCCCGGCCCGCAACCAGTCGGATGCCCCCAGCGGCATGGTGGCGAACAAGGTGTTTCCCAGCGGGGAATAGACCAGGGCGGCGATCAGAGCCCCCTCGAAGGCCAAGCCGGCGGGAATAAGGCGGTTGGTCCGGGGACTCAGCCAGAACGCGGAACGGTCATGGCTGCGGCAGGCGAACAGATTTGCCATTTGCATGATGACCACGGTGGCCAGGCAGGCCGTGGTGGCATGCAGGTACAGCACCGAATCCGTTGGAAGCTCCTTGCCCCAAAACCAGCCCCCGGCATGGAGGACCGCGAAGAATGCCGCCATGGCGCCCGCCGCCTGCAAGGGGCCGAGAAAGCCGTAGGCTCGAGCCAACAAGGCGGTATCGATCAAGCGTTCGCTGCGGGCGCGAGGGGGCCGGTTCATGACGTCGGCCCGGGGCTGCTCTACCGCCAGGGCCAGGGCCGGCACCATGTCGGTGCCAAGGTCGATGGCCAGGATCTGCGCCACCGTCAGGCCCAGCGGCACGTTGAACACCGCGAACAGCAGGTAGGGCACCATCTCGGGGATGTTGGAGGTCAGGATGTAGGTCAAGAACTTGCGGATGTTGTCGAAGACGGCGCGTCCCTCCTCGATGGCGGCGACGATGCTTGCGAAATTGTCGTCCAGCAGCACCATGTCGGCGGCCTGCCGCGCCACGTCGGTCCCCGAAGCCCCCATGGCGATGCCGATATCGGCCTGCTTGAGGGCTGGGGCGTCATTGACGCCGTCGCCTGTGACGGCCACCACCTCGCCCTTGGCCTGCAACGCTTCGACGATGCGCCATTTCTGGTCGGCCCGGGTGCGGGCGAAGATGATCTCCGGGGCGTCCAGCGCTATCTGGAGTTGGGTCTTGGACATGCGTTGCAGGTGATCACCGACGATGATGCGTGGGCGATGCCGGGTGGCCAGTCCCACCTGCCGGGCCACCGCCTCAGCGGTGCGGGGGTGGTCGCCGGTGACCATCACCACCTTGATTCCGGCCCCGCGGCAGCGGGCCACCGCGTCGGGAACCTCGGGGCGCGGCGGATCTTGCAATCCGATCAGCCCCAACAGCACCAGCCCGCTCTCCCATTCCTCCTTCGGGGTTCCCGGAGCCATGTCGCGCCGCGCCAGGGCCAGCACCCGCATGCCCGCCTCGGCCATTTCGATCTCGGCCCGGGCGAGGGCGGCGCGGTCGGCCTCGGCAATCATCCGGACGGCATCGGAACCGGCGATCCGGTCGCAAAGCGGCAAAAGCGATTCCAACGCCCCCTTCACATGCAGTACCGGACCGTCGGTTCCGGGATACAGCAGCGACATGCGGCGGCGGGAGGAATCGAAGGATATCCCGTCGAGGGGTTCGCCGACGGGCATGCCGCCGGCCAGAGTCACCAGGGCAATTTCGGTGGGATCGCCCACCAATTTCTGGTCGACCACGTCAAGGGTTTGGCACAGGCCGGCCGTTTCCAGGGCCAGCCTGCCGGCCAATCCGCCCTGAGCGACGGAGCCGGCCTCCATTATACTGCCTGCGATGAAGACCTGTCTGGCCTGCATGCGGTTTTCGGTCAAGGTGCCGGTTTTGTCGGTGCATATGACGGTGGTCGAGCCCAGGGTCTCCACCCCGGTCAGCTTGCGGACGAGCACATTCTTGCGGGCAAGCCGCCGGCTTGCCATGGCCAGGGCCAGGGTGACGGTCGGCAACAGGCCTTCGGGCACGTTGGCGACCATCAGCCCAATCGCAAAGATGGAGGCGTGCCAAATCTCCATGCCTCCGGCCATACCGATGGTAAAGAATGCCACGCCGCTGCCGGCCGCCAGCACGGTGATGATTCGTGACAGCCGGATGACTTCCTTTTGCAGCGGCGAGGCCTGCCGGCCGGCGGTCTGGGTCAGGTGGGCTATGGCCCCCAGCATGGTGCGCATGCCCGTGGCGAAGACCACTGCCTCGGCCTCGCCGGAAGCGATATCCGCCCCGGCGGGCAGAATATTGCGGGCCTCGGCCTGTTCGGCCGAAGGAGCCGGCTCGGAATCTCGAACCACCGGCACGGATTCCCCGGTGATGGAGGCGAGGTCGACCTGAACGCCCATAGAGCGGACCACACGGCAGTCGGCGGGCACGGCGCAGCCTTCCTCCAGCACCACCACGTCGCCCGGCACCAGTTCGGTGGCCGCGACCTCCACCAGTTCACCGCCGCGCCGGGCCTTGACCCTGAGCGGCAGCAGTAAAATCAGGGCTTCCAGGGCCCGCTCGCTGCGATATTCCTGCCAGAAGGAAAAGCCGCCGTTGATGACAATCACCAGCACGATGGCCACGGCCAGGGTTCCCATGCCTTGGCCGGGCTGCTGGGTCTCGGCGAACAGGGCCATGCCCGCGGCAAGCCACAGCACCACCGCGAACAGATGGGTGAACTGGCGGGCAAAGCGCAACGGCAGGGGTTCCGAGGCGACCCGCTCCACTTGGTTGGCGCCGTACTCCACCAGACGCCGGGCGGCCTCGGCTGCGGAAAGACCTTCCGGCGAGGTGCCGAGGGCCTCGTAGACCAATTTGGCCGGCAGATCCTGGATGCGCATGGCTTATCCTTTCCTCTAACGGCCATCCAGCGACACCGTGAATATCGCCCGAGTTTAGTCGCTCTTCTGCCGCCCGACGGCACCAAACAGGTGCCGCTCGGCAAACGCCTTCATGGACAGCCCGATGATCCAGTCGGAAATCACCATGGGAATCCGCGACGGCGTCAGGAAGGGAAAACTGCGCAGGAAGGGCACCAGAGTTGAAAGCCCTCCCGACAGGATGCCCCTGATCAGCAGGCGGGCGACGATTCCGACCCGCTGGCCCATGGAATAGCCGCTGCCATAGACCGGGACGCGCAGATGCGCCGCCTTGTTGCGGATACGCCGCCCGATTTCCGGGCCGGTGAGCAGACGGCCGTAAAGCATCTGGTAGCCTGCCGCCATGGCTTCGGCACTCATGCATTTCGGCACGATATTGGTGGTCAGGCTGGTGTTGTCCGAGTGCCTCTCGACGGACAGCAGACGGCCTTCCCGTTCCATCCGTGCGTGCAGGGGCGTGCGCGGAAGGGCCATGAGCAGGCCGATCATGGCCGACTGGATTCCCGCTTCGGTGATGAAGCGGTACTGATGCTCGAAGGTGTCCGGGGTGTCGTGGTCGAAGCCGATGATGAACCCGCCCAGCACATCGATGCCGTGGGAATAAATGCGCCGGATGGCCGTCAGGGTGTCTTCCCGCAGGTTCTGGGTCTTGCCGGTTTCCTTCAACCCCACCGGATCGGTGGTCTCGATGCCGATGAACACCCAGCCGAAATTAGCGGCGCGGAACAGGTCCAGCAGTTCGTCGTCCTGGGCCATGTTGAGGGACGCCTCAGTGCCGAAGCTGAACACGTAGCCGTGACGCCGCTGGTACTCGGCCAGTAAGCGCAGAAGATCCTTGGCCTCCTTCGGGTTGCCGATCAGGTTGTCATCGACGAAGAACACGCTGCGGGCACCGAAGTGGCGCAGTTGATCCAGTTCCCGTTCGATCTGATCCAAGCCCTTGACCCGGGGACGGCGCCCGAACATCACGATGATATCGCAGAATTCGCAGCGGAACGGACAGCCGCGCGAGAACTGGAGGGTAACGTTGGAATAGGCGCCAAGCTTGAGCAGGTCGTAGCGGGGAACCGGCGAGTCGGCCAACGCCACGGTTCCGGTCTCGTGGTACAAGGCCTTGGGCGCGCCCCGCTCGAAATCGCGGCAGAATTCCGGCCACACATATTCGGCCTCACCGGCCACCACCGTATGGGCCAATTCGGCATAATCATCGGGGCACAGCGAGGCAAAGCTGCCGCCCGCCACCACATGGCGGCCCTGACTGCGGTAATGGTCCAGCAACTCCCGCTGACGGGGGAACTGAACGCCCATGCCGCAGACTCCGACGATGTCGGCGGTGGTGACGAGGGGCGCATCCTCGATGTTCTCGTCGATGATCTCGACTCGCCAATGAGTGGGACAGAGCGCCGCCAGCGTCGCCAGTCCAAGGGGGGGATTGACCGCCCGCTTGCCCGGCAGCACCTGATCGATGGCCCATCTGAAGCTCCAGAAGCTTTCAGGGAATTTCGGATTGATCAGCAGCAGATGCATGAGGCGATCTTTCCTGAATGCCGGCTCACCGAAGCGATCAAATATGTCAACGTATCGACGGGGGAAGTAATTCCGGTCCAACCTTAGCCAAGCTACTCCCGGGCAATTCGCCGCCAATCGCCGTCATTTCGGCCTGATGGACACGGGATTCGTGAAGCAGAATTTTGGTTGAGGTCTGCGCCCATTCGCCCAGCCCCGCTTCACCATGTATTGGCAGTGACGGTGACGGGGTGGATTTTCTTTCGCTGAATGGGCGAACCAGGGCAGAGGTCGCGGACCTCTGCCGTTCCCAAACGGGAGAGCCATCATCGCTTCCGTGACTTTATCATAGCAGGCTATAGATATCGACGATCATCAGCCAACGGCATGGAAGGGCGCTGAGGGCGCGGCGGCGATACGAGTTGAGCCATTCTCCGCTGGTTGGACAGATTTCGGGAAAGTTTAAGCTACTCTCCGGGTCTGCCGATCGGTTTGGTTGGCCGATCGGTTTGGTTGATGGTTTTCCAGTAGACCACCACGGGCGGGCGTCCGCCATGGGCGGCATGAGGCCGCTGGTGGTTGTAGATGGTCATCCAGCGTCCAATCTCGGCCCTTGCTTGCGATCCTATTTCCCAGGCATGGAGGTAGACGCATTCGTATTTGAGGGACGCCACAGGCGCTCGATGAAGATGTTGTCGATGCAGCGGCCCTTGCCGTCCATGGAGATGCGGTTCCCGCCTGCTTCAGCCGGTCGATCCAGGCGAAGGAAGTGCACTGGCTGCCTTGGTCGGCGTTCATGATCTCTGGCGGGCCGACGCGCAGGATGCACAAAGCCTTTCCAGAAGTGCTTCAGCATCATCGTTCTCCCTGTTGGTCCATCGACATGGTGACATAGGGTCTTCGTCTTGCCGATGGCAAGGTGGATATCCGCCAAAGAGCAGATCAGTGGAACGTAATCGGCCCATGCAAGACCAAGAACAGCAGACGCACGGTTCCCCTTCCCCCATCGACCATCGCCGCCCTGCGGGCTTGGCTGCCTCATGCTCCGACGTCTGAAGATGGCTTGGTTTTTCCCAACGGCGCGGGAAAGCCCGAAAGCTACGCCAACCTCTATCACCGGCTCTGGACTCCCCTGATGGCGTCGGCAGGTTTGGCCGATCAGGACAAAAGGGGCAAGGTCACGCCTTGGTTTGCCCTGCATGCCCTACGGCATGTCGCGTGCAGCCTTTGGATCGAACAGGCTGTTCCCGCCAAGAAGATTCAAGCTTGGGCCGGCCATGCCAGCATCCAGTTCACCTTGGACCGTTACGGACATCTCTGGTCGGACGACACGTCCGATCAAGCCATCGTCCGATCCGTCGAGCAGGCACTGGCCATCTCAGGGGCGTAAAATGAGGTGGTGCGACGTCGCACCACTCCAGCCCGGCAAAACCGCAAATCCCGCCTTTCCAACGCCGGGCCCGCGCCCATCGGTCCGACCGAACCCGGCAACCTTCGTCTATGCTCCTCTCGATAAGCAGCCCATGCGCCTCAACTCCCCGGCCCAGATTGTGAGCCACATTCCAAGCCCAAGGTGGGGCCATCCATTCCGAGATTCCAGCTGACGAGAAAACAGGGTGGTGCGACGTCGCACCACCCTGTTTTCTCGTTTGAACGTTCCAGCAACAACAAGCATCGCCATGAGGCATGTATGCGGCATGGAGTTTTCGGAACCTGCGGAAAATGGCGGGATTCCGCCAAATCGCAAAAATTGCAAAATTCCCAGCAGAACAAAAGAGAACGGCCCGTAAGTCTTTGAACTTACGGGCCGTTTCTCTGTGTCTCGATGGTAGCGGGAGAGGGACTTGAACCCCCGACCCCAGGATTATGATTCCCGTGCTCTAACCAGCTGAGCTACCCCGCCATCGCGTCGAGAGCGGTTCGTATAATAGTCTCGGCGATTGCTGTCAAGCGTCTCGCGATGGCGCGATCCAACCGCCGCCCAGGACCCGTTCGCCCTGGTAGAAAACGCAGGCCTGGCCGGGGGCGACTCCCTGTTCCGGCTCGTCCAGGATCACCAGGGCGCGGTCGCCGTCCAGGCGGCGCAGCAGGGCCGGGGCCGGTGGGCGGGTGGAGCGCACCTTGACGGCGACCCGCAGTTCCGTCTCGTCGCCGCCCAGCCAGTTGACCTCCTCCACAGGAACGTCGAGGCAGTTCAGATCCCGGCGCCCACCCACCACCACGCGGGCGGTTTCGGGTTCCAGCGCCACCACGTAGAGCGGCGGGCCGCCGCCCAGGCCCAGGCCCTTGCGCTGGCCGATGGTGTAGTGGATCACGCCGGGATGGCGGCCCAGCACCTTGCCGGTGGTATCGACGATCTCGCCCGGCCGCGCCGCATCCGGGCGCAGGCGGGTGACCAGGGCGGCATAGTCGCCATCGGGCACGAAACAGATGTCCTGGCTGTCGCGCTTGGCGGCCACCGGCAGGTGGTGGCGCGCGGCGATGGCCCGCGTCTCGGCCTTGCCCGCCATGTCGCCCAGGGGGAAGCGCAGGAAGTCCAGCTGCTCGCGCGTGGTGGCGAACAGGAAATAGCTCTGGTCGCGGGCCGGATCGCGCCCGGTCCATAATTCCGGCCCCTTGGGCCCGGGACGGCGGCGCACGTAATGGCCGGTCACCAGGGCGTCGCCGCCCAGATCCTTGGCCACGCCCAGCAGATCGCGGAACTTGACGGTACGGTTGCATTCGACGCAGGGCACCGGCGTGCGGGCCCGCAGATAGGAATCGGCGAAGCGCTCGATCACGTCCTTGCGGAAGGTCTCCTCGAAATCCAGCACGTAATGGGGAATGCCCAGCGCATCGGCCACGGCGCGGGCATCATGGATGTCCTTGCCGGCGCAGCAGGTGTTGGGACGGCAGGTGCCCGGCTCGATGCCGCTGGCGGCCAGGTCGTAGAGCTGCAGCGTGACGCCGACCACGTCGTAACCCTGCTCCTTCAGCAGGGCCGCCGTGGCCGAAGAATCCACGCCGCCCGACATGGCCACCACCACGCGGGTGGCCGAGGCGGGCTTGTCGATGTCCAGAGTGTTCATGCCCTTGTTGTAGGGGATGGGCGGGGCGCGTTGCAACGGGGCCGTGCTGGCTGTAGAACTGGATCGCTTGTTTTCCACTCTGCCCGGATGCGTCATGGCCCCCAAGAAGAAGATTTCGGCTCCCGCCAGGAAGCTCAACCTCGGCTGCGGCCGCGACGTGCGGGACGGCTGGATCAATCTGGACGCCATGGCCCTGCCCGGCGTCGATGTGGTGGCCGACCTGTCCCAATGCGCCACCACCCCCCTGCCCTTCGAAGATTCGAGTATCGACGAGTTCCTGCTGTCCCACCTGATCGAGCACATCCCCGAGCCTCTGCCCCTGATGCAGGAGCTGTGGCGCATCGCCCGGCCCGGCGCCAAGATGCAGATCAAGGTCCCCCATGGCGCCCATGACGACGCCTGGACCGACCCCACCCACGTGAAGCCCTATTTCGCCCGCAGCTTCGGCTATTTCTCCCAGCCCTGGTACTGGCGGGCCGATTACGGCTATCGCGGCGACTGGCAGCCGGAACTGGTCACCTATTGCGTCCCCAGGCGCCGTTTCAACGGCATGATGCCGCAGCAGGTGCTGGAGCAGATCGATGGCTTAAGGAACGTGGTCACCGAGATGATCGTCGATCTGGTGGCGGTCAAGCCGCTGCGCCAGCCCAGGAAGGAGCTGATGCAGGCCGCCAACATCAAGATCGCGTTGGTGGAGTAAATGGGCTGCCGCCCATACCCGCTCGGGGCCAAAGGCCCCAAACCCCGTCCTTTTTAAAATCAAAGGGGGGCAGCAGGGCGAAGGGGTTCAATCCCGCTCGTCGATCCAGGCCATCTGGATGGCCTCGAGAATCTTCTCGTTGGACTTGGCGGGATCGTCGGCGAAGTCCGCCAACCCGCAGACCCATTTGTGCAGGTCGGTGAAGCGCAGATTGACGTTGTCGGCGTCGGGATGCGCTTCCTCCAGGGCGATGGCGATGTCGATGGTGTCGGTCCACTTCATCGCCATACTCGCCTCCTACTTCTTGTCGACCTGCATGTTGCGGGTGGCGGCCGGCAGGGTGACGGTCAGCCCGTCCAGATCCTTGCTCATGATGATCTGACAGCCCAGACGCGAGGTGGCGGTCAGGCCGAAGGCCAGATCCAGCATGTCCTCCTCGTCCTCCGAGGCCGGGGACAGCTTGTCGTACCATTCCTTGGCGACGATCACATGGCAGGTGGAACAGGCCAGCGAGCCCTCGCAGGCGCCCTCCAGCTCGATCTTGTTGCGGTGCGCCACTTCCAGCACCGACAGCCCCTCGGCGGCGTCGACTTCCTTGCGGGTTCCGTCGGGAGCGATGAACGTCATCTTGGGCATGAAACGGCTTTCCTATCTATTCGCCGCTGAGGGCGTCGTCGAGCTTGTCCACCGCCATGCCGGCCAGGGCGGCGCGGATGCCACGGTCCATCCGCCGCTCGGCGAAGGTCTTGGTGGCGGCCTCCAGGCCTTCCGACGCGGCCGTCACGGCATCGCGGTCGCCGGCGGCGATGGCGGCATCGACGGCGGCGATAGCGGCATCGATACTCTTTCGCTCGTCATCAGACAAGAGGTCGGCGTCAACTTTCAGCGCCGCCTGCACCGCCAGCACCGACCGGCGGGCCTCGACCGCCGTCTCGGCGAACAGGCGCGACGCCATGTCGTCCTTGGCGTTGACCAGGGAATCGCGCAGCATGTTGGCCATTTCGTCCTCGGTCAGGCCATAGGACGGCTTGACCGCCACCTGCTGCTCGATGCCGGTCGTGGCCTCGCTGGCGGTGACGGTGAGCAGGCCGTCGGCGTCCACCGTGAAGGTGACGCGGATGCGCGCCGCGCCGGCGGCCATGTTGGGAATGCCGCGCAGCACGAAGCGGGCCAGCGAGCGGTTCTGGTCCACCATCTCGCGCTCGCCCTGCAGCACGTGGATGGCCATGGCGGTCTGGCCGTCCTGATAGGTGGTGAATTCCTGGGCCATGGCCACGGGGATCGGGGTGTTGCGCGGAATGACCTTTTCCACGATGCCGCCCATGGTCTCGATACCGAGCGAGAGCGGCGTGACGTCCAGCAGCAGGGTGTCCGAGCCGACGGTCAGCGCCTCGGCCTGCAGCGCGGCCCCCACGGCGACCACCTCGTCCGGGTTGATGTCGGCCAGGGGCTCGCGGCCGAACAGCTCACGCACCTTGCGCCGCACCAGCGGCATGCGGGTCGAGCCGCCCACCAGCACCACGCCCTGGACCTCGGAGACCTCGATGCCGGCATCGGCGATGACGCCGCGGCAGATGGCCATGGTCTTTTCCACCCAGGGAAGGGCCAGGGCCTCCAGCTCGTCGCGGGTCATGGCGTGCTTGGAGGGCTTGCCGTCCACCTCGATCATCCAGTCGCCGCTGGCGCGGCCCGACAGGCATTCCTTGGCGACGCGGGCGGCGGCCAGGGCCTGCTTGGCCTCGCCCGCCGTGATGGTCTCGACGCCATGTTCCTTGGCACGCTCGGCCAGGAAACGCTCGGCGATGGCGTGGTCGATGTCGTCGCCGCCCAGGGCGGCGTCGCCGCCGGTGGACTTGACCTGGAACACGCCCTTTTCCATGCGCAGGATGGAGATGTCGAAGGTGCCGCCGCCCAGGTCGTAGACGGCGTAAAGCCCCTCGGCGGCGTTGTCCAGGCCGTAGGCCAGGGCGGCGGCCGTGGGCTCGTTGACCAGGCGCAGCACTTCCAGCCCGGCCAGACGGGCGGCGTCCTTGGTCGCCGTGCGGGCGGCGTCGTCGAAATAGGCGGGAACGGTGACCACGGCGCGATCGACGGTCTTGCCCTGAGCCTCCTCGGCGCGGGCCTTGACGGCCTTGAGGATGTCGGCCGACACCTCCACCGGGGTCAGCGTGCGGCCGGCGACCCGCAGGCGCACCATGCCGCCCTCGGCGGCCACGTCCAGGGTATAGGGCAGCGTGCCGGCCAGGGTCTTCAGATCCTCGGCGCCACGGCCCATCAGGCGCTTGACCGAACTGACCACGTGGTCGGGGGATTCCAGGATCATCCGCCTTGCGTCGGCGCCCACGGTGATCTCGCCGTCATCGGCGTAATAGACCACCGACGGGATCAGCCCCTTGCCCTCGGAATCGCGCAGAACCTCGGTCTGGCCGTCGCGGGCCAACGCCACCACCGAATTGGTGGTGCCCAGGTCGATGCCGACCGCCAGGCCGCGTTCGGATTCGTGGGGGGCCGGGCTCTCGCCGGGTTCGTGCAACTGCAACAGCATGCTAGGGCAACCTCAGGGCACGGGTTTTCTTGGCGCGGGCCTCTTCGGCCAGCTTGGCGAGGTATTTGAGGCGGATGGTCAGATGGCCGGCCTCCTCCAGGTTGGAGGCGTTGATGGCGGCCGAGATGTGGCACTGGCAGGCGATCACCTCGGATTCCGCCTGCATGGCCAGCCTGGCGATCTGGTCGGGCGTGGTGGCCTCGGCCAGGGCCTCGCGCTTTTCCATCTGCTCCATCAGCAGTTCGCGGTCGTTGATGGTGCCGCAGGCGGTCAGGTCCACCGGATGGCCCAGGTAGTTCAGCAGGTAGGCGGCGCGCTTCAACGGGTCCTTCAGGGTCTCGTACGCCTCGTTGAGCGCGGTGGCCTGGGATTGCGACAGCGCCTTCTCCCTGGACGACTTGGCGGCGAAGCGGTCGGGATGCAGGCGTTTCTGGAAACCGAAATACTGGCGCTGCAGGGCGTCCAGGTCCAGGTCGAAGGAAGGCTGGATGCCCAGGCGGGCGAAGTGGTCGATATTGCCCGGCCCCTGGACGGCGCCGCACACCGAACAGAACAGGGCGCGCGTCGCCACCGGTCCCTTGCAGGACCAACAGGAAACGATCTGTGCGGCGGCGGGGGCGTTCATCGTCCTCTCCGGTTCCTTCTTCCTTGAGCGATCGATTTCAGACGTGGAAGGACTCGCCGCAGCCGCAGCGTCCCTTCTCGTTGGGATTCTTGAAGACGAAGCCCGACTGCATCTTGTCCTCGACGAAGTCCATCTCGGTGCCGAGGATGAACATGGTCGCCTTGGGATCGATCAGCACGGTGACGCCCTTGTCCTCGAGAATCTCGTCGAACTGCGACTTCTCGTCGGCGTATTCCAGGGTGTAGGACATGCCGGAGCAGCCCTTGGAGCGCACGCCGATGCGGATGCCCACGCTGGGCTTGCCGCGCTTGGCCAGCAGGACCTTGACCCGCTCGGCGGCGGCGTCGGTGATGGTCATGGGAGCAGGTGCCATGGTGTTCCCCTTTTCTCTTCCAGCCACGCCTAAGCCGATCAGCCCGACTTCTTCTTGTAGTCGGCGATGGCGGCCTTGATAGCATCCTCGGCCAGCACGGAACAATGGATCTTGACCGGCGGCAAGGCCAGTTCCTGGGCGATGTCGGTGTTCTTGATGGCCGCCGCCTCGTCCAGGGTCTTGCCCTTGACCCATTCGGTGACCAGGGAGCTGGAGGCGATGGCCGAGCCGCAGCCGAAGGTCTTGAACTTGGCGTCCTCGATGATGCCCTCGGCGCTGACCTTGATCTGCAGCTTCATCACGTCGCCGCAGGCGGGCGCACCCACCAGCCCGGTGCCGACCGCGGAATCGTCCTTGTCCAGGGCACCCACGTTGCGGGGGTGCTCGTAGTGGTCGATAACCTTGTCGCTGTAAGCCATAACCGTCCTCCAACTTGTCCCGTCGGGCCGCAGCCCGGAATCATTCTAAGGCAATTCGGTACCGAATTGCGCAGAAATTTATCTCAATGCTCGGCCCACTCGATGGACTTGAGGTCGACGCCTTCCAGATGCATGTCCCACAGCGGGCTCATGGCGCGCAGATGCTCCACCGCCTCGACGATGTGGTCGATGGCGAAATCGATGTCCTCGTCGGTGGTGAAGCGCCCCAGGCCGAAACGGAGCGAAGTGTGGGCCATCTCCACGTCGACGCCCAGCGCGCGCAGCACGTAGGAGGGCTCCAGCGAGGCCGAGGTGCAGGCCGAGCCCGACGACACCGCCAGGTCCTTGACGCCCATCATCAGCCCCTCGCCCTCGACGAAGGCGAAGGAGATGTTGAGATTGCCGGGAATGCGGTGGTCCAGGTCGCCGTTGACGTAGATCTCGGGCAGACGCTGCCTCAGCCCGCCCAGCAGGCGGTTGCGCAAGGACATCAGGCGCTCGGCCTCGGCCCCCATCTCGGCCTTGGCGATGGCGCAGGCCTCGCCCAGCCCGACGCACAGCGGGGTCGGCAGGGTGCCCGAGCGCATGCCGCGCTCCTGGCCGCCGCCGGTGATCAGCGGCACCAGGCGGACGCGCGGCCGGCGACGGACATAGAGCGCACCGATGCCCTTGGGCCCGTAGATCTTGTGACCCGAGATGCTCATCAGGTCGATGTTCATGGCGTTGACGTCCAGCGGAATCTTGCCTACCGCTTGGGCACAGTCGGTATGAAAGAAGGCACCCTTCTTGCGGCAGATGGCGCCGATCTCGGCGATGGGCTGGATCACGCCGATCTCGTTGTTGACGGCCATCACCGAGACGATGACCGTCTTGTCGGTGATGGCGGCCTCCAGTTCCTCCAGGTCGACCAGACCGTCGGACTTCACCGGCAGGTAGGTGACCGAGAAGCCCTCCTGCTCCAGGTGGCGACAGGTGTCGAGCACGCATTTGTGCTCGGTCACCACGGTGACGATGTGGTTCTTCTTGTCCTTGTAGAAGTGGGCCACGCCCTTGATGGCCAGATTATTGGACTCGGTGGCGCCCGAGGTGAAGATCACCTCCTTGGAATCGGCGCCGATGATGTCGGCGATCTGCTCGCGGGCCTTTTCCACCGCCTCCTCGGCTTCCCAGCCGTAACGGTGGTTGCGCGAATGGGGATTGCCGAACTTCTCGGTGAACCAGGGCAGCATGGCCTCCACCACCCGGGGATCGCAGGGCGTCGTCGCCTGATAGTCCAGGTAGACCGGCGCCCCCGGCGCGCGGGGAAGGCTGGGGCGGGTCGTCTTGCCGAGAGCTGTCATTTGCAGAGATCCCTTACCTCTAGTCGTTTTGCTCAAGACGGCCGTCAGGCCGCCTCCGAAACCTTCAAACCCTTGTGCCGGGCCAGATCGGCCCAGGCGGCGAGGAACGCGTCCACATCCTCGGGCCGCGAGGACCAGCCCAGGCTGACCCGGATGGCCGATCCCTTGACCCGCTCCTCCAGGCCCATGGCCGCCAGCACGTGGCTGGAAGCCACCTTGCCCGAGGAACAGGCGGCGCCGGCGCTGACCGCGACGCCCGCCAGATCCAGCGCCATCACCTGCGTCCGTCCCTCGACGCCCGGCAGCACCAGGCAGGAGGTATTGGGCAGGCGCTGCGCCCCGGCCCCGATCACCACCGCGTCGGGAACCAGACGCCGGGCGCCTTCTTCCAGACGGTCACGCAAGGCCAGCACACCAGATGTGGTGTCGGCCCCGGCCAAATCATCCCCCGCCAGTTGGGCGGCCACGCCCAGTCCGACGATACCCGCCACATTCTCGGTTCCGGCCCGGCGGCGGCGCTCCTGCCCTCCTCCCAGCAAGATCGGTGCCAGTGTCCGGCCGGATTCGGCCAGGATCAAGGCCCCGACCCCGGCCGGGCCTCCCATCTTGTGGGCGGAAAGGGTGAGGATATCCGCCCCCAGCTGGCCGAGGGAAACCCTGATCCGCCCCATGGCCTGGGCGACATCGCAATGAAGCCATGCGCCATGCGCATGAATGATGCGGGCCGCCTCGGCCACCGGCTGGACGATGCCGGTCTCGTTGTTGGCCAGCATCAGGGACACCAGGGCCGGGCGGCTGTTGGCGGCCAGCAAGGACTCCAGGGCGGCGAGATCGATGATGCCGTCGGGCGTGACCGGCACCCGCTCGGCCTCTACGGCGGCATCGAGGACGGAGGGATGCTCGATGGACGACACCAGCAGACGGGAGCGTCCGCTGCCCCGGAGCGCCAGGGCGTTGGCCTCGGTGCCGCCCGAGGTGAAGACGATGCCGGCGGGATCGGCATCCACCAGTGCCGCCAGGTGCCGCCGCGCCGCCTCGACCCTGGCCCGCGCCGCGCGTCCGTAGACGTGGACCGAGGACGGGTTGCCGGGTTCGGCCAGCGCCTCCACCATCGCGGCCGCCACCTCGGGGCGCACGGGGGCGCCGGAATTGTAGTCGAGGTAGACGGCCCTGCTCACTTCACCCTTCCTTTCGCGAAAACCCTATTGCGCGGCCACGGCGCCGGTGGGCGCGGCGGTGCCGTGGAACATGCCCGAGCTGCCCAGGATGCGGCGCTCGCACACATCGGCCAGCGACACCGAGCTGAGATAGAGATAGATCTGGTTGCCCAGCTCCTCCCACAGGTCGTGGGTCAGGCAGCGGCCCTTGTTGTTGTGGCAGCCGGCCGGCGAGCCGGGGGAACACCGCGTGGTCTGGATCGGTTCGTCCACCGCCAGGATAATGTCGGAAATGCGCGTCTGTTGTGGGATTCGCGACAAAAGATAGCCGCCTCCCGGCCCGCGCACGCTTTTCACCAGGCCGCCCTTCCTGAGCTTGCCGAACAGCTGCTCGAGATAAGAGAGCGAAATCTCCTGGCGCTCGGCGATGTCGGCCAGGGCCACCGGGCTTCCCTCGGAATGGCTGGCCAGATCGACCATGGCCATGACGGCGTAGCGTCCCTTGGTGCTGAGTTTCACGATATTGTCTCCCGTTCCAGATGCCGGCCCGTCGTCCCGCTGGCCGGCGTGTTTACCGCTTCCATATGGATGGGCTTTTCACCCTTTTCAGTTCCTTCGGGCTGCGAGAGCCGCGCGCAGGCCTGTGTCGGGTGGCCGTGCAGCTCGGTCTCCAGTTCCTTGACCCGCTCCATCAGGGTGGCGACCTGGGAGCGAACGGAATCGATGGCCCGCACCACCGGGTCGGGCAGGTCCTCCACCGGCAGGCCATAGGCGCAGAACTCGCTTTCCTGGCGGCGCATCACCATGCGGGCCGGAATGCCCACCATGGTCACGCCCGGCGGCACGTCGGTCAGCACCACGGCGTTGGCGCCGATGCGCGCCCCCTTGCCCACCGTGATGGGGCCCAGCACCTGGGCGCCCGAGCCGACGATCACCCCGTCCTCCAGGGTGGGATGGCGTTTGCCCTTGTGCAGCGAGGTGCCGCCCAGGGTCACGCCGTGGTAGAGCGTCACGTCGGCGCCGATCACCGCCGTCTCGCCGATCACCACGCCGGTGCCGTGGTCGATGAAGAAGCGCTCGCCCAACTGGGCGGCCGGATGGATTTCGATGCCGGTCAGGATCTTCCCCACATGCGAGACGAAACGCCCCAGCACCCGCAATCCATGGTTCCAGCACCAGTTGGACAGGCGATGGAACAGCACCGCGTGCAGGCCGGGATAGCACAGCAGCACCTCCAGCCAGGAATGGGCGGCCGGGTCACGCTTGCGAATGGACGCAATATCTTCTTGAAGGCTCTTGAAAATCATAGCTCGCAATATGTTAATGTACGTCGCGACGGTCGCTTGCGACCGCCAGGGGAATGCCCAGCCGGGCGCTGAGATAACGAAGGTGAATATAGGATGCCCGACAAGGCCGGTCAAGATTGACGGGCTAAAATCCAATTTGTTGTTGTATTTTCCCCGACATTACCACTCAGGTTTGAGCGGTTGCCGGGCAAGGGAGACTGTACGCACGCCATGCCTGAAGTGATTTTCAATGGACCCGACGGCCGCCTAGAAGGCCGCTACCATCACGGCAAGTCGCCGAATGCCCCGCTGGCCCTTCTGCTTCATCCCCACCCGCAGCACGGCGGGACCATGAACAACAAGGTGGTCTACGCGCTGTATCACGCCTTCGTGCGGCGCGGCTTCTCGACGCTGCGCTTCAACTTCCGCGGCGTGGGCCGCAGCCAGGGCAAGTTCGACAACGGCCAGGGCGAGTTGTCCGACGCCGCTTCGGCGCTGGACTGGATGCAGTCGTTCAACGCCAACGCCTCGGCCTGCTGGGTGGGCGGCTTCTCGTTCGGCGCCTGGATCGGCATGCAGCTGCTGATGCGCCGCCCCGAGATCGACGGCTTCGTCTCGGTGGCGCCGCCGGCCAACGTCTTCGACTTCTCGTTCCTGGCGCCCTGCCCGTCCTCGGGCCTGATCGTGCACGGCACCAACGACGACCTGGTGCCCGAGCCGACCGTGGCCAAGCTGGCGGCCAAGCTGGCCACCCAGCGCAACATCAAGGTGCGCTACCAGACCATCGAAGGGGCCAACCACTTCTTCGGCACCCACCTGGAAGCCCTGGACGGCATGGTGGACGCCTATCTGGGCGAGTCCATGGTGGCCCGCCCAGTGGCCCCGCCCCCGGCGCCCGAGCCGGAACTGGCCGTCGCCTTGAGCTAAGGTCGCTTGGGAACGCAGCGATAGCGCGACGGGTCCGACCCGTCGCGCATCAGGAAGTAGCTGGTCGGATCGGACCGGCACGCCGGATCGTCCACCAGGGTGGCCAAGACGCCCGACATCCACGGATCGACGATCACCGGCCAGATCACGTCGGCGCGGAAAATCTGCTCCCGCGCCGAACCTGCTCCACCCGCCGACATCCAGATGTTGGCCGCGCTTTCGCCGAAACTGTGATTGCCCGCCAACCCGAACGCGAAGGGCGGATCGCCCCGGCGGCTGCCGAGGCGGCGGTAATGGGCATTGATCGCCTCCAGGCCATCGGTGCCCTGGGCAATCAGCTGGACCGAAGCCAGCGGCGTACGCGCCGGGCCGAGCAGACGAATCAGCGCCTCGGTCTCCTCGGCGATCCGAAACGACACCTCGGCATTGCGGGGACTGTGCTGATCGCGGAGTGTCATGTCCCGCAGAGCGCGGTCAATGGCGCGGACTTGCCAGCCCAGCAGCCCAATTCCGGCCACGACGACCGGCACCATCAAGGTCCGCCCTGCCGGAAGCCGCAACCGGTCGCCGAACCGATCCCAAACGAATACCAGCAGCAGAAGCGGCCCCAGCAGGTGAAGGACCCGCAAGGGAATGCGGGAATACCGCTCGTAGGAGATCAGGGTTTCGTATTCGTAGCCCTGGAAGCAGGTCAGGTACATCCAGTAGAGCGCGGAAAAATATCCACCCAGCCAGACGAGCAAGGCCAGCGACACCCAGGCCGTCCGCCGCCCCCACAATGCCAGGACCAGCGAGGCCACGGAGAAGATGGTCAGCGGAAGCTTGAACGAGGCCATGAACTCGCCCACCAGGGAGGCGAGGCGAACGGCCAGCTTCGGCCCCTCGCCCATGATGCGTTCAAGGCCGGCGGTACTGAACGTACTGAGCGGCTGCCCCATGCAGTGGGAGGCGACCGACTGCATCGCCCAACTGCCGTAGACGAACACGAAAGGCCCGAACGCCGCCGCGAGGATCAGGCCGGCCTCCCGCCACGAGGTCTTCTGGCGCCCGATGACGGCGACCATCAGCAGCACCACCGACGGCAAAAGGGTGATCACCCCCACCTTCAGCAGGTATTGCGCCGCCAGGGTGACGCCCAGGCCAAGAGCCAAGGCCACCCGGTCCGTCCCCTCGCGCAAGGCGGCGATACCGATGACCAGCAGGATGGCGGCGCCATAGGCCTGCGGCTCGTCGGGCAGCAGAACGGTGGGAACCAGCTTCCACAGGGCCTCGGCGGCCAGCAGGGTGAGCAGGACCAGCCAGGCGGCGCCGTAAGACCCGGCCTCCCCCAGCCGCCCGCCGCCGCCCAGTACCCGGCGGACCACGTCGAACACCAGACCCAGCGCCGTCACATGGAACAGGAACACCGGCAGCGCCGATTGCCCCGCGTCGAACGCGCCGGACAGAAAGCCGGGAAACCCCAGATAGAGGGGCCAGCCCGGTGTATAGCTGATGGTGGGAACCACCATCCCTGCCGCCACTGGCCGGTCGAACACCGTCATCTGCCGCGCCCAGCCCAGCCAATTGGTGAATTCGTCCCATGAATAGGGCACGTAGGTGAAATCACCGCGTGCCAGCACCGCGCAGCCCACTAGAACCGGCAGGATGAAAACGGGATGCCCCAGGCTGACGAGACCGCCCCCACCGCGGCGAAATTCGAACCCGTCGCGGATCACTCCCCCCGCGGCCAAAATCACCACCACCACCGCCGCCACGTGCAGGGATAGGCCGAGCAGGATCGAGGCGACATAAAGACAGATGATGATGGCGTTTGCCCCCAAAGCGAAGCGCAGGCCGACCCAGCCCGCGTCACCGGGCCGCCGCGCAATGAGCCCCCCAAGGCCCCAAGCCACGACGAACGTCAGTACCAGCCCCTGCATCAGGCGCCCCCGCCGGCAACACTATGGAATGTCCACGAAATCAATTGATGGCCGAGCAATTGACCTGGGCCAGGCGCTTCCACTGGGGCGGCTTGGCCCCCTTGCCCACCGAGGTCATGTCGATGATGTGGGCCTGGAACACCCGGGCCTGATGGGGACGCACCAGACGGCACATGGCGGCGCCGTACTGCTCCCACGACAAGGTCTCGTTCTTCACCACCACGTAGAGATTGCCGCGGTCGTCGATGGAGGCGTCCAGCACCTTGGGCTGGGCGCGGACCGCCGCGATGGCGGTGGCCTGGTCGGCCCGGGCTTCGGCGCCGGCCAGCAGCAGCAGGCTGAGGGCGGCAAGGATGGGGCGCATGGAGGCTCTCCGTTCAGGCGTCATGAAGATCACCCCCGCTCTGGGGGGCGTGAAGGCGGCCGCCGGTCAGCGCGGCGGGGGCGCCGGTGGTCTGGGGATAGGTCAGCGGCAGGCCGGCCAGGGAGCGCACCGCCAGGAAGGCGAAGGCCTGGGCCTCGAGCGCGTCGCCGTTCCAGCCCACCGCCTCCACCGGCTCCACCGGGGCGGCCAGGGCGCGGGCCAGCGACTTCATCATCTCGGGATTGCGCCGCCCGCCGCCGGTGACCAGCCAGCGCTTGACCGGGCGGGGGAAGCTGTAGGCGGCCAGCGCCACCGAGGCGGCGGTGAAGGCGGTCAGCGTCGCCGCCCCGTCCTCGGCCGAGGCGCCCTTGACCAGTTCCCAGGCCAGGGCGTGGAATTCGTCGCGATCCAGCGACTTGGGCGGATGGCGGTCGAAATAGGTATGGTGCAGGAAGGCTTCCACCGCGTCGCGGTTGACCCGTCCACCCGCCGCCAGTTGGCCGTCCTCGTCCACCGGCCGTCCGGTATGGGCCAGGGCCCAATCGTCGATCAGGGCATTGCCCGGCCCGGTGTCGAAGGCCAGCAGCGAGCCGTCATCGGCGATCCAGGTCACGTTGCCGACTCCGCCCAGATTGAGCACCGCCAGCGGCGCCTCGAGCCCCTTGGCCAGGGCGCGGTGGAAGACGGGAACCAGCGGCGCGCCCTGGCCTCCGGCCGCCACGTCGGCGGAACGGAAATCGTTGACCACCCGGATGCCGGTCTCGGCGGCCAGCAGGGCGCCGTCGCCGATCTGCCAGGTGCGGCGCTCGTGGGGCGCGTGCAGGATGGTGTGGCCGTGAAAGCCGGCGACCGCCACGCCGGCGGCATCGATGCCGTGCCCGGCCAGGAAGTCGCGGACCACCCGGGCGTGGAACAGGGTGAGGTCCCGTTCCACCTCGGCCACCGGGCCGTTGCCGCCCAGCACCCCCATCAGGGCAAGCCGCTGTTCTACCCCGTAGGGAATCGTTGCGGCCGGCCCCAGCCCGGCCACGCTCTCGCCGTCGGTGTCAAGCAGGGCGACGTCGACGCCGTCCAGAGAGGTACCGCTCATCAGCCCCAGCGCAAGCATCGTGTCCCCCCGATTGTGGCGTTCACCCAAGTGTGATAAACGAGCGACCTCTTCCCAGCAAGCCGAACGGGCGCGCCATGACCAGTCTCAAGTCCGATTTCCTGCGCATCGTCACCGAGCGCGGCTACATGCACCAGTGTACCGACCTGGAAGCGCTGGACAAGCGCCTGACGGAAGGGTGCCAGGCCGCCTATATCGGCTTCGACTGCACCGCCACCTCGCTGCACGTGGGCGGACTGATGCAGATCATGCTGCTGCGCTGGTGGCAGAAGACCGGCCACAAGCCCATCGTGCTGATGGGCGGCGGCACCACCCGCATCGGCGACCCCACCGGCAAGGACGAAGCCCGCAAGATGCTGACCGACGAGGTCATCGCCACCAACATGGCGGGCATCAGGACGGTGTTCACCAAGTACCTGAGCTTCGGCGAGGGTGCGACCGACGCCATGATGGTCAACAACGCCGACTGGCTGGACAAGCTCAACTACATCGACTTCCTGCGCGATTACGGCCACCACTTCACCATCAACCGCATGCTGACCTTCGATTCGGTCAAGCTGCGGCTCGAGCGCGAGCAGCCGCTGACCTTCCTCGAGTTCAACTACATGCTGCTGCAGGGCTACGACTTCCTCGAGCTGTACCGCCGCAACAGGTGCATCCTGCAAATGGGCGGCTCGGACCAGTGGGGCAACATCATCAACGGCGTCGAGCTGGGCCGGCGCTGCGACCAGGCCGAGCTGTTCGGCCTGACCAGCCCGCTGCTCACCACCAGCTCGGGCGCCAAGATGGGCAAGACCGTCAACGGCGCCGTGTGGCTGAACGACGACATGCTGAGCGCCTGGGAGTTCTGGCAGTACTGGCGCAACACCGAGGACGCCGACGTCGGCCGCTTCCTCAAGCTCTACACCGAGCTGCCCTTGGACGAGATCGCCCGGCTGGAGAAGCTGGAAGGCGCCGAGATCAACGAGGCCAAGAAGATCCTGGCCAACGAGGTCACCCGCCTGTGCCACGGCGAGGCCGCCGCCCTTCAGGCCGCCGAGACGGCGCGGCAGACCTTCGAGCAGGGCGTCGCCTCGGCCGACCTGCCCACCGTCGAGATTCCCGCCGCCGAGCTGGCGGCGGGCATTCCCGCCTTCGCCCTGTTCGTGCGCGCCGGCCTGGCCGCCTCCAACGGCGAGGCCCGGCGGCTGCTCAAGGGCGGCGGCGGCAAGGTCAACGATCAGGCGGTGGACGAGGCCCGGCCGGTGGGCAGCAACGACCTCAGGGACGGCGCCGTCAAGCTGACCGCCGGCAAGAAGCGTCACATCCTGGTCAAGGCGGTGTAGCGGCGCCCGCTTCCCGCTTTCCGCCCCGCCGCCGCAGGGCGTTGAGCAGGATGCCGATGGTGGTGCCGTTGTGCAGCACCGAAGTGACGATGGGCGACAGCAGGCCCAGCGCCGCCGCCCCCAGGATGGCGGTGTTGAGCCCCACCGTGGCGCGGTAGTTGGTCCGGATCAGGCCCATCACCGCGTTGGCGGCTTCCTTGGCATCGGCCACCCGTTCCACCTCGTCCTCCAGCAGGGCGATGTCGGCGGTGAGCCGCGCGATGTCGGCGCCCTTCTGCATGGCGATGCCCACATGGGCGCCGGCCAGGGCGGGGGCATCGTTGATGCCGTCGCCGACGAAGGCGATGCGCGCCCCCTGATCATTCATCTCCGCGATGATGCGGGCCTTGTCCTCGGGCATCAGCTCGGCGTGGAAGCCGTCGAGTCCGAGCGCCGTGGACAGTTCCTCGGCCCGGTCGCGGTGGTCGCCGGTCAGCATCAGGACGCGTCTGGCCCCCAATTGGCGCAGCCGGCGGATGGTGGCCGCGCTGGTCGGGCGGATGGAATCCTTGAGGGCCAGCAGGCCGAGAAGCCGCCCGCCGAAGCCGATGAACAGCAGGGTCTTGCCCTCGCGGTACAGGCGGTCGATCTCGTCCCGGTGGGCCGAGGTGTCGATGGCCTCGTCCTCCTCGATGAAATGGCGCGACCCCACCACGACCCGCTTGCCGTCCACCACGCTGGCCACGCCGTGGGCGACGATGAACTGGACCTCCTGGTGGTCGAAATGGCGGTTGTGGGTGGCCCGCGCCGCGCTGACCACGGCCATGGCCAGCGGGTGGAAGTAATGCTCCTCCACCGAGGCGGCCAGACAGATCAGGTCGTCGGGCGAGTAATGGGCGTCGAAGGTGACGGCGTCGGTGACCGCCAGCATGCCGGTGGTCAGCGTGCCGGTCTTGTCGAAGATGAAGGTATCGGCCCCGGCGAGGCGCTCCAGCGCCGTGGCGCCCTTGACCAGGATGCCCGCCTGCCCCGCGCCGTACATGGCCGATTTGAAGGCCACCGGCGTGGCCAGCTTCAGCGCGCAGGAGTAATCGGCCTGCAGCACGGCGGCGGCGCGCCGCCAGTCGCCCGACAGCAGGAAGGAGGCTCCGGCCAGCTTCAGCACGGTGGGCACCAGCTGATCGGCCAGGCGCGAGGCCTCCAGCTGCGCCTCGCTCTTGGCGGTGAGCGACTGCTCCACATAATCGGCGATACGGGCGGCGGCGGTGCTGCTTCCCACCTGCTCGGCATAGACCGCCAGACGGCCCTCCTCCACCAGGGTGCCGGACAGCACCGCCGCGCCGCGGGTCTTGACCACCGAGACGCTCTCGCCGGTCATGGCCGCCTCGTTGACGGTGGCCTCGCCGCCGAGAACGGTGCCGTCCACCGGAATCACCGAGCCGGTGGCGATGATCACCGTATCGCCCACCGCCACCCGGGCGGCGGGCTCCAGGATCTCCACCCCGTCGCGCAGCACCCAGATCTGGTCGCTGGCCGGACGCAGCAGGTGCTTCAGCAATTCGTCGGAGCGCCGGGCGATGGACTCCTCCATGTACTCGCCCAGCGCCAGCATGAAGGTGGTGGTGTTGGCGGCGGTGAAATCGGAGCGCCCCAGGGAAATGGCCACCGCCGCGCCTTCCAGCACGTGAGAGGTCACGCCGCTTTCGCGGTACTCGGCGAGCGCATGGCGCAGCAGCGGCACGGCGCCGGCCAGCGAGACCGCCAGCCGCAGGGGTGGCGGCAGCAGGCCCGCGCCCAGCAGGGTGGCGAGAGAAACCGCCACCGGGCCGATGTCGCACGGCCGGGACGGCTTGCCCCCGGAGGGCTGGACCAATTGGGCCACTCCGTCCCGCAGCGCCTCGGCGTCGGTGACGTCGGGATCGAAGGTCAGCACCAGCGAGCGGGCTCGGGCGTTGACCCGCGCCGCGACGACGCCGCACAGGCCGGCGGCCAGACGCTCCAGCCCTGGGGCGTCGGCCACGGCTCCGGGCTGGAGGCGATAGCGCAGACGGACCCGTCCGGGCAGGCGGTGCGCGATCTCGACCCCCGCCAGACAGGGCGCCGTCATCAGGCTTGCTCGGCCGCCAGTTCCGCCTGGATGTCGGCGGCCTGCTCCTTCATCTCGGCCAGCCCGCCGGCCAGTTCGGAATAGAGCTTGAGACCCTGGCGGATCAGCTTGCCCCTCAGCGCCTCGTCGGCCAGCACATAGGTGGCGGCGGCACCGATCAGGGCGCCCACCAGGAACTGCTCGGACGGCTGGCCGGGCAGCAGGCGGGCCAGCCCACCCAGCATGCCCCCCTGCCCCTGTTGGGCGGGAACGGCGATCCACTCGGCATTGCGCTTGCCGTTCTTCGCCTTCTTACGCTTCTTCTTGGCCAAGGGACTTCTCCTGAACATGGGGGATCTGCAATGCGGTTTCCGCCGCGACGATGGCGGCGGCGCCGGCCATCACCGCCGCCGTGCCGGTGGCGTAGTCGCGCCGGGCGATGCATTCGGCGGCCTTGGTGCCGGCGGCCAGGGCCGCGCCGCCCTGCAGGCCGTGACGCAGGATCTTGCGCCAGGGTGGCGGCGCGCCGGTCTCCGCCCGGCCCTGCAGGGCCGACAGCAGCGCCGTGGCGATGAAGCCGCGCGTGAAGACCTCGGCGGAGGATGCCGCCGGCGCCTTGCCGCCCTTACGCTTGCGCTTCACGGGGCGGTACCGCCATCGGCGGCCGGGGCGGCCTTGGCCTTGCGGGCCGGCGCCTTGCGGGCCGAGGCGGGCTTGGCCGTCTTGGCGACCTTGACCGTCTTGACCGGCGCGGCGGCGGCGGGCGCCAGCTTGGCCCGCAGATTGGCCGACGATTTCTCGATGGCGGAAAGGCCCGAGACGGTGGCGTCGCGCAGGCCGGCCTGGGCCTGGGCCAGACCCTGGCGGGCCTTGCCGCCGAGCCCGTCGAGTTGGGTGGAGGGAGCGGCCTTCTTCAGCAGCCTGACGCCGACGATGCCGGCAACCAGTCCCGAGGCGAAGGTGAGCAGAGGATGCATGGTGTTGCCTTTCGAATGGAGGGTCAGGCGCGGGCCAGGGACCGCAGCAGCTGTTCCGCGACGGGGGAGCGGGTTCCGTCCACCAGGT
Source organism: Paramagnetospirillum sp. (assembly GCF_058402745.1). Lineage (NCBI taxonomy): Bacteria > Pseudomonadati > Pseudomonadota > Alphaproteobacteria > Rhodospirillales > Magnetospirillaceae > Paramagnetospirillum > Paramagnetospirillum sp. Next base: position 249,526 of record NZ_JBZVFI010000015.1, read on the forward strand.
CCTGCCAGGCGGAGGGGGCGATGAGCCCGGGGTCGTATTCCACCACGCAGGACCGCGCAAGGAGGTTGAGGTTGACCGAGCGGATTCCCGCCGCCTTCGACGCGGAATCGAGGAAGTGCCGCACCTGGATGGCGGCTCCCTCGGCGGCGCCGTCCAGCTTCAGGCGGACCCGTCCGGGAATGTGGTGGGCGATGCGCGTCATCCGGGCGAATCGCCAAAGGTCCTCGATGGTGCTCAAGACGGAGTCCCCACTCGCGGTGTAATCCTATTGTAATATCTTTTTCCGGTGATTGGCGAGATGCACCAGCAGAAAGGCGACATGCAAGGCGCCGAACACCGCATGAAGCTTCTTGCCCACCGACAGGGCGGCCAGGGTTCCCGCCAGGGCGGTCAGCATGCCGATCTTGGCCGGACGGTTGAAGCTCCACAGCGACAGACCGTCCCCCGGGGCGAGGGCTTCGGCCTCCACCTCCGTCTCCGCCTGGTCGGCGCCGAACAGGGCGACGACCCGGGACTCGGCCTCGGCGGGAGGCAGCCGGGCCGGGTCGTAGCGCAGCACGATGCTGCCGCAGGCCGGCTTGCCCTCGGCCGCCGCCACGCCATCCCAGCCGGCCATCAGCGCCGCCGCCTCGGCATTGCGGCCCGTCCGCCGCAGATCGGCATGGCGCACCCTCAGGCGTCCGGGCACATGGGAAGCGATGCACGTTCCGCTCATGCCGTCATTCACTCCGGATATGTGCGAATAAGTCGCAAAATTATTGGCCTTAATAGGCCAAGCGCCGGAAGGCGTCAAGCCTGCCCGTCCAGGGAAATGCACGGCTTGCCGTCATGGGCGATCACCTCGACGGTGACGTGCCCCAGGTCGGGAAGCCCGGCCAGCAATCCCTTGTAGTGTTCGGGCTTGCGCGGATAGTGGGTGACCACGGAAATGATCGCCGCCAGATGGCCGGGACGCATGGCCCAGACGTGGAGGTCGGCGACCCGGTTGTCGGCATCGGCCTCGATCAGGGCACGGATGTCGCCGGCCAGGGCCGGATTCTCCGCCCTGTCCAGCAGCACGCGGGCGGTGTCCCGGACCAGGCCGCGCGCCCACACCCCGATGACCACCGCCCCCACGAGTCCCATCACCGGGTCCAGCCAGGTCCACGACGCCATCATGCCCGCCGCCAGGGCGGCGATGGCGCCGACGGAGGTGAGGAGATCGGCCATCACGTGCAGGGTGGCGGCGCGCAGATTGTGGTCGTGGTCATGGTGATGGCCGGAAGGCGGATCGAGAATGAGGACGCTGGCCAGATTGACCCCCAGCCCGATGACCGCGACGGCCATGGCCTCGCCATAGGAGACCGCCACCGGATTGATCAGGCGCTCCACCGCCTCCCAGACCATCATCACCGCCACCACGCCCAGCACGATGGCGCTGGCGAAGCCGGCCAGGGCGTTGACCTTTCCCGTGCCGAAGGTGAAGGCCGGGTCGGCGGCATGGCGGCGGGCGAAGGCATAGGCGAACAGGGCGATACTCATGGCGGCGCCGTGGCTGGCCATGTGCCAGCCGTCGGCCAGCAGCGCCAGGGAACCGAATGCCCAGCCGGCGGCGATTTCGCCCACCATGCAGGCCAGCGTCAGGGCCATGACCAGCCGGACCCGCCGTTCGGCTCCGCCCGAGGCGGTGGCGTCGGGGTGGGGGTGACGATAGCTGTCCATGCAGTGGATATGCATTTCGGCTCCTTGGTCCAATTTCCACAAGAGTAAGCCGCTTCACCTCCCGACGCAAACGCGATGCACTCGCATATTTCGAGGGTATTGAATACCACTTCCAATCGCTGAACTTTCAGAGGGTTGCCTTATCCCGAACCTCAGATGCCGCTTCTGGCAAAGGGGATAAGCCGCAAAACAACTCGACGCTTGCCTCCATCAACAATGCAAGCGCGGCTCATACCAAGATGCACTGATCGGAACCGATCAGTGCATCGCCCTCAATCGCCGGGCGCCACCTGTGGCGGCTGGGCTCCCGCCGCATAAGCGGCGCGGCCCTTTGGGCCTATCCAAACTGCGATGAGTCACGCTCATCGCAGTTTGGTATCATTGGCATTATTGATGGGTATGAGGATGCCGATGCTTTGAAGACGCGCCCGGCTCGCCGCCTGTGTGGTTCCCGCCGGTGCCCCCTCGACCGCCGGAGCGGAGGAATCCCCCTCCCCGGCCCGTGGAACCATGATGCCCGACGCCCTGGTGGTCTCCGCCACCCGCGCCGAGACCTCGGTGATGGAAGGCCCGGCCAGCATCGCCGACGGGCTGCGCGACGTCCCCGGAATCACCATCGACGAATCCTCGCTGCCCGGCTGGGTGAACTCCGAGGCCTTCGGCAAGTCCCACCAGGGCGACGGCCGCCTGTCGGGCATCGTCCTCGGGCATCCGGAATTCGAGGGCTTCGAGGTGCTGCAGGAACTCTCAGCCGCGGAGCCCCGGAGCCTCGTGCCCGGAACTGGCCACGTATTCGGTGTAGCCGCCGCTGTACTGGTGAATACCGTCGGGCGTCAGTTCCAGCACCCGGTTGGACAGCGCCGCCAGGAAATGGCGGTCGTGGGAGACGAACAGCATGGTGCCCTCATAGGCGGCCAGCGCCTTGATCAGCATCTGCTTGGTGTCGAGGTCCAGGTGGTTGGTGGGCTCGTCCAGCACCAGGAAATTGGGCGGATTGAACAGCATGATGGCCATCACGAGGCGGGCCTTCTCGCCGCCCGACAGCACCCGGCACTTCTTTTCCACGTCGTCGCCGGAGAATCCGAAACAGCCGGCCAGGGCCCTGAGCGAGCCCTGGTTGGCCTGGGGAAAGGCGCCTTCCAGGGATTCGAACACCGTGGACTCGCCGTCCAGCAATTCCATGGCGTGCTGGGAGAAATAGCCCATCTTCACGCTGGCCCCCACGGCGACGCTGCCGCTGTCGGGATCGGCGGCGCCCGCCACCAGTTTGAGCAGCGTCGACTTGCCCGCCCCGTTGACCCCCATGACGCACCAGCGCTCCTTGCGGCGGATGGTGAGGTCGAACCCGTCATAGATGACCCGGCTGCCATAGGCCTTGCGGACGTTCTTCAGCACCGCCACGTCCTCGCCCGAGCGCGGCGCCGGCGGGAAGTCGAACACCACCGTCTGGCGGCGCCGGGGCGGCTCGAAGCGCTCGATCTTGTCCAGCTTCTTCACCCGGCTCTGCACCTGGGCGGCGTGGGAGGCGCGGGCCTTGAAGCGCTCGATGAACTTCAGCTCCTTGGCCAGCATGGCCTGCTGCCGCTCGAACTGGGCCTGCTGCTGCTTCTCGTTCAGCGCCCTCTGGCGCTCGTAGAAGACGTAGTCGCCGGCATAGGTGTTGAGCGAGCCGCCGTCGATCTCGATGATCTTGTTGACGATGCGGTTCAGGAACTCGCGGTCGTGGGACGTCATCAGCAGGGCGCCGTCGAAGCCCTTGAGGAAATCCTCCAGCCAGATCAGGCTCTCGATGTCCAGGTGGTTGCTGGGCTCGTCCAGCAGCATGACGTCGGGCCGCATCAGCAGGATGCGCCCCAGCGCCACCCGCATCTTCCAGCCGCCCGACAGCTTGCCCACGTCGCCGTCCATCATCTCCTGGCTGAAGGAGAGGCCCGCCAGCACTTCCCGCGCCCGCCCCTCCAGCTCGTAGCCGCCCAGTTCCTCGAAGCGGGCCTGCACCTCGCCGTAGCGCTCGACGATGGCATCCATCTCGTCGGCGCGGTCGGGATCGCACATGGCCGCCTCCAGCTCGGCCAGCTCGGCCGCCACGCTGCTGACCGGCCCGGCCCCGTCCATCACCTCGGCCACGGCGCTGCGCCCCGACATCTCGCCCACGTCCTGGTCGAAATAGCCGATGGTGATCTGCTTTTCGACCGACACCTGCCCGGCATCGGGAGCCTCCTCCCCGGTGATCATCCGGAACAGGGTGGTCTTGCCGGCGCCGTTGGGGCCGACCAGACCGACCTTTTCCCCCCGGTTGAGCGCCGCCGAGGAATCCAGGAAGAGGATGCGGTGGCTGTTCTGCTTGCTGATGTTCTCGAGACGGATCATGGACTCTACCTGACGAAGGGGCGAGGCCCCCGAAGCCTGCGGCTCGGGGCCGTCAAATCCTGGATGCGGCGACGGGATGCGACCCCGCGGCGACCGGTTCGGCGGCGGCAGCCGGAAGGGCCTCGAACGGGCAGGCGCATGCTTACCCAGCGCCCGGGGGAAAGGCAAGGCCGATCGGCCCCGGACGGGAACCGATGCCGCGCCCTCTGGTAACCCAAGGCCCCGATCCCCAGATTGGAAGCAGTGCAAGAAGGGGAGAGGCCGTCATGCCCACCTGGGACCACGAGGATTGCGACCCGGTCATCGATGCCGAACACACCCGCCTTTACCGCATGATGAACCGCCTGGAGCCGGTGATCATCCAAGACCAGAGCGAGGCCAAGGTGGCGCGCGCCATCCACATGCTGCAGGAACGCATGGCCGACCATTTCCAGATGGAGGAGGAACTGTTCATCACCGCCGACTGGGCGTCGCGGCAGGTGATGATCCGCGATCACCGCGACCTGCTGGGCATGCTGGCCGCCCTGGCGGAGATTCCGCCCGAGGATTGCGGGGCGCGGCGAAAGCTGTTCACGGATTTTCTCGAAGCGCTGACGCGCCACGACAACGACGTGGACGCGCCGCTCTTCTCGCGCCGGCACTGAAAAAGCGGCCGGGACGGCCGCGCTCCGACAAGGGATCGGGGTGCGGAGCGCGGGCGTCCCGCCCGCATCCCCGCCAAAGCCCGGTTCCGGTCAGCCCTCGGCGGGCTCGACCGGCATGACCACGTCGGGCTGCTCCCCCTCGCCCGGCACCGGAGCCTGGGCCTGGCGGGCCTGCCCCTCGCCGCCCCCCTCGTCCTCGCCCTCTCCACCCATGGACTGGTCCTCGGCCGGAGTCGGCATCTGCTGGCGCGGACGGCCGTTGTTCTGGTTCTGGGCGTTGATCACCCGGAAATAGTGCTCGGCGTGCTGGTAGTAGTTCTCGGCGGCCACCCGGTCGCCCTGGGACGAGGCGTCACGGGCGAGCGACAGGTACTTTTCCAGCACCTGATGGGCGTTGCCGCGAATCCGGCCCTCGGGGCCGTTGCTGTCGAACACCTGATTGCGGTTGGGAATGCCGCCCCCGCCACCGCCGCCGCCACCGCCGCCGCCGTGCTTCTTGCCGCCGCCGCCGCCGTTGGGCCCCCGTCCACGGGACCGCTGCTTGGGATTCAAAGAGGACCTGCCTTCATGGTTCACGAGTGCTCTCCGTTAGAGGCTTCCCCGCCGGCATCTCTGCACGCCTGTCCGCATCCGATTTCGGGGCGGCGATGGGGGAGTTCACGGCGCTGAACCAGGGCGGAGCGAAAGGCTCGACGAGACCCCCGGTTCGAAAGGGCGCGCGTGGGGCAACACTAGTCGCCGCCGGCCCGTATTCCAACAATTATTTTATGCGCCGCACCATGACGCAGCGCTCGACACCGCCCAGGTCGCGCCGGATGCTGGCGCCGGGCAACCCGGCCGCCGCCAGCAGGGCGGAAACTTCGGCGGCCTGGCCCTCTCCCACCTCCAGGGCGGCGATGCCGCCCGGGGCCAACAGGCGGGCCATGTCGGGAATCAGGCGGCGATAGCACTCCAGCCCGTCGGGACCGCCGGCCAGGGCCGAGCGCGGCTCGTAGCGGGCCACCTCGGGCTCCAGGCCGTCGATGTCGCCATCGGGAATGTAGGGGGGATTGGAGACGATGACGTCGAATTCCCCATCGAGCCCCCGCCCCCAGTCTCCCAGACGGAACTCGGCGCGCTGGGCGAGGCCCAGGGCCCGGGCGTTGCGCTCCGCCACCGCCAGGGCGGCGGGGCTGGCGTCGATGCCCAGACCGCGGGCGTGCCCCAACTCCGATAGTAGTATCAGCAGGATGCAGCCCGTTCCGGTCCCGAAATCAAGCAGTCGCCGGGGCCGCCCCCGGTCGTCCAGGGCGTCCAGCACCGCCTCCACCAGGGTCTCGGTGTCGGGGCGCGGGTCCAGGGTATCGGCCGTCACCTCGAAATCCAGCGTCCAGAACCCCCGCCGTCCCAGGATGTGGGACATGGGCTCGCGGGCCAGCCGGCGGTCGAGCATGGCGGCGAAACGGGCGCTTTCCTCGCCGTTCAGCTCGGCGTGATGGGAGGCGGGCAGACGCCGCATCTCGACGCCCAGCACCTCGGCCACCATCAGTCTGGCATCGAAATGAGCGGTATCGATGCCCACCCCGGCCAGCCGCCGGGCGGCGGCGTCGATGGCCTGACCCGCCGTCGCCATCATTCCATCTCGGCCAGACGTTCGGCCTGATCGGCGGCGACCAGGGCTTCCACCAGTTCGTCCAGGGCGTCGCCGCTCATCACCGCGTCGATCTTGTAGAGCGTCATGTTGATGCGGTGGTCGGTGACGCGGCCTTGCGGGAAGTTGTAGGTGCGGATGCGCTCCGAGCGGTCGCCCGAGCCCACCTGACTCTTGCGGCTGGCGGCGCGCTCGGCGTCCTTGGCGGCGCGCTCGCGCTCGTACAGGCGGGCGCGCAGCAGCTTGAGCGCCGTGGCCTTGTTCTTGTGCTGGCTTTTTTCCTGCTGGCAGGCCACCGCCAGACCGGTGGGGATGTGGGTGACGCGCACCGCCGAATCCGTGGTGTTGACCGACTGGCCGCCCGAGCCCTGGGAGCGGTAGACGTCGAAGCGCAGGTCGGAATCGTTCAGCTGGATGTCCACCTCCTCCGCCTCGGGCATGATGGCCACGGTGGCAGCCGAGGTGTGAATGCGGCCCTGGGATTCGGTGGCCGGCACCCGCTGGACCCGGTGGACGCCGGATTCGAACTTGAGCCGCGCGAAGACGTTGCGCCCGGTGATGGTGGCGCTGGCTTCCTTGACGCCGCCGATGCCGGTGTCGTTGACGTCCATCACCTCGAAGCGCCAGCCGTGCAGGGAGGCGTAGCGCTCGTACATGCGGAACAGCTCGGCGGCGAACAGGGCGGCCTCCTCGCCGCCGGTGCCGGCGCGCACTTCCAGGATGGCGTTCTTCTCGTCCGCCTCGTCCTTGGGCAGCAGCATGATCTGCACTTCGCGCTCCAGCGCGGGCAGCCGCTCCTTCAGCGCGTAGAACTCCTCCTCCGCCAGATCCTTCATGTCCGGATCGTTCATCATCTCGGCGGCCTGGACCATGTCCTCGCGGGCCTTGCGGAAGGCGACGATGGCGGCCACCACCGGGTCCAGTTCGGACAGTTCCTTGGACAGGCGCTGGATGGTCTGGGAATCCATCCCCTCGCCCGAGGACAATTGCGCCCGGACCTCGTCGTGGCGATACAGCACCTTGTCGAATTGCGGTTCGAGATTCATCAAACGATACCCAACTTGCGTTCAGCGATGTCGCGACTGATACCAGACGCGAAGGATGGTGACGACGCCCGCCCGGGCCTCCACGTCATAGATGAGGAGATAGCGCCGGAAGCGTGGGATAACCCATTCTCGGGTGCCATCCAAGCCCTCGTGTCCCTTCAGGGGAAAGGCGGCCAGTCCCCGCGCCGCCTCGTCGATGGCCGTCACCAGCGAGTCCGCCGCCTGGGGGGCATCGCGGCGCAGGAATTCGTGGATGGAGCGGAGGTCGCGCCACGCTTCGGGCGCCCAGTTTACTTGCAAGGCTCGGGCGGCGGCATTTCGTGGTCGGTTCCCAGGGAGCCGAGCCAGGCCATCATATCCTCGTGCGCGATGACACCGTCACGGGCCACCGAGCCGCGGGCTTCGCGAATGGCCTGCGCCTTGGCTTCATCACCGGAAACCGGCTGCTCGGATTTGGGCATGGCGATCATGGGAGAGATGATAGCAACATTGAGGGAACGGCGCATCAAATTAGCGCCTCACTCATCCAGGCGGAACAGAATCCGCAGCGTCTTTTCCATGGCGCGCCACTCGGCCCCTTCGGACGCGATGTCCTTCATGGCTTCGCTCGGCGCGTGCAGCAGGCGGTTGACCAGCAGGCGGGTAGCCTCGGCGGCGTCGCCCCCGGCCTCGGCCAGCACCTGTTCGCGGGTCTCGTCGAAACGGGTGCGAAGGGCGACGATGGCCGGCACGGCGGCCCGCGCCGCGCGGCCCCTGAGGAAGGCCTGGGCCTCGGCCTCGACGATGTCGCGGGCCGCCCGGGCGGCGGCCTCGCGGGTGGCGCGGCCTTCCAGCGCCACCTTCTCCAGGTCGGCGAGGTCGTAGAGGAAGGCGCCGTCCACCCGGTTCACCGCCGGCTCGATGTCGCCGGGAATGCCGGCATCCACCAGGAAGACCGGCTTCCTGCGGCGCTTCTTCAGGGCGTTGGTCACCATCTCGGCGGTGACCGAGACGGTCCGCGCGCCGACGCAGGTCAGCACCACGTCGAAGGAGGAAAGCGATTCGCGCAGTTCCTCGAAGGCCAGCACATGACCGTCCAGCGACTTGGCCACCGCCTCGGCGCGGGCGGCGCGCGGCGCGGTGACCGAGATGTCCTTCAGCCCGGCGGCCAGCAGGCTTTCCGCCGCCAGCTCGCCCATCTCGCCGGTGCCCACCAGCAGGGCGCGCAAGCCCCCGAGCTCGCCGTGGAGATCGCGGGCGGTCTGCACGGCGGCGGCGGCGATGCTGACCGGTCCCTCGCCGATGGAGGTCTCGCTGCGCACCCTCTTGGCCACGGCGAAGGCGGCCTGGAGGAAATGGTCCAGCTCGCCGCCGCAGCATCCGGCGTCGCGGGCCAGCCGGTGGGCGGCCTTGACCTGTCCGGTGACATGGGGCTCGCCGATCACCAGGGAATCCAGAGAGGCGGTGACGGTGAAGCCGTGGCGCACGGCATCGCCGCCCGACAGGGTGTAGAGATGGGAGGACAGGATGGCGGGGTCCAGCCCGGCCCGGGCGGCCAGGGCCTCGCCCACCAGCCGGGCGGCGTGGGCGGGCTCCACGTCCTCGGCCCAGATTTCCACGCGATCGCAGGTGGCCAGCACCAGGGACTCGGCCAGCCCCGCCCGCTTCAGCCCCTCGAGGAAGGCCGGCGCGGCGGCATCGTCCACGAACAGCGCGTCGCGCAAGGACAGCGACGCCGACCGATGGTTGGCGCCGACGACGACCAGACGATGCGCGGACCCGCTCACCCCCAGGGCTCCGCTACGACTGGCGGCCGAGGTAATCCTCCAGCTGCGCCAGCGGCACCTCGTCCTGGGTGGAATTGTCCAGGTCGCGGATGGTGACGGCGCCCCTGGCCGCCTCCTCCTCGCCCAGAATCACGGCGAAGCGGGCGTTGACCTTGCTGGCGCGGGCCATGCGCTTCTTCATGTTGCCGGAAAAGCCCATCTCGACGCCGCGGCCCGAACGGCGCAGACGCTCGGCCACCACCAGGGCGGCCATGGCATCGCCCATGGGAATGACGCTGACCGGGCGGACGTCGTCGGCCACCTCGCCCACCAGCATGGACAGGCGCTCCACCCCGGCGGCCCAGCCGATGCCCGGCGTGCGCGGCCCGCCCATGGTGGCGATCAGCTCGTCGTAGCGCCCGCCGGCCAGCACGGTGCCCTGGGCGCCCAGCTCGGTGGTGGTGAACTCGAAGGCGGTGTGGCAGTAGTAGTCCAGGCCACGCACCAGCTTGGGATTGAGAATGAAGGGTATGCCCAGCGCGTGCAGCCCCTCGGTCACCTGGGAGAAGAACTCGCGGGCGGCGGGCGACAGGGATTCGGTCATCAGCGGCGCGTTCTCGACGATGCGGCGATCGCCCTCGTCCTTGGAATCGAGGATTCGCAGCGGATTGCGCTCGAGGCGGTTGCGGCTGTCCTCGGACAGCGAGGCGCGGAAATCCGACAGATACGCCACCAGGGCGTTGCGGTAGGCCTCGCGGCTTTCCGCGTCACCCAGCGTGTTGATCTCGAGCCGCACCTTGGACGCCAGGCCCAGTTCGGACAGCACCCGCCAGGCGAGCGCGATGACCTCGACGTCGGCCAGGGGCGATTCGACGCCCAGCAACTCGACGCCCACCTGGTGGAACTGGCGCAGACGCCCCTTCTGGGGCCGCTCGTGGCGGAACATGGGGCCACGGTAGAACAGCTTGAGCGGCAGCGACTGCGCCAAACCGCCCGAGATGAAGGCGCGCGCCACGCCGGCGGTGCCTTCGGGGCGGAGCGTGATGGATTCGCCCGAGCGGTCGGCGAAGGTGTACATCTCCTTGGTCACCACGTCGGAGGTCTCGCCCAGGGTGCGGGCGAACACGTCGGTGAACTCGAAGATGGGGGTCATGATCTCGCCGAAGCCGTAACGCCGGGCGGCGGAAAAGGCGATCTCCTCCACCTTGCGGTGACGGCGGGACTCGTCGGGCAGCAGATCGTGGGTGCCGCGAACCGGTTGCAGGCTGGACAAAATCAACTTCCCTTTTGCTTGGCGGCCTCGATCTCGGCGGCGCGCGCCTCGACCAGCTCTACGATGTGATCCACCATGGACTTGCCGTCCACGTTGTGGTCCGGCGAGCCGCCGATATAGACCTTGTGACTGTCGGCCCCGCCGCCGGTGATGCCCACCATGGTCTCGCGGGCCTCGCCGGGGCCGTTGACCACGCAGCCCAGGATGGACAGCGTCACCGGCGCGCGCACGTGCGACAGGCGGTTTTCCAGGGTCTCCACCGTCTTGATGACGTCGAAGCCCTGCCGCGCGCAGGACGGGCACGAGACGATGCGCACGCCGCGATGGCGCAGGTCCAGCGCCTTCAGCATCTCGAAGCCGACCTTGACCTCCTCGGTCACGTCGGCCGACAGCGAGACGCGCAGCGTGTCGCCGATGCCCTGCCACAAGAGCGAGCCGATGCCGATGGACGACTTCACGGTACCGCCGATCAGGCCGCCGGCCTCGGTGATGCCGAGATGAAGGGGATAATCGCAGGCCTTGGCCAGCCCCTGATAGGCGGCGACGGCCAGGAACACGTCGGAGGCCTTCACCGCGATCTTGAACTCGAAGAAGTCGTTGTCCTCGAGCAGCTTGGCGTGTTCCAGCGCGCTTTCCACCAGGGCTTCCGGGCAGGGCTCGCCGTACTTGTCCAGCAGGTGCTTGTCCAGCGATCCGGCATTGACGCCGATGCGCATGGAGCAGCCGTGATCCTTGGCGGCCTTGACCACTTCCTTGACCCGCTCGTGCGAGCCGATATTGCCGGGATTGATGCGCAGGCAGGCAGCGCCCGCCTCGGCGGCCTCGATGCCACGCTTGTAGTGGAAGTGGATGTCGGCGATCAGCGGCACCGGCGATTCCTTGGCGATCTGCTTGAACGCCTTGGTCGAATCCTCGTCGGGGCAGGAGACGCGCACCAGATCGGCGCCGGCATCGGCGGCGCGGCGGATCTGCTCCAGCGTTCCCTTGACGTCGGTGGTCAGCGTGTTGGTCATGGTCTGCACCGAAATGGGGGCATCGCCGCCGACCAGCACCGAACCGACACGGATTTGCCGCGACTTGCGCCGGGCGATTTCACGGTAGGGCCGCAGACTCATGGGACACTCTCGCTGAACATAAGGGGCCTCGCCCCGGCTGATCGGGGCGAGGCGTTATAGCGCATTCGGGCCAAGCTCCGAAAGCGACAACCTGTTTAGGGGCTTTACGCCACCCCGAATGTCATCCTGAGCAAGGCGAAGGATCCTTCAGGCATTAACGCCGCTGGCGGCTGAAAGATGCTTCACTTACGTTCAGCATGACAAGGATGCATGCGGATCAGCCGCCGGCCGCCAGCTTGTCGGGATCGAGCCGGATGTCGCGCCGCACCTGCCCCGCCGATCCCAGCGCCGGAGCCTTGCGGCCATCGACGCTGACCTCCAGCGAGCCGGCATTGCCCACCATCAGGCTGAGGCCCGAGCGGTTGGGAACCCGGAAGCTGTCGCCTTTGCGCAGCAGGCGGCTCATCAGCAGCGACCCGTCCACCTCGCGCACCTGAATCCAGCAATCGTCGCCGGTGGCCTTCAGCACCACGCGGGCGTCGGCATATTCGGAGCCGTACACCTTGCCGTCCGGAACCGAGGCGGCGGGAGCGGGAGCCTCGACCTTGGGAGCCTCGACCTTCGCCGGTTCGACCTTGGGAGCCTCGACCTTGGGGGGATCGACCTTCGCCGGCTCGACCTTGGGAGGTTCCACCTTCGCCGGCTCGACCTTGGGAGCCTCGACCTTGGGAGGTTCCACCTTCGCCGGCTCGACCTTGGCAGCCTCGACCTTGGCGGGTTCGGGCGCCTGCGGCAATGCCGGCGACTGGATGGCGGCGGGCTTCTCCTCCTCGGTCTCGGTGGGCGGAACCACGTCTTCCTTGGCCTTGCCGGGCTCCTCGGCGGGCTTGCCGGCATCGGCGGGCCGGGTCTCGCCGGTCAGGCTGGCCTGACGGTTGAGCACCCCGGCCAGACGGTCGGGCAAGGGCGGCACCATCTCGGTGACCTTGGTCTCGGCCGAGGACAGCAGATACCAGCCGCCATAGGCCACCGCCGCCAGGATCAGCCCCAGGAAGATCACCGCGCCGCCGGGAATGCGGCCCTCGGACACCGGCGAGGGAAAGGTCAGCTCGGTGCGGTTCTTGAACCCGCCCGCCCCTTCCTCGCGGAAGCGGCGCACCATCTCCTCGCTGTCCAGACCAAGATACTCGGCGTAGGAGCGCAGAAAGCCGGCGGCATAGGTGCCGCCCGGCAGATCGCGGTGACGCCCCTCCTCCAGGGCTTCCAGGAAGGGCTGGCGGATGCGCAGCAGCTTGGCGCATTCGGGCAGGGCCTTGCCCATGCCCTCGCGCGCCGCCCGCAGAGTGGCGCCCACCCCGGCATTGACCGCCAGGACGGCGGGAGCCGCCACCGGCTCGGCCACAGGCTGCGGTTCGGGCTCGGGCGCCGGTTGGGGTGCCGGTTCGGGCTCGGGGGTGGCTTCCGCGGTGATCACCGGCTCGGGGGCCTCGGCGGGAATCTCGGTCTGCTGGGGGGCGGAATCTGTGCTGTCCACGTCGGGCGAGCCTTTTCGCAATGCGTGTGGCGACCTTGTTTAGCAAATCCCCGCGCGGGGTGGCAACCTTACAGGACCACGCCGTGGTCCAGCGCGAAGGTCTTCAGCTTGTTGCGCAACGAGTGATCGGGCGACTTGAGAAGGGTGTTGAGGTAGGCCTCCAGCGCGCCGATATCCAGGCTGCGGATCATGGTCTTCACCGGTCCGATGTTGGGAGCCGACAGCGACAGGTTGCGGATGCCGGCGCCGATCAGGGCCATGGCCTCCAGCGGCCGGCCGGCCATCTCGCCGCACACCGACAGCGAAACGCCGTACTCGCCGCACTTGACCGCCACATAGCGCATGAAGCGGATCATGGCGGGCGCCAGCGGGTCGTAGCGCTCGGCGATGCGCGGATTGCCGCGATCGACGGCGAACAGGAACTGGGTCAGGTCGTTGGAGCCGATGGAGACGAAATCCACCATGGGCAACAGGGCGTCCAGCTGCAGCGCCAGGGCCGGCACCTCCAGCATGGTGCCGACCAGCACCTTGGAGGGCAGCGGATTGCCGATCTCGCGCTCGTGGTCCAGCTCCTTGTCGAGGATGTGGCGGGCCTGAACGAATTCGGAGACCTCGGCGATCATGGGGAACATCACCGACAGCTCGCGCCCCTGGGCGGCGCGCAGCAGGGCGCGCAGCTGCGAGCGCATCACCGCCGGACGGTCGAGCGTGATGCGGATGGAGCGCCAGCCCAGCGCCGGGTTGTCCTCCTCGTAGGGATTCCAGTAGGGCAGCACCTTGTCGCCGCCCACGTCCAGGGTGCGGAACACCACCGGCCGCCCCTCGGCCTGATCGAGAATCTTCTTGTAGAGCAGGGTCTGGGCCGCCACGTCGGGCAAGCTGGAGCGCGCCATGAACGGCAGCTCGGTGCGGTACAGGCCGATGCCGTCGGCCCCCGATTCCACCAGATGCTGCAGGTCGAGCAGCAGGCCGGCATTCATGTGGATGCCGATGCGCACGCCCTGGCGGGTGATGGCGGGAAGCTCGCGCAGGCGGGCATAGACGGCCTGGCGCATCTGACGCTGGCTGATGGCGTCGATATAGGTCTCGCGGATGTCGTCCGGCGGGCGGATGAACACCTGGCCGTTGTCGCCGTCGCAGATCACCGGGTCCAGCGGCTCGATCTTGTCGAGCACGTCCTTGACCCGTCCGACCACCGGAATGTCCAGCGCGCGCGCCACGATGGCCACGTGGGAGGTGGCCGAGCCTTCCTCCAGCACCAGGCCGCGCAGCCGCTTGGGGTCGTAATCGAACAGCTCCATCGGCCCCAGGTTGCGGCCGATCAGGATGGCGCCCTCGGGCAGGTCGGCGGCGCCGGGGCGCTGCTCGCCCTCGCCGCCGGCCAGATGCTGCAGCAGACGGTTGGCCAGATCCTCGAAATCGTGCATGCGCTCGCGCAGGTACGGATCGGTGATCTGGCTCATGCGGGCGCGGGTGTCGTCGTGGACCTTCTGCACCGCCGCCTCAGCGGTGAGACCGGTGCGGATGGCCTCGCTGATGCGGTTCAGCCAGCCCTTGTCCTCGGCGAACATGCGATAGGTCTCGAGCACGTCGCGGTGCTCGCCATCGCGCATCTCGGGCCGGGAGAACAGCTCCTCCAGCGCCAGCTTGATCCCGGTCAGCGCCTTCTTCAGGCGCTCCAGCTCGGCATCCGGGTCCTCGGCCACCAGCCGCTGGATGGTGATGCGCGGCCGGTGCAGCACCGCCACGCCGACACCGATGCCGCCGTTGAGCTTGACGCCCTCCATGCGCAGCGGCAGCAAAGCGTTGCCGTCCACCGGCACCAGCTCGGCGCGGTTGACCAGCTCGCCCGACACCACCAGCTCGGCCAGCACCATGGCCACGGTCTCGAGGGTCTCGATCTCCTCGTCGGTGTAGTGGCGCATGGTGCGGTTCTGCACCACCACCACGCCCACCACGCGCGAGCCGCGGATGATGGGCACGCCCATCAGCGAGTGGAAGATCTCCTCGCCGGTTTCCGGGCGGAAGACGAAATTGGGATGGGCCTGGGCGTCGGCCAGGGCCAGCGGCCGCGCATGGGCGGCGATGTCGCCGACCAGGCCCTCGCCCACCCGCAGGCGGGTCTGGTGCACCGATTCCTTCTTCAGGCCCTCGGTGGCGAACAGTTCCAGCACCTCGCCGGCGCGCATGACGTAGCACGAGCACACCTCGGCGACCATGTCGGCGGCGATCAGCTTGACCACCTTGTCCAGGCGGTCCTGGGCCGAGCCGCTGCCCGCCATGACGTCGCGCAGACGTCCCAGCAGCCGGCGCGAGACGGAGGTCATCCCCGCGCTTTGCATCTCAAGCCTGCACCGGGACGGGGCCGTGGCGATCCGCCAGGGCGGCCAGGGCCTGGGCCAGCAATTCCTGCAAGATGTCGGCGGTGGGCTGCTCGCGCGTCACCATGCCGACGCTCTGGCCGGCCATCAGCGAACCGTTCTCCACGTCGCCGTCGATGACCGCGCGCTTCAGGGCACCCGCCCAGAAATGCTCGATCTCCAGCTGGGCGTCCTTCTGCTCGATCTCGCCGGCCTTGAAGCGGGAAATCACGTCCAGCTGGAACAGGATGAAGCGCTTGGTGGCGTTGTTGGTCAGCGCGCGGACCGGAATCACCGGGAATTGCGGGTCCACCTGCACCGAGGGCAAAGCGTCGCGGGCGGCGGCGCGGATGAACGCCTGCTTGAAATTGGGATGCGCGATGCATTCGCTGGCGCAGACGAAGCGGGTGCCCAGCTGGCAGCCCGAGGCGCCCATCTCCAGGTAGGAGACGATGGCCTCGCCCCGGCCGATGCCGCCGGCCACGAAGACCGGCACCTGATCGACCACGGGCAGGATTTCCTGGGCCAGCACGCTGGTGGCGACGGGCCCCACATGGCCGCCGGCCTCGGCGCCCTCGATCACCAGGGCGTCGACGCCGGAACGCAGCAGCTTCCTGGCCAGCACCACGGCCGGCGCGAAGCAGATCACCTTGGCCCCGGTATCCTTGGCCCGCTTGATGGCCGCCGCCGTGGGCAATCCGCCGGCCAGCACGATGTGGCCCACCTGCATCTCGCCGCAGACGTCGATCAGGGAATCCAGCTCGGGATGCAGCGTGATGAGGTTGACGCCGAACGGCTTGGCGGTCAGCTCCTGGGTGGCGCGGATTTCCTCGCGCAGCAAGGCGGGCGGCATGGAACCGCAGGCGAGCACGCCGAAGCCGCCGCCATTGGAGATGGCGGCGACCAGCCGGCGTTCGGAAATCCACGACATCGCCCCGCCCATGATGGCGTATTCGGTGCCGAGAAAGTCCCGTCCGCGCCGCCACAGATGTTCGAGCCGCTGCCTCGCCTTATCCATCAGGCCCTCTGGCAAGTGCCCCGCTTACGCGGCGTCCAGACCGTAGGCGGTATGAAGCGCGCGCAGGGCCAGTTCGGTGTACTTCTCCTCGATCAGCACGCTGATCTTGATTTCGGAGGTGGAGATCACCTGGATGTTGATGCCTTCCGACGCCAGGGTCTGGAACATCTTCTGGGCGATGCCGGCGTGCGAGCGCATGCCGACGCCGATCACCGAGACCTTGACCACGTTGGGGTCGGCCAGCAGCTTCTCGAAGCCGAGGGTACCCTTGGCGTCTTCCAGCACCTTCTTGGCCCGCTCCAGGTCGGCGTTGCCGACGGTGAAGGTCAGGTCGGTGGACTTGCCGTCCTCGGACACGTTCTGGACGATCATGTCCACGTTGACCGCCGCGTCGGCCAGGGGGCCGAAGATGGAAGCCGCCACGCCGGGCCGGTCGGCCACGCGCACCAGGGTGATCTTCGCCTCGTCGCGGCTATAGGCGATGCCGCTCACCAATTCCTTTTCCACGATCTCATCCTCATCGCAAACGAGAGTACCGGGCTTGTCTTCGAAGCTGGAAAGCACCTGCACGCGCACGCGGTGCTTCATGGCCATTTCCACCGAGCGGGTCTGCAGCACCTTGGCGCCCACCGAGGCCAGCTCCAGCATCTCCTCGTAGGTGATCTTGTCGAGCTTCTTGGCCACGGACACGATGCGCGGGTCGGTGGTGTAGACGCCGTCCACGTCGGTGTAGATGTCGCAGCGATCCGCCTTCAGGGCGGCGGCCAGCGCCACGGCCGAGGTGTCCGATCCGCCGCGTCCCAGCGTCGAGATGCGGTTGTCGGGGCCCAGGCCCTGGAAGCCGGCGACCACCGCCACCTCGCCCTTGCCCATGCGCTCGATCATCTCGTCCGTCTCGATGGACATGATGCGCGCCTTGCCGTGGACGCCGTCGGTGCGGATCGGCAGCTGCCAGCCGCACCACGAGCGGGCCTCGACGCCCAGCTCCTGCAGCGCGATGGCCAGCAAGCCGATGGTCACCTGCTCGCCGGTGGCGACCACCGCGTCGTATTCGCGGGCGTCATGCAGCGGCGCCACCTGGTTGCACCAGGCGACCAGCTGGTTGGTGGCCCCCGACATGGCCGAGACCACCACGGCGACCTCGTTGCCGGAGTCGAATTCCCGCTTGACGCGGTTGGCGACATTCTTGATGCGCTCGATGTCGGCGACCGAGGTGCCGCCGAATTTCATAACGATGCGAGCCATGAGAAAACCCTTGTTGTCCCAGCCCCGGGCTGTTCCTTATCCTCCCTCGCCGATGGCCCCGCGTGAAACTCTCGTTTGCGCGGTTGCCGCCGGAAGGGCGCGTATTCATACTCTGTCGCCCATCGGGACGCAAGCACGGCCCCCTGACGAATTGTTAACGAACCGAATGTCGATGGCGGAGTGGAAATTCATGGACCAGCAGGGCACCGCATCGCCCGAGGAAATCGCCCGCTTCACCGCCATGGCCGAGGCGTGGTGGGACCCGAACGGCAAGTTCAAGCCGCTGCACCGCTTCAATCCCGTGCGCCTGGCCTTCATGCGCCGCCACTTCGCCAGCCATTTCGGCCGGGATGAAACCCTGATGCGTCCGTTCGAGGGCCTGACCCTGCTGGACGTGGGCTCGGGCGGCGGCCTGCTCTCCGAGCCCCTGGCCCGCATGGGCTTCACGGTCACCGGCATCGATGCCGGCGACAGGAACGTCGCCATCGCCCGCCTGCACGCCGAGCAATCGGGCACCGAGGTGAGCTACCGGATGGCCACGCCCGAACAGCTCGCCGCCGACGAAATGTTCGACGTGGTGCTGTCCATGGAGGTGGTGGAGCACGTCCCCGACGTCTCCGCCTTCCTGGGCCACGCGACGGCGCATCTGAAGCCCGGCGGCGTCTTCATGGGCGCCACGCTCAACCGCACCGCCAAGGCTTGGGCGCTGGCGGTGGTGGGAGCCGAATACGTGCTCGGCTGGCTGCCCAAGGGCACCCACGACTGGAACAAGTTCGTCCGCCCCTCGGAATTCGCCGCCATGTTGCGCGACCACGGCGTCACCGTGCGCCAGATGGCCGGCATGGCCTTCAATCCCTTCAGCGACACCTGGCGCGAGACCGACAATCTCGACGTCAATTACATGCTGTTCGGGGTGAAGGCTTGATCCCTCTCCCGGCGCTCCGCGCCACCCTCTCCCTGAGGGAGAGGGCCGGGGAGAGGGGCGCGCCTAGGGTCTGTCCGACTTAAGCTGAAACGCTTTCCTTTTTCGTCATCGCCGGGCTTGACCCGGCGATCCACGCGTGTCCGCATGCATCACCATTGGAAACAATGGATTGGGCGGCGCCACGTGGATGCCCGGGTCAGGCCCGGGCATGACGGAGAAAGGCGGGACTGGCTCAGCCAAAGCCAGACAGACTCTAATTCCCCTCGGCCACCCAGGGGATGCGGGCGACGGCGACTCCCTCGTCCTCCAGGTCCCGGGCCTGGTCGGGGGTGGCCTCGCCGTAGATGGGCCGGGCCTCGGCATCGCCGTAATGGATCTTGCGGGCCTCGTCGGGGAATTTGTCACCCACGTAGTCGCAGCTGGCCTGCACCTTGTGCTTCAGGTCCACCAGCATCCTGCGCAACTCGCCCGCCGCCGCCTGGGCGTCCAGCGCGGCGCCGCGCGCCTTGGCCAGACGGGGCGCCATGGGGGCCTTTTCCACATGGGAATCGCCGCAGACCGGGCAGGAAATCTCGCCGGCCGCCGCCTGCCTGTCATAGGTGGCGCCGTCCTTGAACCAGGCTTCAAAATGATGCTCGCCAGAGCAGCGCAATTCGAACAGGATCATGGCCGCTGATATCCGCTATCCGCGTTCTTGGTAACAGATACGGTCCGCAAAAGCCATGGGCACCGACCCTTTCCGCGTCGCCCCCTCCCCCTGGATCGCCCGCTTCGCCCCCCTGGTGCCGGCCAAGGGCAGCGTGCTCGACCTCGCCTGCGGCGGAGGACGGCATTCCCGTCTGTTCCTTGATCTTGGGCACAAGGTCACCGCGCTGGACCGCGACGTGGCCCAGGCGCGCCTCGCCGAGGGGGCGGAACTGATCGCCGCCGATCTGGAGGACGGCTCCCCCTGGCCGCTGTCGGGTCGGAGTTTCGACGCGGTGGTGGTGACCAATTACCTGTGGCGGCCGCTGTTCCCGGCCATCCTGGCCAGCTTGAACCCCGGCGGCGTGCTGCTCTACGAAACCTTCGCCGCCGGCAACGAGACATTCGGCCGCCCGGCCAATCCCGACCACCTGCTGCGGCGGGGCGAGTTGCTGGACATGGTCGGCGACCTGACCGTGGTGGCCTACGAGGACGGCATCGAGGGCGGCGCCAAGGTGGTGCAGCGGATTTGCGCCGTCAACGGGAAGGGGCCGGCAACGCTTCCCTCCACCTGATGGCGTCATCCCGGAAGCGCAACGCGCTATCCGGGATCCAGGGGGGGCCAGACTCCAGAGGGAACGACTCCTGGATCCCGGCTCAAGGCCGGGATGACAATCAAGAGATGTTGGCGGCTACCGCTTCGGCACTCCGAACGGCCGGTCGTGGTCCAGGCAGGGAATCTTGCGCCTTGCGTCCTTGACCTTTTCCGGGTCGATGTCGGCCATCACCCAGCCGGGCCGTTCCAGCGCGTCGGCCAGCACCTCGCCCCACGGGCTGACGATCAAGGCATGACCGTAGGTCTGGCGGTCGTTGACGTGCTCGCCGCACTGGGCGGGGGCGAAGACGTAGCAGCCGGTCTCGATGGCCCTGGCCCGCAGCAGCACGTGCCAGTGGGCCTTGCCGGTGGGCCGGGTGAACGCCGCCGGCACCGCCAGGAAGCTTGATCCGGCATGGGCCAGCGCCCGGTAGAGATGGGGGAAGCGCACGTCGTAGCAGATGGACAGTCCCAGCCGCCCCCAGGGCAGATCGACGCAGACCGCGTCGTCGCCGGGCTGGAAGGTGGCGGATTCCTTGTAGACCTCGCCCAGGCCCAGATCCACGTCGAACATGTGGATCTTGGAATAGCGCGCCGCGATCCCGCCGTCGGGACGCAGCACATAGGTGCGGTTGGCCACCATGCCGCCTTCGAGCAGCACGTGCAGGCTGCCCACATGCAGCCAGACGCCGATCTCGCGCGCCAGGTCGCGGAAGAACTTCAGCGCCTGATGCTCCTCTTCCGGCTGGGCCTTCAGGACGATGTTGGAGCGTCCCCACTCCATCATGGCCACGTTCTCGGGCATCAGGATCAGGTCGGCGCCGGCGGCGCGGGCCTCGACGGCCAAGGCGGCGGCGGCCTCGCAATTGGCCATCAGGTCGTTGGAGGCGTTGACCTGAAGGCAGGCCGCCTTGAAGCTCCTCACGCTCCACCCGCCAGCATGGGATCCAGCTTGCCGTCCTTGTCCAGCGCGTAAAGGTCGTCGCAGCCGCCCACATGCACCCCGTCGATGAAGATCTGCGGCACCGTGCGGCGTCCGCCGGCCCGGTTGGTCATGTACTGGCGCAGGCCGTCGTCGGTCGAGACGTTGATCTCGGAATAGGTCACGCCCTTCTTGTCGAACAGCTTCTTGGCCTTGACGCAATAGGGGCAGACGTCGGTGGTGTAGATCTCGATCTCGGCCATGGGGGGCTCCAGGTTTCGTTACCGCCCTTATATAGCGCAGCTAGCTCTCCCGCACCACCCGTCCCAGGGTCAGCACGTCCACCGAGGCGGCGCCTCCCCGCAGCAGCACGCGGGCGCATTCGTCCACGGTGGCGCCGCTGGTCATGACGTCGTCCACCAGCACCACACGGCGTCCTTCCAGACGGGGAAACAGGCGTTCCACCACCTTGAAGGCGCCGGCCACGTTGCGGGCCCGGGCGTCATGGCCGAGATGACCCTGGGGCGGGGTGCGGCGGGTGCGGACCAGCATTCCCGGCTCCACCGCCACCCTGGCCATCCGCCCGATGGCGTTGGCCAGCAGGGCGGCCTGATTGTAGCGCCGGGCGAACAGTCGCCAGCGATGGAGCGGCACCGGCACCAGCAGATCGGCCTCGCCCAGCATCGTCCCGCCGGCCCGCGCCATCCAGCGGGCGAAAGCCCCCACCCCTTCCAGGCGGTCGGCATGCTTGAGGCGCAGGATCAGGGCCTTCGACGCATCGTCATAGCGCAGCACCGCCCGCGCCCGGGAATAGCGCGGCGGCTGGCGGGCGCAGGCGCCGCACACCGCCCCTTCGCCCGGGTCCAGCTCGAAGGGCAGGCCGCAGCAGGCGCAAGAGGGATCGCCCAGGAAGTCCATGGCCGACCAGCAGCGCGGGCACAGGCTGCCGGGCTCGGCCACTTCCGCCCCGCAGGACAGGCAGAGCGGCGGCAGCAGCGCGTCGATCACCAGACGTGCAAGTCTGACCGGCATCTTCTCCCCTTCCCTCCGGCGGCGCGGACATGCCATACAGCCCGACATGAGAATCTTCGACCGACAGCTGGTGCGCAAGCGCCGCGACCGTGCAGCCGGCACTTTCGTCGCCCACGACTTCCTGGTGCGCGAGGTGGCCGAGCGTCTGGCCGACCGCCTGGACGACGTCAGGCGGCGCTTTCCCATGGCGCTGGACCTGGGCTGCCACACCGGCGAGATGGCCGACACCCTGCGGGGGCGCGGCGGCGTCGAGACCCTGGTGCAGTGCGACCTGTCGCCCGCCATGGCCGCCAGGGCGGCGGCCAACGGCCATCCGACCCTGGCCGCCGACGAGGAATGGCTGCCGTTCGCCGCCCAAAGCTTCGATCTGGTGGTGTCGTGCCTGTCGCTGCACTGGGTCAACGACCTGCCCGGCACCTTGCTGCAGATCCGCCGGGTGCTGAAGCCCGACGGGCTGTTCGTCGCCGCCCTGCTGGGGGCCGGCACCCTGGCCGAGCTGCGCCAGTGCCTGCAGGATGCCGAACTGGCCGAGGAGGGGGGCGTCAGCCCTCGAATCGCCCCCTTCGCCGACGTCAAGGATCTGGGAGCGCTGCTGCAGCGGGCCGGCTTCGTCCTGCCGGTGGCCGACGCCGATTCGGTCGCCGTCAGCTATGGCGACCCCATGCGCCTGATGGCCGACCTGCGCGGCATGGGCGAGACCAACGCCGTGGCGGCCCAGCGCAAGGGGCTGACCCGGCGCGCCACCCTGCTGCGCGCCGTGGCGCTGTACCAGGAGCGGTTCGCCGGCCCCGATGGCCGCCTGCCCGCCACCTTCCAGGTGCTGACCATGACCGGCTGGGCGCCGCATCCCTGCCAGCCCGCCCCGGCGCCCCAGGGCTGCGCCGTGCCCGGCCTGGGCGGCCTCAACAGCCGCATGAGCCCCGAGACCGATTGATGCGATTTTCCGCTCCCCTGGTCCGCGCCACCCTGATCCGGCGCTACAAGCGCTTCCTGGCCGACATCCGCTTCGAGGACGGCACCGAGACCACCGCCCACGTGGCCAATTCCGGCGCCATGCTGGGCACCGCCGAGCCGGGCATGGAGGTCTGGCTGTCGCCCGCCTCCAATCCCGAGCGCAAGCTGAAATGGAACTGGGAGCTGGTGACGGTGGACGGCCATCTGGTGGGGGTCAACACCGCCCATCCCAACGGCATCGTCGCCGAGGCGGTCGCCGCCGGGCTGATCTCCGAGCTGGCGGGCTACGAGTCCATCCGCCGCGAGGTGAAGTACGGGGTGAATTCGCGCATCGACCTGTTGCTGGAAGCCCGGGACCGCCCCAAATGCTGGGTGGAGGTGAAGAACGTCCACCTGAAGCGCGGGACCTGGGCCGAGTTTCCCGACGCGGTGACCACCCGGGGCACCAAGCATCTGGCGGAACTGACCGAGCGGGTCAGGGCCGGTGAGCGGGCGGTGATGGTCTATCTGGTGCAGCGGGAAGATTGCACCGGCTTCCGGCCCGCCGCCGACATCGACCCCACCTATGCGAAGGCCCTGGCCCAGGCGACACGGGACGGCGTCGAAGCGATCTGCTATACCTGCCGTTTATCGACCGGCGGCATCGAACTGGGCGAGCCCTTGGGCATGGAATTGAGCGAACGGATCTGAAGGGACCGATGGAACACGAAGACAGGGAATATTCCCGCATCCGCCGCCACGGCCCGGCCGACTTCGAAGGCATGCGCAAGGCGGGCCTTCTCGCCGCCGAGACCTTGGACTTCATCGCCCCCCACGTGGTGCCGGGCGTGACCACCGCCGAGCTGGACCGCCTGTGCGCCGAGTTCATCATCGCGCGCGGCGCCGTCAACGCGCCCATGAACTACCGCGGCTTCCCCAAATCCATCTGCACCTCGGTCAACCACGTGGTCTGCCACGGCATTCCCGGCGAAAAGCGCCTGGAGGAAGGCGACATCGTCAATATCGACGTCACCCCCATCGTCGAGGGCTGGCACGGCGATTCGTCGCGCATGTATTACGTGGGCAAGGTGGGTGTGAAGGCCCGCAAGCTGGTGGAAGTCACCTACGAGGCCCTGATGCGCGGCATCGAGGTGGTCAGGCCCGGCGCCACCCTGGGCGACATCGGCCACGCCATCCAGAGCTTCGCCGAAAAGCACCGTTTCTCGGTGGTGCGCGACTTCTGCGGCCACGGCCTGGGCCGCATCTTCCACGAGCCGCCCAACGTCATGCATTACGGCAATCCCGGCGAAGGCGCCGTGCTGGCCGAGGGCATGTTCTTCACCATCGAGCCGATGATAAATGCCGGCCGCTACGAGACCAAGATCCTGGCCGACGGCTGGACCGCCGTCACCAAGGACAAGTCCCTGTCGGCCCAGTTCGAGCACTCCATCGGCGTCACGGCCTCGGGCTATGAAATCTTCACCCTCTCGCCCGCCGGGCTGCACTGCCCTCCATACCAGTAGCCTAGGCACATTCCCTCACCGCGCATCCTCAACCGACCCGCGAAGCATCGGAAACATGCGGGGTTGATCTCTCTCGACTCGGGTGGGGACCTTATGCTTTTTCTCCGTCGCTATGTGAGCGCCTTCACATTAGCCTATGCCGAATGGGGGTATTGTGGCGGTGATGCGATCAGGTCCGCATCGTTTTTTGGTGATGGGCAATTCATCGCATGCTAACGTTTTCCCTCGGGGAATGTGGCGCGATGGGAGTTTAAGGTTGACGCCATGACGGATACCGCGACAGCGGTCTTCAGAATCAACGGGACCCTTCAGGGGCCGG
Source organism: Paramagnetospirillum sp. (assembly GCF_058402745.1). Classification (NCBI taxonomy): domain Bacteria; kingdom Pseudomonadati; phylum Pseudomonadota; class Alphaproteobacteria; order Rhodospirillales; family Magnetospirillaceae; genus Paramagnetospirillum; species Paramagnetospirillum sp. Next base: position 274,080 of record NZ_JBZVFI010000015.1, read on the forward strand.
TTGTCGATATTCTCGGACAGTTCCTGCCGGAGCTGAAGGCCCTGCCGCGAGAGCAGGCCTATGACCGGACCCTCGACGACCTGGACCTTCTTTCCCGCTGTTTCCAGATCTTCCGCAAGGAACGCCCCCGCTTCCGCTACGTTCTGGTGGACGAGCGCCGCCGCCCGGTGAGCGAGGACAATGTCCCGCTGTCCTGCGGCCGCACCCTGGCCGAGGTCATCGCCATGGTGGTGCGCACCGCCGCCAAGCGCTACTTCCGCCGCAAGCTGTCGCCCGCCGCCCTGCGGGCGGAGGCCGAGGCCGAGGAGGCGCGCGCCCAGGCGGCCCAGCGCAGCCCCGCCGACGAGCTTTACGACGCCATCAAGGCCTATCTTCTGCACGAGTGGCAGGTGCCGCTGGTGCCCGCCTATTCCGAGATGGACCCCGCCCTGGTCCGCCGGATGGGCGCCAAGATTCTCGACTGCCGCGAGCCCGACACCCTGGCCCGCCTGATCGCCGATCCCGACGCGCCGGTCCGGACCATTGGGGCGGAGGCTCCCCAGGGGCCGGCCAACACGCCGTCCACCTTCGCCGCCCCCTTCGTTTCGCCCTTCGCTCCGGTCGCCAAGGCGCCGCTCGCCCCGGTCGCGCCGGTGGTCCATCCCCGCACCGCCAGCCTGGACGACGTGCTGACCCCCGACCACCAGCGCCTGCGCGCCGAGGCCTTCACCCAGACCCTGCTTGACCCGGAAGTGCGGGCGGTCCTGCCCAATGCCGATCAGATCGTGCGCATCGGCGACGTGCTGCGCGGCGTGGGCGGCCAGCCCGCCACCGCCCTGGTCGAGGGGCTGGGACTGCGCAAGGACCAGCTGGCGGTCATGCTGATGGTGGCCCAGGACTGCATCGGCAGCACGGTGTTCGGCCGGCTGTTCGGCCCGCGCGCCGATCCCGAACTGGTCACCCGCATCGTCGAACGGGCAAGGCTTCGCGGCATCGGCCCGACCACCGAGGTGATCGAGTGCGCCATCTTCATGCGTGGCGTGTTCGCCCGCTTCGGCCACCGGTCCCGGCGCGATTAAGGTCTGACATATAGTCACTTGGGAATTGGACCCGTTCGGCTTACCTTTCGGGGAGGTATAGATTCGATCGGAATTCACCATGCCGCGCCTGCCGTCCGAGGCCAATGCCCGGATCGTCCGTCAGATCAACCTGACCCTCGAGGGTCCGGTGGCGGACGTCATGGCGCAGCTGGTTCCCGAATTGAAGAAGCTGCCGCGGCGTGGCGTGCTCCAATGCGTCCTGGACGATCCCGATCTGCTGGACCGCTGTTTCAAGGCCTTCCGCGCCAACACCGACCGCTTCCGCCAGTTGCTGGTGGACGAGCACGACGTGCCGGTGGAACAGGCCGACGCCCTGCTGGCCTGTGGCCGTTCGCTGGACGACGTGGTGTCCATGGTGGTGCGGACCTGCGCCAAGCGCCATTTCCGCAAGCGCCTGGACGGCGACTCGCGCCCGCTGAAGGGCGGGGACCGTCCGCCCCCGCCCAAGGGTCTGATGGGCAAGCTGATGCGCCTTCTGAGCCTGCCGGGCGCGGGCAAGACCCTCGGCCGCAGTCGCGGCGAGACGCTTTACGACGCCATGCAGGAGCACCTGATCCATGACTGGCAGGTCGCCCTCGTACCTGAATATTCAACCTTGTCGCCCGCCCTGGTGAAACGCCTGGGCAAGCGCATTCTCGACTACAAGGTGCCCGAGGACATCCGGCGGCTGAAGGAGAATCCGGCCGAGCTGCCGGTGCCGTCCACCCTGCCGGAAAACATTCCGGCCTTCCTGGTGCCGCCCGCCGCCCGCTCCGAGGCGCCCAAGCCCGCCGAGAAACCCAAGGCCGCGGCGGCCGTCTCGGGTGGCGACATTCCCGCTCCGGTCCACGAGGTCAAGGCCGGCGGCCCCCCGCCTCCGGCCGGTACCGGCGACCGCCGGGCCCGCATCGCCGAGATACTCACCCCCGACGGCAAGCGCCTGCGCTCGGCCGCCTTCACCATGGTGCTGCTCGACCCCACCGTGCGGGCCGAGCTGCCCAATGCCGACCAGACGGTGCGCATCACCGGCCTGCTGGCCGAGGTGGGCGGCCTGTCGGCCAAGATGCTGGTGGGCGAGTTGGGACTGCGCATGGACCAGCTGGCGGTGATGACCCTGGTCATCTACGACCTGATGGGCGAGGAAATGTTCAAGCGCTCGTTCGGCATTCCCGGCAACCTGGAATACGTCGGCAAGTTCGTCGAGCGCGCCAAGGCCGCCGGCATCAACCAGGACACCGCCCTCGGCGACATCTCGTCCTTCGTCCGCAAGACCTTCGCCAACGCACCGCGCGCCGCCCAGTGATCGCCCTTCGCCAGTGATCACCCGTTTACATACGACGCGAATGCCATTTACCCCTTTTCGGCTATATGTGCCGCAAGCGCACGAGCAGGGAGTCGGCAGGGTGACCCAGATCACGGAACGGCGGCAGCACGTCCGCAAGGTGGGAGACGGCCTGGCCGTCCTGATGGACGGAAAGGTGTTTCCGCTGGTCGATGTTTCCCTCTCGGGCCTCAGCTTCCAGGGAGCCGGCTTCCGGCCGGGCGACCGCATCCGCCTGACCTTGGCGGCGGTGCGCGCCCCCGACGAAGGCGTCGAAGCCACCCTCACCGTCAAGGTGGCGGAAGGGGGCGTCATCCGCGGCGAGTTCGCCCCCACCGCCAAGCTGATGCGCTACATCATCGCCCATCTGGGCGAGGTTACCGGCACGGAACCGGCCTATTTCCGCTGACATCCATTAGCGTCAAATATGAGACGCGCTGTCATGCTGAGGCGTAATACCAAACTGCGATGAGCGTGACTCATCGCAGTTTGGATAGGCCCAAAGGGCCGCGCCGCTTATGCGGCGGGAGCCCAGCCGCCGCAGGTGGCGCCCGGCGATTGAGGGCGATGCACTGATCGGTTCCGATCAGTGCATCTTGGTATAAGCCGAAGCATCCTTCAGCCTGAAACGGCTGCCGCTTGCGCGTGAAAGACCCATCGCCTGCGGCTCAGGGTGACAACCTGTCTCTGACTTAACGCTCGATGGTTTAGAGCATCGGACCTGAAATCTGAATCGCAGGGGATTCCCTTGTAGGCGAAAAAGTGATTCAACCTCATTGGAGGTGGATCATGGGCAAATGGCTATCATCAGATCTTCGGGTCCGTGTTTACGGTAAGATCGAACACGGCGAATCGCGGCGAGCGGCGGCTCGGCATTTTGGAGTGAGCGCCGCGACCAGCGTCCGTCTTGCACAACGGATGGCGGCGACGGGTTCGTTGGAGCCCTTGCGGCAAGGCCGTCCGCCGGGCGGTGGTAAGCTGGCGGCCTTTGCCGCTCTTCTGACCGGCTGGGTGGAGGCGCAAGGCGACATCACGATGCCGGAACTGGCGGCCAAGCTGAAGGCCGAATGCGGCGTCACGGCCCACCCGGCGTCACTCTCGCGGTTTCTGATCGGGCAAGGCTTCAGCGTCAAAAAAAACGCTGCTGGCCACCGAAGCCGGTCGCGATGATGTGGTGGCGGAGCGCCGGACCTGGCTGAGCCACCGCCAGCCCCGGATGTGCCAGGAGCCTCACCGGCTGGCGTTCATCGACGAGACCGCCACCACCACCAAGATGACCCGGTTGCGGGGACGGGCACCGCGAGGGCAACGGTTCAAGGCCCGCGCGCCATTCGGCCACTGGGGAACCCAAACCTTCATCGCCGCCTTGCGCTGTGACGGTCTGACGGCACCCTGGATCATAAACGGCCCCATGAACCGACAAACCTTCGAGGTCTACGTCGAGACCCAACTGGCCCCGACGCTCCAGCCGGGCGACGTCGTCATCCTCGACAACCTCTCCAGCCATAAAAGCGAGAAGGCCAAGGCCATCCTCAAGGAGAGAGGCGCCTGGTTCCTGTTCCTACCCCCATACAGCCCAGACCTAAACCCAATCGAGATGGCCTTTGCCAAACTCAAGGCTCATCTCCGACGGATCGGCGCGCGCACCATCGACGACCTCTGGAAGGCCGTCGGCAATATCTGCGATCTCTACACCCCAGACGAATGCTGGAACTACCTCAGGGAAGCCGGGTATGTTTCAGATTAAACGCACGCCGCTCTAGGCTAATACAGGTGCTGGCCGCCGGTGACGAAGACCTCGGTGCCGGTGACGTAGGCGAAGTCCGGCCCGCACAGGCGGAACACGGTTCCGGCCACGTCCTCCGTGGTGCCCATGCGCTCCAGCGGGATGCGCGGCACCAGCGCCTCGTATTCGGCCGAGATCATCTCGGTGCGGATCTCCCCCGGGGCCACGGCGTTGACCCGCACCCCCAATTGGGCCATCTCGGCCGCCATCTCGCGGGTCAGACCCGACAGGGCCGCCTTCGAGGTGGAATAGGCCGATCCCGCGAAGGGATGCACGTAATGCCCGGCGATGGAGGTGATGTTGACGATGGCGCCCCGTCCCCGGTGCAAGGCGCTGGCGAAGCCGCGCGCCAGCCGCAGCGGCGCGAAGAAGTTCAGCTCGAACACGTCCTTCCAGCCGTCGATGGAGCCGTTCAGCACCCCCAGACGCTCCTTGTAGGGGGTCTTGGGGCTGACGCCGGCATTGTTGACCAGGGCGTGCAGCGGATCGGAGCCCAGCCAGGCATTGGCCCTGGCGACGAAATCCTGGGCCGAGGCGGGATCGGCCAGATCGGCGACGATGTGGCAGGCCCAGTTGCGGTCGATCATGCATTCCTCGGGCACGTCGGCCCGGGCGCAAGTGATGACCCGCCAGCCCTCGGCCAGGAAGCGCCGGGCGATGGCGTGGCCGATGCCGCGCGACGCGCCGGTGACCACGACGGTCTTCGCGTCGCTCATCGCCGCCCTCCTCTCCAACCGTCATCCCCACCGATAGCGGCATGCGGGCAGGATGCCCGCGCCCCGACGATGATCACCACGCCTGGAGCGCGGCCGTCCCGGCCGCCTCGCCGCCCGCTCATCCGGGCGCCCTCAGCTGGGGGGCGCGCAACTGGGCGCCGGGGGCCGGGACCAGGGCGTCGAGCAGGAACTGCAGGCGAGCCAGGATGCGCCGCTCGGCCACTCCGCCGCCGCCCAGGCTTTCGGCCAGCACCTCCCAGGGCTTGCGCGGGCGGGGAAACTCCACCAGGGAAAGCGGCTCGTCGGCCTTGAGTCCCGCCACCTGCCGCACCTGGGCCAGCGCCTCGGCCCAGCCGCCCAATCCGTCCACCAGTCCGGAGTCCTTGGCGTCGGCCCCGGTCCAGATGCGCCCGCGCGCCAGCGTGTCCATGCGCGCCGCGTCCATGCCCCGCGCCGTGGCCGCCTTGCCGGTGAAATCGGCGTAGATGTGGTCCAGCTGGGCGTCGAGGCGGGCCTTGGCCTGGGGGCTGAAGGGGTGGTTGGCGCTCCACATGCCGGCATTGTCGCCCCGGTGCATCTCGTCCCAGCTGATGCCCAGCTTCTTCCAGAATTCGTCCAGCACCAGCTTGCCGCTGAACACGCCGATGGAACCGGTGATGGTTCCCGGCGCGGCGATGATGCGGTCCGCCCCCATGGCGACGAAATAGCCGCCCGAGGCGGCGAAGTCGCCCATGGACACCACCACCGCCTTGCCCGCCGCCCGGGCGCGGGCCACCTCGTGATGCACGGTGTCGGAGGCGGTGTAGGAGCCGCCGGGGCTGTCGACGCGGAACAGGATGGCCTTGACCTTGTCGTCGTCCACGGCGTCGCGGAAGGCCTCGGCCACCGTGCGGGCGCCGAAATCGCCGGCTCCGTCCAGGCCGCGCTGGGATTCGCCGCGATGAATGGCGCCCACGCCGGAAATCAACGCCACCCGGGTGCCGCGCGAATGGTTCAGGGTCGCGGCGTAATCGGCCAGATCCATCTCCTCGGCCTGGTCCGGGCCGGTTCCCGCCACGGACTCCCAGGCCTGATCGCGGTAGCCCAGCCGGTCCACCAGCCGGGCGTCCAGCGCCTCGGCGGCCAGGAACGGCCCTTTGCCCATCAGTTCGCGCACCCTGGCCTCGGGCAGGCCGCGCCCGGCGACGATGCCCCGGGCGATCTGCTCGGACCAGGAGTCCAGCAGGCGGCCGAGATTCTCGCGGTGCGCCGGAGTGAAACCGGTCTCGGTGAACATGTCGATGGCCGATTTGTACTCGTGGCGGCCCGAGAACTGCGCCTTGATGCCCAAAAGGTCCAGCGTGCCCTTGATGAACGGGCTTTCCACCCACAGGCCGGTGAGGCCCACGTCGCCCGAGGGCTGCAGCCAGAGCTGGGAAAAGGCCGTGGCCAGATAGTAATCCAGGGTCCCGGACCCGCCCTCGCCCATGGTCTCGGCGAACAGCACCGCCGGCTTGCCGCTGGCGCGGAAGCGGGCCACCGCGTCGCGCAGGTCCTGGCGCCCCGCCAGGCCCAGGGTGGAATGGCCCAGGGTGGCGAACAGGCCGGTCACCCGCTTGTCGGCGGCGGCGCGGTCGATGGCCTCAACCACGCGGCGCAGGCCGTAGGAGCGCTCGCCCGCCAGCTCGGCCAGGGGATTGGCCTCGGCGGTGTCGCGGAACCTGGCGTCGAGGTCGAGGCTGAGCACCACCCGCTCGGGCACCTCGTCGCCATCGCCGCCGGCCATGTGGACCGCCAGCCAGGTCCCCAGGCCGAGCAGCCCCAGAAAGACCAGACCGGACACCGCCAGGAAGGTGACCAGGATTCGACCGAGACGGCGCATGCGTGTTCTCTCTTTTGCCACTGCCCCTGGATTAAAGAGAAAAAGGGCGGCTACGTCCAGCAGCCGCCCTCAAGGTGGGGAAATGTAGAGAGGAAAGAAAAACCTCAATTGCCCGTCACGGTGGGCAGGCCGGCGTCGCGCCAGGCGTTGAGCCCACCCTTCAGGTGGACCGCCCAGCCCTGCCCCGAGGCGATCAGCCGGCGGGCCACCGCCGCCGAGCGCACGCCGCCCAGGCAGGAAATGATGATCTTGCGGCCGGGATGGCTGGGCCAGGTCTCCAGCTCGAAATCGCTCATGGGATAGAGCACCGAGCCCTCGATATGCTCCTCGGCGAATTCCTCGTCCTCGCGCACATCGACCAGAACCGCCTCGCCGGCATCCAGCAGGGCCTTGACCTGGGTGGGTTCCAATTCGATCAGACCGATTTCCGAAGCGCTCATGACGGGGTCCTCACACGCTTAATTCCCATGCTTGAGACGGTGATACACCACCCAGCCCGACAATTCAACACAAAATACAGTCGCAATGTTAAATTTACATTTTTAATAACACAATTGATGGTGTGTTTGCGTCGCAGCATTGACGCCCGCCGCCCGGCCCCGTAATGTCCAACGGTTCCCTGCAGACATGATCATGCGCACCATAATCGCCCTTCTCGCCCTGATGCTCTTGCCCGTCTCCGCCCCGGCCCAGGATTTCGGCCGGATGATGGCGCAGGTTGCGTTGCAGCCGCTGCCCGAAGGCGAGACGCCGGACATCGACCTGCTGCTGCGCACCCAGTGGAAGGCCTATTACAACGCCGGCGGCACCTACGGCTTCTTCCGCGATCAGGTGCGCGCCGGGCGCATCGACCTCAACGAGGACGGCCAGGCGGAGCTGTTCATCCTGATCGACTCGCCCGCCTGGACCTCGGCCAAGGGCTTTCCCCTGCTGGTGGCGGGCTGGACGCCCAAGGGCTGGACCGCCATCGGCTGGAGCTTCGCCGATTCCGACAGCGTGTTCGTCACCTCGGAACGCATCGACGGCTGGGCCACCATCCTGACCCCGACCCAGGGGCTGCAGCGGGTGGGCAAGAGCTATCAGGCCATCGACCGGCGTTAATTTCCCCCCTCCTGTCGCTTTCGCCTTGTGTTCCGCGCCGGTCCGGTCCATGCTGAGTCACGTCTTTCTACCTGCCGCAGATTCCCGCCAGGGAATCCGGCGCCGCTTCAGGTGTCATCGCCGGTCGAACGATAGAACCCCCCGCATGAGAGCATGCGGGGTACTACTAGTTATTTGGAGGTTCCTATGCCGAACGGCACCGTTAAGTGGTTCAATGCTACCAAGGGCTATGGCTTCATTCAGCCCGAGGACGGCTCGGCCGACATCTTCGTCCACATCTCCGCCGTCGAGCGCGCCGGCATCGGCAATCTGAAGGAAGGCCAGAAGCTCTCCTTCGAGACCGAGCGCGACCCGCGCAAGGGCAAGAGCTCGGCGGTCAATCTCAAGGCCCTCTAAGCCTTTCGAGACTGATTGGAATGGGGCGCGGCCTGCGGGTCGCGCCCTTTTTCGTGCCGATTGCCCATCCCCGCCGGCAGGTTCATAGTATTTCGATCCTGGGGAGAGCTGGGAGGCTCGCATGCCGGTTCGATTGATCAGGGACATCATCCGCCACCAGACCGTTCTCACCATGCCCGCCGCCGCCACGGTGCGCGAGGCCGCCCGCCAGATGAAGGCCAGGGGCGTGGGGGCGGTGATGGTCACCGACCACCACGGCCGGCTGCAGGGCATCTTCACCGAGCGCGACTGCCTGTTCCGCGTCCTGGCCGAGGGGATCAATCCCGACACCACCACCCTGGCCCTGGTGATGACCCCCGACCCCGACACCATCACCGCCGACCGCAGGCTGGGTCATGCGCTGCACATGATGCACGACAGCGGCTTCCGCCACATCCCGGTGGTGGACCACGGCATTCCGGTCGGCATGGTCTCCATCCGCGACGCGCTGGGCTCGGAACTCAGCAACTTCGAGCGGGAAGTGGTGAAGAAAAAGGAACTGGGCGAAATCCTGGGATAGCCTTTGCCGCCAAGCCTCTTTCGTGTATGTAGGGGTGCCGTGGCCCGAACCTCGCGCCACCAATCCGTTCACCACGATACGAGGACCGCATGAACGCTCCCGCTCCCCTGATGGCCGGCAAGAAGGGCCTTGTCATGGGCGTCGCCAACGATCGCTCCATCGCCTGGGGCATCGCGCAGGCGGCCCGCGCCCAAGGCGCCGAACTGGCCTTCACCTATCAGGGCGAGGCGCTGGAGAAGCGGGTGCGCCCGCTGGCCCAAAGCGTCGGCTCGGACATCGTGCTGCCCTGCGACGTGTCGGACGAGGATTCCATCGACGCCGTGTTCGCCGAGCTGGAGAAGCGCTGGGGCAAGCTGGACTTCGTGGTCCACGCCATCGGCTATTCCGACAAGAACGAGCTGCGCGGCCGCTATGCCGACACGTCCTTGCAGAACTTCCTCACCTCCATGCACATCTCGGTGTTCTCGTTCACCTCGGTGGCGCGCCGGGCGTCGGCCATGATGCCGGATGGCGGCTCGCTGCTGACGCTGACCTATTACGGCGCCGAGCGGGTGATGCCGCACTACAACGTCATGGGCGTGTGCAAGGCGGCGCTCGAGGCCTCCGTGCGCTACCTCGCCGTCGATCTCGGCGGCCAGGGCATCCGCGTCAACTCGCTGTCGGCCGGTCCCATCAAGACCCTGGCGGCGTCGGGCATCGGCGACTTCCGCTACATCCTGAAGTGGAACGAGTACAACAGCCCGCTCAAGCGCAACGTCACCCTGGAAGACATCGGCGGCGCCGGCCTTTACCTGCTGTCCGGCCTGTCGTCGGGCGTGTCGGGCGAGTGCCATCACGTGGATTGCGGCTACCACGTGGTCGGCATGAAGGCGGTGGACGCCCCCGACATCACCGTCGCCAAGGACTAATGCGGTGAGCGGAAACGGTTTCGGACATCTTTTCCGCTTCACCACCTTCGGCGAGAGCCATGGTCCGGCGATCGGCTGCGTGGTCGACGGGGTGCCCTCCGGCATTCCGCTGGCCGAAGCCGACATCCAGCATTACCTGGACCTGCGAAAGCCCGGACAGAACCGCTTCACCACCCAGCGGCGCGAGCCCGACGAGGTGAAGATCCTGTCCGGCGTGTTCGACGGCCGCACCACCGGCACCTCCATCGGCCTGCTGATCGAGAACACCGACCAGCGGTCCAAGGATTACGGCGAGATCAAGGACACCTTCCGTCCCGGCCACGCCGACTGGGTCTACCAGCAGAAATACGGCATCCGCGACTATCGCGGCGGCGGGCGCTCGTCGGCCCGCGAAACCGCCATGCGGGTCGCCGCCGGCGCCATCGCCCGCAAGGTCCTCGACGCCCTGATCCCCGGCGGAATCTCCATCCGCGGCGCCATGGTGCGGATGGGGCCGCACGCCATCGACCGGGCCGCCTGGGACTGGGCCGAGACCGGCAACAACCCGTTCTGGTGCCCCGACGCCATCGCCGCCAAGGCGTGGGAAGACTATCTGGATGCCATCCGCAAGGCCGGCTCCTCCATCGGCGGCGTGGTCGAGGTGGTGGCCGAGGGCGTGCCGGTGGGCCTGGGCGCCCCGGTCTACGACAAGCTGGACGCCGATCTGGCCAAGGCCATGATGAGCATCAACGCCGTCAAGGGCGTCGAGATCGGCGACGGCTTCGACGCCGCGTCACTCACCGGCGAGGAGAACGCCGACGAGATGCGCATGGGCAATGACGGGCAGGTGCGCTTTCTGTCCAACCATGCCGGCGGCATCCTGGGCGGCATCTCCACCGGCCAGGAGGTGGTGGTGCGTCTGGCCGTCAAGCCCACCTCGTCCATCCTGACGCCCAAGAAGAGCGTCGATGCCAAGGGCAACGAGGTGGAGGTCTCCACCAAGGGCCGCCACGACCCCTGCGTCGCCATCCGCGCCGTGCCGGTGGCCGAAGCCATGATGGCCTGCACCCTGGCCGACCATCTGCTGCGCTCGGCAGCCCAGCCGGCCATCACGCATTTCCCTCCGTCGTCCCGGCCCTGAGCCGGGACCCGGGAGACGCAGCACCATTGCGTCCCGCCGTCTATATTCTCGCCAGCCGACGGAATGGAACGCTCTATGTGGGCGTGACCAGCAATCCCGTGCAACGCGTCTGGGAACATAAAACCGGTGCCGTAGAAGGCTTTACCCGGGACCACGCCGTCCACATCCTGGTTTACATCGAGTTCCACGAAACCATGGAAGCCGCCATTACCCGCGAAAAACGGATCAAGCGCTGGCGGCGCGAGTGGAAACTGGCGCTGATCGAGCGGGACAATCCCACATGGCGGGATCTCTACGCGGATATGGCTCGATGAGCCCCCCCTGGATCCCCTAAGCTCACGATCGAAGTGCAACACCCGCTATAATGGGTGCTGCGATGGGACAACGATACAATCAGCTCAGTCTGGATGAGCGGTGCGAGATTTACCGTCTGCATGCAGACGGTAAATCTCGGCGAGCCATTGCCCGGGCCTTGGGCCGGGCGGCGTCAACAATCAGCCGAGAGCTGGAGCGCAACAGTGGCGCCCAAGTCGGCTACAAGGTGGATTGGGCGATGATCCAGGCCCGCGCCCGGCGGCGGCGCAAGCTTTACAAACTGGAGCGCTCGAGCGCGCTCAGGAAACTGACCTTGGACGGCCTTGCGATGGGATGGTCCCCGGAGCAGATCGCCGGGCGGCTCGAGCTTGAGCAAGGTAGGCCGGTGATCAGCCACGAGTCAATTTACCGCTACATCTACTGGCGCGTGAACAGCCACAAGGACTATCTGCACCGGCTGCTGCCGCGCGCCAAGTTTCAGCGTGGCTGGCGTGGCCGCAAGGGCGGCAGCTCGGTGCATTTCATTCCCCAGCGAGTGCCGGTAGCCGAGCGTCCCGCCGAGGTCGCCGACCGGCGCCAGACCGGCCACTGGGAAGCCGATCTGATGCTGTTCTCCCGCTATCGCCAAGCCGTCCTGGTGGCGCACGAACGTAGCTCGCGCCTGCTTCTGCTCCGGCATCACCTCAGCAAAGCCGCCGAGCCAATCGCCGACAGCCTGACCGCCATGCTGCGGCGATTTCCTGCCGAGCAGCGCCGCACCATCACCTTCGATAACGGCTCTGAATTCGCGGCCCATCGCCGCCTGAAGACAAGGCTTCGCATGAAAACCTATTTCTGCGATCCCCATAGCCCCTGGCAGAAGGGCGGCGTCGAGAACGCCATCGGGCGAATGCGGCGGGGACTGCCGCGAAAAACAGATCTCGCGGCAGTTTCCCAGGCCGATCTGGACGACCTGGCCATGGACTACAACCTCACCCCGCGAAAGTGCCTCGGATATCGAACTCCGCTTGAGGCTTTCCTCGGAAAAGCCATCGATCTCGGTGTTGCACTTGAAATGTGAGTCCATCTCCCCGCCTGCGCGGGGATGACGATATTATAGTTCTCGTCATCCCGGCCTTGAGCCGGGATCCAGGAGTCGCAAAGAGAGCGCGTGCCCCCGGGGCTAATCCGCGCAGACCGCCTTGTCGCCTTCGACCTTGCAGGTCGCCTTGGTGCGGTAGGTGAGATCCAGGCCGTTCTCGTAGGTGCAGACCACCCGGGTCATGGCGCCGATGCGGATGGCGCCGACATGCTTGAACTTGGAGGCCTTGATGGTCTCCGGCGGCAGCGAGCAGTGCAGGTAGCCCTGGAACTCGCCGGCTTCCCACAGCGACACGTCCTTGACCTTCTTGTAGTGCTCCAGCGACAGGCAGGTGCCGTCCTCCTTGTCGTACATGCGCTGATTGTCGCTGCAATAGCCGGTGAAGCCCCATTTCAGCTCCTGCTCGCTGGAACAGGTGCCCACCTGCTGGATGGTGGCGATGTCGGGACAGGTCACTTCGCCGGCCAGGGCGGGCAGCGAAACCAGCGACAGGACGAAGGCAAGACGACGGATCATGGCAGGTGGCTCTCCCCTGTGAACTGAGCGCATCCTAATCATGCCGGGCGCCCCGCGACCTGACATTCGTCAAGTGATTCGGGATTGGTTGTCCAAAAGCCCCTGCAGGATGTAGGCGGCGGCCATCTTGTCCACCACCTCGGCCCGGCGCTTTCTCGACGAATCCGCCTCCAGCAGGGTACGGGTCACGGCGGAGGTGGACAGCCGTTCGTCCCAATAGGCGATGGGCATGTCGCGAAGGCGGGCCAGATTGGCGGCGAAGGAACGCACCGACTGGCAGCGCGGCCCCTCGAACCCGTCCATCTCCACCGGCAGGCCGAGGACCAGCCCGCCCACGTCCTGCTTGTCCACCACGGCCAGCAGCGCTTCGGCATCCTTGGTGAATTTGGTGCGGCGGATGGTGTCGTAAGGGGTGGCGATGGTGCGGCTGACGTCACTGAGCGCCAGCCCGATGGTCTTGGACCCCAGGTCGAGTCCCAACAGACGCTGGTCGCGGGTGAGGGACGACAGGAGTTCGGCGGGGGTAAGAATGGGCATGACCCGCACCATACGCTCAACAGCACTCGTCTTCCAGCCGCCGCAGAGCTTCCAGCCCCACCTCGTCGCCCGCCGCCTCGAACAGTTCCTCGATGTAATAGGTGTGCGAGCAGGCCAGGCACAGCTCGTCCGCCTTGCGCGCCCCCACCTTGCCCGCCTCGGCCAGCCGGACCAGGAAGCGGTCCCAGAAGCCATTGGCGTGTTCCGGCATGGCGGTCAGCGCCACCACCCGCTCGATCACCACCTTGGCGTTGCCCTCGCAATCGATGCCGGAAAAGCTGGTGTAGCGGTCGGTGGTGATGATGGTCATGGGATGCCCTCCTGGTGCCGCCCCACCATGGCCAAGGACGCCACGATCGGCAACGGCACATGCCCGAGCCGCCCAGTCACTGCACGAACGGTCGGATGGGGCGCATGAACGGCGACTATACCGCCAGCCGCCGCCGCACCAGCTCCACCCGGGCACGCGCCACCGGCACGCGCGGACGGCCGGGCGCCGCCATCACCAAAGCCCAATGCCCGTCGCTGCGGTCGATGGCCTCGGCATGGTGGAGGTTGACGATGTGGCGGCGATGGACCTGCAGGAACACCGTCGGGTCGAGGCGGCGCAGCAGCTGGGCGAAGGGCAGCCGGCAGAAATGCGCCCCATCGGCGGTATGGACGCGGGTGTAATGCCCCTCCGCCTCCAGGTGCACTATCGCCGCGACATCCAGCAGGGCCGGCCCGCTGCCCGATCCCACCGGCAGCTTGACCAGCACCTCGGCCGAGGCCGGACGGGACTGGCCCTCGTTCAGGCTGAACCCCTCGGGCAAATGGAAGATCAGGCACCAGCCGGGACCGTCCGCCCCCTCCACCGTGGTGACCCGGGCCACCAGGGTGCCGAAGGGCAACGTCATGGCCATGCCCGCCGGCTCGTCCGGTCGGGCGCGGGCGGCATCGAGCAGCCACTGCACCTTGGCCCGCGCCGGTTCGGGGTGAAGACCAAGAAGATCGGCCCCGATGATCCCTCCCCCCACCGGTTCCAGCAGACGCCGCGCCAGGGCATTGGCGGCGCTCACCCGTCCCTCGGCATCGACCAGGACGACGCCGACGGGGGCACGCTGGAGCTGGTAGGCGACGGAGGTCATGGGACGGCGTGTGATCTGGACATGTAACCTTGATGCGCCGCCGAGGGGGAAAGATCAAGCCCGCCCATTGACAATCCCAACGGGCCGCCGATGATGGTTTCTCTCCAGGGGGTAGGGCATGAGCAGAACCATCGACGACGTCGCGCAGCAATTGCTGGATAACAAGGCCAGCGGCGGATCCTGCGCGCTGCTGATCGGCGCCGGCTGCTCGGTGGAGGCCGGCATACCGGGGGCGGAGGGCTTCGTGCGCGAGATCAAGAAGCGCTATCCCCGCAAATACGAATTGGCCCCCGACAAAACCTATCCCGCCTGCATGGAACAATTGGCCTCCAACGAGCGCCACACCCTGATCTCCGAATACATCGACGGCGCCAAGATCAACTGGGCGCATATCGCCATTGCCCAGCTGATGGCCGCGAAATTCGTCGACCGGGTGCTGACCACCAATTTCGACCCGCTGGTGATGCGGGCCTCGGCCCTGTTCAACGTCTTTCCCGCCGTCTACGACATGGTGAGCATCGGCGAGGGATACCGGGCGTCCTGGGTGCGTGACCGGGCGGTGTTCCACCTGCACGGCCAGCGCGACGGCTTCTTCCAGGCCCATACGGAGGAGCACGTCAACGCCCTGGAACATCGCCTGGGCAGCCTGTTCAGCGACTGCGCCGCGCGGCGGACCTGGATCGTGGTCGGCTATAGCGGCGAGAACGACCCGGTGTTCCGCCAGTTGGCCAAGATGCAGGAATTCGAGCACGACCTGTACTGGATCACCTACAACCAGGACAAGATGCCCGCTCATCTGGAGCCGCTGATCAAGCCGGGCAAGGGCGGCTACTGGATCAATGACAGCCTGGGCGCGGACAATTTCCTCTTCCAATTGGCGGCCAAGGTCGGCTGCGAGGAACCGCCATTCTACGCTAAACCCTTCCGCCACTTGCGCGAAACCCTCGACACCATCGCCAGCTTCAAACTGCCAGGCCAGGACTCGGAACTGGAAGTCACCCGCAGGGCCATCGACAAGATCGACAAAGCCATCCACTGCATCGAACCCTCGCTGATTTGCCGTGCGGATGGCTTGGAAGAGGCACAGACCGAGTCGCCCGAGGACCTTGCCGCTAAGGCCCAGCAATTGCTGATGGCCGGACAATACGACGACATCATCGCAATGGCCGACCAGCTCCCCGCCGCGGCCACCGATAGCTTGGCCTGGGCCTACATCTTTCAGGGCTACGACTTCGAGAATAGTGCGAAGGAAAAATCCGGCCCTGTCGCTGAAGATCTCTTTCGAATGGCATATGAAAAATACGCTAAGGCTATCGAGGTCCAGCCGAACAGCCACGTAGCTTGGGGCAGTTGGGGCGGAACACTTACTCAGCAGGCCCAAAAAGCCGATAGAGCCAAAGCTGACGACTTATTCCAGCAGGCTTCGGAAAAATGCCTCCAAGCCAATGCCATCAAGTCTGGCGAGGGTTCCTACAACCTCGCCTGCATCTCCGCCCTGCAAAGCAAACCCGACGAATGCCGCCAGTGGCTGGAGGATTGCATCACCCACAACGACCTCCCCGACCGCAAGCACCTGACCGAGGACACCGACCTCGATTCCGTCCGCAACGAACCCTGGTTCGCGGAGATTCTGGCCAAGGCGAAGGAATAGCGGGGCGGCTGACAGGGGATTTACCACAGAGGCACAGAGACACAGAGAAGGCACAGAGAAAAAGGAAACCGTCATGCCGCGCGCGGCGAGGCATCCGTTGCGGCCCCTCACTGAGCGCCCCCTCGCTCCAATCGGGTGACGATTTTTTGTCCTCTGTGCCTTCTCTGTGTCTCTGTGCCTCTGTGGTCTTCTCACCCTATGGTCCCCCGCGTGCCAGGGGGGTGCGCTGAGTTACCACCAGGGCACCAAGAGAGCGGAGCGGAGCGGATGCCGTCGCCCAATCTCCCCTCCCCCGCTTGCACCTGATCCCCCCCGGTGCTAACGTCCGGCCACCCTGTTTTACCGGAGTTTTTCGCAGCCCATGTCGCTCGACAAAGCCACCGTCCGCGCCATCGCCGAACTGGCGCGCATCGAAGTCAAGGACGAGGAACTCGATCACCTCGCCGGCGAATTGTCCAACATCCTCACCTTCGTCGAGCAACTCTCCGAGGTGAATACCGAGGGCGTGCAGCCCATGACCTCGGTGGCCGACATCACGGCGCCCATGCGGGCCGACGTGGTCAATGACGGCGGCTATCCGGACAAGGTTCTGGCCAACGCGCCGGAAGCCGCCGAGGGCTTCTTCACCGTGCCGAAGGTGGTGGAATAATCATGACGAAGCTGACCGATCTGACCATGGCCCAGGCCCGCGACGGGCTGGCCAAGGGCGAATTCACCGCCGTGGAGCTGGTGTCCGAGCACATCAGGGCGACCGAGGCCAAGCGCGCCCTGAACGCCTTCATCGTCGAGACCCCCGATCTGGCGCTCGATGCCGCCAAGGCCTCGGACGCGCGCCGTCAGGCGGGCACCGCCGGGTCCATGGACGGCCTGCCCATCGGCATCAAGGACCTGTTCTGCACCGAGGGTGTGCAGACCACGGCGGCCAGCCATATCCTGGAAGGCTTCAAGCCGCCTTACGAATCCACCGTCTCGGGCAAGCTGAAGGCGGCCGGTGCGGTTTCGCTGGGCAAGCTCAACCTCGACGAATTCGCCATGGGCTCGTCCAACCAGACCAGCTATTTCGGCGCGGTGGAGAATCCCTGGAAGAAGAAGTCCGACCCGGCGGCCAAGCTGGTTCCCGGCGGCTCTTCCGGCGGCTCGGCGGCCGCCGTGGCGGCGCGCATGGTGCTGGGCGCCACCGGCACCGACACCGGCGGCTCCATCCGCCAGCCCGCCGCCTTCTGCGGCATCACCGGCATCAAGCCGACCTATGGCCGCTGCTCGCGCTTCGGCATCGTCGCTTTCGCCTCGTCCCTGGATCAGGCCGGCCCCATGGCCCGCACGGTCAGGGACTGCGCCATCATGCTGGGCGCCATGGCCGGGCACGACCCCAAGGATTCCACCTCGGTCAACATGGCCGTGCCGGATTTCGAGAAGGCTCTCTCCGGCGACATCCGCGGCCTGAAGGTGGGCATTCCCAGGGAATACCGCCCCGACGGCCTGTCGGACGAGGTGGCCCGCGTCTGGGATCAGGGCATCGAGTGGCTCCGGGCCGCCGGCGCCACTCCGGTGGAGATCAGCCTGCCCCACACCAAGTACGCCCTGCCGACCTATTACATCATCGCTCCGGCCGAGTGCTCGTCCAACCTGGCCCGCTATGACGGGTTGCGCTATGGCCTCAGGGTGCCGGGCAAGACGCTGGACGACATGTACAAGAAGACCCGCGCCGCCGGTTTCGGCTCGGAAGTGCGCCGCCGCATCCTGATCGGCACCTATGTGCTGTCGGCGGGCTATTACGACGCCTATTACGCCAAGGCCCAGAAGGTGCGCCGCCTGATCGCCGAGGATTTCAGGAAGGCGTTCGAGACCGTCGACGTCATCCTGACCCCCACCGCGCCGTCCGCCGCCTTCGGCATGGGCGAGGGCACCGACGATCCGGTCACCATGTGGCTGAACGACGTGTTCACCATCCCCACCAGCATGGCCGGCCTGCCCGGCCTCAGCTTGCCCGCCGGCCTGTCGGCCGACGGCCTGCCGCTGGGCCTGCAGCTGATCGGCCGCCCCTTCGACGAGGAGACGGTGTTCCGCGTGGCGGGCGTGATGGAAACGGCCGCGAACTTCACCGCGAAGCCGGAGGGTTGCTGATATGGCTTACATCATTCAGGGCGACACCGGCGATTGGGAGATCGTCATCGGTCTCGAGGTCCATGCCCAGGTCATCTCCAAGGCCAAGCTGTTCAGTGGCGCCGCCACCGAATTCGGCGCCGAGCCCAACACCCAGGTCAGCTTCATCGACGCCGGCTTCCCCGGCATGCTGCCGGTGATCAACGAGATCTGCGTCGAGCAGGCGGTGCGCACCGGCCTGGGGCTGAAGGCCAAGATCAACCTGACATCCGTGTTCGCGCGCAAGAACTACTTCTACGCCGATTTGCCCCAGGGCTATCAGATCAGCCAGTACGACCAGCCCATCGTCGGCGAGGGCGAGCTGATCCTCGATCTCCCCGACGGCGGCACCCGCACGGTGGGCATCGAGCGCCTGCATCTCGAGCAGGACGCCGGCAAGTCCATCCACGACATGCACCCGTCCAAGTCGTTCATCGACCTCAATCGCTCGGGCGTGGCGCTGATGGAGATCGTCTCCAAGCCCGACCTGCGCTCACCCGAAGAGGCCGGCCTGTATCTGACCAAGCTGCGCTCCATCCTGCGCTATCTCGGCACCTGCGACGGCAACATGCAGGAAGGAAGCATGCGCTGCGACGCCAACGTGTCGGTGCGGCCGGTGGGCTCGACCGAGCTGCGTACGCGCTGCGAGATCAAGAACGTCAACTCCATCCGCTTCGTGCAGCAGGCCATCGAGTATGAGGCCCGCCGCCACATCGACGTCTACGAGACGGGCGGCGAGATCAGGCAGGAGACCCGCCTGTTCGATTCGGCCAAGGGCGAGACGCGGTCCATGCGCTCCAAGGAGCACGCCCACGACTACCGCTACTTCCCCGACCCCGACCTGCTGCCCCTGGTGATCGAGCAGTCCTTCGTGGACGGCATCAAGGCCGGCCTGCCGGAACTGCCCGACGAGAAGAAGGCCCGCTTCATGGCGGAATACGGCCTCAACTCCTATGACGCCGGCGTGCTGGTGGCGGAAAAGGCCTCGGCCGAGTTCTTCGAGACGGTGGCCAAGGGCCGCGATTCCAAGATGGCCTGCAACTGGGTGATGGGCGACTTCTTCGCCAGCCTCAACGCCACCGGCAGGACCATCGAGGACCCGCCGGTGACCGCCGCCAACCTGGGGGCGCTCATCGACCTGATCAAGGACGGGACGCTGTCCGGCCGCCTGGCCAAGGACGTCTTCGCCCTGATGGTGGAAACCGGCAAGGCGCCCTCGGTGATCGTCGAGGAAAAGGGCATGAAGCAGGTCACCGACACCGGCGCCATCGAGGCGGCGGTGGACGCGGTGATCAGCGCCAACGCCGACAAGGTCCAGCAGGTCAAGGACGGCAAGACCGCCCTGCTGGGCTGGTTCACCGGCCAGGTGATGAAGGCGACACAGGGCAAGGCCAATCCGGCCATGGTCAACGAGATGCTGTCCAGGAAGATCCTGGGCTAGCATCACCTCCATTTCCCGTCATTGCCGGGCTTGACCCGGCAATCCAGACCCCCGGATCAAAGTCCGGGGGTGACGGGGAAGGAAAGCCCTTCATATCTCAAATACAACAGATCTCTTGCCGCCCCCGCCACCGCTGGCAGGGTTGCGAAAATCGGCATTGATTGCCCTGGTCGCGAGCTTTATGTCTCAATCACCACCGGGGAGAGAGCGCCCATGGACGAGACCGCCATCAGGGAAGCCGGCGCCGCCGACGACCAGTTGCTGCCGCTCAGGGTCTGGCTGGCGCTGTTCAGCTCGGTCAAGCAGATCGAGGCGGTGGTGCGCACCAATCTGCGGGAATCCTTCAACTCGACCCTGCCGCGCTTCGATCTGCTGTCCCAGCTCTACCGTTCTCCGGGGGGGCTGACCATGGGGGAGATTTCGGCCCGGCTGATGGTGACCAACGGCAACGTCACCGGCCTGATCGCCCGGCTGGTGGAAGAAGGGCTGGTGGACCGCCTTCAGGACGAGGACGACCGCCGCGTCCAGTGGGTGCGCCTCACCCCCAAGGGCTACAAGCTGTTCTCCAGCATGGCGCCCGCCAATCAGGCCTGGGTGACCGAAGCCATGTCGGCCATGAGCGCTGACGAATTGCGCCAGTTGCATGCCCTGCTCGCCAAGCTGAAGGCCTCGGTGGCCGGCCGCCAGCCATAGGATCACAGATCCCTAAGGGCGAAGCGCTGCAGCTTGCCGGTGGCGGTGCGCGGCAGGGCCTCGACGAATCCGACCCGGCGGGGATACTTGTAGGGCGCGATCCGGCTCTTGACGAAGGCCTGCAGGTCCTGGACCAGGGCGTCGCCGCCATCGGCGGGGTCCTTCAGCACCACGAAGGCGGAAACCACCTGGCCGCGCTCCTCGTCGGCAAGCCCCACCACGGCGCATTCCAGCACCTTGGGATGCTCCATCAGCACCCCTTCCACCTCGGGACCCGAGATGTTGTAGCCGGCCGACACGATCATGTCGTCGGAGCGGGCCTGGTACCAGAAATAGCCGTCCTCATCCATGGTGTAGACGTCGCCGGTGAGGTTCCAGCCATCGGCCACATACTTGCGCTGACGCTCGGGATCGCCGAGATAGCGGCATCCGGTCGGCCCCCGCACCGCCAGCCGGCCCGGCGTGCCGGGCGGCACCGGATTGCCCCCGTCATCGACGATACGCGCCTGATAGCCGAAGATGGCCTTGCCGGTGGAGCCCGGGCGGATGTCGTCACCCGCCGCCGAGATGAAGATGTGCAGCAATTCGGTGCTGCCGATGCCGTCGATGATCCGAAGACCGGTGACCCGGTGCCATCCGTTGGAGGTGGCCAGCGGCAGATGCTCGCCCGCCGACACGCACATCCGCAGCGACTTGAGGTCCCAGTCCAAAGCCAGGGCGGTCATGGCGCGATAGGCGGTGGGCGCGGTGTAAAGCCCCGTCACCCGGTAATCCTGGATGGTCTTCAGCATGGTCTCGGGCGTGAAGCTCTCCACCAGCACCACCGAGGCCCCCACCCGGAGCGGAAACAGCGCCAGAGCCCCCAGCCCGAAGGTGAAGGCCAGGGGGGGCGAGCCGCAGAACCGGTCGTCCTCCCTTATTCCGGCCACATGCCGGGGGAAGCAGTCGCACACCGCCAGCAGGTCGCGGTGGACGTGCATGGTGGCCTTGGCCGGGCCGGTGGTGCCCGAGGTGAAGGCGATCAGCGCCACGTCGAGCGCCGAGGTCGCCACGTCGGCATGGTCCGCCGACGCCTCCGCCATGGCCTGGTCCAGGCTCTCGTTCCCCTCGCCCAGCGCGCTGAAATGCATCAGATGGACGAGACCGGGCGACTCGGCCCGCGCCGCCTCCAACTCCCCGGCGAAGCGGATGTCGCACAACGCATGGCTGACCTTGGCCTTGGCGGCGATATAGGCCAGTTCGCGGCCGCGCAGCAGCGGCATGGTGGCGACGCAGATTCCCCCCGCCTTGACCACGGCGAACCAGGCGGCCAGCAGCATGGGGGTGTTGGGGCCGCGCAACAGCACCCGGTTGCCGGGAACCAGTCCCATGGTCTGGACCAGCACGTTGGCGATGCGGTTGGCCTTGTCCCGCAGATCGGCGTAGCTCCACGCCCGGTCGCCGTAAAGAACCGCCGTCCGGCCGCCCCGCCCCGCCTCCACCGCGCCATCCAGCAGCACCGTGCCGATGTTGAGCATGTCGGGATAGTCGCACAGGGGCGGAAGGGTCGGGTCCATGACCGGCCACAAGTCCCGGTGCGGCAGTCCCTGGTGGGCGAAGGTGTCCAGATGGGCCGAACGGCCAAGGGATTCCGCCATCTCCACGCCCTCCTCTTTATGCCTAAACCACAGAGGAACTCCGAGCCCCGCCCGGGACAATCTCAAGGTGGGCATTCACCCGGACGAATTCCATGATCACCGCCGAACCCGATTTATTTCAAGCATGAAATTTATTGGCCCGTCCGGGGCACGAAGCCGTCGATGGAGGCGTATTGCTTGGGCCAGGGCAGGGCATAGCCCTGTTCGGTCGCCGCGTGGCGGGTCCAGTAGGGGTCGTAAAGGTGGGTGCGGGCCAGGACGCAGAGGTCGGCGCGGCCGGCGGCCAGGATGGTGTTGACGTCGGCGTGGGACTGGACGTTGCCCACCGTCATGGTCGGGATGTCGGCCTCCAGCCGGATGCGGTCGGCGAAGGGGGTCTGGAACAGGCGGCCATGGACCGGCTGCTGCTCGGCCACCACCTGTCCGGCCGAGACGTCGATGATGTCGCAGCCCAATTCCTTCAGCCGCCGCGCCACCGCCACCCCGTCCTCGGGGGTAAAGCCGCCCTCGGCCCAATCGGTGGCGGAGATGCGCACCGAGACGGGCTTGTCCGCCGGCCAGACGTCGCGCACCGCCCTGAACACCTCCAGCGGAAAGCGCATGCGGTTTTCCAGACTGCCGCCGTACGCGTCGGTGCGCCGGTTGGTCAGCGGCGACAGGAAGGTGGACAGCAGGTAGCCGTGGGCGAAGTGGACCTCGACCATGTCGAATCCGGCCTCGTCGGCCATGCGGGCGGCGCGGACGAAATCGGCCACCACCTTGTCCATGTCGGCGCGGTCCATGGCCCGGGGCGTCTGGTTGATCCGGCGGTAGGGAATGGGAGACGGCGCCATCACCGGCCAGTTGCCCTGCTCCAGGGGCTGGTCGATACCCTCCCAGATCAGTTTGGTCGAGCCCTTGCGCCCGGCATGACCCAGCTGCACGGCGATCTTGGCGGCGCTGTTGGCGTGGACGAAGTCGGTGACCCGCCGCCATGCCGCCACGTGTTCGGGTTTGTAAAGGCCGGCGCAGCCCGGCGTGATGCGGCCTTCCGGGCTGACGTCGGTCATCTCGGCGATCACCAGCCCGGCGCCCCCCATGGCGCGGCTGCCCAGATGGACCAGATGGAAGTCGCCGATGGTGCCGTCCTCGGCGGAGTACATGCACATGGGCGACACCACCACCCGGTTGGCCAGAATCATGCCGCGCAGCCGGAACGGGGTGAACATGGGCGGCGTCGGGCGGTCGGGGGGCACCGTGCCCGCCTGCTCCGCCGCCTGGGCGGCGAACCAGCGCTCGATGCCGTCCACGTATTCCGGGTCGCGCAGCCGCAGATTGTCGTAGGTGATGCGCAGCGAGCGGGTCAGCATGGAGAAGTTGAACTGGATGGGGTCGAGGCGGCCGTGATAGCGCTCGGTCTGCTCGAACCATTCCATGCTGGTCTGCGAGGCGCGCTGCAGGCTTTCCACCACCGGCCGGCGCTCCTCCTCGAAGGCCTCCAGCGCCGCCTCCAGGGTGGGATTGGCGCCCAGGGCGGCGGCCAGCGCGATGCCGTCCTCCATGGCCAGCTTGGTGCCGGAGCCGATGGAGAAATGGGCGGTATGGAGCGCGTCGCCCATCAGCACCACATTGCCGTGATGCCAGCGGCGGTTCCTCACCCGGGGGAAGCTGCGCCAGATGGAATTATTGGAGATCAGTGGGTGCCCCTCCAGCTCGGCGGCGTAAAGCTGCCGGCAATAGGCGACGCTGGCCGCCTCGTCGGCCCGGTCCAGCCCGGCCCGGCGCCAGGTGTCCTCGGTGCATTCGATGATGAAGGTCGAGCGCCCGTTCTCGAACTGATAGCAGTGGGAGCGGAACAGCCCGTGCTCGTTCTGGCGGAAGAAGAAGGTGAAGGCGCGGAACGGCCGGGTGGTGCCCAGCCAGATGAACTTGTTGGGCCGCAGGTCGATGTCGGTGCCGAAATGCTCCTTGTGGCGGTCGCGCACCACGGAATTGATGCCGTCGCCGGCCAATACCAGGTCCCAGTCGCGGTAGGCGTCGATGTCGGCGACGTTGCAGTCGTGAACGACCTCGACCCCCAGGGCCTTGGCGCGCGCTTCAAGGATCCGCAAAAGCCTGAGGCGCGACAGGCCGGCGAAGCCGTGACCGCGCGACACCAGGACATGCCCCATGTAATGGGTCTCGATGTCGTCCCAATGGGCGAAGGCCTCGGTGATCTGGCGGTAGGTCTCGGGATCGGCCTCGGCGAAATTGGCCATGGTGGCGTCGGAAAACACCACGCCGAACCCCCAGGTCACGTCGGCGGGATTGCGCTCCAGCACCCGGATGGTCGCCCCGGGGCGCTGCTTCTTCATCAGGATGGAGAAATACAAGGACGCCGGACCGCCGCCGATACAGGCTATCTTCATGGCAACCTCCCCGGAGCGTTTTTAGTTTATTCATAAAATATTGTCCCATTAGGCAGTTTGTAGTCAATCCAATTCACACCTCGTATACCAATGAACCTATTGGCCCATGGCCTGAACCAAAGAGCCATGTCCCAACCGGTTGCGCGCGCTATTATATTATGCATAAACTATCACCACCCGCGATCCCGGGGGCACAGGAGGAACCATGCACAAGACCATTCTTCCGGAAGGCTGGGCGCCTGCCATCGGCTACGCCAACGGCGTCCTGGCCGAGCCGGGCCGCACCCTGTACCTGGCCGGGCAGGTGGGCTGGAACGCCCAGCAGGTCTTCGAGAGCGAGAGGCTGGTGCCTCAGTTCGAGCAGGCGCTGAAGAACATCCTGGCCGTCCTCGAGACGGCCGGCGGCCGCGCCGAGCACATCGTGCGCATCACCGCCTTCTGCATCGCCCGCGACGAATACCTGGCGTCGCGGCGGGAGCTGGGCCGCATCTGGCGCGAGCTAATCGGCAACCACTACCCGGCCATGAGCATGATCTTCGTGGCCGACCTGCTGGACCACCCGGCCAAGATCGAGCTGGAGGCCACCGCGGTCCTCCCCCGCGCCTGAGGACCGACCAAGACCCCGGATGCGGTCGCGTCCGGGGCATGCCCGCTGGCATGGCCGCCCCGGGCGGGATATAATGGGAGCGGACAAGCAGGAACAGCGCCATGCGCCGCCTCGACGACATTCTGAAGCAACTCCGCGCCATGCAGCCGGATTTGTATCGCCGCTACCCGATCCGCTCCATGGGCGTGTTCGGCTCGTACGCGCGCGGGGAGCAGAACGACGACAGCGACCTGGATGTGCTGGTCGAGTTCGGGGATGCCGCCGGACTGTTCGAATATGCCGGTCTGCAGCTCGAACTCAGCGACGCCCTCGGCATGACGGTGGACGTTGCCAACAGGGCGGCCCTCAAACCCCGCATCGGCCAGCGCATCCTGACCGAGGTCCGAATGCTGTGACCCGAGACTTCGTGGACTATCTCGCGGACATGCTGGCCTATGCCGAAAAGGCCAGGGACTTTGTCGGCACCATGAGCCCCGGCGAGTTAGCGGCCGACGAAAAAACCTATCTGGCAGCCGTCCGCGCCATCGAGATCGTGGGTGAAGCCGCACGCCACATCCCTGCGGAGTTCCGCGACCGTTTTCCTACCATCCCCTGGCGTCAGATGGTCGCCATGCGCAACATCCTGGCCCACAATTACGACGGAGCGGATTCCAGGATCATCCACCGTACGGCCACAGCCAATCTGCCCGACCTGATCGCCCTGTTGCCCGAAGCCATCGCGGCGGCCAAGGGTGAGTAACCCGAGGTGAGCCGCCATATCCTCACCCAGGCCGCCGGGCTGGTCGCCGCCGGTCGGTTCGACGCGGCTCTGAAGCTGCTGGTGCCGTTGCCGGAGGGCACGCCCGGCCTCGACGCCCTGCTGGGCGCCACCCGGCTGGGCCGCAAGGAAGCCGGGGCCGCCCTCGTCCACCTTACCCGGGCGCTGGCCGACGCCCCCGGCGATGATGCCCTGACCCTGCTGCTGGCCCGCGCCCGTCTGCTGGCCAACGATCCCGGCGCCGCCATCGCCCTGCTGGAAGCGATGGCGCCATCCGGTCCACGGGACGAGGTGCTGGCCGGCGCCCATCGCCGCGACGCCCGCTTCCGCGACTGCGTCCGGCTGGTGGATTCCTCCGCCGCCCCGTCGCGGCAGATGCTCTACGAGCGGGCCATGAGCCTGAACGCCATGGGCGAGGCCGCCCCGGCCCTGGAGGCCTGGGACCGGCTGATCGCCGAAGCCCCCGATTGGGCCGCCGCGTGGTACGGCAGCCACGGCCCGGCCCTGGACCTGCTGGGTCGGGACGAAGCCCTGCGCCGCCTGGAGCGGGCCGCCGCCTGCCCCAAGGCCAACGGCCGCTACGAGGCCATGGCGGCGGCCCATGACGTGCTGGCCGGGCGCAGGCCGCGCCTGTCCGGCCCCAAGCATGCCCATGTGGTGGAGTCCGCCGCCGCCCTGGTTCCCCATCTGGCCGAGGGCTGGCGGCTGTTCGGCATGAGCGCCGCCCTGCTGGCCTGGGCGCTGGATCAGGCGCGCAGGCCCGGACTGGTGCTGGAATTCGGCGTGCGGCGCGGCGCCTCGCTGGCGGTGCTGGCCGCCCATGCCGGGCAGGAGGTCCACGGCTTCGATTCCTTCGAGGGATTGCCCGAGGTCTGGGGCGCCACCCATGCCGGCGTACTGACCACCGGCGGCGCCCTGCCCGAGGTGGGCGACAACGCCCGACTGCATCCCGGCTGGTTCGAGGACACCCTGCCCGCCTTCCTGGACGGCCATTCCGGTCCGCTCCGCCTCGCCAATATCGACAGCGACATCTATTCCTCGGCCCGCACGGTGCTGAACGGCCTGGCCGGGCGCATCGGGCCGGGAACCGTGCTGGTCTTCGACGAATTCATCGGCAACCGCACCTGGAAGGACGACGAATACCGCGCCTTCGGCGAATTCGCCGCCGTCCACGGCATCGGCTGGCGGGTGATTGCCGTCAATCCCGCCTGCAAGCAGGTGGCGATCCTGATCGTCTGACCCTCCTTTTCGGATTTCCGAAATCCGCGCGCTTGCCGTCGATTTCCCGCCGCCAAGACGCTATGGTCGTGGGAAATCGGGAGAAATTCCCGGCACGGCAACAGGGATGGCGGCTTCATGACACTCTTTGGCATTCCCCTCGAATTCGTGCTGTTCGCGGCGACGCTGCTGGGCGTGGCGCTCTTGCACAACCACACCCTGTATGTCGGCCTTGCCGGGCTGGGGACCATCTCGCTGTACAAGATCGCCGTCACCGGCTTCAAGGCCGGTCCGGGACTGGCGGGCTTCGCCGCCCATCTCGGCCACGAATGGGTGACCGTCGCCAACCTGTTCGGCCTGCTGATGGGCTTCGCCCTGCTGTCGCGGCATTTCGAGAAGAGCCACATCCCCGTCCTGCTGCCCAAGTACCTGCCCAACGACTGGAAGGGCGGCTTCGTCATGCTGGTGATGGTGTTCGTGCTGTCCAGCTTCCTCGACAACATCGCCGCCGCCCTGATCGGCGGCGCCATGGCCCACCAGCTGTTCCGCGCCAAGGTGCACGTGGGTTTCCTGGCCGCCATCGTCGCCGCCTCCAATGCCGGGGGCGCGGGCTCGGTGGTGGGCGACACCACCACCACCATGCTGTGGATCGCCGGGGTGTCGCCGCTCCAGGTTCTCGATGCCTATGTGGCCGCCGGCGTGTCGCTGCTGATCATCGGCGTGATCGGCGCCAAGCAGCAGCACGCCTATTCCCCCATCCTGAAGACCACCCACGCCCACACCCACGCCGATTGGGGCCGGGTAGGCATCGTGGCGCTGATCCTGGTCTCGGCGGTGGTCACCAACCTGGTGGTCAACACCCATTTCAACCATCTGGCCAATGCCTTCCCCTTCCTCGGCGCGGCGGTCTGGGTGGCCATCCTGGCCTCCGTCACCCGGCGGCGCCCCGACTGGGAGATTCTGCCGGAAACCGCCAAGGGCTCGGTGTTCCTGCTGTCGCTGGTGCTGTGCGCCTCCATGATGCCGGTGGAGCAACTGCCCCCGGCCTCGGCCTTCACCGCGCTGCAACTGGGCTTCGTCTCGGCGGTGTTCGACAACATTCCGCTGACGGCGCTCGCCATCAAGCAGGGCGGCTATGACTGGGGCTACCTGGCCTATGCCGTGGGCTTCGGCGGTTCCATGATCTGGTTCGGCTCGTCGGCGGGCGTGGCGCTGTCCAACATGTACCCCGAGGCCAAGTCGGTGGTGCAGTGGCTGAAGCACGGCTGGCACGTGGCTCTGGCCTACGTGGCGGGCTTCGCGGTGATGTGGGCGCTGGTGCCCTGGCATCCCCAAGCCTTGCCGTGAATCTCCGCATCGGCATCGACCTCGGCGGCACCAAGACCGAGGCCATCGCCCTCGGTCCCGGCGGGCGGGAACTGGCCCGCCGCCGGGTGGCCACCGCCCGGGACAGCTATGACGGCACCATCGCCACCATCAAGGATCTGGTCGAGGGACTGGAGGCCGCCCTGGGCGCCGGCGGCAGCGTCGGCATCGGCATCCCCGGCACCGTCAGCCCGCGTACCGGACTGGTCAAGAACGCCAATTCCACCTGGCTGATCGGCAAGCCGCTGGACCGCGACCTGGAAGCCGCCCTGGGCCGGCCGGTGCGGCTGGCCAACGACGCCGATTGCTTCGCCCTGTCCGAGGCCACCGACGGCGCCGGAGCCGGCTTCGCCACGGTGTTCGGGGTCATCCTGGGCACCGGGGTGGGCGGCGGCATCGTCGCCCACGGCCGCCTGCTGGCCGGCCCCAACTCCATCGCCGGGGAATGGGGGCACAATCCCCTGCCCTGGCCCCAGGATGAAGAACGCCCCGGCCCCGCCTGCTATTGCGGCCGCGCGGGCTGCATCGAAACCTTCCTGTCCGGCCCCGGCCTCGCCCGCGATCATGGCGAAGGCCTGACCGCCGAACAGGTGGCGGCGGCGGACGGCCCGTCCGCCGAGGCGGCCCTTCGCCGCTACGAGCACCGCCTGGCCCGCGCCCTGGCCGCCGTGATCAACGTCATCGATCCCCACGTCATCGTGCTGGGCGGCGGCCTGTCCAAGCTGGACCGCCTTTACCGCGCCGTTCCCGCCCTGTGGCGGGATTTCGTCTTCTCGGACCATGTGGACACTCTGCTGCGCCCGCCGGTTCACGGCGATTCATCGGGCGTTCGCGGCGCCGCCTGGCTATGGCCCTCTCAGTAGAAGACCTGATAAAGCACCGCTGAATGCAGTGCATCATACGAATTTGTCCAGATCAAATAAGACGTATTCGTACCTTTTCCCTGGCAGATCCCCACTGTTTTCTCCGCCAATTGACCGAGGTCAAGTGTCGCGGCCCTGTTATTTCGCATTCTGATGGGCGATTAGTGGGAATTTGCCGGTATGGACATGAACGCACAACAACGGGGCGGCACCACCTCTGAAGGACACAAATTGCGGCCGGAGGATCTGGCGGCGGTTGCCCGCCTGCCGCTGTTCTGCGACCTGAGCCCGGCCGTGCTGGCCGAAATCACCGTCGAGGCCGCGGTCACCAAATACGCCCGCAACGACATCATCTTCCGCCAGGGCGACATTCCCGACGCCCTGCGCGTCGTCCTGGACGGTCAGGTGGGGCTGACCGGCACCATCGCCGACGGCGGCGAGACCATGGTGGAGATCCTCAAGGCCGGCGAGATGTTCATCCCGGCGGCGGTGCTGACCGAGAAACCGTTCCTGATGAGCGCCGTGGCACTGGCGCCGTCGCGCATCCTGTCGCTGCCGGGCGAGCGCTTCCGCCGCGACGTGCGTGAAAGGCCCGACTTGGCCTACGTCATGGTGACGTCACTGTCGCGGCACTTCCGCTCCCTGGTGCGCGAGGTCAAGGACCTGAAGCTGAAATCGGCGGCCCAGCGCCTGGCGCTCTACCTGATCGGCCTGACCGCCAAGCGCGAGGGCTCGACCATCGTGCGGCTGCCCCACTCGAAGAGCGTCATCGCCGCAAGGGTCGGCGTCCGGCCGGAAACCCTGTCGCGCGCCTTCGCCCATCTCAAGGGCCATGGCGTGGTGGTGGACGGCAACGCCGTGTCGATCGCCGACATTCCGGCGTTGCGCGCCTATTGCCACGAGGGCGAGGAGATCATCTGACCCCCGGCCGCCTCGCCATCATTTGGCGGGAACCACGCCACAGGCCACCCGACCGCCGCCGCCGCCCAGGGGCTTGGGCTGGTCGGCGTAATTGTCCGCGCCCGCATGGATGACGATGGCCCGGCCCTTGAGGTCGGCCACCTTGAGCTTGGGAGCGGTCAGCGCATCCGTGGCGGTGCCGTCGCCATTGACCGCCAGCGCCGGCAGGTCGCCCAGATGGCCATGCCCCCAGGGACCTTCGTGCTTGCCCGCCTTGGCCGGATCGTAATGGCCCCCGGCGGCGAGGCCGGGCACCATCTTGCCGTCCTGCTCCTTGGGCTGGCAGCTGGGATTTTCGTGAATGTGGAAGCCGTGCGGCCCGGGGGTCAGCCCGGACAGCCTGGGCTTGACCATCAGGCCGCCCTTGCCGTCCCTGACCGTGACGGTGCCGATTCCGGCTCCGATTCCGTTGGCGTCGATGGCGTTGACCGGAATCACCAGCTCGGCGGCCAGCGCCTGTCCGGTCGCCAGCCCCAGCCCCAAGACCGCGATAAACAGTGTCCGTCCCATGGAATCCTCCCGCTTTGCCCAGCCCCCTCGATCAAGCTTAAGGTGATGAGGTGTCCGGGGATTATCAACCGGGCCTCCGTCGTACTCCCCGAGAAATAATCCTGGCAAACGTCACATTTTGCGCGCAAGCCGGTTTTCATACGGCTAAACCCGTAATATAGTTTTTCCGGACCCCGGTTGGCGGGATGAGGGGGAGTCGGTCTTGACCCTGCGCAGCGCATCGGAAGCTTTCGAAATCCTGTTGGTCGAGGACAATCCGGGCGATGCCCGCCTCGCCCAGGAAGCCCTGAAGGAAGGGCGCATGACCAGCCGTCTCAAGGTGGTGGTCGATGGTGTGGAGGCCATGTCGTTCCTGCGCCGCGAAGGCCAGTACGCCGGCTCGCCGCGCCCCAACCTGATTCTCCTGGACCTCAACCTGCCCCGCAAGGACGGCCGTCAGGTCCTGGCCGAGCTGAAGGCGGACGAGGATCTGCGCCGCATTCCCGTGGTGGTGCTGACCACCTCGCAGGCCGAGCAGGACATCCTGCGCAGCTACGACCTGCACGCCAATTGCTACATCACCAAGCCGGTCGACCTGGACCGCTTCATCTCTGTCGTCAGATCCATAGAGGAATATTGGTGCTCGGTGGTCACGCTGCCGCCGCGCTGAGCACCACGCCATGAGCGGAACTCCATCCCTTCCAACCGTTCTGACCGTCCTCGTCGTCGAGGACAATCCGGGCGACGCCCGCCTGGTCGAGCTTTACCTCCACGAGGATCCCGCCCGCCCGTTCAAGGTGGTGAAGGCCGCCCGGCTGTCCGAGGGTCTGGCCGCCCTGCAGGCCCAACCCATCGACGTGGTGCTCCTCGACCTGTCGCTGCCCGATTCCTTCGGCATGGACAGCCTGGCCCGCTTGCGCACCGCCAGCCCCTCGGTCCCGGTGGTGGTGCTGACCGGCACCTCGGACGAGGCGCTGGCGCTCGAAGCGCTGCGCCAGGGGGCCCAGGACTATCTGGTCAAGGGCCAGGGCGACGGCGAACTGGTGCGCCGCGCCATCCGCTATGCCATCGGCCGCTCCGCCGCCGACGCCGCGTTACGCCTGAGCGAGTCCCGCTTCCGCGCCCTGTTCGACAATGCCGGCACCGGGGTCATCCTGTCCGATGCCGATGGCAGCTACATCCATTGCAATCCCGCCTTCTGCACCATGGTCGGCTATTCCGATGCCGAATTGCAGGCCATGACCTACCGGGACATCACCCATCCCGACGACATGGACGCGCATAGGCAGATGCGCGACGACATGATGGCCGGGCGCATCGACAGCTACGAGCTGACCAAGCGCTACATCCGGCGGGACGGCGCCATCCTTTGGGCCAGGCTGACCGTCACCGCCATGCGAGAGGGGCCGGACAACGAGACGCGCTTCACCGTGGCGGTGGTGGAGGACGTCACCGAGCGCAAACGCCTGGAAGACCACATGCGCCTGGCCGCGACGGTGTTCGAGAGCACCGGCGAAGGCCTGTTCGTCACCGACGAGAAGCGCCGCATCATCCACGTCAATCCGGCCTTCACCGAGCTGACCGGCTATCCCGCCGACGAGGTGATCGGCCGTACCCCGCGCTTCCTCGCCTCGGGCCGCCATCCGCCGGAATTCTACGACGTCATCTTCAAGACCCTGGCCGAGAGCGGCAAGTGGCAGGGCGAAATCTGGAACCGCCGCAAGACCGGCGAGATGTTCGCCGAGTGGCTGAACATCTCGGTGGTGCGCAACGAGCGTGGCGAACTGACCAATTACGTGGCGGTGTTCTCGGACATCACGTCCCGCAAGCAGGACGAGGAGCGGCTCAGCTATGCCGCCAACCACGACCCGCTGACCCGGCTGCCCAACCGCACCCTGTTCCAGGAGCGCCTGTCGCGCGCGCTGACCCGCGCCCACCGCAACCAGTCCATCGTCGCCCTGCTGTTCATCGATCTCGACTTCTTCAAGCAGGTCAACGACACCCTGGGCCATCTGGCCGGCGACATCCTGCTGCAGCAGGTGGCCGAGCGCCTGACCTCATGCGTGCGCCAGGGCGACACCGTGGCGCGGCTGGCCGGCGACGAGTTCACCGTCATCCTGGAAGAGATCGGCGAGCCCCGCGACGGTGCCGTGGTCGCCCACAAGATCCTGTCCCTGCTGGCCGAACCCTTCGACCTGCAGGGCCACGAGGCGCGCATCTCGTCCTCCATCGGCGTGGCGCTGTACCCGTCCGATGGCGGCGACGCCCAGACCCTGATCAAGCTGGCCGACGCCGCCATGTACCGGGCCAAGCACCAGGGCCGCAACGCCTGCCGTTTCCATTCCGAGACCGTCAACGCCCTGGCCTTCGAGCGCCTGGCCCTGGAAAGCGCCCTTCGCCACGCGGTGGAACGCCGCGAGTTCCTGCTGCACTACCAGCCCATCTTCGACGCCCGCAGCGGAGACGTGGTGGCGGTCGAGGCCCTGCTGCGCTGGCGCCATCCCGATTTCGGCCTGATCATGCCCAACCAGTTCCTGCCGCTGGCCGAGGAAACCGGCCTGATCCTGCCGGTGGGCCGCTTCGTGCTGGAGGAGGCCTGCCGCCAGGCCAAGTCCTGGCTGGATGCCGGTCATGGCGGCCTCAAGGTGGGCATCAACCTCAGCCTGCGCCAGCTGCGCGCCCCCGAGCTGATCGAGGACATCGCCGCCGCCCTGGAGAGCAGCGCCCTGCCCCCGGGCGCCCTGGAACTGGACGTGCCGGAAAGCACGATCATCGACAAGGGCCAGGACGTGGACGCCATCTTCACCCAGTTCAAGACGCTGGGCGTGCGCATGGCCATCGACGCCTTCGGCTCGGGCTACTCCTCCTTCTCGTTCCTGCGCAAGCTGCCCAGCAACACCCTCAAGATCGACCAGAGCTTCGTGCGCGACGCCGCCTCGGGGGCCGAGGAATCCGAGATCGTCACCGCCATCGTCGCGGTGGCGCGCGGCCTCCATCTGTCGGTCGTCGCCCCCGGCATCGAAAGCCAGGAACAGCTGGAGCATCTGGTCAAGTACGATTGCGACATGGTCCAGGGCTTCCTGTTCGCCCATCCCATGCCGGCCGAGGAACTGACCGAGTTCCTGCGGGCCGGCAAGCGGCCCGCATCCCTGCCGGTCCGGCCGCCGGCCTGACGCCCGCCACCTTTGTCCGGCATGCGGCCGGGACGGCCGCGCTCCGGGGAACGTCGCCGTATCCGGAGCGCGGGCATCCTGCCCGCACACGAGGTGAAGGCGTCGGTCAGCCCTTGCCCAGGGCCTGGGCCACCACCATGCGCACCCAGGCGGCCCGCGACAGGCCCAGCGCCTCGGCCTTGGCGTCGATCTGGGGCAGCTGGGCGTCCTCGAAGCGGATGATCACCGCCTCCTTCTTGCGCTTTTCCTTCTTCTTGCCCTTCTTGTCCTTCTTCTCCTTCTTTTCCTTCTTGGGCTTGGCGTCCTTCCTGTCGTCCTTGGACTTTTCCTCCTTGGGCGCCGGAGCCTCGGCGGGCGCCGGAGCCTCGGGCGAGGCGATGACGGGCGCGGCACCGGGGATTTCCGGCTTGGCCTTCACAACCTTGGGCTTTGCCGCTGCCTTGGCCTTGGCCTTGGCCTTGGGCTTGGCTGGGGCCTTGATCTCAGTTTCGTCCGACATTGATCCTACTCCGCATCCGGGCGGCGCCACGAACCGGCGCCGGATGTTTTTATATATCGAAGCGATATCGCTTTTCAAGCAATTCCTCCACTCGAATTCCGCTGTGGCGCACGGCTGATCCGCTGGTAGACTGGACCCATCACTTTCATTGTCAGGGAGGAGCCGAACATGGGCAGGATCGGGATTACGGGGATCACCTTGGCGGCGGCGCTGCTGGCGGCCGGCGCGGCGCGGGCCGACATCACCATCGGCGTGGCCGGGCCGCTGTCGGGCAGCGAGGCGGCCTTCGGCGAGCAGTTCAAGCGCGGCGCCATGAAGGCCATCGAGGACATCAACGCCAAGGGCGGCGTGCTGGGCCAGAAGCTGGCCCTGGCCATGGGCGACGACGCCTGCGACCCCAAGCAGGCGGTGGCGGTGGCCAACGAGATGGCCGCCAAGAAGGTGCCCTTCGTCGCCGGGCATTTCTGCTCGGGCTCGTCCATTCCGGCGTCCGAGGTCTATGCCGAGACCGGCATCCTGCAGATCTCGCCGGCCTCGACCAACCCCAAGTTCACCGAGCGCGGCCTGCCCAACGTGTTCCGCACCTGCGGCCGCGACGACCAGCAGGGCGTCATCGCCGCCGAGTACATCGCCAAGCACATGAAGGGCAAGGTGGTGGCCATCGTCCACGACAAGTCGGCCTACGGCAAGGGACTGGCCGATCAGACCCGTGACGCCCTGGCCAAGGCCGGCATCAAGGACACCGTCTACGAGGCCATCTCGGCCGGCGAGAAGGACTATTCCGCCCTGGTCACCAAGCTGAAGGCGGCCAAGGTCGATCTGCTGTATTTCGGCGGCTACAAGACCGAGGCGGGCCTGATCGTCCGCCAGCTGCGCGACCAGGGGATGCAGACCCGGCTGATGGGCGGCGACGCCCTGGTGACCGAGGAATACTGGGCCATCACCGGGGCCGCCGGCGAGGGCACGCTGATGACCTTCAGCCCCGATCCGCGCAAGAACCCGGCCAACGCCGAGCTGGTCAAGTACTACCGCGCCCAGAAATACGAGCCCGAGGCCTATACGCTGTACACCTACGGCACCATCCAGGCCTGGGCCCAGGCCGCCGAGAAGGCCAAGTCCACCGACTGGAAGAAGGTGGCCGCCGTGCTCAAGGCCGAGAAGTTCGACACCGCCATCGGCAAGATCGGCTTCGACGCCAAGGGTGACGTCGCCGCTCCCGGCTACGTCATGTATGTTTGGAAGGGCGGCAAGTACGATTACGCGGATTGACGCTCCGCCCCGCCGGGGCTACCAAGGAAACGGGCCGGACTCGTCCGGCCCGTACAGGGGAGAAACGCAAAATGCCTTTGTCCGATTGCATCGACGCCTGTGAACAGGCGCACCGGGCCTGCACCGAATCCGTGATCCACGGCATGCAGCAGGGCGGCGCGGCCGCCGAATGGGAACTGATCCAGCTGCTGCTCGACTGCGCCGACATCAACGAGACCGCCGCCGACTTCATGCTGCGTTCGTCGCGCCTGCACCACCTCACCTGCCAGGTGGCCGCCGAGGTGTCCGACAAATGCGCCAGCGCCTGCGAGAAGCTGGCCAAGGAGGACGTGCGCCTCAAGGAATGCGCCGAGGCCTGCCGCCGGGCCGCCACGGCTTGCCGCAAGACCATCAAGAACTGAAGCATCGAGTGCTAAATCCGAGACGTGTTGTCACCCTGAGGCGCAGCCGAAGGGTCTTTCGGGCACAGGCGGCAACCGCCTCAGGCTGAAAGATGCTTCGCGGCGCTCAGCATGACAGCGTTTCTCATATTTGACGCTCGTCGCTAAGACCGCTGGAAAACCGTTACAGGAGATCATGGTGAAGGACGAAACCCGCATCGTTGGCAACCTGCCCAACCTTCGCATGGAGATCGTCCATCGCCAGGATGCCGACGGCGCGGCCGAGCACATGACCATTCATCTCTCGGCCACGCCGTCCTTCCAGGCCGCCGAGGCGCTGCTGGGCGGCATGTCGCCCCAGGCCTGGAGCGATCCCCTCGCCCTGTGGAACACCATGGCCCGGGCGTGGCTCGCCCCCTGGACCCGGATGCTGGGCGGGGCCAATCCCTGGCTCGACGCGTTGACGCAGCGCGATTCCAAGTAGATGACTCCCGAACGCACCTCGTGGCTCGCCGTCCTGGGGGCGGTGGGAGCGGGGGTCGCCGCCGCCTTCCAGGTGGGCAAGGCGCCCATCGCCCTGCCGTTCATCCGGGGCGAGATGGGCCTGGACCTCTCCCACGCCGCCTGGATCCTGTCCATCTTCGCCCTGATGGGGGCGGTGGCCGGGGCCGGCATGGGCACCATGGTCACCCGGGTGGGATCGCGCCGGCTGCTGCCCGTCGGACTCGGCATCCTGGCGGCCGGCAGCCTGGCCGGCGGCCTGGCCCCGGGCTTCGGCGGATTGCTGGCGGCCCGGGTGGTCGAAGGTATCGGCTACATGCTGGTGGTCATCGCCGCCCCGGCCCTGATCACCCTTCTCACCACGCCCGCCCAGCGGCAGATGGCCTTCGGCCTGTGGGGGGCCTTCATGCCCTTCGGCATGGCGGTGTCCATGGCCGCCGCCCCCGCTTTGCCGCTGGCCGGCTGGCGCGGATTGTGGCTGGGCATGGCGGTTCTGCTGCTGCTCTACGCCCTGCTGGTGCATCTGCGCATGCCCAGGCCGCCCAGACCGCCCAGGCCGGTGGACAGCCACATCCTGCGCGACGTGGCCGACACCCTGCGGGCGCCCGGGCCGCTGCTGCTGGCCGCCACCTTCATTCCCTATTCCGCCGCCTACGCGGCGCTCACCGGCTTCCTGCCCACCCTGCTGATCGAACGCATGGGCGTCTCGCCCGGCACCGCCGGACTGATGGCCGCCCTGGTGGCCGGGGTCAACATCATCGGCAACGTGGCCTCCGGCCCGGCGCTCCGCCTGGGCCTGCCCCGGCGCAAGGTGATGGCCGCCGCCTTCACGGTGATGATGGCCGGCTGCCTGGGCATCTTCCAGTCCTGGGTCCCGGCCGGCGCCGCCTATGGCCTGTGCCTGATGGTCAGCGCCTGCGCCGGCCTGCTGCCCGGCTGCATCCTGGGCTCGGCCTCGGTCTACGCGCCCCGCCTGACCCTGGTGCCGGTGACGCTGGGGCTCTACATGCAGGGCAGCAACTGGGGCCAGCTGCTGGGGCCGGTGGTGGTGGGCGCCGCCGTCTCCGCCTGGGGCTGGCCCGCCGCCTCCTTCGTGCTGGGCACGGCCACCATGGCTGGAATCGGCATGGCCCTGGCCTTGCGCCGGGCCGGCAAGGAACCTTAATTTAAGCGGTCCTACCATAGAGGCCAGCCCCCATGCCCCTTCCCGCCGATCTCGTCGCCGACCTCGCCGCCCGTTTCGGCGAGCGTTTCTCCACCGCCCGGATCGTGTGCGAGCAGCACGGCAAGGACGAATCCCATTTCCCCCCCTGCCCGCCCGAGGCGGTGGTCTTCGCCCTGTCCACCGAGGAGGTGGCGCAAACCGTCAAGGCCTGCGCCGCCCATGGGGTGCCGGTCATCGCCTTCGGCACCGGCACCTCGCTGGAAGGCCATGTGGCGGCGCTGTCGGGCGGCGTCTGCATCGACGTCAGCGGCATGAACGGCGTGCTGGAGGTCAGGCCCGAGGATCTGGACGTCACCGTCCAGCCCGGCGTCACCCGCAAGCAGCTGAACGAATACCTGCGCGACACCGGCCTGTTCTTCCCCATCGATCCCGGCGCCGACGCCTCCCTGGGCGGCATGGCGGCGACCCGGGCGTCGGGAACCAACGCGGTGCGCTACGGCACCATGCGCGAGAACGTGCTGTCGCTCCAGGTGGTGCTGCCCGACGGCCGGGTGATCCGCACCGCCAGGCGGGCCCGCAAGTCGTCGGCCGGCTACGACCTCACCCGCCTGTTCGTCGGTTCGGAGGGCACGCTGGGCATCATCACCGAGCTGACGCTGCGCCTGCACGGCATTCCCGAGGCCATCTCGGCGGCGGCCTGTCCCTTCCCCTCCATCGAGGCGGCGGTCAACACCGTGATCCTCACCATCCAGTCGGGCGTGCCGGTGGCACGCATCGAGTTCCTGGACAAGGTGATGATCGATGCGGTCAACCGCTATGCCAAGACCAGCCACAAGGTGGCCCCCACCCTGTTCTTCGAGTTCCATGGCAGCCCCGCCAGCGTCCGCGAACAGGCCGAGAAGGTCGAGGCCATCGCCGCGGAATTCGGCGTCGAGGGCTTCCAGTGGGCCACCGGGGCCGAGGAGCGCACCCGGCTGTGGGCGGCGCGCCACAACGCCTATTACGCCGGCGTGGCGCTCCGCCCCGGCTGCCGCGCCTGGACCACCGACGCCTGCGTCCCCATCTCGCGTCTGGCCGAATGCCTGCTGGAGACCGAGGAGGACCTGAAGTCGACCTTCCTGACCTCGACCATCGTCGGCCATGTGGGCGACGGCAACTTCCACGTCATGCTGCTGGTCGATCCCGCCAGGCCCGACGAAATCGTCGAGGCCGAGCGCATCAATCGCCGCATCGTGCGCCGCGCCATCGCCCTGGACGGCACCTGCACCGGCGAGCACGGGGTGGGCCACGGCAAGATGGCCTTCCTGGAAGAGGAATACGGCGAGGCGCTGGACGTCATGCGCGCCGTCAAGCGCGCCATCGATCCCGCCGGCATCATGAATCCCGGCAAGATCGTCATCCCTTAGAGCGGTGAGCCCTAAATCAGAAACAGAGTGTCACCCTGAGCCTTGGCGAAGGGTCTTTCAGGCACAGGCGGTAATCGCCTCGGGCTGAAAGATGCTTCGCTGCGCTCAGCATGACAGTGCGTTTCATATTTGACGCACGCCGCTTAGAGCATCGGACCTGAAATCTGAATCGCAGGGGATTCCCTTGTAGGCGAAAAAGTGATTCAACCTCATTGGAGGTGGATCATGGGCAAATGGCTATCATCAGATCTTCGGGTCCGTGTTTACGGTAAGATCGAACACGGCGAATCGCGGCGAGCGGCGGCTCGGCATTTTGGAGTGAGCGCCGCGACCAGCGTCCGTCTTGCACAACGGATGGCGGCGACGGGTTCGTTGGAGCCCTTGCGGCAAGGCCGTCCGCCGGGCGGTGGTAAGCTGGCGGCCTTTGCCGCTCTTCTGACCGGCTGGGTGGAGGCGCAAGGCGACATCACGATGCCGGAACTGGCGGCCAAGCTGAAGGCCGAATGCGGCGTCACGGCCCACCCGGCGTCACTCTCGCGGTTTCTGATCGGGCAAGGCTTCAGCGTCAAAAAAAACGCTGCTGGCCACCGAAGCCGGTCGCGATGATGTGGTGGCGGAGCGCCGGACCTGGCTGAGCCACCGCCAGCCCCGGATGTGCCAGGAGCCTCACCGGCTGGCGTTCATCGACGAGACCGCCACCACCACCAAGATGACCCGGTTGCGGGGACGGGCACCGCGAGGGCAACGGTTCAAGGCCCGCGCGCCATTCGGCCACTGGGGAACCCAAACCTTCATCGCCGCCTTGCGCTGTGACGGTCTGACGGCACCCTGGATCATAAACGGCCCCATGAACCGACAAACCTTCGAGGTCTACGTCGAGACCCAACTGGCCCCGACGCTCCAGCCGGGCGACGTCGTCATCCTCGACAACCTCTCCAGCCATAAAAGCGAGAAGGCCAAGGCCATCCTCAAGGAGAGAGGCGCCTGGTTCCTGTTCCTACCCCCATACAGCCCAGACCTAAACCCAATCGAGATGGCCTTTGCCAAACTCAAGGCTCATCTCCGACGGATCGGCGCGCGCACCATCGACGACCTCTGGAAGGCCGTCGGCAATATCTGCGATCTCTACACCCCAGACGAATGCTGGAACTACCTCAGGGAAGCCGGGTATGTTTCAGATTAAACGCACGCCGCTCTAGCGCCCCCTCAGGCGGCGGCGCCCAACTCGGCGATGAAGGGATAGAGCTGATCGACGATCAGCCGGACGGTATCCGAATCCAGGGTCGGCATCATGGCCGCCAGCAATGTGGCGGCGGCGCCACGCTGCGCGACCGCATCCAGCCCCCCTTTGCGGGCGTCCGTCACCGCCTGGGCGATGATCTCTCTGAGCGATGGGTCCATGATCGGCCTGTGAACGAAAAAGGTTGCAGTATCTTCACTGCAACCTTGCCTCGTCCCCTCACCGTAATCCACCAACGAACAGGAAGGAGTTGTGAGCGCCTGTGACGCCGGGAATCAATGTCTTCCAACCACATCGCGATAGGCATGCCAACTGGCATGGCCGATGACCGGCAGGGCGACGACCATGCCGATGAAGGCGGTGGCCATGCCGAAGAAGGTCACCACCGCGATGGTGGCCGCCCAGCCGATCATGGTGCGCCAGTTGAGCCGCACCGCCTGGATGCTGAATTCCATGGCCTCGACCACGCCCACGTCGCGGTCGAGCAGCATGGGCATGGCGAAGACGCTGATGGAAAAGGCGATCACCGCCAGCACCCCGCCCACCAGGGTTCCCACCGTCAGGAAGCGGAAGGAGGCCGGGCGCAGGACCACGTCCTCGATGAAATTGCCGAGCGGCAGCGGCATGCCCGGCGGGTAGAACAGGGCGAACACCACCAGCCCGGCCAGCAGCCAGGCCATCAGCAGGATGGACAGGACCAGCCCCATGTTGCCGATCTGGTCCAGGCGGGACCGGACGCCGCCCACCACCAGCCCCAGGCCGACAGGCTGGCCCATCTCATGCCGGCGGCTGATCTCGTAGAGGAAGACCGCCGCCAGCGGACCGACCAGCATGAAGCCGGCCGCCAGCGGGAACAGCAGCGACCCCATGTCCATGGCGTTGAGCACCACGAACAGGACCATGCCGATACCGGCATAAAGCGCGCCGAAGCCGAGGCTGAGGCCGGGATTGCGCCAGACGTCGCGCCAACCGGCATTGAGCCATTCGGAGGCCTGGACGGGTGTCACCAGCCGGGCGTCGTACCGATGGGAATGAATGGCCATGGAAATCATCTTACCCCCCTGTGCGAAGGAGTGTCCCAACCTCCGCGCCCCGGCGCGAAGCACTGCCGCCCTTCATGTGGAAATTCCCGCCGGATGAAACAAGACCGCCCTTCGGTATTGCCTCGCCGTTCCTATTGCAGTTGTGTGGGCGGCGCAAAAGCAATACACATTTGAGCCGGCAATTGTCGTAAGAGGGTGATTTGGCGATCAAGCGCACCAGAAAGACCGCGACGGACAGGGCGGAAGTCAAGACACAGCCCGCGTCGCTGTCGGGCATGGAACTGGACATTCTCGACGACATCGTCGGCTATCGTCTGCGCCGCGCCCAGGTGGTGGTCTATCAGGATTACGTCCGTACCGTCGGCTCCCTGGACATCCGCCCGTCGCAATTCGCCGCCATGACCATCATCGGCGCCAATCCCGGCCTGTCCCAGACCACGCTGGCCGCCACCATGGGCATCGACCGCTCGG
Organism: Paramagnetospirillum sp.; assembly: GCF_058402745.1. Lineage (NCBI taxonomy): Bacteria > Pseudomonadati > Pseudomonadota > Alphaproteobacteria > Rhodospirillales > Magnetospirillaceae > Paramagnetospirillum > Paramagnetospirillum sp. The sequence continues at coordinate 315,839 of NZ_JBZVFI010000015.1, forward strand.
GCGCCGTGATCCTGATCGACGCGCTGGAGGGCAAGGGGCTGGCCAGCCGCGTTCCCTCGCCCAATGATCGCCGCACCTACGCCATCATGCTGACCGAGGCCGGACAGAAGACCCTGGCCGAGCTGAAGCGGCTGGTGGCCGAGCACGATCTGCGCATCACCTCGCAGCTGTCGGACGCCGAGCGGACCCTGCTGCGCGACCTGCTGCACCGCCTCTACACCCCCCAGATCTAGGCGGAAAGCCGCACCGGCGCTGGCAGCACCCCCCTTTTTCGCCG
>NZ_JBZVFI010000016.1:0-154978 GCF_058402745.1 Paramagnetospirillum sp.
TTCGCGCCATGCGCGGCCTGTCCTATGCCGAACTGGCGGCGCGCGTCATGCGCCCCTTCGTCGAGGGCTGTCTTTCCGACGCCGAGCTGGCCAAGCTGTGCGCCGAATCCTACGGCTCCTTCACCCATCCGGCGGTGGCGCCCCTGAAGCAGCTGGGCCACAACCAGTGGGTCATGGAGCTGTTCCACGGGCCGACCCTGGCCTTCAAGGACTACGCCCTGCAGCTGGTCGGCCGCCTGTTCGACCACGTGCTGAAGAAGAAGGGTCAGCGCGTCACCATCGTCGGCGCCACCTCGGGCGATACCGGCTCGGCCGCCATCGAGGCCTGCCGCGACCGCGCCGCCGTCGACATCGTCATCCTGCATCCTCATGGGCGGGTGTCCGAGGTGCAGCGCCGCCAGATGACCACCGTGCTGTCGGCCAACGTGCGCAACGTGGCGGTGGACGGCACCTTCGACGATTGCCAGGATCTGGTGAAGGCGCTGTTCAACGACACCGCCTTCCGCGACGAGATGAACCTGTCGGCGGTGAACTCCATCAACTGGGCCCGCGTCATGGCCCAGATCGTCTATTATTTCGCCGCCGGCGTGGCCCTGGGCGCGCCCGACGTCCCCATGAGCTTCTCGGTGCCCACCGGCAATTTCGGCAACGTCTTCGCCGGCTATGGGGCCAAGCTGATGGGGCTGCCGGTGGACAGGCTGATCGTCGGCTCCAACACCAACGACATCCTGACCCGCTTCTTCGAGGGCGGCGTGATGAAGACCGACGGCGTGGTCCCGACGCTCTCGCCCAGCATGGACATCCAGGTGTCGTCCAATTTCGAACGGCTGATGTACCTGAGCCTCGGCGGCGACGGTACCGCCGTGGCGCGGCTGATGGACGATTTCCGCAAGAACGGCGCCATGGTCATGCCCCAGGGGGCGTGGAACGCCATGCGGGACGTGTTCGAGGCCTATCGCTTCGACGACGAGGCGACCCTGGCCGCCATGCGCTCGCTCAAGCGCTCGACGGGCGAGACGCTGGACCCCCATTCGGTGATCGGGGTCGCCGCCGGCCTCAAGGGCCATCACCGCAAGGACGCCGCCATGGTGGCCCTGGCCACCGCCCATCCCGCCAAGTTCCCCGACGCGGTGGAAAAGGCCACGGGCACGCGCCCCGGCCTGCCGCCCCACATGGCGGATCTGTTCGAACGGACCGAGCGTCTGGACCGCCTGGGCAACGATGCCGAGGCATTGAAGGCCTATGTTCGGACCTTCGCCGCGCGGACAAGCGCATGAGCACCATCCGCGAGACCCGCCTGCCCTCCGGTTTGAAGATCGTCACCGATCCCATGGACACGGTGGAGACGGTGTCGCTGGGCGTCTGGGTCGATGCCGGCACGAGGCACGAGCCGGTGGAGATCAACGGCGTCTCCCACCTGCTCGAGCACATGGCCTTCAAGGGCACGGCGCGGCGCTCGGCGCTGGACATCGCCGAGGAGATGGACGCGGTGGGCGGCCACCTCAACGCCTACACGGCGCGGGACCACACCGCCTATTACGCCAAGGTGCTGAAGGAGGATTCCGCCCTGGCGCTGGACATCATCGCCGACATCCTGCAGCACTCGACGCTGGAGGCCGAGGAACTGGCCCGCGAGCAGGCGGTGGTGGTCCAGGAGATCAACCAGGCCATCGACACCCCCGACGACATCATCTTCGACCACTTCCAGGCCACCGCCTATCCCGACCAGCCCCTGGGCCGGCCGGTGCTGGGCAGCGAGGAACTGGTGCGCGCCATGAGCCGCGATCAGGTCCTGGGCTACCTGCGCGGCAATTACTCGGCGCCGCGCATGGTGCTGTCGGCCTCGGGCCGCATCGACCACGACCATCTGGTGGCCTCGGCCCAGGCGGCGTTCTCGCAACTGCCGCCCCATCAGGCGGCGGTCACCGACGTGGCCCGCTACATGGGCGGCGATTTCCGCGAGGAGCGCGGTGAGCTGGAGCAGGTCCACGTGGTGGTGGGCTTCGACGGCGTCGCCTATGACGACCCCGACTACTATTCGGCCTCGGTGCTGTCCACCCTGCTGGGCGGCGGCATGTCGAGCCGGCTGTTCCAGGAAGTGCGCGAAAAGCGCGGGCTGGTCTATTCCATCTACTCCTTCGCCTCGTCCTATGCGGATGGCGGGCTGTTCGGCGTCTATGCCGGCACCGGCGAGGACGAGGTGGCGGAACTGATTCCCGTCATGTGCGACGAGATCGTCAAGGTCACCGGCGGGGTCAACGAGGCCGAGGTGCAGCGCGCCCGCGCCCAGCTCAAGGCCTCGATCCTGATGAGCCTGGAAAGCACCACGTCGCGCTGCGAGCAGCTGGCCCGCCAGGTGGTGATCTACGGCCGCCCCGTCCCGGTGGCCGAGGTGGTGGAGAAGGTCGAGGCCATCACCGCCGAGGATTGCGCCCGGGTGGCGCGGCGCCTGTTCGCGGGCCAACCCACCTTCGCCGCCATCGGGCCGCTGGGCAAGGTGGAGGGCTTCGAACGGGTGGCCGAACGCCTGAGGCCGTGATGCGCCCCCTTCGCGCCGCCCTTCTCTGCCTTCCGCTCCTGCTGGCCCCGGCCGCCGCTCCGGCGCTGCCCGCCGCCAGCGGCGTGTCCAATCCCACCATCGTGGTGGCGGTGATCGCCACCCTGTCGGGGCCGGGCGCCATGGCCGGCCAGGACAGCGTCGATGGCTTCTCCATCGCCATGCGCCATCTGGGCGGCCGTTTCGCCAACCAGGAGGTGCGCGTCGTCGTCCAGGACGACAAGAGCTCGCCCGATACCGCCCTGGCGGTGGCCCGCAAGCTGCTGGAACGCGAAAAGGTGGATTTCGTGGTGACGGCGGTGACCCTGCCTTCCATGTCGGCCATGGTCAGGACGCTGACCGATTCCCGCGCTTTCGTCCTCAATCTCGACGCCGCCCCGGCCGGTCTGGCGGGAGCCGGCTGCTCGCCGTGGTTCTTCCAGGTCTCCACGCCGGTCCAGGCCATCCACGAGGCCATCGGCGCCCATCTGGCCGCCGAGAAGATGCGCCGGGTGATGGTGATCGGCACCGATGCCCCCGCCACCGACCAGGCGGTGGGCACCATCGGCCGCGCCTGGCCGGGCGAGGTGGTCGAGGTGCTGCGGCCCCGCCACGGCACCACCCGCTTCACCGACGAGATCACCGCCCTGCGCCGGGCCAACCCCGATGCCGTGGTCAATCTGCTGACCGGCGGCATGGGGCTGGCCTTCACCCGCGAATTCGCCGCCTCGGGCCTGAAGTCCGACCTGCCCATGATCGGCATCTGGCAAGGCTGGGAGCGCCCCATGCTGCCCGCCATGACCGAGGCGGGCATGGACGTGCTCAACGTGGCGCCGTGGAGCCCCGACCTCGATACGCCGCTGGGCCGGCGCATGACCACCGATTTCGAGCAGGAATTCGGCCGTCCCGTCACCGGCTGGGCCGCCCACGGCTACGACACCGCCCAGATGCTGGACGCCGCGCTGCGCGCCACCGGGGGCCGGACCAGCGACCGCGAGGCGGTGCGCAACGCGCTGCGGCGCGCCGAGTTTCCCTCGCTGCGGGGCACGTTCCGCTTCGACAACAACCACTTCCCCTCGGTGAACGTCTATCTGCGCCGCACCACCAAGGACGCCAAGGGCCGCCCCACCGAGGAATTGCGCTCCACCCTGATCAGGGACTGGCACAGCCGCGATTCCGGCCTGTGCCCCATGCGCTGGGCCGAGGAGCCCGCCCCCGGCGGCGCCAAGCCGGGCGCGCCCCCGGCGCCCCAGCAGCAGCCCAAGCCCAAGCCGAAGGCGCCGGCCCCCGCAGCGCCGGGACAGGCACGACCGACGCAGTAATACCAACCTGCATTGATTAAAACCCATGGGCCCACTGGCGCCGACCGATGGAGATGATTTTCCATGGCTGGTCGATGAGCTTGTTCCAGGCATGGCAGCACAGAGCGATGATCTGATCGTAGGATTCGAAGACACGGTTGGAGAGCCAGTTCTGGCGGATGAACTGCCAGATGTTCTCAACCGGGTTGAGTTCCGGCGAGCGGGGCGGCAAAGGTAGGATGGTGATGTTGTCCGGCACGGTCAGCTTGTCGGTGGTGTGCCATCCCGCTTGATCGAGCATGAGGACGGCGTGGGCTCCCGGCCTCACCTGGGATGCGATCTCATCCAGGTGCCACTGCATGGCCAGGGTGTCGCAGCGCGGCAGGACCAGGGCGGCACCGACGCCGCGCTCGGGGCAGATGGCGCCGAAGATGTAGGCGGACTGGGTGCGCTGGTCATGGGGAGCCGAGGGGCGTGTTCCCCGCTTGGCCCACCGCCGCGTGATCTTGTTTTTCTGCCCGACCCTGGCCTCGTCCTGCCACCAGACCTCTACGTCGGTTCCGTGAGGCAGCTTGGCCCGGATCGCCGCCAGCTCGGAGGGGAAACTTTTTTAAAATCCTCGACGGCATCGCCGTTCTGGGCATGATGGCGGGGGCGGGCCGACAGCTTGCGGAAGCCCAGGGCCTTCAGCTCCCGCCCCAGCGTCGTCTCATCCAGCGAGATGCCAAAATCCTCGAGAATCCACAGGGCCAAATCCTTGAGCCGCCAGCGGACGACGCCATCCACCGCCGGGATCGGGCCGCGCTCCACTTTGTCCACCAAGGTCTGGCGTTGGGCGGTGTTCAGTTTCGACACCGGACCAGGAGCCTTGCGGTCGATCAGGCCAACCGGGCCGTGCGTGTTGAACCGAACAACCCAATCCCGGACAATTTGCAGGCCAACCCCGCCCAGCTTGGCCGCCGATCTCCTGCTGCCACCGTCGTAGATTGACGCCAGCGCCAGAAGACGACGCGTCTGGTCAGCATCCCTCGACCGACGAGCAAGAGCCCGAAGGACGGGACCATCATAATCGAGGCGAAGGGGGATCGGCGCTGCCACGGCAAATCTCCGGCTGTTTGCCAGAGTGACTCACATTCTGCCCTTCTTGGGAATCCCCTTCGTGAGTCGCGGTCAGCGCAGGCTGGTATAATACCGGCCGGCCAATGAACTGACCTGTCATGCCGAGGCGAAGCCCACGGCTGTCCGGTTCAATTGCCCGGGTTCTGGCGGACGGGTTTTTTCACCACCAAGACACCAAGAGGACATTCCAGGTGCGTCGTGCCTGGACTTGTTCCGGGCATCCACGCCCATCGGCAGGGACTATTGTTTCATAAGGCATTCCAGCGGATCCGCGTGGATGGCCGGGACGATGCCCGGCCATGACGGTGAGGTTGGGCGGGGCGATCAGCTCCGTCCTCTTGGTGTCCTTGGTGTCTTGGTGGTTGAAGAGGCTTTTCCGTATCCCCATTCCGGTGGAGCCATCTCAAACCAGGCAAGAGACCAGTGCTGGCCGAATTAAACCGGACACCCGTGGGCGAAGCCGAAGCATCTTTCAGGTGCAAGCGGCTCCGCCTGCGGCTGAAAGATCCTTCCACCCTTTGGGCGTCAGGATGACAGAACGAGTCACCTCAAAGGCCGGCTGCTATAAGTGGCCTGCCCTGCTACCGGTGCTTTTCCACCAGCTTCAGCATGGTGTCGAGGGTGATGGAGGCGAAGGTGGCTCGCGCCGTGTCCTCGATCTCCATCAGCACCTGGCACAGGCCCTTGCCCTCGGCGGTGTCGTCGCCGTCTTCCCGCTCGCCGTTGCGGATGGGATCGATGGTCTCGAACAGCTGGATGATGTCGAGAAGGGTGGTGCGCCGCCGGTTGCCGGAAAAGCGGTAGCCGCCGCCGGCGCCGCGCACCGCCTCCACCAGCCCGACCCGGCCCAGCGAACGCAGCACCTTGGCCAGATGGTTGGTGGAGATGCCGTACTTCTCGGCGATCTCGTTGGCCGACAGCTGGCGGTCCTGGCCCGAGGCCAGCTCCAGGATGGCGAACAGGGCGCAGCGCGTGGCTTTCTGGAGCTTCATCAAAGATCCTTCTCGAACTGGATGAAGGGGCCGGCCATCATGCCCTGGCTGCGGAAGAAGCTCATGATCAGGGTATCGTCGCGGGCCAGCATGGTGCGCACCTTGTTGACCCCCGCCTTGCGGAAACGGTCGTTCAGCGCCTCGAGCAGCACGTGGCCGACGCCGCCCTGGCGGATGTTGTTGCGCACGCCCACGGCGAAGATCCAGCCGCAGGGCGGCGAACCGAATTCCCAGGCGCGCACTTCACCGATGATGAATCCAAGAACGGTATCACCATCGCAGGCCACCAAGAAAAATCGGTACCGTTTTACGGATTTCGGCTGGGTATCATCATCCACATCAGTCGAGCGGTTATTGTAGCGCTCGAACAAATCCTCCCAATACTCGGCCTTGGATAGACCAGTATTCTCGGTATCGATAGCAATCACTTGTGGAATGTCTGCCACCTTGGCGAGGCGGACGGTACATTTTCTTTCGGACTGCCTAGCCTGTGGATTTGCCATCGAGACCGCCTTCAGTACTGATATAACCGTTCTACTGCAGCATTACGGCGATTACAACGCCATTTCTAACCATCCACCTTGAAGCCGTGCCATGTCGTCCTTCCAGCCATGATCCTGCGGAAGGAGGAACGGCCATGTCCCGGGTTGGCGGATGCCCTCGCCGGGTGTAGGCTTTTCAAGCCTTGCCCAATGCAAGGTGGCCACGAACGGCTGGGGAGATCGTCAATGCCTGGTGTCAATTCCAACGGCGTCGATGAAGGCGCCGTGATCCGGGAGGTTCTGGCCCGCCACGGGTCGGACGGCACCCGGCTGATGCAGATTCTGCGCGAAATCCAGGAAGAGACCGAGTGGCTGTCGCCCGACATCCTGACCAGGGTGGCCGAGGGCACCGGATTGCCCCGCGGCCGGGTCGAGGGCGTGGCCGGCTTCTACCACTTCTTCCACACCGAGCCCCTGGGCCGCTATCGCGTGCTGTGGAGCGACAACATCACCGACCGCATGGCCGGCAACGCCGACCTGATGGCCCGCATGTGCAAGAAGCTGTGGCTGAAGCCCGGAAGGGTGTCCGAGGACGGGCTGGTCAGCGTCGACACCACGTCGTGCACCGGATTGGGCGATCAGGGCCCCGCCCTGCTGGTCAATTACCGCCCCGTCACCCGCATGACGGCGGAGCGGGTGGACCAGATGGTCGAACTGATCCGCCACAGGACGCCGCTGGCCGAATGGCCGGCCGAGTTCTTCCGGGTGGAGGACAACATCCAGCGCAAGGACGCCCTGCTGGGCGCCGATTTCCAGCCCGGCGACGCGCTGAAGGCTCTCAGGAGCCCGCAGGAGGTGCTGGAGGCCGTCAAGGAATCCGGCCTGCGCGGCCGGGGCGGCGCCGGCTTCTCCACCGGGCAGAAGTGGGAGTTCTGCCGCAACGCCGTGGGCAGCGGGGCTCATCCCGCCCATTACGTGGTGTGCAACGCCGACGAGGGCGAGCCCGGAACCTTCAAGGACCGCGTCCTGCTGTCCTCCTACGCCGACATGGTGTTCGAGGGCATGACGGTCTCGGGTTACGTCATCGGGGCGAAGAAGGGCTTCGTCTATCTGCGCGGCGAATACCGCTACCTGCTGGAGCCCCTGAACGCGGTGCTGGAGAAGCGCCGCGCCGCCAAGCTGCTGGGAAACAGCATCCTGGGCCGCACCGGCTTCGACTTCGACATCGAGATTCACCTGGGGGCCGGCGCCTATGTCTGCGGCGAGGAGACCGCCCTGCTGGAAAGCCTGGAAGGCAAGCGCGGCGTGCCCAGGAAGCGCCCGCCCTTCCCGGTCACCTCGGGGTATCTCGGCCAGCCCACCGCCGTCAACAACGTGGAGACCCTGGCCTCGGCGGCGCTGATCGCCGCCAAGGGCGCCGCCTGGTACAAATCCATCGGCACACCCAAATCGGCCGGCACCAAGATCCTGTCCATCTCGGGCGATTGCCAGCGGCCGGGCATCTACGAGTATCCCTACGGCGTCAAGGTCAGCCAGATCCTGGCCGATTGCGGCGCGCGGGACACCCAGGCCTGCCAGATCGCCGGCGCCTCGGGCCTGACGGTGGCGCCCAACGAGTTCGGCCGGCGCATCGCCTTCGAGGACATCCCCACCGGCGGCTCGTTCATGGTGTTCGACAACACCCGCGACATGTTCCAGGTGGCGCGCAACTTCGCCCATTTCTTCAAGGACGAAAGCTGCGGCTTCTGCACGCCGTGCCGGGTGGGCACCACGCTCTTGGCCAACGCCATGGACAAGATCGACGAGGGCCATGGCGGCGAGTACGACATCAACGACATCTGGCGGGTGATCCGCACGCTCAAGACCGCCAGCCATTGCGGCCTGGGCCAGACGGCGGGCAATTGCGCCGCCGACACCTTGCAGAAGTTCCGGCCCAGCTACGAGCTGCGGCTCAACGTCCGCGACTTCGAGCCGGCCTTCGACCTGGACAAGGCTTTGTCCAAGATGCGCGAGGTGACGGGACGCGACGATCCCGGCGCCCACTTCCACATCGCCCACCGTAAATCCCGGGCCGGCCTCGGCACCAAGGCGGGAGACCCCTCATGAGCGATCCCAAGACCTTCTTCCTCGATGAAGAGGAAATCCCCTTCGAGGAAGGCCAGACCATCATCCAGGCGGCGCTGTCGGCGGGCAAGTACATCCCGCATCTGTGCTACCACCCGGAATTCAAGCCCCATGGCTCGTGCAAGCTGTGCACGGTGCGCATCGATTCGCGCACCGTGACCACCGAGGACGGCAATGTGGTCAAGATCCCCGGCCGCGCCGCCGCGTCGTGCACCACCCCGGCCCAGGAAGGCCAGCACGTGGAGAGCGAGGTGCCGGAAATCCTCGACCTGCGCCGCACCCTGGTGCAGATGCTGCTGGTCGAGGGCAACCATTACTGCCCCTCCTGCGAGAAGAGCGGCAAGTGCCTACTACAGGGCCTGGCCTACGACCTGGGCGTCATGGACCCGCACTTCCCGCAATACTTCTCCAAGCGCGAGGTGGATTCCAGCCACCCCGACATCCTGCTGGACTTCAACCGCTGCATCCTGTGCGAGCTGTGCGTGCGGGCCAGCGCCGAGGTGGACAAGAAGAACGTCTTCGCCCTGTCGGGGCGGGGCAACACCAAGCACCTGATCTGCAATTCCGAAAGTGGCCGCTTGGGCGACACCAACCTGGCGGCCACCGACAAGGCGGCCAATGTCTGTCCGGTGGGCGTGATCCTGCACAAGCGCCACGGTTTCGAGGTGCCCTACGGCCAGCGCCGTTTCGATAAGGCCCCCATCAGCGACAACCCGGCGCAATACGCCCCCGTCAAGGAGCAGGTGTGATGAACGCTCCCCTGCCGAAGCGCAAGCTCAAGGTCGCCACCACCTCGCTGGCGGGGTGTTTCGGCTGCCACATGTCGTTCCTCGACATCGACGAGCGCATCCTCGATCTGGTGGAGCTGGTGGAATTCGACCGCTCGCCCATCACCGACATCAAGCATTGCAGCCCCGATTGCGACCTCGGCATCATCGAGGGCGGCGTGTGCAATGCCGAGAACGTGCATGTGCTCCACGAATTCAGGAAGAACTGCAAGATCCTGATCGCCATGGGGGCCTGCGCCATCAACGGCGGCCTGCCCGCCCAGCGCAATTCGCTGGATATCAGGGACATCCTGGCCGCCGTCTACGCCCGGCCGGGACGCGGCGTGCACATTCCCAACGATCCGGAAATCCCGCTGCTCCTGAACGAGGTCCATCCCCTGCACGAGGTGGTGCGCATCGATTACTTCCTGCCCGGCTGCCCGCCCAGCGGCGACGCCATCTGGAAGTTTCTCACCGATCTCTTGGCCGGCCGCACGCCCACCCTGGGCCACGGCCTGATCCATTACGACTGAAGGAACGCCCGCGATGAGGCACCAATTCGAACTGGAAACCGCCAAGAACCCCGACGCGCTGAAGCGCATCGTCATCGAGCCCGTGTCGCGGGTCGAGGGGCACGGCAAGGTCACCATCCTGCTCGACGACGACAATCAGGTGCATCAGGTGCGCCTGCACATCGTCGAGTTTAGGGGCTTCGAGAAGTTCATCGAGGGCCGCCCCTATTGGGAAGTGCCGGTGCTGGTCCAGCGCCTGTGCGGCATCTGCCCGGTGTCGCACCATCTGGCGGCGTCCAAGGCCATGGACATGATCGTCAATGGCGGCGTCCTGACCCCAACGGCGGAAAAGATCCGCCGCCTGATGCATTACGGCCAGATGCTGCAGAGCCATGCCCTGCACTTCTTCCACCTGTCGTCCCCCGACCTGCTGTTCGGCTTCGACTCGGATGTGGCCAAGCGCAACATCGTCGGCGTGGCGGCGGCCAACCCCGACGTGGCCAAGATGGGCGTGCTGCTCAGGAAATTCGGCCAGGAGGTGATCCGCGTCACCTCGGGCAAGCGCGTGCACGGCACCGGCTCCATCCCCGGCGGCGTCAACAAGTCGCTCTCCCAGGAAGAGCGCGACTATCTCCTGAAGGATGCCGACCAGATGATCGCCTGGAGCCGCGACGCGGTGCGCATCATCAAGCAGCTGCACAAGGCCAACCCGGCCCTTTACGACGTGTTCGGCAACGTTCCCACCACCATGATGAGCCTGGTGGACGACAAGGGCGCCCTGGACTTCTACCACGGTGCGCTCCGCGCCCGGGACAGGGACGGCGAGGTGATCTTCGATCAGGTCAGCTACCAGGGCTACAACACCCTGCTGACCGAGGGCGTCAAGCCCTGGAGCTACATGAAGTTCCCCTACATCACCACGTTGGGCGAGGAGAAGGGCTGGTACAAGGTCGGCCCGCTCGCCCGCATCCAGAACTGCGACCGCATCCCCACGCCACAGGCGGAGGAGGAGCGGGTCGAGTTCGTCGCCTATGGCGGAGCCAAGCCGATTCATGGCTCTCTCGGCTTCCACTGGGCGCGCATGATCGAGATGCTGTGCGCCGCCGAGACCATCAAGGACCTGCTGCTCGACCCCGACATCATGGGCGCCGAGCTGATGGCGACGGGGCCGCGCCGCGAGGAAGGCATCGGCGTCATCGAGGCGCCGCGCGGCACCCTGTTCCACCATTACCGCGTCAACGAGAACGACGTGGTGACCTATGCCAACCTGATCGTCTCCACCACCAACAACAACACCGCCATGAACGTGGCGGTGCGGGACGTGGCCAAGAACTACCTGCAGGGCCACGAGATCACCGAAGGCTTGCTCAACCACATCGAGGTGGCCATCCGCTGCTTCGACCCCTGCCTGTCCTGCGCCACCCACGCTTTGGGCAAGATGCCGCTGGAGGTGTCGCTGGTGGATGCCTCGGGCCGCGAGATCGACCGCATGACCAAGGATTCCGAGGGGCGGGTGGGCAAGTGAGGTTCCTGGAATGTCATGCTGAGCAAGCGCGAAGCATCTTTCAGCCGAAAGCGGCGCCGCGATTGCCTGAAAGATCCTTCGCTACGCTCAGGATGACACGCCTGAACGGGACGAAAGCATGACCGCCCCCACCCTGATCTTCGGCTGGGGCAATCCGTCGCGGGGCGACGATGCCCTGGGGCCGGCCTTGCTGGACGCCGTCGAGGCGTTGCGGGCCAGCCATCCCCAATGGGGCGAGGTGGATCTCCTGACCGATTTCCAGCTGCAGGTGGAGCATGCCCTCGACCTGGAGGGGCGCGACCGGGTGCTGTTCGTCGATGCCTCGGCGGCGGCGGCGGACGCGCCGTTCCGGGCCGAACCCATCCAACCTGCCAGGGATGGCTCGTTCACCAGCCATGCCCTGTCGCCCCAGGGCGTCATGCACGTCTACGCCGAGATCAAGGGAAGCGCGCCGCCGCCCTGCACCCTGCTGGCCATCGCCGGCGAGGCCTTCGAACTGGGGGAACCCTTGAGTCCGGCGGCAAAGGTTCATCTGGACGCCGCCCTGGCCTGGACCAGGGAGTGGCTGACCCTGCCATGCGGGCAAGATGCCCGCGCTCCATGACGGGAACCATGGAGCGCGGCCGTCCCGGCCGCATCCCGTCCCGCCTGAAAGGGTTGGGAAATCCGTTCCCTGCATGGCCGACCGCACCACAGAGCGCGGGTCCGCCGGCGGGTTGAGGTCTATTGTTGCGGCACGCGCCAACAGGGGTAATTCGCCATGTCCGAGTCCGACCTGATTTCCCGCCTGCAGGGTTTTCCCGCCCCCGCCTGCCGCTGCGGCGAGGGAGGCCACGAGCGCAATTGCCTGGCCGGGCTGCTGGCCGAGGCGGCCGCCGAGATCGGACGCCTCAGGGCCGAGAATTCGCGGCTGTCGTCCATGACGGTGACCGGCGCGCCGGGGCGGGGCGGCGACCGCCATATCTGGGTGCGCCTGATGTGCTATTACGGCTCGGACGGGGTGTGGAACAGCGATGACGACACCGCCGAACCCGCCCCCGTGCTGCTGTCGCCCGGCCTCAAATCCGAGATCGTGGCGTGGAAGGAATCCGTCGACCGCATCGAGGCGGTGACTCCGGCGGTGATCGAGGCCTTCCAGACCCGGGCGCTGAACATCGCCCGGCGCATCAAGGAGGAAATGCCCGGCTGGCGCGTCGTCTACATCGACCGCACCAAGTCGGGCGCCGACATCCGCAACAAGGATTACTTCGAGCACGAAGTGACGCTGTGACGCCTTTCTGCGGGCATTGCGGGCGGGACGCCCGCGCTCCGAAAGGAGCAGCCCTCGTGGTGCGCGGGCGTCCCGCCCGCATCACTCCCTGAACATGGAACATCATGGAGCGCGGGCGTCCCGCCCGCATCACTCAATGAACGTGGAACTGCGCGCCGAGGCCCCGGACAAGCCGGCTTTGGGCGCGCCCTGCAACGGCTGCGGCCTGTGCTGCGCGGTGGAGGCCTGCCCGCTGGGAATGGTGCTGTTCCGCCGCCGGCAAGGCCCCTGCCCCGCTCTGGAGTGGCAAGGCGGACGTTACGTCTGCGGCGTGCTGGCCGCGCCCGACCGCTTCATCCCCCTGCTGCCCCGTCGCTGGGCCGCCCGGCTGGTGGGGCGCTGGATCGCCGCCGGGCGGGGCTGCGACTGCCGCCATCAGGCCGAGTAGAATTTCGACCAGCCGCAGGCCGGGCACGAACCGATGGCTCCGGCGTCCGATTGCAGGGAATAGCGCACCCGGCTGCCGCAGGACGGGCACGACGCGGGGCGCGACGGCGGAGGCTTGGCGGCCGGCCGTGCCCGGCGCAGCAGGGACTTGATGCGGGCCAGCAATTCCCGGCGGTCGGCCGGCTTGCTCAGGAATTCGTCGGCGCCCAGCTCCAGGCCGTGCAGCTTGTGCTCGAGCGCGGTATGGCTGGTCAGCAGGATCACCCCCAGCGCCGAGCGTTCCCGCAGGCGGTGGAGCAGGGTGTAGCCGTCCTCGCCCGGCATCTCCACGTCGAGAATCACCAGATCGGCGGGGCCGGCCGCCAAGGCCGCCCACATGTCCTCGCCGCCGGCGCAGGACGTCACGCGGTAGCCCTGGGCGCGAAGCAGAGCATCGAGAATCGATCTGGTGGTGGAATCGTCGTCCACCACCAGGATATGGGCGGGGTTCATGGCCGGCAGCGGAGTCCCGTCTAGTCGTCGCGGTTCTTCTTGCCGCGTCCCGGATTGTCCTGGGCGCCCCGTCCGTCGCGGCGGTGCTCGTAGGACTTGCCCGGCCCCTCGCCACGGTCGCGGTCCCGGTAATCCCGGTCGCGGTCCCGGTCGCGGTCATCACGGCGGTCACGATCCCGGTCGCGCGCGTCGCGGTCGCGGCGATCGCGGTCCCTGTCGCGGACGTCCCGGTCGCGGTCATCCCGGCGCGGCGCGGCCTTGTCGATCGTGTCACGCGCCGCCTGGCCGGCGGCGTCGGTGGCGGCATCCTTGAGAATGGTCCCCAGGCCACCACCATCGGCGGCCGAGGCGTGACCGGCGGCCATGCCCAACATCAGGGGAACCAGCAGCACCCAGGCTTTCATCAACACCCTCCTCCTCGACAGCCAGGACTAAAGCCTAGGACAAATCTGCCGATCGGTATAGGAGCTAATCCACAGAGGCCATGTCGCCCCGGGCGATGGTCAGGGCCTTGATCAGGGCATGAACCCGCATGCCCGGCATCAGGTTCAGCTGAGCCTGGGCCAGGGCGGTGATCTGCACCCACAGGCGGGTGGCGCCGCAGGCCAGGACCACGTCCACCAGGAAGGAACCGGCGGCCGCCACCGAGACCACGCTGGCCGGCAGCACATTGCGGATGCTGACCCGTTCCGGCGGCTCGATGGCGATGGCCACGTCGCGGGCGTGGATGCGGATACGTACCCGGGCTCCCACCGGCAATTCCGAGCGGCTGACGATCAGGGTGCCGCCGTCAAAGGCCAGACGGCTGACGCCGTAGCCGGCATCATGGCTGGCGACCACGGCGGAGATCACCGCTCCGGCTTCGTAGCGGCCGGTGAGCGGCCGCAACGTCGGATCGCCCATCAGGCTTTCCAGCGGTCCCGAGGCGGCGACCTTGCCGCCATCCATCAGCACCAGCGTGTCGGCGAGGCGCATGACCTCGTCCATGGAATGGCTGACGTACAGGATGGGGATGGCAAAGCGCCGGGCCAGCTGGGCGATGAAGGGCAGCAGCTCGGCCTTGCGCGACGGGTCCAGCGCCGCCAGCGGCTCGTCCATCAGCAGGATGCGGGGGCTGGCCAGCAGGGCGCGGCCGATGGCGACGCGCTGCTTCTCGCCGCCCGACAGCTTGGCGGGGCGGCGGTCCAGCAGGTGGGCGATGCCCAGCAACTCCACCACCGTGTCGAAGCACTGAACCCGCTCGGCGGCCGGCAGCAGGTTCTGGCCGAATTCCAGGTTGCCGCGCACCGACAGATGGGGAAACAGCCGGTGCTCCTGGAAGACGTAGCCCAGGCGGCGCGCCTCGGGCGCCAGGTCGATACCCGCCTTCCGATCGAACAGCACGCGGCCGTCGACGCGGATCACGCCGTCGTCGGGCCGGGACAACCCGGCCACCATGTTGATCACCGAGGTCTTGCCCGAGCCCGAGCGGCCGTAAAGCGCCGTCACCCCCGACCCGGCCGACAGGCGGACGTCGAGGCTGAAATCGCCCTGGCGGCGGCGGACGTCGATTTCCAGCACGGGCGGCCCTATCCCTTCAGCCGGGCCTGGACGCGCCGCGCCAGGACTTCCGAGGCCAGCAGGGCGGCGAAGGCCACCACCACCGAGATGACGCACAGGCGGAAGGCCGCCTCGTCGCCCCCCGGCACCTGGGTCAGGGCATAAAGGGCGATGGGCAGCGTCCGCGTCTCGCCCGGAATGTTGGAGACGAAGGTGATGGTGGCGCCGAATTCCGACAGCGAACGGGCGAAGGCCAGGATCACCCCGGTCAGCAGGCCGGGCGCCACCAGGGGCAGGGTCACCGACCAGAAGGTGCGGATGGGGCCGCAGCCCAGCGTGCGGGCCGCCTGCTCCAGGCCGCGGTCGACACCTTCCAGGGCCAGGCGGATGGCACGCACCATCAGGGGAAAGGCGATCACCGCCGAGGCCACCGCCGCCCCCTTCCAGGTGAAGGCCACGGTGATGCCGAACCAATCGTGGAGCCAGGCGCCGACCACGCCCCTTCGGCCCAGCAGCACCAGCAGGCCGTAACCCACCACCACGGGGGGCAGCACCAGCGGCAGGTGGATGATGCCGTCCACCAGACTCTTGCCGGGAAAGTCGAGGCGGGCCAGAACCCAGGCGCAGCCCACCCCCAGCGGCAGCGACGCCGCCACCGCCCAGAACGACACCAGCAGAGACAGGCGCAGCGCCTCGGTCTCGAGCGGCGTCAGGGTGAACATGGCTTTCTCCGTCCAGATGGCGAAGGGGGGCCGTCATCCTTCGCCATGCTCAGGATGACATTTCCGTGCCGCCCGTCAACGGCCGATCAGCGGGAAGAGGGCGGGCAGGATGCCCGCGCTCCGGAAAACAGGTCGCGATCCGGAGCGCGGCCGTCCCGGCCACATCCTCCCGGCGGGACGTCACGCATCCAGCGGATAGACAAGCCGTTCCGGCATCTCATGGAAGCCGAAATTGTTCTTGCCCGATCCCTTGACCGTGTACATGGCCCGGTCGGCAAGGCGGATCAGCAGCGCGGCGTCGTCGGCGTCGTCGGGAAAGACGGCGATGCCGACGCTGGCCTGGACGTTGGCGTCGTGGCCGTCAAGCTCGAAGGGTTCGGCGAGGCGGGCCACCACCTTGGCCGCCACGTTGCCGATCTCGTTGCGCCCCTCCACGTCGTGAAGGATCACCGTGAACTCGTCGCCCGACAGGCGCGCCACGGTGTCCGACGAGCGCACCGACAGCAAAAGCCGCGCCGCCGCCTCCTGCAGCAGCAGATCGCCCACCGCGTGGCCGAAGCTGTCGTTGACCTTCTTGAAGCCGTCCAGGTCGATGAACAGCAGGGCGAAGCGGGTCTTGTCGCGCTTGGCCGCCTTGACCGCCTGGCCCAGGCGGTCGAGGAACAGCGAGCGGTTGGGCAGGCCGGTCAAGGCGTCGAAATTGGCCTGGCGCCACACCTGCTCCTCGTCTTCCTTGCGCGCCGTGATGTCGCTGAAGATGCCGAGCATGTGCGACACCTCGCCGAAAGCGTCGCGCACCGTGGCGATGGACAGCCACTCGATGAACACCTCGCCGGTGCGGCGCCGGTTCCACACCTCGCCCTGCCACTGGCCGGTATCCAGGATGGAGCGCCACATGTCGCGGTAGAAGTCGTTGTCGTGGCGGCCCGACTTCAGGATGCTGGGCTTCTTGCCGATGGCCTCGTCCAGGGAAAAGCCGGTGATGCGGGTGAAGGCGGTGTTGACCGCCTCGATGGTGCCGTCGGGGCCGGTGATCATGATGCCCTCGTTGGCGGTCTCCACCACCTTGGCGGCCAGTTGCAGCCGTTCCTCCGAATTCTTGCGGTCGGTGATGTCGTAGACCCAGGCGAGGTTGACCGGCTCGGTCCCGAACAGGGATTCGCGGATGGTCAGCAGCGTCCAGAACGGCGCGCCGTCCGAGCGGCGGAACTGCACCTCGGCATGATCGACGCTGCCGTGGCGCTTCATGTAATTGATCACCGTGGCGCGCTGCTGGTCGTCCACGTAGTAGTCGCGGGCCTTGGAGCCGACCACCTTGGCGCGCGGCACGCCGATCAGTTCGCAGAAGGTATGGTTGGCGAAGACGATCACCCCGTCGCGCTTGCGCGAGATGGAAACGCCGATGGGGCTGTCCTCGAGCACCCCGGCCAGGCCGGCTGGGTCAAGCTCCGTCATGGCAACAACCGAGAATCACGATGACGCATGGTCTCCCCCCTTTATCGGCTCCCCCCGGAGCCCCGGGCTCTCGCCCGATGGGAATGCTCATCCCGAACCCGCCCCAATATAGGGCGAGTCGGGGACTGAAACCTATACGCAATATTCGCGGACGGCGTTTCCGGTTGACCGGGCGGGAGGACGGGGCATAGTCGGAGCCATCGGCCAACCATTCGGATTGCGGCGCATGTTCACCTATGCCCTGGTCGCTCTGGGAAGCGCCATCGGCGGCACGCTGCGCTACTGGCTGTCGGCGGTGATTTCCAATGCCGGAGCGGGAACCTTCCCCTGGGGCACCCTGGTGGTCAACGTCACCGGCTCGGCGGCCATCGGCCTGTTCGCCACCCTGACCGCCACCGAGGGCCGCCTATACGTTCCCGCTGAGTGGCGCACCTTCTTCATGGTGGGCATCTGCGGCGGCTACACCACCTTCTCGTCCTTCAGCCTGCAGACCCTGGCCCTGGCCGAGGGCGGCGAATGGCTGGCCGCCGGCCTCAACGTCATGGGATCGGTGGCGCTGTGCCTGCTGGCCGTGTGGCTGGGGCACGCGGCGGCCATGGTGCTCAATCGCTAGGAGTCCGATCATGCGCATTCCCAAGGACGCCGCCCTGCTCCGCATCTTCGTCGGCGAGCAGGCCCGCCACGACGGCAGGCCCCTGTTCGAGGCCATCGTCCTCGAGGCCCGCCAAAGCAACCTGGCGGGCGCCACGGTGCTGCGCGGCCCGCTGGGCTTCGGTCACTCGTCGCGCCTGCACAGCGCCAAGGTCCTGGCCCTGTCCGAGGATCTGCCGGTGGTGATCGAGATCGTCGATGCCCCCGACCGCGTCGACGCCTTCCTGCCCATCCTCGACGTGATGATGGGCGACAGGGGGCTGATCACCCTGGAGAAGGTTCAGGTCCTGCGCTACGGCCCCGGCGCCGCCACATAGGCAATATCCTGCCGGTTCAGGACGTCACACCTCGCTTCGGAATGATTCCATAGGGTAGCTGGACAAATTCGTCCATGGGTATAAGCTGAATGTCCTATGGGAAGGAGCCGACCAAGCCCCTTATGGCTGGATTTCGGCGTCCTCGGGCATCGGGGGATGCACATGAAGAAAGTCCTGATCGCCGTCGGCGCCCTGATCCTCGTGATCATCGGCGCACTGATCGCCCTTCCGTCCCTGATTCCCGCCGAGCGAATCCAGAGCGAAGTGGTCGCCGGGGTCAAGAACGCCACCGGCCGCGACCTGTCCATCCAGGGCAAGGTGTCGGTGTCCGTGTTCCCCTCGCTGTCGGTGCAGGTGGGCAACGTCGCCCTGGCCAATCCGCCCGGCTTCTCCACCAAGGACCTGATCCGCCTGGGCGCCGTGGATGTGCGCCTCAAGCTGATGCCGCTGCTGGGCGGCAAGGTCGAGGTGGACAGCTTCGTCCTGGTGGATCCGGTGATCACGCTGGAGACCGACCGCCAGGGCAAGGGCAACTGGGTGTTCGACAGCCCGCCCGGCGACAAGGCCGCCACCGCCGCCAAACCCGCCGACAAGCCCGCCGACAAGCCGGCGGCCGCCTCCTCGGGCCCCAGCGACATCCGCCTGGGCGACGTGCGCATCACCGGCGGCAAGCTGACCCAGATCGACGGCAAGACCGGCGCCAGGCAGGAGGTGAGCGACATCAACCTCCAGGTGGCGCTGAAAAGCCTGTCCGAGCCGCTGTCGGCCAAGGGCAGCCTGGTATGGAACGGCAAGAAGATCGAACTCGCCCTGGGCGTCGCCAGCCTGAAGGCCCTGATGGACGGCCAGTCGAGCGCGCTGGACATCGCCGTCACCTCCGAGCCGGTCAAGCTGGGTCTCAAGGGCAACGCCACCGGCGGCGCCAAGCCCGGCGTCGATGGCATGCTCGACCTGACCGTGCCGTCCATCCGCAATCTGGCCGCCTGGGCCGGCTCGCCCATCACCATGGCCGGCAACGGCCTCGGGCCGCTGGCCATCACCGGCAGGCTGGCCGCCGCGCCGGGCCAGATCGCCTTCACCCAGGCCAACATCGCCATCGACGCCATCAAGGCCAAGGGCGACGTCACCGTCAACACCAGCGGTTCCAAGCCCAACATCAAGGGCCGCCTGGACGTGGACATGCTGGACGTCAACCCCTACCTGCCGCCGGAGGGCGCTCCGGCCAAGGGCGGCGACGGCAAGGCCGCCACGGGTGGCGGCGGAGCGCAGCCGGCCAAAGCGCAGCAGGGCTGGAGCGACGATCCCATCGACGCCTCGGGCCTCAAGGCCGCCGACGTGGACTTCTCGCTGACCTGCGCCGGCATCCTGGTCAGGAAGATCAAGGTGGGCAAAAGCGCGCTGCGTCTGGCGATCAAGGACGGCCGCCTCGCCGCCGATCTCACCGAACTGGCGCTCTATCAGGGCGCCGGCAAGGGCCGCGTGGCCCTGGACGGCTCGCAGCCCGGCGTGGGGCTTGACGCCTCGTTCCAGCTGAAGGGCCTGCAGGCCGAGCCCTTCCTCTCCGACGCCGCCGATACCGACCGCCTGTCGGGCACCGGCAATTTCGACGTGGCGGTGACGGGCCAGGGCAAGACCCAGCGCCAGATCGTCTCGTCGCTGAACGGCAAGGGGGCGCTCACCTTCCTCAACGGCGCCATCAAGGGCATCAATCTCGCCGCCATGGTCCGCAATGTGGCCACCGCCTTTACCGGCGGGTCCAGCACCACGGAAAAGACCGATTTCGCCGAGCTGGGCGGCACCTTCACCATCGCCAGGGGCATCCTCACCAACAACGACCTTGCCCTGAAATCGCCGCTGCTGCGCGTCGAGGGCAAGGGCAACGTGGACCTGCCCCAGCGCACGGTGAACTACCGCATCGATCCCAAGGTGGTCGCCAGCCTGGAAGGCCAGGGCGGCGGCAGCGCGGCGGGAATCGTGGTGCCGGTGCTGGTCACCGGCCCCTGGGACAATTTGAGCTACCGCCCCGACCTGGAAGCCCTGCTGAAGCAGAACGTCCAGAACGTGGGCAAGGCGGTGGAAAGCCTGATTCCCGGAACCGGGGGCGGCAAGTCCCCCGCCGAGGGGTTGAACCCGCTGAAGCTTTTCGGACGCTGATTCTTTCACCAAGCAACGACACCACCGGAGACGATGACAATGAAGTTCCTGCATCTGGCCGCCGCCATCGGCATGACCGCCCTGCTGGGCGCCTGCGCCACTCCCTGGGAAGTGGCCGAGGTCAACGAGATCCTCGAGGCGCCCGCCCCGACCATGGGCTCGCCCTTCACCAAGGCGCTGTTCACCGAGTACAAGGGCTACGCCAAGCACGAGGCCACCGTCGAGCACGAGTGGGATCACGCCGTCGTCTTCGCCCGCAAGGGCATGGCCGCCCACCAGGGCAAGATCACCGATCCGGAAGTGACCGCCGACTGGCCGCTGATGCCCGACCGGGTCAAGGAACTGGACGCCGCCCGCGCCCGTCTGGTCGGCTATTTCGGCAACGGCGCCCGCGAGCGCGTCCCCGCCGCCGCCGCCAAGGCCCAGGTGATGTTCGACTGCTGGATCGAGGAAGAGGCCGAGGGCGACACCAATTCCGATTGCCGCGCCGCCTTCCTGAAGGTCGAGCCCGAACTGCAGGTCAAGGCCGCCGTGCCCGCCAAGAAGATCGTCAAGACCTTCATCGTCTATTTCGACTTCAACAAGTCGAACCTGACCAAGGAGGCCTTGAAGACCCTGAAGGAAGTCGAGGCCGCCGCCGCCGAGATCAAGCCCACCACCATCTACGTGGCCGGCCACACCGACACCGTCGGCAATGCCAAGTACAACGACAAGCTGTCCAGCGCCCGCGCCGCCGCGGTCGAGAAGCAGCTGGCCAAGCAGGGCATCAAGTCGGTGGACGCCAAGTCCTTCGGCTTCTCCAAGCTGGCCGTGCCCACCAAGGCCAACACCAAGGAAGCCAAGAACCGCCGCGTCGAAATCTACTTCGAGAAGTAGGACCGGCGCCGGCGCTCTGACGCCAAAGGCCCCCTTCCCGGTCGGGAAGGGGGCCTTTTCTTTGGGAGATCGGGAAAAGAAAACGCGAAGGGACTGGTCCCTTCGCGCATCCCTTCGAGTTATGGCATCAGCAGCTGAACAGCACCGGAATGCTGGCATGGGCCAGGATGTGCCGCGTGCCGGCGCCCGCCTTGCCGGAGAAGGACAGCGAGCGGCCGGGATGGCCGCCGATGACCAGCAGGTCGGCGTCGATGTCGTAGGCCCGGGACAGGAGCGAGTCCATGACGCCCAGGCCTTCGGTGTTGACCCGCTCGCCGGTGACCGGCAGGCCGTGGACGCGCAGGTGGTCGATGATGTCCACCTGGGGCAGGGTCTTGTCCATGGGCGAGAAGCCGCGCACCGAGGCGACCAGAACCTGTTCGGCGCCGTCGATCAGGGGCAGGCAGTCGTGCAGCGCCCGGGCCGCCTGCTTGGCGGAGCGCCAGCCGATCACCACCTGCTTGCCCAGCGGCCGGTGGGTGTATTCCACCGGCACCACCAGGATGGGGCGGCCGGAATTGAGGATGATCTGCTCCACCATGGTCTCGGGCACGTTCTTGCCATAGGCGGCGGGCTGGGAGACGATCACCAGATCCACGTAATGGCTGCAGAACACCGCCTCGCCCAGCAGGTCGGTCTCGGCCCCGTGGACGATCTGCCACCAGCGGGTGTCGAGGCCGGCGGTGGCGGTCTCGAACGCCTTGCGGGCGGCGTCGGCCTGGGCCAGCAGGGTGTTGCTGGGATGGCGGGCGACCATGGCGGTCTGGCTCACCTCCTTGCGGGCGAACAGGCCGGTCAGCCGGGCGCCGAAACGCCTGGCCTGGTCCACCGCCAGGGCGAGAGTACCGCTATCGACGTTGTCGCCGTCCAGATGGACGAGAATGTCCTTGATCTTCATGGCCCCCACCCTGTTTGTCCGGTCCGTTGGTTTCGCCGGAAGGATAGTTCACCCGCAGCGGGGCCGCGCGTCAAGAGAAAATAAGCAAATCGGTATTGGTTTGCTTATTTATCACTCCCGCCAGCCGCAGGCTTCCAGGGCGGCCCGCATGTGCTCGGGGACGGGGGCCTCGGCGGTGATGGGCGGCTTGCCCGGCTCCAGCGGCAGGACGATGGAGCGGGCGTGAAGCATCAGCCGGTCGCCGGCCATGGTGCCGGTGCCGCGGCCATAGATGGCGTCGCCCACCAGGGGGTGGCCGATGGCGGCGCAATGGGCGCGGATCTGGTGGGTGCGCCCGGTGAGCGGCTTGCATTCCAGCCAGGCCAGCCGTCCGTCGCTGCCCAGCAGCCGCCATCGGGTGGCCGAGGGAAGGCCGGTGCGGTCCACCTCCATGCGCCAGCCGAACTTTTTCTCGCGCTTCTTCAGGGCGTAGTCGATGGTGCCGGAGTCTTCGCGCGGGCGGCCGACCACCACCGCCCAATAGGTCTTGTCGACGAGGCCCTTGGCGAACAGGCTGCCCAGGGCCGCCAGGGCCTGGCGGGTTCGCCCCAGCACCAGACAGCCCGAAGTCTCGCGGTCCAGCCGGTGGGCCAGTTCCGGGGGACGCCGCAGGCCGAGGCGGAGCGTGTCGAGGTAAAGTCCCAGATGCTCGCCGCCCTTGGGTCCGGCATGCACCGCCAGACCGGCCGGCTTGTCGATGATCAGGACCGCCGGATCGCGATGGAGCAGGCGGGCGGCAAGGTCCATGCTCACTCGGCGGGGGCTCCCTCGGGCACGCTTTCAGGCTGGGTGCGGCGCTCGGCGGCGACGAAGGTGTAGATCACCGGCAGCACGAACAGGGTGAAGGCGGTGCCGATGGTCATGCCGGCGACGATCACCACGGCGATGGAGAAGCGCGACGCCGCCCCCGCTCCGCTGGCGAACAGCAGCGGGATCAGGCCGGTGACCATGGCCGCCGTGGTCATCAGGATGGGCCGCAGACGCAGGCCGGCGGCGACCATCACCGCCTGGGCGCGATTCAAACCCTCGGCCTCCTGGCGTTCACGGGCCACCTCGCAGATCAGGATGCCGTGCTTGGTGATCAGGCCGATCAGGGTGACCAGACCCACCTGGGTGTAGATGTTCATGCTGGCCACGCCGAGAGCCAGGGGGATCAGGGCGCCGCAGATGGAGAGCGGCACCGAGACCATGATCACCAGCGGGTCGCGGAAGCTTTCGAACTGGGCGGCCAGCACCAGGAAGATGATGATCAGGGCGAAGACGAAGGTCATCGCCAGGGCGTTGCCCTCCTGCACGTATTGCCGCGACTGGCCGGCGTAATCCACCGTGGTGCCCTGGGGCAGCAATTCGTCGGCGAGGCCGCGCAGCAGGTCCAGCGCCTGTCCCAGGGTGACGCCGGGCATGGGGAAGGCCTGGATGGTCACCGAGTTCAGCTGGTTGAACTGGTTGAGCGACACGGGACGGACCGAGGCCCCCAGGCTGACCAGCGACGACAGCGGCACCGCCGCCCCCGACGACGAGCGCACGTGGTAGCGGCCCAGCTGGGCGGGGTCCAGGCGGAATTCGCGCGGCACCTGGGGAATGACCTGATAGGAGCGGCCCTGGAGGTTGACCAGATTGACGTAATTGCCCCCCGTCATGGTGCCCAGCGCGTCGCCGATCTGCTGCATGGAGATGCCGTAGGCCGCCGCCTTGTCGCGGTCGATGATCACCTGGGTCTGGGGGCTTTCGATCTTCAGGTCGGCGTCGATGAAGGCGAACATGCCCGACGCCTGGGCCCGCTTCACCAGCTCGCCCTGGATCTCGTTGAGCTGCTGGTAATCGGCGATGGAGGACAGCACGAACTGCACCGGCAAGCCATCGACGCCGGGCAGCGGCGGCGGCGGGAACACCGAGGCCTTGACCCCCGACACCTCGTTCAGGGCCTGCTGGATGGCGGCGGTAAGGGCCTTGGCCGAGAGCTTGCGGTCCTCCCACGGCGTCAGCACCGCGCCGCCGAAGCCCTGGCTGATGGCGCCCATGCCGTTGATCAGGAAGGTCTCGTCGGTTTCGGGGAAGGCCTTCAGCTTGGTGGAGATCTGGTGCGAGAAGACTTCCATGAAGTCGGTGTTGGCCGAGGCCGGGCCGTTATAGGCGGTGAACACCACGCCCTGGTCCTCTTCCGGCGCCAGTTCGGTGGGCACCGCCAGGAACAGGAAGGGCAGCGAGCCCAGCACGATCAGGGCGAACACCAGGGTGGTGGGCCGGTCGGCCAGCGATGCCGCCAGCCATCTCTCGTACGTGGCCCGCACCCGGTCGAAGGTGCGGTCGATCAGGGCGGTCAGGCCCTTCTTGTCGTCGTCGTGCCTGAGGATCTTCGAGCACATCATGGGCGACAGGGTCAGCGCGATGATTCCCGACACCACCACCGACCCGGCCAGGGTCAGGGCGAATTCCTTGAACAAGGAACCGGTGAGGCCGCCCATGAAGGCGATGGGGGCGTAGACGGCGGCGAGCGTGATGGTCATGGAGATGACCGGCCCGGCGATTTCCCGCGTGCCCACCAGGGCGGCCTTGAAGGGTGTCAGGCCCTCCTCGATGTGACGGTGGACGTTTTCCACCACCACGATGGCGTCGTCCACCACCAGGCCGATGGCCAGCACCATGGCCAGCAGGGTCAGGAGGTTGATGGAGAACCCCAGCGAGAGCAGCAGCACCGCCACGCCGATCAGCGACAGCGGCACGGTGACCACCGGAATCACCACCGAGCGCACCGAGCCCATGAAGAAGAAGATCACCACCATGACGATGATGGCGGCCTCGGCGATGGTCTTGGCCACCTCGGTGATGGCGGCGTCGATGAACAGGGTGGAATCGTAGGCGATCTTGGCGGTGAGCCCCGGCGGCAGCTGGGCCTGCAGCGCGGGCAGCGCTTCCTCGCGCACCTGACGGATCACCGACAGGGGATTGGCTTCCGGCGTGGTGTAGATGCCGACGAAGATGGCCCGCTCGTCGCCGGCGAACACGCTCATGTCGTCGTTTTCCGGCCCCAGCTCCACATTGGCCACGTCGCCGAGCCGCACCAGGCGCGAGCCGTCATGCTTGACCACCAGCTGGCGGAACTCCTCGACGCTTTTCAGGTCGGTGGAGGCCTGGGTGTTGACCACGTCATAGGCGCCCTTGGTGGAGCCCGAGGCCGAGGTGAAGTTGTTGCTGGTGAGCGCCGTCTTCAGGTCGTCCGGCCCCATGCCGTGCTGGGCCAGCTTTTCCGGGTCCAGCCAGACGCGCATGGAGAATTTCTGGCCGCCGTACAGTTCGGGATTGGCGACGCCGGGCACGGCGGCCAGCTTGGGCTGCACCACCCGCATGACGTAATCGGTGATCTGCTGCTGGCTCAAACGGTCCGACGAGAAGGCGAGATAGGCCGAGGCGAAGCTTTGCCCCGTCTCCTTCTTGATGATGGAATCGTTGATGCCCTTGGGCAGCAGGCTCTTGACCTCGGCCACCTTGCTCATCACCCCGGTCATGGCGGTTTCCGGGTCGTCGTTGAGGCGGATGAAGGCCTTGATCTCGCTCAGGCCCTGGATGGAGCGCGACGTCAGGTAGTTGATACCCTCGGCCGTGGCCACCGCCTTTTGCAGCGGCTGGGTGACGAAGCCCTGGATCATGTCGGCGTCGGCACCGGGAAAGGTGGTGGTGATGGTGATGACCGTATTGGTCATCTCGGGATACTGGCGCACCGGCAGGCTCATCAGGGCGCGAAGGCCGATGAACAGGATCAGCAGGCTGACCACCGCGGCCAGGACCGGCCGCTTGATGAAGATGTCGAACATATCCCGGTCCTCTCCGGCGGCTTGCGCCACCTCACTTGACTGTCATCCCGAGCCGCAGGCGAGAGATCTCGGCCTGTTCCGGCGGAATTTCAAAAGGCGCCATCGTCCGGGCGGAGATTCCTCGCTCCGCTCGGAATGACGGCGGGGTTACCGCACGGCGTCGGCCGCCGCCGTCTTCAAGGGATCGCTGGCGGCCACGCTCACCAGGGAGCCGTGCTCCAGCTTGACCTGACCCGAGGTCACCACGGTGTCGCCGGCGGCGATTCCCGACTTGATGACCACCAGACCGTCCTTGCGCTCGCCGACGCTGACCACGGCGCGTTCGGCCTTGGCGACCGTCTTGCCGTCGGCCCCGGCCTCTTCCCTGACCACGAACACCGCGTCGCCGTGCAGGTTGTAGGCCACCGCCGAGGCGGGCACCGTCACCACCGGCGCGCCCAGGGGCCGCTCGATCTCGATGCGGGCGAACATGCCGGGGCGCAGGCGCCCGTCGGCGTTGGGGAAGCGGGCCTGGACCGAGACCATGCCGGTCCTGGCGTCCACCAGCGGCTCGATGGCGGCCACCTGGCCCTCGAACACCACGCCCGGCCAAGCGTCGGTGGTCATGCGGACCGATTGGCCGACGCCGACCAGGGACAGCTCCTTCTGCGACACGGTGAAGTCGCACAGCATCAGCGACAGGTCCTGCAGGTTGACCACCATCTGCCCCGGCTGGACGTACTGGCCCAGATCGATCTTGCGCACGCCGAGGCGCCCGTCGAAGGGGGCGGTGATGGTCTTCTTGGCGATCTGGGCCTGGAGGCCGGCCACCTTGGCCTGTTTCACCTTCAGCTCGGCCTCGGCCTTTTCCAGCGCCGAGACGCTGACCGTGTTGGACCTCAACAGCGCCGCGCTGCGGTCGTAGCTGGTGCGCGCCAGGACCAGTTCGGCCTGGGCGCTGCGAAGGTCGCCCATCTCCACGTCGGTGTCCAATTGCACCAGGACGGCGCCCTTCCTGACCTCCTGGCCGGATTCGAAGGCGATGGACTTGACCAGCCCGGCCGCCGAGCCGGAGATGTCGACGCCGTTGACCGCCTGCAGCGTGCCCACCGCCGGCACCACGTTGCGCCACTCGGTCAGTCCGGCCTTGGCCACCGTCACCGCCACCACCGGCTTGGGCATGGTGGCGAAGAACTGCTTGATCATGTGGTTCTTGAAGGCGACGAAGCCGAACACCCCCCCGAACACGATGGCGGAGCCCGCCAGCATGATGATCATCCGTTTGGCTTTCATGACGAGGCTCCGTTACTTCAAAAGGTCGAGGGCGTGCCGCTTGAGGCGCTCGGCCCCCTCGGAATCGCTGAGGTTGATGCCCATCAGGCGCTGGAAATAGACGCCGTCCATGGCGGTGCAGATCAGACCGGCCCGCTCCAGGTCGGGGCTGTCGCTCTGGATGCGCTCCATCCAGCGGTCGTACATGGACTGGATGGGAGCGACGAGGTCGGGATTGACGGTGACGGCGGCGAGCAAAGCGCCGCCCACCGGATCGAAGGCCGGGCCGTTGGGATCGAAACAGGCATGCACCAGGGTCCGCGCCCAGCGGTACGGCCCCTCGGGCTGGCGCTCGTAATGTTCGCGGTTGAGCTGGTCGCACTGGTCGATCAGGCGCTGGACCATGCCGCGGATCAGGTCGTCCTTGCTCTTGAAGTGATAGAGCACGCCGCCCTTGCTGACGCCCGCCTCCTTGGCGGCGGCGTCCAGGGTCAGCTTGTTGACGCCCTGGTCGCGGACGATGGCCATGGCCGAATCGATGATTCTCTCGCGGGTGCTCATGGGCAATCAGTCCTCGTCACTCAGCCGCCGCTGTCATCCTGAGGCTTGGCCGAAGGATCTTTCACGCGATGACGGCGGACGCCTGCGGCTGAAAGATGCTTCGCTGTCGCTCAGCATGACAGCATCACTGTACCGGCTGGACGGTATAGGAAACTGAACCGGTGAGTCTAGTTGTACCGACGCATAGGGGGAATGCGGCCGGCGCTATTCCGTTTGGGAATTGGGGGAATGGGATGCGTGTCTTCCTGGCCGTCATGCCCGGACTTGATCCGGGCATCCACGCTTTTCCAGCGGCGCCATATGGATCACCGGGTCAAGCCCGGTGACGACGGGAAGAGAAGTGCCCCTACTTCTTCTGCTTGGCCTTGGCGAAGGCGGCGGCGAAGGCCCCGCCGCCCTCGTCGGGTTTGGGCGCGGCCTGCCGCTGGGGCGGCGACGCCGGCCGGCGGTCGTCACGGCGGGGTTCGTCCTTCCTGGCCGGGGCGGGTTGGGCGTCCATGCGCATGGACAGGGCGATGCGTTGGCGCTTCATGTCCACTTCCAGCACCTTGACCTTGACCAGATCGCCGGGCTTGACCACCTCGTGCGGGTCACGCACGAAGCGGTCGGCCAGCACCGAGATGTGGACCAGGCCGTCCTGGTGGACGCCGATATCGACGAAGGCGCCGAAATTGGTGACGTTGGTGACCACGCCTTCGAGGATCATGCCGGGCTTGAGGTCGTTGAGCGTCTCCACGCCCTCCTTGAAGGCGGCGGTCTTGAATTCGGGGCGGGGATCGCGGCCGGGCTTCTCCAGCTCCTTCAGGATGTCCTTCACCGTCGGCTCGCCGAAGCGCTCGTCGGTGAAGTCCTTGGGGTCCAGCGAGCGGATGAAGGCGGAATCGCCGATCAGCGCCTTCACCGGACGGCCCGTCGCCTTGACGATGCGCTCCACCACCGGATAGGCCTCGGGATGGACGGCGGACGAATCCAGGGGATTGACGCCGTTCACCACGCGCAGGAAGCCGGCCGCCTGCTCGAAGGCCTTGGCGCCCAGGCGCTCCACCTGCTTCAGGGCCTCACGGCTGGCGAAGGGGCCGAAGCGGTCGCGGAACTCCACCACGTTGCGGGCCACGGTGGGGGAAAGGCCGGCGACACGGGCCAGCAGCGGCGCCGAGGCGGTGTTGACCTCGACACCCACCGCGTTGACGCAATCCTCCACCACGGCGTCCAGCGTGCGGCCCAGCTTCACCTGATCCACGTCGTGCTGGTACTGGCCGACGCCGATGGCCTTGGGGTCGATCTTGACCAGTTCGGCCAGGGGATCCTGCAGCCGCCGGGCGATGGACACCGCGCCGCGCAAGCTGACGTCGAGATCGGGGAATTCCTTGGCCGCCAGTTCGGAGGCCGAATAGACCGAGGCGCCGGCCTCGCTGACCACCAGCTTTTCCAGTCCCAGTTCGGGGTGACGCTTCATCAGGTCGATGACCAGCCGGTCGGTCTCGCGCGACGCGGTGCCGTTGCCGATGGCGATCAGCTTGATGCCGTGCTTGCGGGCCAGCTGGCCGAGCACCGCCAGCGACCCCTGCCAGTCGTTCCTGGGCTGGTGGGGATAGATGGTGGCGGTCTCCACCACCTTGCCGGTGGCGTCGGTCACCGCCACCTTGACGCCGGTGCGGATACCCGGGTCGAGGCCGATGCAGTTCCGCGCCCCGGCGGGGGCCTGGAGCAGCAGGGCGCGCAGGTTGCGGGCGAAGACGCGGATGGCCTCTGCTTCCGCCGCCTCGCGCAGCCGGCCCATCAATTCTAACTCCAAATGCAGATGAATCTTGATGCGCCAGGCCCAGCGAACCGTTTCGGCCAGCCACTGATCGGCCGGGCGCTTCAGGTCGCGGATGGAAAAGCGCCGGGCGATGCGCGCCTCGAACTCGCCAGGGCCTTGAGAAACCTGGCCTTCCGGCCGGGCGGCCTCGTCAGGCGTCAACAGTTTCAGATTGAGAACGTTTTCGTTGCGCCCCCGGAACAGCGCCAGGGCGCGGTGGGACGGAATGGCCTTGATGGCCTCGCGGTAGTCGAAATAGTCGGAGAACTTGGCCCCGGCCTCCGCCTTGCCCTCGGCCAGGGTGGAGACCAGGACGCCGCCGTCCCACAGGGCGTCGCGCAGGTTGCCCAGCAATTCGGCATCCTCGGCGAAGCGCTCCATCAGGATCTGGCGCGCCCCGTCCAGGGCGGCCTTGACGTCGGCCACGCCCTTTTCCGCATCCACATAGGGGGCGGCGGCCGCCTCGGGCACTTTGGCCGGATCGCCCAGCAGCGCGTCGGCCAGGGGCTCCAGCCCCGCCTCGCGGGCGATCTGGGCCTTGGTGCGGCGCTTGGGCTTGTAGGGGAGATAGAGGTCTTCCAGCCGCGCCTTGCTGTCGGCCTCCTCGATCTGGCCCCTGAGCTCGGGAGTCAGCTTATCCTGCTCCTCGATGGAGCGCAGGATGGCGGCGCGGCGGTCTTCCAGCTCGCGCAGATAGCCCAGGCGCTCTTCCAGGGTGCGCAGCTGGGTATCGTCCAGGCCACCGGTGGCCTCCTTGCGGTAGCGGGCGATGAACGGCACCGTGGCGCCCTCGTCCAGCATCTGTACCGTCGATGCCACCTGGGTGGCCTGCACGCCCAGTTCGCGGGCGATCCGGTTGGTGATGAGGGCCAGGGTGGCGACGGGAAGAGTGGAGGTCATGCTCGCTCGCGCTCGGTTACGACAGGAAGGTGGGGTTTAGCCAAAAACACCGCCCGTGTCACGGCCGGAGATGGCGGCGACCAATGCGGGATCAGGTCAATTCAGAGAGTGCCCATTGGATGATCAGGGTAACGCTTCCTGACGCGGAGGTGAACAAGTGTGAGAAGAAAAAGCAAGTTGTTTCAAGCCTTTGACATCCAATCCCCTGATCACTATGTCTTGATTGCGGCAACGCATCGTCTTTGGCGGAGAATCACATGTTTCTCTGGAACATGTCCCTGGAAACCGGCATTCCCGAAGTGGATCAGGGCCGCAAGCGCCTGTTGGGGGCCATGGCCGACTTCTTCCAGGGCATGGACGACCCCGCCCTCAATCAGAGCATCCTGGCGGGCCATACCGGCGCCATCTACAAAGCCATGAAGGCGGCCTTCGCCACCGAGGAGGCCGTCCTCCAGACCCATGGCGGCGAGGCGGCCGAACGCCACCAGATGAACCACGCGGCCCTGACCATGGCCTTCGTGGACCTGTGCCGCAAGCTGATCCCCAAGATCAAGACCCAAAAGCAGGCCCGTCAGTGCGCCCTGGAGATCTACCAGATGGTGGACGAAGTTCTCTTCCACCACATCAGCAAGGAAGTGGCGGCTTATCGCGATCTGGCGCGGACTCAGGTCAGGAAGGCCGGCTAGGCGGCTCCTCCTCCGCCTCGACCATCATGAGAATCCTGGCGGCCAGTTCCGCCTCCTGACGGGCCTCGGCCTCGGCACGGCTCTCGATATGCGGCCGAGGGGCGGACGTGCCCTGGGACACTTGCCTCAACACCTCGAGGCGGAACCTGCCGCCCAGCATCCGCGAGACCTCGTCCAGGGAAAGAGGCTGCTGAAACCGGCAACCCGCCAGATCACCCCTCGCCCACATCACCGTCGCGGGCATGGACGATTCCTCATCCCGGATGACGATGTCGCAGGGAACGGGCAGGATCGCCGCCATGGCGGCATCGGGTTCCTCGAAACGCAGCTTGCAGCCGCCGCGGGAGGCGTCCATCAGGACCGCGCGGCTCTCCTTGCCGCCAAAGACGCATATACACTCGGCGCTGCTGCGCAACCGGGTAAATTCGCGCCGGTTCTCATGCTCCGTCGGATCGTCGGATGGCACGACCAAACCTCACAAGCGTTTCACCGGTTCCATGATATGTCACGAGAGTGACAATTGATAGCCCGAACACCCGCCCAATCCAGGCGGAGTCAAGCCGGCGACGGGGCCTCAGGCCCCCGTTTCGGGCTTCGCCGGCGGGGCCAGTTGCAGGCGGAAGTGGCCGGTCATCATGCGCACCACGTCGTCGAGCGACAGGTGCTGATAAAAGCGGCATCCGGCCAGATCGCCGCTGGCCCACATGATGGTCGCATGCATCTTGGAGAACTGGTCGGCGATGGTCATGTCGCGCGGCAAGGGCGCCATGGCCGCCATGGCGGTCTCGGCCTGCTCGAAACGCAGCTTGAATCCGCCCCGCGACGCGTCCAGCAGATAGACGCGGCTTTCCATGCCGTCCAGCACGAAGGTGCATTCCGTGCCGCAATTCTGCCTGGCAAACTGGCGCTTGTTGCCGCCTGCCGCGCCGTTGTCGGGTGCCAACACATCCCTCCCCGCCAAACCTCATAGTGCTATGTTACTATGACGCGGCGGGCACGAACTTTCCAGCCCTCTGAAACGGCAAGGCCCCCGGCCCCCTTCCGCGCGGGAAGGGAACCGGGGGCCGAGCGTTTCGAAGCCTAGAACTTCACGACCAGCGAGGTCTCGCCCAGCAGCCAGGTCTTGTCCATGGGCAGACCGGCCGGGTTGGAGTTGGCGTTGATGTTCTGCTTGTAGCCACGACCGGCCTTGGCGGCGCCGAAGGCGGCGGAGAGCAGAACGTTGTCGCTGATGGTCCACTCGGCGGTGACGTCGATCTCGCGGGCGAGATCGTTGGAGGTCACCGCGGC
Organism: Paramagnetospirillum sp.; assembly: GCF_058402745.1. Classification (NCBI taxonomy): domain Bacteria; kingdom Pseudomonadati; phylum Pseudomonadota; class Alphaproteobacteria; order Rhodospirillales; family Magnetospirillaceae; genus Paramagnetospirillum; species Paramagnetospirillum sp. The sequence continues at coordinate 32,538 of NZ_JBZVFI010000016.1, forward strand.
GCTGCCCTGCTGCTGCTTGGCATCGTACTGGTAGTTGAAGGCCAGGACGGAGAGCTTCAGGTCATCACGCGGGTTGATGCTGAAGGTCAGCTGGTGGATGTTCACGTTGGAGTTGGAGATCACGTAATTGCCGACGATCTCGCCGATGAACCAGGTGCCGAAGCCACGGGTGATGGCGTTGTAGAAGAAGGGATCATAGGCCTCCTTCTTGTCGTCGTTGGGGTTCTTGTCGCCCGAGAAGTGGGCGTAGCGGTAGGACAGCTTGGGAGTCCAGGCCACATCCGACAGCTGGTAGCCCGGCTCGATGTAGTAGGCGTTGGCGTCCACCTTGGCATTGCGGGTGTTGTTGTTTTCCTTCACCGCGTTGCCGTACAGCGAGAAGTCCGGCAGGAAGGGCAGCGGATTGCCGCCCACGTGGAAGGAGAACACGGTCATGCCGTCACGGGCCGACGACAGGGTGTTGGTCACCGTGGTGTTGGCGATGCCGTTGTTGAAGCCGTAGACGCCACGGCTGTCGGCCGAGGCCACCCGGAACACGGTCATGCCGCCATACCACTTGCGGTCGGCGTAATTGGCGGCGCCATCGGGAGCGGCCTTGCCTTCGACCTGATCGGCATTGCCGAACAGTTCGATATTGCCGCCGACCACCGAGGTCTGGGCATTCTCGTACAGGCTGGGCAGCATCACGGTATTGGAGGCGTTGTTCTTCAGATAGAACACGTCGCCGCGCAGCTGGCCCGAGGAGAACTTGGCCACGCCGGTCTGGGCGAAGGCGGTCCGGGACTGGGTCCAGAACATGCCGCGCTTGCCGATGTTGTTGGTGCCGTTGCTGATCAGGAAGCCGTCGGCGACGCGGAAGCTCTGACGGCCGCCCGACAGGTCCAGGCCGTTCTCGTCCAGGCCCAGCCCGGTCAGGGTGGTGCCCGACTTCCAGCCGCCGTACAGGTTCTCCAGCTCGACCATCCAGGGATGGCCGTAGGTGGTGGAGATCAGCGAGGGCTCGCCATGGCCGCCGGTCATGGTGAACTGGCCCGACACGTCGCCGTAGAAGGTGCCGTACTTCTCGGTGGTGTAGGAGGCCTTCAGCTCGGGATGCAGGAAGGTCTCGGACCAGTTGGAATGCCCGGTGATGCGCTTGCCGGGAACACCGCCGTTGTTGGTCCACGAACCGGCGCCGAACTGGGCGCCCGGGCTGGTGAACAGGGTGACGCCGCCGGCGAAGGCGCCGTCAATCTTCAGGCCACCCTGCTCATACAGCGAGAAATCGGCGGAGGCCGGCGTCGCCGCCAGACCGAGAACCGCCGAAAGAATCGCGCCCGAAACCAGGGAACGGCGACGAAGATTGTGTCGATACATCATTGACCCCCTCGATGAACTGTCAGAGTTGCCGGGAATGTAGCAACCCTCATGCCAAACCATATCCGCCCGAATTGCCTAGCCTTCGCGCTTCACCGCGCCGGCACCATGCCGAATTCGTAAGCAGGACTGTCATACATGAGTGATTATTAGGCAGGCAACCCTGATTCCGCCGCATGGCGGCCACACCGTGCGCAATGCGCCGCACCGTTGCCAAAAAGCAACGCTTGTCGGATTCAGGACAGAAAAAACGCCGCCCGTTGAAACCGGGCGGCGCCTGATGCCGGCTTCAGCCGACGTGGGTGTGGCTCTCCACGTAAACGTGGGTGTCGCCGTTGGAATACTGGGTATAGCTGTCCTGCTGGCCGTTGACGGTCAGTTGGGCGGTACCGCTGGCCTGCCATCCGCTGTCGCTCAGGCTGAGCCGGTCGGCGCCGATCACCACCAGGGCGTTGGCGGTGCCGGTGATGGCGTTGGTGCCGTTCAGCATGGATTGCAGATGGGCGAGGTCGAGGACGGCGCTGTTGTTGCTGGCCCCGCTCAGGTCGAGGACGTCGAAATTCTGCAGGGCGTTGGCCCACAGTGACGAGAGGTCGAACTGGTTGCCGTTGAAATTCTCCCACAGCAGGGTGTTGCCGCCACCGGCGCCGCCGTCCAGGAAGTCGAAGTTCATGTCCGAGACGCCGACCGTGTTGTAGCTGCCGCGGCCCACATAGACGTCGTCGCCACCGTTCAGATGGACGATCTGGTTGCCGCCGCTGCCGATGATGTAATCGGCCCCGGCGCTGCCGTTGTAATAGCCGCTGCTGCCCAGCAGCGTGGCGGAATGACCGGTGACCGTCAGGCTGGTGGAGGTCATCACCGGATCCCAGATCCAGCCGCTGCCGTTGCCGTCCACGTAATCGATGCCCTGGATCACGTCGAAGGCGCCCGACACGCTGCCGCTGCCCCAGCTCATCAGGGTCATGGCCGTCTGCGTGCCCGACATCAGCCCGTGGCTGTTGAGGTCCAGAACGCCGTCCAGGGTCAGCGAGCCGTAGATGGACAGCCGGTCGGCGCTGCCGTTCCAAAGATCGAAGAGCAGATGGGAATCGTCGGCCAGGGTCAGGTCGCCGGCCACCGTCATGGTGCCCGCCGCCCCCGCCGTGCCGGGGGTGAGGTAGCCGTGGTTGACGAAGTCGGCGTCCCAGACGTGCAGGGTGCCGCTGCCCTCGATCTTGCCGGTGTTGTCGAAGACGGCATGGCCGATGCCGCCCCCGTCGCCCACCGTCAGCGACGATGTGCCGCCCAGGGTCAGGGTGGCGTGGTTGTCGAAGGTTCCCGTGGTCAGGCTCAGGTCGTCGTTCACCTTGATCACGCCGTAATTGATCAGCTCCTCGGCCGACAGGCCATAGGTGAAGGTCGCCCCGGCGTCGGCCTGGATGGTGCCGTAATTGGTCAGGGTGTCGTGAACCGCCAGCGAAGCCGACCCGCCGCCGGTTCCCAGCAATTCGACCGTGCCGCGATTTTCGAAGGCGTGTTCGATGGAGGCCGTGGTGTCCAAGGCATTGCCCGACACCAGCAGCAAGGTCGCCGCCGCGTTCTGGAAGGCCACGCCGATATTGTTGCCGATGCCGGACAGCGCCATGGTGCCGCCGGCCAGGTTGAGGGTGCCGCTGCCGGTCAGCGTGCCGCCGTTCATGTTGGCACCCTTGGTCAGCATCAGCTTGGCGTCGAGGCGGTCGGTCATGCCGCTGCCGGCCAGGGTGGCGGAGCCGTAGGTGATCATGGTCCCGCCGCCGGTCAGGCCGCCGGAGGTGAAGTTGAAGCCGCCGAAATCCTTGAACACCATGGCGCTGTTGTTCAGCGCCAGGGTGCCGCCGGCGATGTCGAGGGTCGAAGTGGAATCGGCCCCGCCGGCCACGCTCAGACCCACGGTGCCGCCATACAGCCCAAGAGTCGAACCGGACAGCCGCAGGCCGCCCACCGTGTCGCTGCCGCCGACATGGTAGACCGTGCCGCCGCTGATGATGGCCAGGGCGCCGGAATCCGCCAGGGTGCCGCCCCAATTGGCGGCGTTGTCCCAGGCCTGGGTGGCCGAGCCCGTCCAGGTCCGCGTGTGGTCGTACTCCGCGACCCGGATGTTCCGGGTGGAAACCCGCCCGGCGGCGTCGGTCACCGTGTAGGTGAGGACGTCCAGCCCGGTCTGCCCCGAGGTGGCGGTATAGCTGTAGGCGCCGGTGGTCGTGTTCAGCGCGATGGTGCCATAGCTGCTGACCAGGGTCTCGGTGGCGCCCGACACGGTCGGGCTGCCGCTCAAGTGGTAGGTCAGGGCGGTTCCCTCGGCGTCGAAGGCCGCCAGGGTTCCCGTGACGGCACCGCCGCCGGCGATGGCCTGCAGGGCGCTGCCCGACGTCACCGCCGCGCCGCCGGTCAGGGCGACGCCGCCCGAGGTCCCGGCCGAGGCCAGATTGGGCACGGCCGTGGTGCCGTTCTCGAAATTCCACCATCCGGCCAGACCGGCTTCGCCGCCGGTGAGGTAGGTACTCATGGAACCGACGATCTCGGACTGGCTGCGGGCCGTGTTCCACACCCGCACGTCGCTGATGGCGCCCTGCAGGGCGTTGGTGGTGGTGACGTCGCTGCCGATGTAGAAATTGCCGGCGGGAACGGTCGCCACCGGCGCCCCCGTCCAGGTCCCGGCCAGGGCGCCGTCCACGTAGAGCTTCCAGGTGGTGGTACCCTCCAGGACCGCCGCCACGTGGTGCCACTTGCCGTGGCTGAGGGTGACATCGAATTCGTGATAGCCATTGTTGCCGACAATCAGCATCAGCTTGTCGGTCGCGTTGTTGATGAACAGCCCGTAGCCGTTGGTATCGGTATTGCCGTTGGCGATGATCGCCTGATCATTGGTGGCCGAGCCGGAATCCTCGCGGACCCAGGCTTCCAGGGTGACGTTGCTGACGGCGGTGCTGGCCACCGTTCCGGCGGTGATGTGGGCGCTGGAACTGCTCAGGGTGGCGAAGCCGCGCACCGGCATGATCACCGGTGCCATGTTGCCGGAACCCGACAGGCTGACCGCCATGGTCCCGGTGGAGGTCAGGGTCTGGCCGCCATAGGCGTCGGTGACGCTGAGCGATATGGTGTCGCCGCCGCTCCACAGGGGATCGGAATGGTAGACGGCGTTCTGCAGGGCCACGTTGATGCGGTCCAGCGTGCCGGTGACGGTGACCGTGTGGTCGCCGTTGACGGTATTGGTGGAGAAGGTGAGACCACCGGTCCGCACCAGCTCGATGCCGCCGTGATTGGCCGCCAGGGTGACGGACAGGGTCTCGCCGGCCAGGGCGCCCACCTCGTCGGAGACCTGCAGGCCCAGGGTGTGGCTGCCGTTCAGGGCCACGCTGAAATCGGCCAGGCCGGACAGGGCCGGCGCGTCGCGCACCGAGGTCACCCCGACGCCCACCGTACCGTAGGTCAGGTTGCCGCTGCCGTCGTCGATGGCCAGCACGAAGTAGTCCGAGCCGAAGTAATTGGCGTCCGGGGTGTAGGTGTAGCTTCCGGGCGTGGCCAGCCCGCTGCCGCTCAGGAAGTAGGTGCCGCCGGTGAGAGACAGGGTCCCCAGGGTCTGGGTGCCGTTCAGGGTCAGGGTGCCGTGCTGCGGCCCCTGGGCGATGCTGGCCCAGGTGGGCCTGGAGGTTGAGCCGCCGAAGGTGTCGTACAGGGTTCCCTGCAGCGCGGTGTCCTCGGCGGTGGTGACCACCTCGGCGTAGATGGGCGGCTTGCCGGCCACGTCGGCCAGGGCGGGGGCGAAGGCGCCGGTGCCCAGGGTCAGATTGTGGTTGAAGCCCGACGAATCCATCACCAGCGACGTGGTGGTGCCGGACAGGGTCTTGAGGGCGCTCATGTCCCATTCGGCGATCAGGTTGTCGGCGGAGGAGGCCTGATCCCGGATGGCGCTGCGCAGGACCTCGTACGGCGTGCGCACGTCACTGAACAGGCGCACCTGATCCATCAGGCCCACATAGCTGCCGGTTCCGGAAACCCCACCCAGTTCCAGGGTGCCGCTGCCGGTGAAGTCGTAACCGGCGGTGACCCGGCCGACCTCGAAGCCGTTGCGGTAAAGGATCAGCTGGTTGCCGTCCTTGTCGTAGGTGCCGGCCCAGTGGACCCAGGCGCCCACATCGCCCCCGGCGTTGTAGGTCACGCCGCCGCTGTTGCCGTCCAGCGAGAAGCGGATGTTGTTGCTGGAATCGAAGCCGACGAAAATCTGGCCGCCATTGCCGCCGGTCCCCATGGCCAGGGCCACCTGCGCGGTGGGCGAACCGCCCTGGGCGTCCTTGTTGGTCCAGAATTCCCAGCTGAACGACTGGTTCATCAGACTGATGCCCGACGCCTGGGCATAATCGTCGCCCGCGAACTGCAGCGCCTTGCCCGCCGCGCTGGCGCCAACCAAGTCCACCGGGCTGCCGGTGCGGATGGTCAGCGTCTTGACGGTGTGGTTGCCGTCGCTGCCCACCGCGTCCACCTTGAAGGTGTCCACGCCGTGCCAGCCGGCATTGGGGGTATAGGTGAAGCTGCCGTCGGAATTGAGCGCCAGGGTGCCGTGGGCCGGCGTGCCGCCGGATGCCACCGCCCAGGTGACGTCGCCATTTGTGCTGGTCGGCGCGATGGCCTCCAGCGTGCCGTGATAGGGCGAGCCATAGGCGGCCAGCACCACGTCGTCGTAGAGCGGCGCGTCGGTCCGCACGAAGGTCAGGGCGCCGGTGACCGTGCCGTCGTTGAGGCTGGCGGTGGTGGCGTCCTGCACCACGCCGCCGCTGGCGGTATCCAGGCGCCAATAGCCGGCCAGGCTGGATTCCGCCCCGGTCTGCTCGTTGTTCATGGCGGCGGTGACCTGGGGCGGAGACAGAATGCCGTTCCAGATGCGGGCCTCGGCCATGTCGCCGATGAATTGCGCCGTTGGGCCGTCATAGCGCGTGGCAAGCTGAACGGCGCCGGAGACATTGTAGTCGCCGATGGTTCCCGTCCCGTCGGCGACGCCATCCACGTAGATGGTATAGGCCGCGGCGGTGCCGCTGATGTTGGTCAGGGTGACGGCGACGTGATGCCAAAGTCCATCGGCCACCACGCTGTTGCCCGCGACCGATCCGGCATCCCCGGCGGCAGCCAGATGAATCTTTCCGTCCACGCTGGAGTAGATCCAGAAGCCCTGTCCGTCCACGTTCGAGCCGGCGGTGAAGATCATCTGCGCCTGCGAGACGTCGGTGGTGCGAATCCACGCCTCGTAGGTGAACGGCCCGGCGCCCTGGCCGACCGAGGAGCCGAGATTGATGCGGGTGCTGCCGGCGAAATGGGCCGCCATCTCGGGCACCACGGCCAGGACCGGCGGATTGCTCGACGGCAGGATCATATCATGGCCGTTGCCCGACAGGTCCTGGGCGCCGCCCAGACCGTTCCAGTAGCCGATCAGGCCGGATTCGTCGCCGTCCAGCACCTGGTTGTAATTGGTTGCCATGTCGTAGGCGGAACGGGCGTAGCTCCACACCCGCACGTCGCTGACGGCCCCCTCGAAGCCGTTGGTGGCACTGCCGGAGGCCATGGCCTGGCCGACCATCAGGTCGGCGTTGTTGGACAGGTTGTTGAAGGCCATGGAATAGGACGTCACGGCCTCGCCGTCCAGGAACAGGGTGAAGGTGTCGCCCGAACGGGTCACCGCCACGTGGCTCCAGCTGTTCGCGGTCACGGTCTGGGTGGTCTGCAGCAGATAGCCGGTGCCGGAAAGGTAGAGCCCTCCGTCATGGGCGGTATCGTTGGCCATGAACGCCAGATGGCCGTCCATCAGGATCAGCCGCATCTGGGAAATATAGCTGCCCTGGTTGTACTGCTTGGACAGGATCACCGCCTCGCCGGTCAGGGCCGCCGCGGTCGGATCGATCCACGCCTCCAGGGTAAAATCACCCCAGCCCAGGCCGGACAGATCGCCAGTGCTATCCACCAGCGCGTGGTTGGTGCCGTCCAGGATCAGCTGGCCCATGTGCTGGCGGGCGCCGAGAATCTCGGTGGGGTCCTCGATCCGCACCGCCACCACCTGACTGGTGGACACGCCACCGGCGGTGGCCACCAGGGTGAAGCTGTCCAGCCCCTCGTAGGTGCTGTTGGGCGTGAAGACGAAACTGCCGTCAGAGCTGATGGTGACTGTGCCGTTGGTGGGCTGGGTCCCCACGGAATAGGTGATGGACGCGCCGGTGGCGTCATGGGCCACCAGGGCCCCGTGATACTGGCCGCCGCGCGGCACGTTGATGCCGTCGTCGTAGACCTGCAGGGTGGCGGCGCTCTGCACCACGTTGGTGACGCCGGTGGGCAGGATCAGGTCGTTGCCGTTGCCCGAGGCGTCGGCGAGGCCGGTCCCCAGCCAGGAGGCCAGCAGGCCCTCGTCCATGGCGTCGTTGCCGGGCATCTCCTGGAAGATGTCCTCGGCGCTGCGCTCGACGTTCCACAGGCGGATATCGGCGATCTGCCCCTTGAAGGCGGTGGCGGTATCCAGGCTGATGCCGCTCAGGTTGCTGCGGCCGCCGACGGTGAGATCGTAATTGTTGGCGACGTCGGATTGCAGCGCCGAGACGCTCTTCACCGGCAGGCCGTCGATGTAAAGGGTGTACTGGTCGCCGCCGCGGGTGACCGCGATATGGCTCCACTGGCCGGCGGTGGTGGTGCCGGCCTGCAGGACATCGACGCCGTTGAGCCGCAGCGTGGGAACGCCGTTGTGCAGGTAAAGCGCCAGTCCCGGCTCGGTCGAGCCCGCCCCTTCCTTGGCCAGGATGACGAAATCGCCGGTCCCGGTCGCGGCATCGCGGTTCACCCAGGCTTCCATGGTGAAGTCGCCGGCGCCGGGGTCGAGCGCGTCGCCCGCCGACAGGTACCTGGCGCCGTCGAAGGTGAAGGCCTGGGTCTGGCGGTCGCTGTCGACCACGTCCACATGCGCGCTGGTGATCCAGCTCGCCCCGGCGGCATAGGTGCCGTTGTGCAGACCGGTCAGGTCGTAGGCGGTGGTGCCCGTCCCCTCGTCCAGCTTCCAGTAGCCGAGCAGGTTATGCTCGTGCCCACTGAGATCGGCGTTCATGTTGGACTGGATCTCGGAGGCGCCGCGCGCCTCGTTCCACACCCGGACCTCGCCGATGTCGCCGGTGAAGGCCTGAGCGCCGGCCAGATTCTTGCCGATGGACCCGGTGCCGCCGGCGATGGCCAGCGCGCCGGCGCCGTAGGTGGCGCTCGTGTTGACCGCTTCCGGCGCCCCGTCCACGTAGAGCGTGGTGGTGGTGCCCGACACGGTGGCCGCCACGTGGTGCCACAACCCGTCATTGACGATGCTGGTGGACGGAGTCCAGGTCCCGCCCTGGACCAGCAATCCGACCAGGCCATCCTTGACGTAGAGCGACGCCGCGCCGTTGTTGGTGCCGCTGGTGCCGATCTCCAGGATGGTCTCGGCCACGCCCGCCGAATTGAAGGTGGTGCGGAACCACGCCTCGTAGGTGATGGGCGACGAGCCGGTATTCAGCCCGGTCAGGCCCACGCTGTCGCTGCCGTCGAAATGGGCGGCCCTGAGGGGCGGCACGGCCACGTGGCCACTGCTGCCCAGGTTCAGGTAGGCGTTGGAATCAACGTCGTTGCCGGTGCCGCTGCCGTGGTCGCTGTCGAAGTCCCACTGGCCGATCAGGCCGGGGGTGAGCGGGGAATCCAGCGTGCTGCCGGCCTCGATCCGGGCGGCCGAGAGGGTTGTGTTCCAGATCTTGAGGTTGTCGAACATGCCCTTGCTGAACACGGTCCCGCCGGTCAGCTCGCCACCGACCACCATGGAGGACAGCGAGGTCAGGGCCGATGTCCCGCCCGTGGTATCGACGGCCATGCCCGCGAAATCGCCATCGACATAAAGCCGCGCCACGCCGGAATCATAGTTGATGGCCACGTGATGCCAGGACGAGGCGGTGATGCTCGCGCCGCCGATGGGGGCCGCGCCGTTGCCGCTGGCATCCTGATCCACGTAAAGACCCAGATGGCCGGAAGCATCGACCGTGGCCTTCAGCACCGCCATGGCGCCAGAGCCCAGGCTGAACAGCGTCTGGGTTCCGGCGGCGCTCAGATTGACGTCGAATTCGATGCTCATCTGCTGCTCGGCGAAGACCTCGCCGGGCAGATGAATGCTGGCCGCCTTGCCGGTGCCTTCGGCGAACAGGACACCGGTGCGATCGGCGGCGCCCTCCACGGTCACGGGATTGGCGACGTCCACCGAATAGGTCTTGGTGACCGTGGCGGTGCCATCGGTCAGCCGCAGCGTGAAGGTGTCGGCTCCCACATAGCCCGCGTCGGGGGTGTAGGTGAAGCCGTGCCCGTCCTCCAGGCTGAGGGTGCCGTGCAGCGGCGAGCCGCTCGGCTGAACGCTCAGGGTCAGGCTGCCGCCGTCCTGGTCGTAGGTCAGCACGCTGCCTTGGACGGCCTGACCGGCCAGGGTGGTGAGATGGTCGCCGCCGGTGGGCGAATCCGTGGGCGGCCCGTCGGTGGCGGTGACGGAGCCGATCGCCGTGGGGACCGGACCGGTCAGGTTGACGATCTGGTCGTCCTGCATGGTCCAGGCGCCAAGCAGGTTGGTCTGGGTACCGGGCAGGGCCGGTCCCATGTCGGACTGGATTTCGGCCTGGGTGCGGAGCGCACTCCAGATTTTCACCCCGGCGATGTCGCCGTTGAAGTTCTGGGCGGAGGTGCCCGGCGCCGCCGAATTGCCCAGATAGACCGGACCGGTCAGGTTGTAGGCATTGATGGTGGCGGTACCGTCCAGTTGCCCATCGACGTAATAGGTAACCACTCCATTGCTGGCGACGACGCCGGCCACATGGTGCCACTGGCCATCGGCCACGGTCGCGGTGCCAAGCGTGATGGCGCCGTTCTGGGATTGCCCGACGCCGAGCTTGCCGTTGGACGCCACGTAGAGGGACATCCCGGTATTCACGCCATCCTGGCCGACGAAGACGATGGTCTGGTTGGTGGCGGAGCTGGTCTTGATCCAGGATTCGAAGGTGAGCGGACCGCTGCCCTGGGCGATGGAATTGCCGATGGTGATGGCAGCCGACGCCGAACCATCGAAATGCATGGCCTGGCTGTCGACGATGTTCGGCACGCTGGCACTGCCCACCGGAACCAGGTCCGGCCCGGCGGCGTTGACGGCGGGAACCAGCCCGGAGCCGCCCACATGGTCGAAGGTCCACGCCCCCAGCAGGCCGGTTTCGGACCCGCCGGGCTGCTGGCTCTGGCCGGTCACCACCTGGGCGCCGGTACGGGCCGTTTCCCAGACCCGGACGTCGTCGATCAGGCCCCTGAACGCCGTCGCCGTTTCCACCGGAACCTGGGCGGCACCGTGCATGCCGCCGACCATCAGGTCGGTGGCCGCCGGCTGGGCGGTGGGCGTCGCCACCACCACGGTGTCGACCACCTGATCATCGGCGTAAAGCCGGTAGACGCCACCATCGCGGACCACGGCCACGTGGTGCCACTGGCCGTCGCTCAGGGCCGTACTGCCCTGCAGCGTCCAGGTGGTGCCGTTCCAGGTGTCCGGCGACAGGAAGGTCAGCTTGCCGTCCACCAGGGCCAGGGCGAAGGTGCCGGAGGTCCCGGCGGTGGAATTGCCCTGGCCGAGGATGATCCGGGTGCCGGTGGTGGTGTCGCGGGTGCTGATCCAGGCTTCCAGGGTGAAGTTGCCGGTGTCTTCCTTGAGCAGCGATCCGGCGGCATAGCTGCTGGTGCCGTCCAGATAGGCGGCATCGTTGGCCGCCGACAGGCCGCGCAGCATGGGGGCGTGGTTGCCGGGGCTCTGCACCACCAGCTTGGCCACCGCCGGAATCGAGGTCAGCGAACCGTCGCGCACCGTGTACCTGATGGTGTCGGTGCCGTAGAAGCCGTAATCGGGGGTGTAGACGAATTGCCCCGTGGCGGGATCGAGCGTCAGCACGCCGTGGCTGGGCTGGCCGCTGATGGAGCCGCTGAGGATGGAATAGGTCAGCGCCTGGCCGTCGGGATCGGACCCGGTCAGGGTGCCGGTCAGGGCGCCGTCGTTGCTCACCGTGAAGGTGGGGGCGCCGCGCTCGGCATAGGTATAGGCGAGGCTGCCGCCGCCCGTGGCCGGCAGCGCGTTGACGCTGTGGTCCATGGGATTCTGGCTGCCGCTGTCGAAGCGCCAGTAGCCCGACAGGCCCGCCTCGTAGCCGTGCAGGGTGGCGTTCATGTTGGCGGCGATCTCGGCCTGGGTGCGCACCCCATGCCACACCCGCACCTCGTCGATCTCGCCGTTATAGGCATAGCCCAGATTGCCCACGGGCTTGCCGATGCCAAGATTGCCGTTGTCGCTGACCGGCAGCGGGGCGGCGGCCATGGTGGCGGTGCCGTAGGCGGCACCGTCCAGGTACAGGGTCACCACCCCGGCGCTGTCGAAGCTGGCCGCCACGTGGTGCCAGGTGCCGGTGAAGGTGGTGCCGCCGGTAACGGTCAGGGCCACCCCGCCCACCACCGGAACCAGGGTATAGGTTCCGGCCGTGACACCTTCCTTGATGTACAGGCCGTATTCGACGCCGCCGCCGGTGACGCCGCGCGCCACCACCGCATGCATCCGGTCGGCCACCTCGGCCGCTTGCGGCCTGACCCAGGCTTCCAGGGTCACCGCGTCGGCGAAGGCCAGCTTGCCGCCGTCGTTGACGGTCAGCGCGCCGGCATCGCTGCCGGTCATGGACAGGGCATAGCCCACCCCCGCTCCCGCCACCGGCGCCTGGTTGATGGGCTGCACGGTGATGGAGACGGTCTGCGGCGCCAGGGTGTTCTGGCCGTCGCTCAGGCGCACCTGGAACGAATCCGACATGTGGGCCGAGGCGTCGTTGTAATAGTTGAGGCCCAGGGTGCCGCCGGCATTGAGGTCGGCGGCGTTGATGGCGTCGCCCACCGCCAGCACGCGGCCGTTGCTCACCAGCACGCCGTGATCGGGCAGGTCGGTGATGATGTAGCTGAGCTGGGCGGCCGGGCCGCCATCGGCATCGGTGGCGTTCAGCCCCATGCCGCCGCTCATGATGCTGGCGACGGCGCCCCGGGCGGCGAAGACGCCGGTGCCCAGGGTCAGGACCGGATCGGCATTGGTGGCGTTCACCGTGAACGACACCGAACTGGCCGTGGCCATGGTGCCGCCGATGCCGTCGCTGATGGTGAAGTTGAACGACGAAGTGCCGGTGGTGCCCGCCGCCACGTACTTGATCAGGTCGGCGTTGACGTCGGCCTGGGTGAAGGTGCCGCCGGCCGCCAGGGACACGCCGTTCTTCAGCAGGGTGCCCGAGCCGGGGACGGAGCCCAGGGTGTAGACCAGATTGGAATCGCCCACCTGGATGCCGTTGCTCGGACGCAGATAGGCCTCGTTGAGGGTGAAGGTCCCCGACTGGCCCATGATCAGCGAAGGCGGCGCCAGGGTGATGGTGTGGCCGTCATAGCCCACATTGGCGGTGAAGGTCTGGGCGACGGTGTTGCCGTGCCCGTCGCTGGCGTTGACGACGAAGGTGTCGCTGCCGGCATAGCCGGCATCGGCCTGGTAATTGAACGTGCCGGCGGTCACCGTCAGGGTGCCGTGGGCGGTCTTGGTGCCGCCCGACAGGGCGAAGGTCAGCACGTCGCCGTCGGAATCGGTCGCCAGCAGGCTGCCGCCGACGGTCCCGCCGTTGGCCACCGAGAACGAGGTCACGGTGGAACCGGCGACCAGCGCACCCTGCCACACCGGGGCATCCTCCACCGGGGTGATGGTGAGGTTGGCCGTCCCGGTGTCGGCGCTGAACGCCGAGGTGCCGCCGGTGAGGGTGATGTTCGCCTTGGTGCCGTGGACGGAGCCGTCGCTCTGGTCCCAGGCCCGCCAGGAGAAGGTCACGCCGCCGCCATAGGCATTGGCGTTGGGCGTGAAGCGCACCTTGTCGGTGGACGCCAGCAGCAGGGCCTCCGCCCCCGACACCGTGCCGAAGGCCGCCCAGTTGGTGCCGCCGTCGATGCTGTATTCCCAAAGGCCGCTGACCGTGCTCGCGCTGGTGATGGCGATGCCCTTGGGCAGCCCGGTGCCATCGGGATCGGTCACCTTGGCCAGAAGCTCGGAGACCAGATGAACCGACGGGGCGGCATCCTCGGCCATGGTCCAGGTGCTGACCGTCGGGCCGCCGAACTCGATGGTGCGGAACAGCGCATCGGCGTGGCCGTTGCTGTTGGCATCGCCCGGATAGACCAGGGCCACCTTGCCATCGGCCATCTGCACCATGCCGACCGGCTCGCCCCAATTGATGCTGGACGGCGGAGTGATCACCACGGTGTCGCCGATCTGGGCGTCGTTGGCGGCGAAATGCTGCACGATGACCTTGGTTTCCGCCGGGCTGCTCACATAGGCCCGCCAGGCGACCACGAAGGAACCGTCGGCCAGCCCCAGCACGGTCGGGAAACCGACATTGGACGGCGCCGGGGAGATGGCCGCGGTCGGGGTGATCTCGGCCCCACCGGTCACGTTGCCGCTGCCGTCCACCGTGAAGTGGCGGAAATGGGGCGACGCGTCGGCATAGGCCACCACGAAGCTGCCGTCGGCCAGCGCGGTGGCCTGAGGCTCGACCTGATCCCCGACGACATTGGAATTGACGCGGAACTCGCCGCCCAGGGGGGTGAGCGAGCCGCCGCTCAGCGAGAAGATCTGGCCGTCGATATCCTGGGCGTTGCCCCCCGTCGAGTTGGAGGTGGCCCACAGCACGGCGATCTTGTTGTTGCCGAGATCGATGACGGAATTGGTCGGATAATTGACCAGCGCGGCATTGGTGTTGACCTGGGAGACGCTCGCCACCCCGGTGCCGGCGTCGCTGTAGACCTTGAGCGAGACGCTGCCGGTGGGGGTGCCGTTGGAATCCAGATTCCGCCACGACACCGCGAAGCCGCCGCCCGAAAGCGCCGTCACCGAGGGATGGTGATGGTTGGTGTTGCTGGCCGCCGCCGAGATGGTGATGCGGCTGCCCTCCAGAACTCCGGACGAACTGAAGATGAAGGCGTCCACCTGCAACTCGTTGTCCGCCACCACCACGAAGCGCCCGCCGGACAGCGGCGCCACCGTGGCCCGCACCCAGGAATTGGCCGAGGGCGCCATGGCGCCGGTCAGCTGGATGTTCGTGCCCTGTGGCGTGCCGGTCTGGTCGATCAGGCGGAATCCGGCCATGGAGCCGCCCCACGACGCCACCATGGACCCGTCGCTGAGACGGGCGAGATGGTCGGAATAGGCCCAGTTGACCGAGTTGAGCTGCACCGCCGTTCCCACGGTATTGGTCAGCGGCGCCAATTGCGGCGCGTCGTTGGCGCCGGTCACCGTGATGGTCGAGGAGACCGCGCTGCTGGACGCGGTGCCATCGCTGACCGTCAGGCTGAGATTGCGCAGGCCGCTGCCGAGGGTGTCGCTGCCGTTGGAATAGGTTACCGAGCGGATGGCGTCCTGATAATTGGCCAGGCTGGCCGAGCCCGACAGCACCATGGTGCCGTTGGCGAAAGCGCCGGTGATGCCGTACAGATTGGCGAAGGACAGGGTGTCGCCCGCCGCCGCGCCGCTGATGGCGATGGTGGCGCTGCTCAGCGAGGCGCTGTCGATATCGGTGATGGTGACCGAGCCGAACGGGCTGACGCCCACGGCTCCCTCGGTGTAGGAGATGGAGCCGCCCGGCTGCGCCGCCGACGGCGCGTCGTTCACCGCCCCGATGATGAGATTGGCCGTGGCCTGGGTGCTGGAATAGGCGCTGAGCGTTCCGCCATAGGCGTTGGTGCTTTGCATTCCGCCGCTGACGGCGCCGTTGGTGCCGTCCCAGGCCTTGAACGAGAAGGTGGCGTTGCCGCTGAAATCGGCGTTGGGCACGAAGCGCACCTTGGCGGCCCCGTCGAGATGGCGCGCCGAATCCGCCGTCAGGCTGCCGCCCATGGCCGCCCAGGTCCCGCCGCCGTCCAGGCTGTACTGCCAGGTGCCGTTGGCGCTGAAGGCATCGGTGACGGCGATGCCGTGGCTGGAGGCCATATGGGTGTCGGTCACCTGACCGGCGAGCAGGGCGGACACCAGCATGCCGGGATTGCTCACCGGGTCCTCGCCGATGGCCGTCACGTTGACGCTCGGCCCATTGAGAACCGGCTGGTCGTTGAACGACAGGGTGATGGTCTGCTGGGTGACGCCGCCGAAGCCGTTGTCGGCCTTGACGACGAAGGTGTCGCTGGCCGCGCCGAAATTGCTGCGCGTGTACTGCCAGACGCCGGTGGTGGAATTGATGGTCACCGAACCGTTGGCGGGCGCCAGGGTGCCGGTGGCGATGCTCAGGCTGACCGGCAGGGGCGAATCCACCAGCACGTGGCCGCTCACCGTGTTGGACAGCGCCCACGCCCCGTCGTCGATCCACTGGGCCTGGGCCGGGCCGGTCAGGCCGCCGCCGTCGAAGACGCCGACATAATTGTGGCCCGAGGAATCCGCGATGGTGACGCCGCTGCCGGCATTCATGCGCCAATAGGCGGCCAGGGCGGTCCAATCGGGATCGGTATTGGTCACCACATCGTTCATGGAGGCGGAGATCTCGGCGTCCGTCCTTGCGGTGTTCCACAGGCGGAAATCGGCGATCTCGCCGTGGAAGCCCTCGCTGCCGCCAATGCCGGCATTGCCCACATAGGTGCGGTCCGAGCCGGCATTGATCGCGCCGACCGAGGCGGTGGAGCTGGGCACGGTATGGGAGGTGCCGTCCAGGTTGATGCTGAACACGCCGTTGGTGCGCACCAATGCCACGTGCTGCCACTGCCCGGCGATCAGCTGGGCGGTGGAGGGAGCCGACACCACCACGCCGCCGGCCATGAAGCCGAGCGCGCCGCTGGGGCTGGCGTATAGGCCGTAGCCGCGGCTCGAGCCGTCACCGGTATAGGCGATGAACTGGCCGGCGCCGTGGTTGGTGCCGTCCCACTTGACCCACGCCTCCATGGTGACGTTGTCGGTCTGGGTGCTGATATTGGCCAGCGAGGACAGATAGTTGTAGCCGTTGAAGGCCACCGCGTGATGCTCGGCGCTCAGGGTGGGATTGGCGCCGCCGTAGACGCCGGTGACCCCCGTGATGTCGGTCTGGGCGGGAGGAGTGGTGACGCCCGCCAGCTTGATCAGGGTGCCGTCCAGGGTGCCGCCCTTCACCGCCAGCCAGCCGTCGGTGCCATCGGTCATGAAACCGACCATGGTGCCGCCGCCCAGGCTGTTCAACAGCGCGGTGGTAGCCGAAGTCGTGCCCTGCCAGGGCATGGTCTGCACATAGGTCAGCGCGCCGCCGGCCGACAGATCGATCTTGTCGGCCCCCGAGACGAAGTCGGTGACCACCGCCGTGGACGCCGCCGTCGAGACGGTGCCCGCGCTGAAGGTGAAGACGTCGCCGCCCGAATTGCCGGTCAGGGTGTCGCCGCCGCTGCCGGCGATCAGGGTATCGGCGCCCGACCCGCCGATCAGGGTCTGCACCGTGGCGTCGGCCAGGGCGTTCAGGGTGACGGCCGCCGTGGAGAACTGGGCGTCCACGGCCACAATCCCGGCGTTGAACGCATTTGTGCCCAGAGTCAGCGAGGTCGCCACGCCACTCGCCGACACGGCCAGGAACTCGATCCCCTGGACATTGGCGAAGGCGGAATCGGCGATGACGCCGCCCGAGGTGAAGCTGAGCGTCAGGGTGTCATTGCCCAGGCCGCCATTGACGGAATCGCCGTTGGTGAAATCGGACAGACGGAAGCTCTCGGCCCCCGCGCCGCCGATCAGGGTGTCGGCTCCTGTCCCGCCGTCGATGGTGGCGATGCCGCCGCCCACCCGGATGACGTCGGCGCCGGTCCCACCGGTCAGGGTGACGACCGCGCCATTGGTGCTCACCCCCAGGGTCTTGCCGTCGCCGAAGGTCAGTTGCTCGACACCCGAGGCGAACTGCGATCCGCCGCCGGTCACCGCGAGGCTGCCAGCCGAGGCGCTGATGGTTGCCGCCCCCTCGGAGAACAGCAGGGCAAGCCTGTCGTTGCCCGCGCCACCCATCAGGCTGGTGGTGCCGTTGCCGGCCTGTACGGTCAGGCCCGAGGTCATCGCCGAGGCATTCACCGCCACCGTGCCGGAAACCGACACGGCGTTCAGGGTGACGACGCCCGCCGCCGCCGCCTGGGCTCCCAGACTCAGCGTGGCCGTGGACAGGCCGCCGCCCAGGGTCAGGGTCTCCACGCCGTGGACGTTGGCGAAGGCACTGTCGGACAGGCTGTTGGCGTTCAGGTTGGTGAGAATCAGGGTATCGTTGCCGGCGCCCATGTCGATGGAGCCGCCGGTGAACATGCCGTTGAGCGTCACCTTGTCGTCGCCGGTGCCGCCGATCAGGGTCTCGACGCCATCGACGGCCAGGGTCCGGCCGCCGCTCATCAGGGTCACGGTGTCGTTGCCGAAGCTGCCGTCGGCATAGGTCACGCCGGCCCCCACCACCAGATTGTCGTCGGCCATGGCGCCGATGATCTGGCTGGCGCCGGAATTCACCGACACGTGGTCGCCCGCGCCGTAATCGACCCACATGTTGCTGCCGGACAGCGTATCGGCCGGCCCGCCGTTCTTCATGACGGTGGTGGTGCCGCCGCTCACCGTGATGGTGGTGTTGGCCGCGCCCTGGATGGAGAAGGTGTTGATCCCGCCGCCGCCGATGAAGGTGTCGGCGCCGCTGCCGCCGGTGAAGGTGGCGCCCGTCCCCCGGCCCGAGGCATCCAGCGTCACGTTGGCGGTGGACCAGCTGGCGTCCACGGCACTGAGGCCGGCCGCCGAGGCCAGCGCGCCGAAATTGATGGTGACCGGCGAGCCCGACGCCGCCACCCGCAGCGCTTCCACGCTCTGCACGTTGGTGAAGGCGGAATCCACCACCACGCCGCCGGCGGTGAAGGAGAGCGTCAGGGTATCGTTGCCGAGACCGGCATTGATCGAATCGGCCGAGGTGAAATCGGACAGACGGATCTGATCGGAGGCCGAGCTGCCGATCACGGTATCGGACCCCGACCCGCCGTCGATGGTCAGGGCGGTCACCGCGCTGGCCGCCGAAATCGTGTCGTTGCCCAGCCCGCCATCGATGCTGGCGATGCCGTCGAGCACCGTGATGGCATCATTGCCGCTGCCGCCCGTGAGGGTCAGCAGGCTTGCATTATTGCTGACCGTCAGGGTGTTGCCGTCGCCGAAGCGCAGTTGCTCCACGCCGGTGGCGTAGAGTTGGCTGCCGCCGCTGACGTGCAGACTGCCCGCCGAACCGCTGAAGACCGCGGAGGCCTCCGTCGTCTGGAACTGGACCGCGTCGGTGCCGGTGCCGCCCATGAAGCTGGTGGTGCCCGATCCGGCGTCCAGGACCAGGCCGTTGGTCATGGTCGATGTATCGAGCGAGACCGTGCCGCTGGTCCCCGAGGCATCCACACGGGTGATGCCCGCCGCCTGGGCCTCGCTGCCCAACAGAAGGCTGGCGTTGTTGGCCCCGGCATTGACCTTCATGGTCTGCACGCCGGTGACCTCGGTGAACTGGATGTCGCTGATGCTCAGATTGCCCGAGGTCGCGACGAACATGATGGTGTTCGTCCCGCCCGACGCCGAGATGGTGTCGTTCTGGTCCAGCTCGTTCCAGCCGAACTGGAAGGTGTGGTTGCCACTGGTGGACCAGATCCTGTCGTTGCCGAAGCCGGCCTGGACCCAATCGATTCCCGTCCCGATGGTCAGGGTGTCGTTGCCGCCGCTGCCGACCAGCGTGGCGCCGTTGACCACGGTCACCGCGCCGTCGGTGAAGGTGAGGTTCAGGGTGCCGCCGGACAGCTTGTCCGTCTGGCCGCCGTTGACCAGCGACAGGGTGCCGCCCGATGAGGCGAACGAGCTGGCGGCCAGGCTGTAGCCCAGATGCACCGACGCGAAGCCCGCTCCGCCGGCGAAGGTGTCGTTGCCCAGGCCCGCCATGAAATTGACCGGACCGCCGAAGCCCGTGGCGTTCACCGCCACGTCGGCCGAGGACAGATGGGCGTCCAGGGTATTGAACCCGGCCCCCGAGGCCAGCGAACCGAACTCGATGCTGACCGGCGAGCCGGACGCCAGCACCATCAGCGTTTCCATGTTGTGCACGTTGGTGAAGGCGGAGGCCGCCACCACGCCGCCGGCGGTGAAGCTGAGCGTCAGGGTATCGGCGCCCAGGCCGCCATCCATGGAATCGGAAGCGCTGAAATCGGCCAGGCGGAACTGGTCGGTTCCCGAACCGCCCACCAGGGTATCGGAGCCCGACCCGCCGTCCAGGGTGACGGGAGTGGCGCCCGACGCCGTGATGGTGTCGTTGCCCAGCCCGCCGTCGGCATAGGTGAAGCCGTCGCCCAGATTGATGATGTCGTTGCCGCTGCCGCCCATGATGGAGGTGGAGCCGGCCTGGATGCTGACGCCGTCCGAGAGAACCAGCGTCTCCACATTGGTGAGCGTGGTGGTGACGCCGCTCACCACGGCGGTCAGCGTGGTGCCGCTGGTGCCCAGCACCGTGTTGGCGCTGGTGGCATGGGCCAGGGTCACCCGGTCGGTGCCGCTGCCGCCCTCGACCGAGACCACGCCCGCGCCGATGGTGAAGGTATCGCCCCCCACGCCGCCGGTCACGGTCAGGTTGGTGTCGCTGCCGGCGATTCCCAGCGTGGTGTCGCCAAAGCGCAGGACATCCACCGAGGTCAGGGAATCGGTGCCCTCGTCCAAGCCGACCGTATCGGTGTCGGTCACCATCAGATAGGTGCCGCCGACGATGCGGTAGCCGGCGGCCGGGCCGGCATAGACGGCGATGTCGCCGACGCTCAGCGTGCTGCCGGTGATGGTGTCGTTGCCCAGCCCGCCGGTGAATGTATGGTTGCCGGTCAGCGAGGTGACGACGGACATGCTGTCGGCGCCGTCATGACCCACCAGGGTGTAATCGGCGGCGGACGAGCCGGTGACCGTGAAGTTCACCTTGGTCGGCTGGGTGCCGGTGAAGGTGAACTGCGACGCATCCATCACCGTCGCCGTCCCCTGAAGGTTCAGGGTATAGGCGTTGGTTCCCGCGAACTCGATGGCCTGGCCATTGAGCACGCCGCCGTCGAAGTAGTAATTGGCGACGGTGCCCAGCTGGACCTTCTCGATCCCGGTGATCTGGGTGAGATAGCTGCCGCCGAAATTATAATACCCCATGCCCGACAGGCCGGTGCCGCTGAGCAGCAGGGTATCGTAGCCGTTGCCGCCCTCGATGGTGGAATTGGTCCCCACATTCAGGGTTCCGACGGTGAAGTCGAAGACGTCGTCGCCCTCGCCGCCCAGCATGGTGTCGGCCCCGCCGGTGGCGATCAGGGTGTCGTTACCGTCGCCCGCCGACAGGACGTCCATGTTGAGGGTGGATTTCAGGACGTCGTCGCCGGAACCGCCGATGAAGGAAATCTTGTCCCCGCCGGCGCCGTTGAAGCCGGTGAAAGCGAGGTAGCCCAGCTTGGTCCGGAAATCGGTGCCGATCACCTCGTCGCCGTAAAGGGCGAAGGTATCGACCCCCGAACCCGCCACCACCGAGATGGACGTGGTCGGCACGTCGGCGGTGTTCATGAAGGCGGTATAGCCGTTGAGGCTGAGCGTCTCGACGCCGGTGATGCTCACCCCGCGCAGGTTGTTGCCGCCCTGCAGCAGGATGGTGTCGTTGCCGTCGCCGCCGTCGATGATCTCGCCCGCCTCGGCGTGATTGGCCATGAACTTGAAGACGTCGTTGCCGTCGCCGCCGATCATTTTGTCGACGCCCACGCCGCCCATCAGGGTGTCGTTGTAGCTGGAGCCGAACAGGTAATCGGCGCCGGTGCCGCCCGTCAGGGTGACCACGCCGCTGGCCTCCGAGGCGTTCAGCTTGACGTAATTGCCGTCGGCGGGGGTCCAGTCGGTCAGCGCCCCCCAATTGGCGAAGGTGAAGCCCGAGGCGTCGAAGCCGGCGGTGGTGACGTTGATCTCCAGCTGGCTGCCGGTCGGCTGGCCGATGCCCTGCAGCGCCAGGGTCGTGGCCAGCCCGGCACCGAACTGGGCGGCGCGGGTCACCACGGTAGAGTATCCGCCGCCGATGGCCAGCGTCTCGATGCTGTCGAATTGGACCGCCCGCAGGTCGCCGCTGCCCAGAATCTGCACGGTATCGCCGCCGGCACCGCCATTGACGGTATCCGCCTCGTGGGTCCCGACGTGCAGGCGGAACACATCGCCGCCCGTGCCGCCGGTCAGGCTATCGACGAAGCCGGTGTCGGCGATCTCTTCCACCGAATTGAGCACCGTGGTGCCGCTGCCGGTGATCACCGTGCCGGTGGAGAGGTCGGCGGTGACGCCGGCCGTCATGCCGTAGAGGTCCAGGATGTCGTCGCCGGCGCCGCCGTTGATGGTATCGGTGCCGTCGCTCAACTTGAAGACGTCGCCCTGGGCCGAGCCGGTAATGGTGTCGTTGCCATCGCCGCCGGTGATGCGCAGCGTATCCTCCGCCCCCCAATTCACCAGATTGAGGTTGCTGGCGTCGAAGCTGGCGCCGCCATTGGGCAGGTGCAGGTCCAGGATCAGCGCCGCGCCGGTGCCGCCGCCGTCGATGGCCAGACCGGCCAGCTGTCCCATGCCGACGGACAGGGTGGTGGTGCCCGCCCCGGCGGTCAGGGTCTCGAAATTGCTGATGGCCGCCAGGTTGAGGTCGTAGGCCCCTCCGCCGCCGCCCAGAACCAGGGTATCGGCGCCCGCATTGCCGTTGAGCGTGGTGCCCGCCTGGGCGGTAAAGGCGGTGGCCAGGGTCAGGGTGTCGCCACCGCTGCCCCCCAGGATGGTGGTGAGAGCCATCCCGGCGTTTTCCACCAGGGTCAGGCCGGTCCCCATGGCCGAGCCATCGATCACCAGACGGTCGGTGACGGTCAGATTGTTCAGCGCAAGCTGGCCCGAGGCCACCATGTCGTTCAGGCTGCCCGCCCCGTCCACGGTGACGGTCAGCGATTTGGCGCCGACATAGCTGCCGAAATCAATCGTGGCCGCCAACGAGGTCCCCTCGGCCAGGACGGAGTTCTTCCAGGCCACCAGTTGCGACATGCCGACGGTCAGATCGAGGGCGCCAAGGGAATTGATCACCTCGATTCCCGACACCGAGGCGCCCCGCAGGTCCATGGTGGCGTCGAAGGTCAGATGATCGGCGCCCTGGCCGCCGGTGAAGGTGTTGTTGGCCCCCAGCGCCGCGCCGCCGGTCAGGAAGAACATGTCGGCCCCCGACGACCCGATCAGGGTGTTGCCGAAATTGCCGCCCACCACGGCATGGATGTTGCTTAGCGTGTCGGTGCCGACGCCGATTCCCGAAGCGGTCCCGGTGGTCAGGTTGACGGTAAGCGCCCCGGAGGCATGGCTGAAATCCACCACGTCGCCCAGGCCGGGCGCCAGGGTCGAGCCGGTGATGGTGTCGTTGCCCGCGCCGCCGTAGACATAAAGCGTATCGGTCCCGCTGGCGTGGTTCACGGTGATGCTGCCGCTGGAGCCCGACGCATCGAGCAGCCCGATGCCGGCGGCGGTGGCGTTGGTGCCCAGGGTCAGGGTCGTCGCCGACATGGCGGACAGACTCAGTTCCTCGATGCCGCTCACATTGGCGAAGGTACTGTCCGCCACCGTGCCGCCGGCCGTCAGGTTCAGCGTCAGGAGGTCGTGGCCCGCCCCGCCGGTTACCGTATCGCCGCTGGAAAGATCCGTCAGCTTGAACAGGTTGTCGCCGGCATCGCCCACCAGCCGGTCGCTGCCGGCCCCGCCGTCCAGAACGGCGACATGGCCGCCATTGAGGTAGATGGTGTCGTTGCCGGCCCCGCCGGTGATGGTGGCATAGTCCACCGCGAAGTGGCGGGAGTAGGTGCCGCTGCCACTGGCATCCGCCCCGGTCCAGGTGATCTCCACGCTGCCGTCGGCCAGGGTGGTGACGGCGGGATGGCGCTCGCCGGCGTAGGACGCATCGCTGGTGACGGCGATCTCGCCACCCAGCTTGTTGCCCAGGGCGTCGAAACGCTGGGCGTAGACATTGTGGTTTACATTATCCGTCGTGCTGTCCCACACCGCCAGGAAGCCGCCGTCGGGCAGCGCCGTGATGACGGGATAGGCCTGCCAGCCGGTGGTGGTGGTGTTGACGATGAACTCGCTGCTGGCCGGATTGCCGCTGGCGTCGAAGACCCGGCCGATGACGCCAAAATTGCTCGCTCCGTCCTGGCCCAAGCTGTGCCAGACCACGGCGAAGCCGCCGCCGGCCAGCCCGACCACCTTCTGGGCCCACTGGTCGGACGCCGTGGTGGTATTGACCGCGATGTCGCCGCCCTGGGATTGGCCCGCAGCGTTGAAGCGATGGGCGAAAACGTCCGCGGTGGCACCGCCGCCGGTGGTCCAGGAAACCACGAACCCGCCATCGGACAGCGCCGCGATGGCTGGTGTGGCATCGGTCCCACTGGAACAGAGGTTGGAGGTCGAGACCGGGAACTCGTTGACCACGACCACGCCGTCCGGGTCGTAGACCTTGACGAAGCTCATCTTCTGGCCGGTGAAGGTCTGCCCGCCATAGGAGTCCGCGGCCGAGAACACCACGGCGATATTGCCGTTGGCCAGTTCCGTCACCTCGGGCCAGCCCTGCCAGCCAGAAGCCTGATCGTTGATGCGGAATTCACCGTCGACGGGAGAACCATCGGCACCGTAGATCCGGCCATAGGTGCCGTAATCGTCGCCGTCCTGGCTGCTGCTGTGCCAGACGGCCATGAAGCCGCCATTGTCGAGCGGCGCCAGATGGACGGACCATTGCTCGCCGGTATAATGGGTGTTCAGGTGGATCTCGCCGCCGAGCGGCGTGCCGTCGGCATTGTAGACCTGCCCGTAGACGCCGGTGAGGCTGTCCCCGTTCTGATTGACGCTGTCCCAGGTGACCACATAGCCGCCGGTCTTCAACCCGGTGACCGCCGACCGCCACTGGTTGTCGGTGACAAAGGTGTTGACCAGGGTGGCCGCGCCGGTGGCGCTGACCGAGACGCCGCCCGAGATGGAAAGCGAACCGTCGGAGAAGTGCAGCGTCTCCACATTGCGAAGCGAATCGGTGCCGTCATTGCCATCGACGGTGTTGACGTCGGTGACCTTGAGCGAATTGCCGGACACGGCCAGGCGATACCCGGCCATGGCGCCGGAATACGCCATGCCGTCGGCCCCGGCGGCGCCGTTGAACATGTCGTTGCCCGAGCTGCCGGAAATGGTGTCGGCGCCCGAACCGCCCAGCACGGTGAAGGGGCCGGCCCCGGTAAAGGCGACCTGCTCGATACCGCTCAGCTTGTTGAACTCGCTCGGCCCCAGGGTGCCGCTGCCGGTCACGACCAGGGTGTCTGACCCAAGGCCGCCGATCACCGTAGAGGCAGCCTGAAGATCGGCGGCCCCCATCCTGATGACATCGTTGCCGTCACCGGCATTGATGGTGGCGAATCCGCTGCCGACGTCCAGGGTCTCAGCCGCGGCCGAGCCGGTCAGCGCCGCGCCGGTAGCGCCGGTCAGCACCTCGGTGAAGGCCGTGGCGTTGTTCACCGAAGCTACCGAGCCCGTCCCGGCCGTCGGTGAAATGGCTCCATTGCTGGCGTTGCTGAAATTCCAATAGCCCTGCAGGTTACTTCCCGATAGGGAACCGCCCCGGATAGCCTGGGAATCCGCCTGAATCTGGGTACCGCTGCGCACGCTGTCCCAAATGGCCACACCGGCCACCTCGCCGTTCAGGCCGGTATTGGTCACCCCGCCCCCAGCCGCATTGGCGTTGGCGGCGATGACGAACATGTCGTTGGTGGACTGGGTCAGCACCGAAGCGGCGGTCCCCTCCTCGACGCCGTTGACGTAAAGCCTGAGATGGCCGCCATTCTGCGCCGACAGGGCCAGATCGTACCACTGCCCGGCCTGGGCGACGGTCGTTCCCTCGACCATGACGCCGGCGTTGGCGGCAGCGTCCCAAAGATAGGCGACAAAGTGATGGGTTGTCGGGTCGATCCAGATATCCGTCGAATGATTGCCGGCAGTCTGGGAGAAGGTCCCCGAATCCCACGCCCCCGAGGAGGTTCCGTACAGTACGAACTGCCGCTCGTTCGCGTTGACGGCGTTGAACTTGACCGAGGCCTCCACCGTCATGGCGTTCGCCGCCGTATAGCCCATGGTGACGCCCGAGCCGGTGGCCCCGGTAAACGCCAGGCCCGAGATGTTGGTGGCGCTCTGACCCGGGCTGACGCCAAGGGTCGTGCCGTCGGCGAACACCAAGCTCTCGATTCCGACCAGGGTATCGGTCCCGTCGTTGCCGTTGGTGGTGTCGGTATCGGTCACCGTGATGGTGCCGTTGCCGTTGCTGATCCGGTAGCCGGCCAGATTGCCGTGGAACACCGCCTTGTCGGTGCCCGCGCCGCCGCTGAGCGCGTCGTTGCCCGAACCGCCGGTCAGGGTGTCGGCGCCCGAACCGGTGTTAAGAGTCACCGCGCTGGTGCGGGACGAGGCATCGAGTGCGACGTCGCCGGTGTTGCCGTAGGCGTCCACCCGGTTGATGCCGGCGGACGTGCTGGTGGCGTCGAGCACCACCGCCTGGGAGAGCGAGCCGCCCGACAGGCGGAGCGTCTCCACGTTGGTGACGTTGGCGAAAGCCGTGGCGTTGTTCAGCGTGCCGGAGGTGAAATCCTCGAAGGCGATGGAATCGGTCGATGCCCCGCCGGTCACCGTGGCATTGTCGGCGAGGTTGACGCGGAAGTTGGTCTTGCCGGCGCCCGCCACCAGGGTGTCGGCCCCGCCGCCGCCGGCGAGGTCGTAGTAGACGCCGGCCGAGGTGTCGTCGCCGCCCTTGATCTTGTCGGCGAAGGCGGACCCCTTGACGCCGTGGATATTGTTCAGGGTGTCGGTGCCCGAGGTCAGGACGCCGTTGACGTAATAGGATTCGATGCCCCAGCCCGGCGACGCGCCGTTCCAGGCGGAGCCGCTCAGGTTGACGGTGACGCCCGCCCCGGCGTGCTTGTAGCTGGCCTGGACGGAGCCGGTGGCCGAGCCGGTCAGGATGTCGTTGCCCGCCCCGCCCTCGAGGGCTGACCAGCCGGTGCCGCGCCCGGTCAGCACGTCGGCGGCGGTCGAGCCCTCCAGTTCATTGATGTCGGAAAGCGAACTGGTCCAGGTGGAGCCGCCATCGGTGATGGTCGCCACGCCGCTTTGCAGCGACGCCGTCACCGGCCCGGAATTGTAGGTGAAGCTGACCTTTCCGCCGATAATGCCGCCCCAGGCGTCGGTGGTGCCGTCGCCGAAGATGGTCTGATTGGCGCCGCCGGCGAAGAACACGTCCTCGCCGCCGCCGCTGATCATGGTGGTCACGGCGGCATTGAAGGCGAAGATGTCGTCGCCGGCGGTGCCGGTCAGCGTGCCGCCCGAAAGCGTCGTCGCCACGGTGACGGTGGGCGAATGGGTCGAACCCGTATGGATGTGGTGGATGCCGGCTCCGGCGAACTGGTCCTTGACCACCACTTGGCCGCCGCCGGACGCGCCGCTCATGTCGATGACCAGGTCGTTGCCCACCTGCCGGGCGCCCCGCAACCCTCCGTCGCCCACCGGCGAGCCGTCCAGCACGTTGACGCCCGCGGTGTCGATGATGGTGATGGTGCCCGAACCGCTGGCCGGCGCCACATAGGTGTCGGCGCCCGAACCGCCCTTGATGGTGAAATTCCCCGTCAGGCCGGACGCCACCGTCTCGGTGACGGTGCCGGACAGGGCCGAGGCGTCGATCACCTGCAGGCCGATGGTCTGGGCCGTGGTGCCCAGCGACAGGGCGGTGGCCGCCGCGCTGGTGCCCAGCGTCAGGGTCTCGAAGCCGGTGATGCCGGCGAAGGTGGTGTCCGCGACGCTGGTCGGAGTCGACGACAGCTTCAGGGTGTCGGACCCCGTCCCGCCGCTGACCAGACTCATGGCGCCGATATCGGTGCCGGACACCGTCAGGGTGTCGTCGCCGTCGCCCAGGCTGATGCCCTTGAAGCCCGAGCCGAGATTGATGGTGTCGCCGCCGACGCCCGTGGTCAGGGTCTGGTTGTCGGCGGCGCCGCTCACCGTCACCGGCTGGCCACCGGAGCTGAAGCCCAAGGTGGTGACGCCCACCAGGGAATCGGTCCCCCCATTGGTGCTCGCCACCGTGATGGTCCCGCCGGCATTGGCGGAAATGGTGGCCGACACCGTCGGCACGCTGACGGCGAAGATCACGGTATCCGTGCCGCCGCCACCGATAATGGTATCGTCGCCGCTGCCGGCGTAGAAGGTCTCGTCGGCCGCCGAGCCGGTGCCGGGATAGGTCACCGTCACCGAGACGGTCTGGACACTGGAGGTGCCGCCGGCACTGTCGACGGCGACCACCTGGAAGGTGTCGGTATAGCTGTACACCGGATCCACCGAATGGGTCACATTGGTGGGGCCGGGAAAATAGGTGTAGACGCCGGTGGTGGGATTGATGGAGACCGTGCCCATGCCGCCGTCGGTCATGGTCGAAACGAGGGTGTTGGCGCCGTTCCAGATGTAGTAGCTGAGCGTGTCGGCGGCCAGGACGTCCTTATCGGAGGCCGTCACCGTTCCCGTGCCGCCCACCAGGTTGTCGGCAGCCAGCGCGCCGGCGCTGGTGATGGTCGGCGCGTGGTTGACGTGGCTGACATCGATGGCGAAGCTGCCCGACGTGGTCTTGCTGCCGCCGGTGCCGTAATTGCCCAGGTCGTTGATTCCGACGCTGAGGGTGTCGGTGCCGAACCAGGCGGAATTGTTGGTGTAGCTGAGGCCGGCCAGGGCCGAATTGATGGCCGCCTGGGTGCCGGTGAACACCATGGAGGTGTCGCTGGTGCCGTCGCCGACGCTGAAGGTCAGCCCGGTGAGCGAGCCCAGGGTCAGCTTGCCGTTGGTCACCGACAGGCTGACCCGCTCCTGGGCACTGCCCAGGGCGTCGGAATCGGCGATGGACAGGCCGCTCAGGGTCAGCGGCGTGTCTTCGCCGGTGGCGAACGAGGCGGTACCGGCGGTCAGCACCGGAGCCTGGTTGGCGTGCGCCGCGATGACGAAGGGCAGGACGTTGGTGAAGGTCTGGCTGAGCGAGCCGTCATTGACCTGAACCGAGACGCTGAGATTGACCGTCCCGCTGAAATAGGCCGGCGTGGTCAGCTTCAGGTTCTCGAGATTGTCCGACGACGACAGGGTATAGGTGCCGTTGACGGCCGAGAGCGCCGTGGTGCCCAGCGACAGCGTGGTCCCGGTGGGAACGCCGGTGAGCTTGATCAGGCTGAATGAATCGGATGTGTCCGGCTTGGGATTGCTGATCCCGAGGGAGTAGGTGTGGGCGGCGCCGGTGATGTCCTCGGAATCCGAGGAGCTGATCAGGGTGGGATTCGGCGCGGTGATGGCCGGGGCCACGTCGATGTGCAGGGTCTTGATGGTCTTGTTGGTGACCCCCTGGTCGGCCGAGGTCGCCGTGACCGTCAGGTCGATGCCGCCGTTGAAATACTGGGCGGGAAGCAGCTTGAGATTGGTCAGCTGCGCCGACGACAGGCTCCAGGTTCCGTCACCGGTCATGGTGCCCGCCGACAGGCTGGCGCCGGTGGGAACCCCGGTGATGACGATGGACGAAATGGTGTCGCTGGTGTCGGCGTCGGTCACGCTGATGGACAGCGGAATCTGCGACACGCTGGTGGTGTATTCCGTCCCCGTGGCGGCGGTGGTGGTCACGGTCGGCGCGGTGGCCACCGCCTTGAGGCTGATGGTGGCGGTGGCCGCCTGGGCGGAATAGGCCTCGCCGTCGGACGCCTTCCACTGGAAGGTGTCGTTGCCGTTGAAATAGCGGTTGCCGCGATAGGTCAGGTTGCCAAGCTGGGCCGCGCTGATCTCCTGGTTGAGCGTCACCGCCGTGCCGTTCAGCAGCAAGGTGCCGTGGCTGGTCAGCCCGGTGATCTGGATCTTGGACAGCGCCTGGGAATTGAGATCGGTATAGGCGTTGGTGAAGGTGCTGGCCGACAGCGCCACGGTCTGGTTGCCCGAGGTGTTTTCCATGCCCGCCACGGTGATGGCCGAGACGGTGGGCGCCACGTTGACGTGGTTGACGGTGATGGTCAGCGTGCCGGTGGCGGTGAAGACGCGGCTGACGGTCAGCGAGGCCGGATCGGTATTCTCCACCTTGGTCTGGGCGACGTTCAGGATGGCGGTGTCGGTCAGGGTGTAGGTGATGGTCTCGGTGCCCGAGAAATACTTGTTGGGCGTATAGACGATGGTGTCGCCCACCAGCACCACGGACCCGTTGAGGGCACCGCCCACCGCCGAGATCACCACGCTGTCGTTCACCAGGGCGGTGTTGGAATCGAAGGCGCTGCCGTCGAAATGCCGGTCATTGGCCAGAACGTTGACGGTCACCGAATTGACGGTGGTGCCGATATTCTCGTTCACCGTGCCGGTATCGGCCACGGCCACGGCCGCCGCGTTGGTCTCGGCCGTCTTCACCGCGTTGGCGTTGAGCGTCTTGATGGTCTCGCCGACCTGGCTCTTGAAATTGGTGAAGCCGGTCTCGATGGCGCCCACGTTGGACTGGATCTGCAGCACCGCCTGAGCCGCCGCCTTGGCGATGGCGGTCTGGTTCTCCGAGATGGCGATCTTGGCGGTGGTATCGGTGCGCTCGGCCAGGGCGGAGGTGTAATCGGCCGAGACCGGCGTGGCACTGCCCGACAGCACGCCGATGTCGGTGACGTTCTGGTCGATGGCGGAATCGGCGCCGGTCACCAGGCCGGCGGCGGTGTTGGCGGCGGTCACCTTGGCGGAGGCCAGGGCATCCAGGTCGCCGGCCTTGGTGATCAGGGTGGACAGCGTCGCCAGCGTCGCGGTGCCCAACACGCTCAGATGGTCGTTGTACCAGGTCTGCATGTTGCCGATGACGGTGGTCAGGCGGCCATGGATATCGGTGGTGGTGCCGGCGTTGCTGTCGTCGTAGGCATCGCGGGCGGCAACGTATTGGGCGTTGGCCAGCGTCTTGTTCGCCTCGGCCTTGGCGGCCTGGGAGACGATTTCGCCCTCGATGGCGTCGATGGCCTTGACCAGGGCGGCGGTGGCGTCGGTGGCGGCCTGGGCGGCGGCGGCGGAGGCGTCGGCGGCCTTGGTGTCGGCGCCCGACGCGGCGGTGGCGGCGGCATCGGCGGCGGTATCGGAGGCGATGGCCGCGTTCTTCGAGGTCTCCGCCTTGGTCACGTAGCCCTGGGCGGCCGACCCGGCGCCCTGGCCGGCGGCGGCGGTCACCGCCGAATTGTAGGCGTTGGTGGCGGTGGTCTTGGCGGTCTCGGTCAGGGCGGCCGCGGCGGCGGCGTCCACCGAGGCCTGATGGGCGGAGGCGGCGTGGGCGGCGGCGGAAGCGATCAGGGCCGAAATGTCGGCGCTGGGATTGGCGATGATGGCGTTGGCGGCGGCGGCGGCATCGGCGGCGGCGGCGGCCGCCTCGGTCTTGGCCAGCGCCGCCTTGGTCACCGCGATCAGTTCCTGGGCGGCGGCGGTGGCGGCGGCGGTGGCCGCCGTGGTGGCGAAGCCCTTGGCGCTGGTCGCGGCGGTGAGCGCCGTGTCGTAGGTCTGGGCGTTGGTCAGCTGGGCGGTGATGATGCCCACATTGGCATCCACCGTCGCCTTGGCGCTGGCGATCAGAGTCTTGTACTGGGCCACCAGATCGGCGGCGGCCTTGGCGTCGGCGGCGGCCTTCAGGGCATCCTGGGCATCCACGGCGGCCAGGGCGGCGGCCTTGGCGGTGGCGGCGGCCGCCAGCTGGCCTTCCACGTCCTTGACCGATCCCGTGGCATCGAACAGATCCAGCGCCTTGGTCTTGGCGGCCTGAATCACGGTGTCGGCCTGGGTCGCCGTCTTGTAGGCGGCCTCGATCTGGGCGCGGGTATAGGCATCGGCGGAATTGGCGGCGGTCTGCCCCACCACCCAGGTGTTGTACAGCGTGGTCAGCGCCGCCAGCTTGCCCGCCTCGGTGGCCGCATTCCCCGACGTGCCGATGGCGGCGACGATGGCGTCCTTGTCGGTCAGCGCATCGCCGCGATTGGTGGTGGCGGCGGCATGCGACGCGGTGGCCTCGGAGCGGGCCGACAGGATGGTGACCTGATTGACGGCGGCGGTGACCTTGTCGGCCAGACCGGACACGGCGGTGCCGGCCTGGGATTGCAGATTGGCCACCAGCGACACCTTGGAAGCGGCGATGGCCGCCTCGGACTGGGCGGTGGCGGCGTAATCGGCGGCCAGCTTGGCGGCGGCGGCGGCGGCGGCGGCGGCGGTCTTGGCGGCATTGACGTCGGCGGCGCCGTCGGCGTTGGTCTTGGCGGTCGAAGCCAGCCCCGCCTGGGTCCCGGCATTGGTGTCGGCGGTCTGGGCCGCCAGGGCGGCGGCATCCGCCTGGGTCAAGGCGGTATTGGCCTGGGCGGTCAGGCCCGACAGGGCGGTGTTGGCGGTGGTGATGGCGTTCTGAGCCGCCGTGATGGCGGCGTTGGCCGCCGTCTTGTCCAACCCGCTGATGCCGGCCAGGGTGGTGATGGCATTGTTGATGGCGGTGGTCAGGGTCGTGACGCGGCCGGTGGCGTCGGTATAGGCGGTGTCGAACTTCGTGCGGACATCGGTGACGCCGGCGCCGTCATTGGCGGTGCCGTCGATCAGGTCGGCGGCCTGCTGCGCCTTGGTAAAGGCGGTCCCGGCATCGGTGTCGGCGGTATTGGCCTTGTTGAGCGCCGCCAGGGCGGCGGCCTGGGCGGCGGCGGTATCGGCGGCGTTGGCGGCGGCCAGCTGCTCCTGCACCGCCTCCACCTGGGCGTAGGCGTTGTCGGCGGACAGGCGGCGCGCGTGGGCCAGATCGGCCAGGCGGTGGATTTCCGCGTTGAACGCCACCACCTCGGCGTAATCGGCCTGGGCCTGGGCCAGGGCCTGTTCCCAGGCGCTCTTGGCCTGGGCCTGGGCGTTGGCCAGGTTGGCGATGGTGGTGCTGGCCAGAGTATAGGCGGTCAGCGCGTCGGCCAGGGCCAGATCGGCGGCGGTGACGGCGGCGGCGGCGGCTTCGTCGTCGGCGACCGCCAGGGTGCGGGCCGACGTTGCCTCGCTGATGGCGGTGTTCAGCGCCGCGGTGTCGGAATTGCCGAAGGCGGTGGCGGCGTCGGCGGCCCTTGCGGCCACGGTGGCGGCGTGGGCGGCGGCCTCGGCGGCCTCGGTGGTGGCGGTGGCGAGATAGGTGGCGGAATCGCCCCGCGCGTCATCCAGCAGGGCATCGGCCTGGCGCTCGGCCACCTGCTCGCCGGCGATCTCCAGCGTCTCGGCCGAGGTCTCGGCGGCGGCGGCCGACGACAGGTTGTTCTGGGCCAGGGTGAAGGCGGCCGAAGCGGCGTCCAGCAATTCCTGCAGGCTGTCGGCGCGGCTTTCGGCGGCGGTGGCGGCGGCATCGGCCTCGGCCGCCGAGGTGGCGGCGTTGACATAGGCGTTGTAGGCGGAATCGTAGGCGTCGTGCCAGGCGGTCTGCACCAGATCGCCGGGAGTCGCGTCCCACTTGGCGGTGATGGCGGCGGAAATCTGCGCCTCGGTGGCCGAGGAGGCGAGCGCGGTCCCGGCATAGGCGTTGACCTTGGTCACCAGATCGGCCAGCGCCTCGGAGGCCGGGGTCTGGCCCAGCGAATCCAGCAGCTTGTAAAGGGCGGTGTGCAGCGAGCCCTGTTGCGAGGTCAGCGCGGCGTCCGCCGACGCCTTGGCGATGGACGCGCTATCTGCTTCGGAACGGGCGTCGGCGGCCTCGGAATAGGCGGTGTCATAAGCGGTCTTGGCGGCGTTCCACGCCGTGGTGGCCGTGGTGGTGGCGGCGTCGGCGTTGATGCGGTTGCTGATCAGGGTGCCGGCCCGCCAGGAATCGGCGGCGGTGGCATAGTCGGCGGCGGTGGTGGCCAGGGCGGCGGCGGCGGCGGCGGCGCTCTTGGCGGTGGTGAGGTAGGTGGCGGCCGAGGCGATCTCGTCGGCGGCCTGCTGATAGCCCGTTCCCGCCAGCACGGCGGCGTCGAACTTGGCCTGGGCCAGATCGGCATAGGCCTTGGCCTGGGCGGCGCCGGTGGCGACCTTGGTCAGATTGCCGGCCCAGAAATCCAGATAGGTCTGAATCTCGGCGGTCACCGCGTCGGTGACGGTGATGCTGGTCTGCACCACGTTGGCCGCCGTGTAGGTCTTGGCGGCGGTGTCCAGGCCGGTCTGGGTGCCGGCATTGTAGCTGAGCAGGGCGGAATTGCCGGCGGCCGTTTGGGTATCGTCGCGCATGGCGGCGGCGGTGGTTTCGGCCTGGGCCTCGGCGGCGGCACGCTCCGCCTGCTTGGCGGCGATGGCGGCGGCGGCCTGGGCGGCGGCGGTGGCGGCGGCGGTGGCGGCGGCCTCGGCGGCGGCCTGGGCGGAGACCAGGGCGTCATGCTTGGCCGCCGCGCCGACGGCCACGTATTGCGCCTGGGTGGCGTTGGACGAGGCGGTCTCCACCGCCTTGTTCAGGGAGGCCACATGGCCCTCGATGACGCCCTTCTGCGTCGCGATCGCCTGGGCCTGACTGGACACGGTGTCGCCCAGGCTGTTGGCATCGGCCGATATGGTGGCGACGAGGGCCAGCTTGGCCAGGGCGTTGGTCTGCGCCGCCTGGGCGGCCGCCTTGTCGGCCAGGGTGTCGGCGACCGCGGCGTTCACCGCGGTGGTCGCGTTGGACGCAAGGCTCATGGCGGCCAGCGCCGCATTGGCCGCGGCCAGGTGGGTGGTGGATTCGCCCGCCTCGGTATTGCCGGTGGCAACAAATCCCGAGGCGGCGGTGACGGCGGCGGACGCCACCGTCTGGGCCACGGCCACGGCCGCCGCGTCGGCGGCGTCGGCCTTGGTCTGGGTCAGGGCCGCCTTGGTGGTGGCGGTGGCGAGCGCCGTCGCCACGTTGCCCAGCGCCACCTTGGCATCGGGAATGCTGGCGGCGGCCTGAGCGACAGCATTGGCGGCAATTGCTGCGGTGGCGGCGGTGGCGGCGTCGTTGCGTGCCGCCAGCGCGTCGGCATAGGCCGCGTTGAGCAGATTGACGTTGGCCGCGTCATCGGCGGCGTAGTCGTCGAACTTGGTCTTGGCGTTGAGCGCCTGGGCCAGGGCGTTCTCGGCCTGCTGCAGCTTGGCGGTGGCCTGGCTGGCGCCGTCGGCGGCCTCCTGCTTGATCTTGGCCATGGCCACGGTGTTGGCCTGGGCTTCCTGACTGGTCAGGGCGCCGTTCAGGGCATTGACCTGATCGGCCGGCAGCGGATCGGTGGCGACCACCAAGGCCAGGGCCGCCTGGGCGGCCACATAGGATTGATGGG
Source organism: Paramagnetospirillum sp. (assembly GCF_058402745.1). Lineage (NCBI taxonomy): Bacteria > Pseudomonadati > Pseudomonadota > Alphaproteobacteria > Rhodospirillales > Magnetospirillaceae > Paramagnetospirillum > Paramagnetospirillum sp. The sequence continues at coordinate 67,332 of NZ_JBZVFI010000016.1, forward strand.
CCGAGGCCTTGGCCTGGGTGGCGCTGGCCACCGCCGACTGGGCGGCCGTCAGGCTGGCGGCCATGGAGGCGGAATAGACGTTGTAGGTGGTCGCGTCGGCGATCGCCGTCTGGAGCTGGACGAGGGCGGCCTGCGCCTGGGCCAGGGCGGAGCCGGCGGCGGCATCGTATTGCAGGGCCAGGATGACCGCCTCGGAGGCGGCGTCGTGATAGCCGAGATAGGTCGCCGTCTTGTTGGACGGATCGATGAGCGCCGCCCCGGTCAGAGCCGGATTGATGAAGGAGTAGTTGACATTGGCGCCCCAGGCGGCAAAGGCGCCGTCACCGGCCGCGATGGCGTCGGCGGCGGCGGTGGAGGCATCCAGGGGATCGCCGTTGCCGTCATGACTGGCGGTCCCCGAGGTTCCCGCCTTGCTCAGCACCGTGGCCACATGGGTGTTGACCAGGTCCAGGGCGTCGGACACCTGGTCCAGATAATAGACGGTCGCCGCGGTCTCGGCGGCGCCCAACCGCCATTCGGCGCTGGCCTCGGCCGCCTTGGCCTCGCCCAGATCATCCATGTGGCCGAGCGTGGTGGCCAGTTGCACCCCCGCCGCCGCCTGGGCGTCGGCGATATCGTCTTCCTTCTGGATATAAGCCAGTTCGGCCGTCAGGGTGACGGTGAGCTGGGTGTTGGCGCTGGCCAGGGCCGTGGTGTAGGACGAATCGCGCACCGCGGCGATATCGCTGTAATAGCTTTGCAGGCTGACCGCCGCATCCGATGCCTGGTCCACCACCGTGGCGGCGGAAGACACCGCCGTGGCATCGGCATGGTCGAGACCGGTGAGCGCCGCCTCGGCGGCGTCGGCCACCTGCTGCGCAACCTTCCAGGACTGGGTCGCCAGGTCGGCACCCTCGGCGGTGGTGACGAAGGCCGCGTGCCCGGCGATCCAGGCGCTGACCGAGGCGGAATCCGTGGCCACCGCCGGGTGGGTGTCGTTGTAGTAGACGACCGCCCAATAGCCGGCGGCCGCGTCGCCGGCAAAGGCCGCCTGGACCACCGCCGCGTTGGCCGCGTTGGCGACGAAGGCCTTCACCGTGGCCAGATCGGTGGCCAGATGATCGGTGGTGGTGGCGAGCGAATTGTAATAGCGCACCACCGCCTGGCCGAAATAATAGGCGGTGGAATGGGCGTCGGCCGATGCCACCGCCGCCTTGACGGCAACCAGGGTGGCGGCGGCGGAACCACCCGCGACAAAGGCGGCGACGGTGGCGGAATCCAGCGCGCTGACGGGATTGAGGGTGTTGTAGTAATTGACCACCGCCAGATCGTGCCCGGCCTGGGCCAGGGCCTGGGCGGCATCGATCTTGGCCTGCGCGGCGGCGATCAGGGTATCGCGGGGCGAGCCGGCGGCGGCGGAGGCCGCCGAACTCATGTCCGACGCCGCGCCCGACAGGCCGGTACGGAAATCGGCGCCCCAGGCCGCCACCGCATGGGCGGCGTTGGTCTTGGCGTAAAGGGCGGTGTCCAGCGCCGTTTCCAGGGCCGCCAGTTCGGCAACCTCGGTCTGATAGGAGGAGAGCAGCGGAACCAGTTCGCCGCGAAGATCCGAGATTGCCTCGAGACGCTGGGCCAGGATCGCCTGATCGGTGGCGACCTGAAGCTCGGCCGTCTCGCGCGCGTCCTCGCGCGCGGCCTCGGCATCGGCCGCCGCCCCGGTTTTCCACTGGGCCAGAAGGTCGGTGAGCACCGAATTGGGATCGTCGACGATCTCCTGGGATTGCTGGGCGGCGGCGGCAACGATGGCGGCGGCGGTCAGGGTCTGCCCCTCGTAACCGGCGATTTCCGTGGCGCCGTTCACGATCACCGGCACGTCGGGATATTTGACCGCCAAGGCGTCGGCCTCGGCGGAAATGACGGCGATTTGCGCCATGGCCGCGTCGGCGATGACCTTCAGCGCATCGATCTGGGCGTCGAGAGCCGCCACCTTGGCCGTCAGGCTGGGATAGCCGTCATAGCTGTCGGTCAGCACCGCCAACTGCTGCTCGGAATAGAGAGCTTCCACGCTGGCCTGGGCGGCAACCGCGATGTCCTTCAGCCTCCGGGCGGAATCGATCAATTCCTGCATACGCAGAATGGCCGCCTGCTTGGCCGTATCCTCACGTTTCTCGATGACGACGATGATGTCCTCCCGCCGCCCTCTCTCGGGGATGGGTGGCGGCGGAGGAGGCGGCGGAACGAAGATGAAGCCGCTTCCGATGGGAATGGGTTTGGGCGGCGGCGGAAGCGGTGCCGGCTCCAGCGAGGGGGGCGGCGGAGGCGGAGGCTTGACCCCCTGCTCCTGCTGCTGTTGCTGCTGTTGCTGCTCCTGCTGGAATTGCTGCTGGACCTGGGAGGCGGCCTGGCTGTAGCTGTTGGACAGCAGATTCTGGGCGTTGGGCAGGCTGAACGACGCGGTGCCGCCCAGTTGCATCACCTGCTGCGGCGACAGGGTGGTCTGGGTCAGCTGCCCGGTGGGCGACAGGCTGGCGGCCTGGCCGGGGGCGTTCAGGGTGATGGACTGGCCGGAATTGGTGGTGATGAAGACTTCGCCGGTGACGTCGCCCTTTTCCTGCATCATGGCGACGGTCTGGCCGTTGCCCACCAGGCCGGTGCCGCGGATGCCCACGGTCATGGTCGGGGTCTTCAGGGACAGGGCATCGGGAGCGGACTTGGCGAGCTGGCCGGACACCAGGGCGAAGCTGCCCGACTGGACGTTCAGCACGCCCTCGCCGGTCTTGCCGTCGGGATCGAAGGTCATCTTGTCGATGACCATCTTGCCCTTCTCGCCCAGCGACATGGTGGTGCCGTCACTGAACACCACGCCGACGGCGCCGCCGGCCTTGGTGATGAGCGTGTCACCCTCGAAGATGGGGTCACCCTTGGTCAGGGTCTGAACCGTTCCGTCGGCACGCCGGACCTCGGCGGCACCGTTCAGAGTCTGAACCGTGCCGACCGCATCCGTCGCTGCATCCCTTGGCGCCATGCCACCCTCTTCTCACCATCACCAGCCCGCGCGCCATCCCCGGCGCGCGACAGCCACTCCGCACCACTCTGCATCATACGATGGATTGCGAGAAAAGGTCAATATACAGCATTCACCCGAGCCAGTTACTCTCTTTATTTATCAGAGTTCAACCGGCATCAGTCTGCGCGAGTATAAGCAAAAAGCAGCTGGCGCCCGCAAGAACTACAGTAAAAATAGGGGCGAAAGAAAGCCATGATCGTATTGTTTATCTTTGATATCGTATAAAACAACATCAACCATCACACGAAGATGCAACTTTATCCTCGGTCACAGCCACAAGCCTGACTCTCCCCCGGCAAGAGGGAGAACCAAGCCTTTCCGGATATGACAGACGACGTGGCCGAGTCGCTTCGCAACCCTAGGTTTTGCGAATCGTGAAGATGAAGGCGCTTCCCGCACCGGGGGTTGATTCCACCCGGATACGCCCGCCGTGGCGCTCGACGATCTTCTTGCAGATGGCCAGCCCGATGCCGGTGCCTTCGTAATGCTCGCGGGTGTGAAGGCGCTGGAACACCAGGAAAATACGGTCGAAATAGGCCGGATCGATACCGATGCCGTTATCCCGGACGGTGAATGTCCATTCGTCCGCCCCCTCCTCGGCCGAGACCTGGACCTCGGGTGGGCGGTCGGGCGAGCGGTATTTGAGCGCGTTGCCGATCAGGTTCTGCAGCAGCCGCAGCATCTGCGAGCGGTCGGCGGAGACCATGGGCATGGGGCCGACCTCGAGCCGCCCCTCCGCCTCGGCCAGTGCCGCTCCCAGGTTGCTGCGCGCGTCCGCCAGCACCTCTTCCATGGAAAACCGGCTGAACTTGCCGCCCAGCCGCTCGACGCGGGAATATTCCAGCAGGTCGTGGATCATGGCCTGCATGCGCTTGGCCCCGTCCACCAGGAAGTCGATGAACTCGTCGGCGTCGGAATCCAGCCGGCCGCGATAGCGCCGCTCGATCAGCTGGGCATAGCCGGCGATCATGCGCAGCGGCTCCTGCAGGTCGTGGGAGGTGACGTAGGCGAACTGCTCCAGCTCCTTGTTGGAGGCGTCGAGCCGGGCCAGCAGATCCTGGGTGCGGGCCTCCATCACCTTGGCGACGCTGACGTCGCGGCAGATGAACAGCAGGCAGTCGAGATCGTCGAGGACCACCTCCTGCACCGAGACCAGAACGTCGATCACGCTGCCGTCCTTGCGCCGCAGCCGGGTCTCGAACTCGGAGACCTGGCCGTCGCGACGGATCAGCCGCAGCAGCCGGACGCGGTCCTCGGGCCGGGCCCAGACGCCCAGGTCCAGGGCGGTGCGGCCCATGAACTCGTCGCGGGAATACCCCAGCATGGCGGAAAAGGCGTCGTTCAGTTCGATATAGCGCCCGTCGCGGGCTCCCGAGATGACCAGGGCGTCTGGACTGGCCCGGAAAGCCTTGGCGAACTTCTCCTCCGACAGTTCCAGCCGCCGCTCGGCCTGCTTGGCCGCCGTGATGTCCTCGATGGTGCCGACCAGCCCGCCGGACGGCCCCGCCTCGACCGACAGCGCGGCGGCATGGCCGCGCACCCAGCGAATGGAGCCGTCGCCGCGCACCAGGCGCATCTCGGCCAGGAACTCCCCCTCGCCGTTCACATGGCGCCGCCACAGGTCGCCCACCGCCTTGCGGTCGTCGGGATGGACCACGTCGCACCACTTGCCGCCCAGCATCTCGTCGCGCGACCGCCCGGCCAGCTCCAGCCAGCGTTCGTTGACGTAGAGGCAGGTGCCTTGGGCGTCGCTCTGGAACACCCCCACCGGCGAATGCTCGGTCAGCATGCGGTAGCGGGCCTCGCTGGCGGCCAGGGCCTGCTGGATGCGCTGGCGCTCGTCCAGACGCCGGTCGGAAATCACCGCCAGCCCGATGGTGAGCAGCGCCAGGACCAGGGCGCCTCCCCCCTGGAACGCCACGTCACGGCGCCACGACGCCAGGGCGTTGGACAGGGGCATGCCGACCGCGATCACCAGCGGATGGTTCGGCAGCCGACGATAGGCCAGCACCCGTTCGAGGCCATCGGTGACCGAAGTGCCGACGAAGGACCCCACCGGCGCAGTCTGCAAGCGCCGCATGACCTGCCCCTGAGCCACCGACTTTCCGCGCCATTGCTCGCTGTCGGGCAGGCGCGCCAGAATGATGCCGTCGTCGCGGATCAGGGTGGCGCGGCCGCCATCGGCCGGCAGGATGGACCGCAGCTCGTCTTCGAAAATCTTCGGATCCAGAGCGACGGCCACCACCCCCAGCAAAGAGCCGGCGCCGTCGCGGATGGGACGGGCGACCACGATGCTCTGGGCGGCCACCACCCGGCTCTGCAGCGGCGCGCTGATGGCCACCGACCGCTTGGCGTCGTCCCGCAGGGACATGAAATACTCCCGGTCCCGCACATTGGTGCCGGCCATGCCCGGCATGGTTCCGCCGACCATCACGCCGTCGGCGCCGATGAACACCGCGCTGCGGATCTCGGGAAGGAACTTCATCCGGTTGCCGACCGAGGCGAGCGAGCGCGCCAGATCCACCGGCAGCCCAGCGGGAGCCTCCTCCTCCATCTCGGACAGCAGTTGGTCGATGCCGCGCAGGACGCCGGAGACATGCTCCTCGGACACACGGGCCAGGGCCTGGACCATGTATTCGCCGTCGGCGATCTCCTTATGGTAGCTGCCTACCGCCTGCCAGATGGTCAGCGCCGCCAGGCAGGGAACCACCACGGCCGCCAGAAGCCGGGCCCGCCACGCATTGGCCGGGCGCAGCATCGCCGGCGTCGGCCCGGCGCCCCCGGGCAACGTCTCAGAGCCCGATTGTGGCCGGTCCGCATTCATACCCGAAAGAATACATCCTGATCGTATAGTTCACAATAACCGGACCATCCTCCGGGTCGGCCGGGCGCTTCCTGTTGACCGATACCCCCACCCCTCGTTAAAACCGAACCGTTCAGTTCAGTCTGACCGGGCGCTTGTGTCTGCGGGCGGCCATGACCATTCTTTCCTCACTCATCCGCCGATACGGGACCGGATCCATGGACAGTTCACCCCGCCGCTTCAGACTTCCGCTTCCCGTCCTGCTGCTGGGCGGTCTGGCGCTGCTGGGCGTGGCGGCGGGAATCGCCTCGTTCTCGTCCCCCTCGTCCGGCCCGGCCGGCGCGCCGCCGGCGGGTGCCCCGCCGGTGACGGTGGCGCAGCCGCTGACCCGCACGGTCATCGACTGGAACGACTATACCGGCCAGTTCGCCGCCCGGGATTACGTCGAGGTGCGCGCCCGGGTCAGCGGCTATCTGACCGAGGTGCATTTCACCGACGGCCAGATGGTCGGCAAGGGCGACCTGCTGTTCGTCATCGACCCCCGCCCCTACGAGATCGCCCTGGCCTCGGCGCGGGCCCGGCTGGACCAGGCGTCCGGCACCAGGGAATTGGCGCGGCGCCAGCTGGCCCGGGCCAGCGAGCTGAACCGCAAGGAATTCGTCGCCGAAAGCACCCTGGACCAGCGCACCGAGGAATCCAGGGGGGCCGGCGCCACCGCCCAGGCCGCCATGGCCGCGGTGCGCGACGCCGAGCTGAACCTGCAGTTCACCCGCATCACCGCCCCCATCTCGGGGCGGATCAGCGCCAAGCAGGTGAGCGTCGGCAATCTGGTCACCGGCGGCCCCACCGTGTCGTCGCCCACCCTGCTGACCACCATCGTTTCCCAGGACCCCATCCAGATGGGGTTCGACGTCCCCGAGAACGACTTCCTCGGCCTCTCCCGCCGTGGCCCGCTGGTGGGCGCCGGCGTGCAGATCACCGTCGGCGGGGAAAAGCGCGAAGGCCGCATCGACTTCGTCGACAACCAGATCGACCGGGGCACCGGCACCATCCGCATCCGCGCCCTGGTGGACAATCCGGAAGGCCGCATTCCGCCCGGCGCCTTCGCCCGGGTGCGTCTGGCCGCCTCGGAGCCCTATCAGGCGCTGCTGGTCCCCGATTCGGCGGTGGCCACCGACCAGTCGCGCAAGGTGGTGATGACCGTCAAGGACGGCACCGTGACGCCCAAGGTGGTCCGCCTCGGCCCCAAGGACGGAACGCTGCGGGTGATCAAGGACGGCCTCGCGCCCGAGGACGAGGTGATCATCAACGGCCTGATGCGCGCCCGGCCGGGAACCAAGGTCACCGCCCAGCCCGGCAATATCCAGTAGCGGGACGGGAGCCCCTCCGATGCGCCTGTCCCACTTCTTCATCGACCGCCCCATCTTCGCCACCGTGGTGTCGGTGCTGATCACCATCATCGGCGGCATCACCTTCTTCGCCCTGCCGGTGGCGCAGTATCCCGAGATCGCGCCCCCCACCATCGTGGTCAGCGCGTCCTATCCCGGCGCCTCGGCCCAGGTGGTGGCCGACACCGTCGCCACGCCGCTGGAACAGCAGATCAACGGCGTCGAGAACATGCTGTACATGAACAGCCAGTCCACCGGCGACGGCAACCTGAAGCTGACGGTGACCTTCGCGCTGGGCACCAATCTCGACACCGCCCAGGTGCTGGTGCAGAACCGGGTGGCGGTGGCCACGGCGCGGCTGCCCGACGACGTCAAGCGCATCGGCGTGACGGTGGCCAAGAACTCGCCCGACATGCTGCTGGTGGTTCACCTGAACTCGCCCGACGGCTCGCGCGACCAGATCTACCTGTCCAACTTCGCCTCGCTGCAGATGATCGACGTGCTGGCCCGCCTGGACGGCGTCGGCGACGTGCGCATCTTCGGCGCGCGGGACTACGCCATGCGGGTGTGGATCGACCCGGACAAGGCGGCGGCCCGCAACCTGACCGCCGGAGAGGTGGTCAAGGCGCTGCAGGCCCAGAACGTGCAGATCGCCGCCGGCGTGCTGGACCAGCCGCCCCAGCCCGACCAGGGCGCCTTCCAGTTCTCGGTTCAGACCATGGGCCGCCTGGTCGACCCGGCCCAGTTCGGCGAGGTGATCGTCAAGGCCGACGCCCAGGGCCGGGTGGTGCGCCTCAAGGACGTGGGCCGCATCGAGCTGGGTGCCCAGGACTACAGCATCAACGGCTATCTCAACGGCAAGAACGCCATACCCGTCGGCGTGTTCCAGCGCCCCGGCTCCAACGCGCTCGCCACCGCCGAGCGGGTGGTGGCCAAGGTGGAGGAGATCTCCAAGACCTTCCCCTCCGGCGTCGCCTACACCATCGCCTACAACCCCACCCAGTTCATCGCCCAGTCGGTCCGGGAAGTGATCAACACCATCTTCGAGGCGGTGCTGCTGGTGGTGGTGGTGGTGATCCTGTTCCTGCAGACCTGGCGGGCCTCGCTGATTCCGCTGGCCGCCATTCCGGTGTCGCTGGTGGGGACCTTCGCCGTGCTGGGCGCTCTCGGCTATTCCCTCAACAACCTGTCGCTGTTCGGCCTGGTGCTGGCGGTGGGCATCGTGGTGGACGACGCCATCGTGGTGGTGGAGAACGTCGAGCGCAACATGAAGGACGGCATGAACGCCCGCTCCGCCTCGCACCAGACCATGGACGAGGTGGGCAGCGCCCTGATCTCCATCGCCCTGGTGCTGTGCGCGGTGTTCATTCCCGCCGCCTTCATCCCCGGCATCTCGGGCCAGTTCTTCCGCCAGTTCGCGGTGACCATCGCCGCCTCGACGGTGATTTCGCTGATCGTCTCGCTGACGCTCTCGCCCGCGCTCTGCGCCCTGCTGTTCCGCGGCCACGGCCCGCTGGACCACCACGAGACGACGGGATGGAAGCGCTGGGTCACCCTGTTCTTCGTCAAGTTCAATGCCGGCTTCGACCGCATGGCGGGGGGCTACGGCAGCCTGACCCGCTCGGTGGTGAGGAAATCGGGCATCATGCTGGTGCTCTATGCCGGGCTGATCGGCCTGGCCGGCTTCGAGTTCTACAAGACGCCCAAGGGCTTCATCCCGGAAATGGACCAGGGCTACCTGATCACCGTGGTGCAGCTGCCGCCCGGCGCCTCGCTGTCACGCACCGACGGGGTGGTGAAAAGGGTCTCCGCCATCATGGCCGAGACCCCCGGCGTGGGGCACACGGTGGTGATCGCCGGCCTGGACGCCTCGACCTTCACCAACGCGTCCAACGCCGCCACGGTGTTCACGCCCTTGAAGCCGTTCAAGGAGCGCTACGCCCAGGGACTGTCGTCCAACGTCATCCTGGCCGACCTCCGGAAGCGTCTGGCCTCGGTCCAGGACGCCATGATCATTCCGATCCAGCCGCCGCCGGTGCGCGGCATCGGCACGGCGGGCGGCTTCAAGATGATGCTGCAGGACAAGGGCGGGCGCGGCTCCAAGGCCCTGGAGGAGGCGGCCCAGGACATGGCCGCCGCCGCCGCCAAGGTGCCCGGCCTGACCGGCATGTTCGCGCTGTTCAACACGCGGACCCCCAACGTCTACGCCGACATCGACCGGGTGAAGGCGCAGATGCTGGGCGTGTCCACCGAGCGCATCTCGGAGGCGCTGCAGATCTATCTGGGATCGAGCTTCGTCAACGAGTTCAACTATCTGGGCCGCACCTACCGCGTCACCGCCCAGGCCGATTCCCCCTTCCGCAAGGACATCGAGGACATCGCCGCCATCAGGGTCAGGAACGACAAGGGCCAGATGGTGCCGCTCGGCGCGGTGGCCGAGTTCCGCTTCGACACCGGCCCCTACCGCGTGCCGCGCTACAACCTGTTCCCGGCGGCCGAGGTGCAGGGCGCGGCGGCCCCGGGCTACGCCTCGGGCTACGCGCTGGAACGGATGAAGATCCTGGCCGCCGAGCGGTTGCCCGACGGCTTCGGCTTCGAATGGACGGAGCTGGCGCTGCAGGAATTGCTGGCCGGCAACAACGGCCTGTTCGTCTTCGCGGCATCGGTGCTGTTCGTCTTCCTGCTGCTGGCCGCCCAGTACGAAAGCTGGTCGCTGCCCGCCGCCGTGGTGCTGATCGTGCCCATGTGCCTGCTGGCCGCCGTCACCGGCCTGATCATCCGCGGCCTGCCCATCAACATCCTGGCCCAGATCGGCTTCATCGTGCTGATCGGCCTGGCGGCCAAGAACGCCATCCTGATCGTCGAGTTCGCCCGGCAGGCGGAGAATGAAGGCATGGACCGCATCGAGGCCGCAATCCACGCCGGACGCACCCGCCTGCGCCCCATCCTGATGACCTCGCTGGCCTTCGTGCTGGGCGTGCTGCCCCTGGTGATCGGCACCGGCGCGGGCGCCGAGATGCGCCAGAGCCTGGGGACGGCCGTGTTCTTCGGCATGCTGGGCGTCACCGCCTTCGGGCTGGTGTTCACGCCCATCTTCTATGTGGTGATCAGGAAGATGGTGGCCGGCCACCACGCCCGCGCCGCCGCCGCCCATGCGGCGGAGGAGGCCCGGGGGCGGTAGGCACGGCATGTCATCCTGACGGTGCAACGCGCCGGAAGGATCTTTCAGGCTGGCTGGTGGCCGCGCGTGAAAGATCCTTCGCTCACGCTCAGGATGACAGGATTGACCGCTACTTCAGCGTCTTCATGTAGGCGATCAGCGCCGCCACGTCGTCGGGATTCTTGGTGCCGGCGAACACCATCTTGTTGCCGGGGATGGTGTCCTTGGGATTGGCGAGATAGGCCGCCAGATTGGCGTCGTCCCAGGTCTTGCCCCAGGCGACCAGGGCCGGGGAATACTTGAAGCCCGCCGCCGCCGTGCCCGCCTTGGAACCGACCACGCCGAACAGGCTGGGCCCGACGCCGTTGGCGCCGGCCTCGACCTTGTGGCAGGCCTTGCACGGCGTGAAGGCCGCCGGCGGGTCGGCGGCAAACGCCGTCCCGGCCAGGGTCGCGACAGCGGCGAAAGCGGCAAGCTGAAGCTTCATCGGAAAACTCTCCCCTATACGTTTGCCCATCCGACACCCAGCAAACCATCATTTGACGTTTGTCACAACAGATCAGGCATCTCCCTGGCCAGGGCCTGGCGCTCGCCCGCCCGCGCGCCCGACAGGGCGAAGCCCAGCTTGCGGCCGTCGGGGGCGACGAACAGCGCCTTGCGGTCGCGGCCCTCGCCTTCCATCACCCACTCGCCGGCGGCGCCGGGCGCGGGCGGGCAGACCACCATGGGCAGGGCCGGGGTCTTGACCACCACGGGCAGCGCCGGGAGCTTCAATTCGGTCTCGGTGCCGGCCAGGGTGGCGGCCACGGCCTTGGCCTCGGCCATCAGCGGCAGGACGAAGGGCAGCGGCCCGGCCGGAGTCTCGGCGCAATCGCCGATGGCGAAAATGTCGGGATCCGAGGTGCGGAGCTTGCGGTCCACCACGATGCCCCGTTCCACCTTCAGCCCGGCCTCGAAGGCCAGCCGGGTGCGCGGCACCAGGCCGATGGCCGACAGCGCCTGGTCGTAGTGGATCATGGTGGCGTCGTCGAGCGCGGCGCGGCCCTTGTTCCAATAGGCCACCGAGCGGCCGAGATGGAAGGTGACGCCCGCGTCGCCCAGCGCCTTGGCCATCTCCTCGCCCAGCGCCTGGGGCAGCAGGCGGCCGAGCGGCCAGGGCGCCGGGTCGACCACGGTGACGTTGTGGCCCGCTCCGGCCAGGTCGTTGGCGAATTCCGAGCCGATCAGGCCGGCGCCCACCAGCAGGACGCGGGCGCCGGGCTTCAGCGCCGCCCGCCAGGCGGCGTAGTCGTCCAGGTCGTTGACGGTGCGGATGTCGGCGTCCTCGCAGCCCTCGACCCAGTAGGGCCGCGGATCGGCGCCGATGGCCAGCACCAGCTTGCCGTATCCCAGTTCGAACTCGCCGCCGTCGGGACGGCGCACCACCACGGCATGGGTGTCGCGGCGGATGGCGGCGACCCGGTGACGCGCCAGGACGGTGGCGCGAAGGTCGGCCGCCATCTGCTCGGCGCTCTTCTGCACCAGGGAGGACGGGTCCTTGCCCTGGGCGAAGGCGGCGGACAGCATGGGCTTGGAGTAGGACTCGCCGCCGTCGGCGGTGACGATGGTGATGGCGACGTTGGTGTCGAGCTTCCTCAGCTCGCGGGCCAGGGTATACCCCCCCAGCCCGCTGCCGAGGATGACCACACCGTTTTGGGCGGCGCTCTCCATGATTCAGCCCTCCTGGACTTCGAAATCGGACTTGGACACGCCGCAATCGGGGCAGGTCCAGTCGTCGGGGATGTCCTCGAAGGCGGTGCCGGCCGGGATGCCGTCGTCGGGCATGCCGACGGCCGGGTCATAGACGAAACCACACACGACGCAGACATACTTCTTCATGATTGGTCCTCCGATTGGGGTTGCTCTCAGATGACGGCCATCTTGGGGGGGATCCAGGTGGCGTCCTGGTGGGGTTCGAAATCTTCCTTGCTGACCCCGCAATCGGGGCAGGACCAGTCGTCGGGAATGTCCTCGAAGGCGGTGCCCGGGGGGATTCCGTCCTCGGGCAGGCCGAGGACGGGGTCGTAGACCAGGCCACACACCACGCAGATCCAGATCTGATCGTTACTCATCTTCCGGTCTCCTTTACCGTGGTTCAGCCCTTGTGGGCGTTCAGGGTCGCCTGGTAGTGGCCGGCGTGCTTCTCCTCGACCTTGGCCAGGGCGGCGAAGCGCTTGGCGGCGGTGGCGAGGATCTTGGCGAAGCGCTCGGCGTGCTCCTTGGATTCGGCGATCTGCTCGTCCATCTCGGCCACGGCGGCCTTGTTGCCCTCCTGCTCGGCCAGGTGGCGGAACTTGGGGTACATCTCGGTGTACTCGTAGGTCTCGCCGTCGATGGCCATCTGCAGCATCTTCTCGACCGTCAGTTCGGCCTTGGGATAGAGCAGTTCAAGGTGTCCGAAGGCGTGCATGGTTTCCTGCTCGGCGGTGCGCTCGAAGACCTCGGCCACCTCGACGGCACCCAGCTCGCGGGCCCGGCGGGCGAAGTAGAGGTACTTGCGGTTGGCCATGGACTCGCCGGCGAAGGCCGCTTCGAGGTTGGCGATGGTCGGGGAGGCGGGGTTGAAGGCCATGGGGGTCATCTCCTTGGTGTGAACCGATGGACAGACCCTATCCGAAGCGATTGATCGAGTGAAACGAGTTAGACTTGTTTCTGAAATCGATTCTATCGATTGATTTATTCCTGTTACCGTCATGCGCGGGCTTGACCCGCGTATCCACGTGGTGCCGGCCACTCAACCGCTAAACCAGGCGGAAAGGCGTGGATGCCCGGCACAGGTTTAATTGCCTGGGTGCTGGCGGACGGGTTTTTTCACCACCAAGACACCAAGAGGACATTCCAGGTGCGTCGTGCCCGGACTTGTTCCGGGCATCCACGCCCATCCGCAGGGACTATTGCTTCATGAGGCATTCCAGCGGATCCGCGTGGATGGCCGGGACGATGCCCGGCCATGACGGTGAGGTTGGGCGGGGCGATCAGCTCCGTCCTCTTGGTGTCCTTGGTGTCTTGGTGGTTGAAGAGGCTTTTCCGTATCCCCATTCCGGTGGGGCCATCTCAAACCAAGCCTGGGCAAGGCAAGAGACCAGTGCTGGCAGAAGTAAACCGAACACCCGTGGCACAAGGCCGGGCATGACGGAACAGCGGATGCCTCACCCCGCCCGCCACCCGCCGCCCAGCGCCTTGTAGAGGCCGACGATGGCCTGCATCTGGCCGAGGCGGGCCTGGGCCAGGGCGTCCTGGGCCGAGAACAGGGTCTTCTGGGTGTTGAGCACGGTGGTGACGTCGACGATGCCGCCGGCCAGCTGGGCCTGGGCGATCTCGAAGGCGCGGCGCGCGGTGGCTTCGGAATTGCGCTGGGCCTCCACCTCCTCGGCGGCCTTTTCCACGGCGATCAGGGCGTTCTCCACGTCGGAGAAGGCCGAAGCCACCGCCTTGCGGTAGGTCTGGGCCAGTTCGTCGAAGCGGGCCCGTTTCTGCTCCACCGTGCCGGCAATCTTGCCGCCGTCGAAAATGGCCTGGGTGGCGGTGGACGCCACCGACCACAGCAGGCTTTCCGCCGTCATCATCTTCATCAGGTCCAGGCTCTGGAATCCGCCCTGCCCCGTGAGCGAGATGGCCGGGAACCACGCGGCGCGGGCCGCGGCGATGTCGGCGTTGGCGGCGCGCAAGCTGGCCTCGGCCGATTGCACGTCGGGGCGCCGGGCCAGCAGCTCGGACGGCAGGCCCGCGCCGACCACCGGCACGCGAAGCGCCCCCAGGCTCTCGGGCACCAGCCCGAATTCCTCGGGCAGGCGGCCGGTGAGGATGGCCAGCGCGTTGTAGTCCTGGCGCATCTGGCGCTCCAGCGGCGCCAGGGTGGCCTTTTGCGCCGCCAGCACGCTTTCCTGCTGGGCCACGTCCAGCGAGGTGGCGGTGCCGGCCCGCAGGCGGTCCTGGAACACCGCCAGGATGCCCTCGGAATTGGCGATGGATTCCCGGATCAGGCGGATTCGTTCCTGCAACCCCAGAATCTCGAAATAGGTGGTCGCCACCCCCGACTGGGCGGTCAGGGTCGCGGTCTGCAGGTCGAAGCGCGACGCCTGGGCCGCCGCCTGGGCTGAATCCACGGCGGCGGCGTTCTTGCCCCAGAAATCGATCTCATAGCTGGCGGCCAGCGTGGCGCTGGTGGTGGTGGTGTGACGCGCCTTGGTGGTGGCGGTGGACGACGCCGCCCGCGAGGCCCGCGCCCGGGTCGAGCCCGCCTCGGCCGACAGCGAGGGCAGCAGCGACGCCCCGGCGATTCCCAGTTGGGCGTCGGCCTGCCGCACCCTGGCGGTGGCGGCGGCCAGATCGAAATTGGCGGCCTGGGCACGGGTCATCAGCTCGTCCAGGCGGGCCGAGCCGAACTGACGCCACCAGTCGGTGCCGGGCCACACATTGGCTTGCGCGGCGTTGGCCCACCGGGCCGGGTGAGGCGTCTCGGGCTTCACATAGGCGTCGCCCACCGAGCAGGCCGACAGCAGTGCCACGGAAAGGGCGGAAAGAGCGGTTTTCCTCACGTCGTCATCTCCCGTCCACGCCTCGGCGCGGCCTTGTTGATATTTCGCAAACGAAAGCACCCCATCCCTGTTGCAAGGCATTTACAGAAGCCCTGCGAAATATCACTGCAAAAGGTGAAGCTGGGCCTTGCGCCCCAAGAGACCGGCCCCAGCCGGTCGATCCAGCCCACCGTCACACCACGCAAAAATACCGTGCATAAATTGTGGAAAACAGGGCGGCCCGGGCGGGCGTCTCCCCGCCATCCCCCATGCTTCATCGCCCGTGCCGGCACGAATGCGGACAAAACCCGACTCGGCCGGCCTTTCAACCTAAGGTACCTGTTGATAGCGATGAAGCAATTTCTCACACCCATCGTCACACCCGGTTTACACACCGGCTGTAAAATTACCATGCAAAATAGGCGAGTCCAGGATTCACATGGCCGACACACCAAGGCACAACTCACGGCCACGGGAAACGACCCTTGCGAAAAGACCGTGCGAAACATGTGGACAACCTGGGGAAAGCCGCTACCATTCCCGCCTTCGCGCAGGAAATCGGTTGAATCATGATCGTTGGCTATTTCCGTAGAATCGACGGCGGAGAAGAGGCCGCCCCCACCGCCGTGTTGCGGGCGGAACGCTGCCTGCGCATCGAGTCCGACGAAGCGGGGCGCACCAGCGCCCGCACCCAGCTGGTGGCGTCGCTCAGCAACGGCGACGTGCTGGTCTCGCCCTCCATTGCCCATCTGGCGCCCTCGGTGTCCGAGGTGCTGCGCATCTCGCGGCACGTGCATGGGCGCGGCGCCACCTTGCGGCTGGTGCTGGAAAAGATCGACACCTCCATCCCGGCGGCGCGCAACGTGCTGGCCGCCTTCGCCGAGTTCGAGAACCGGCAGATGGCCGAACGCCGCAACGCCGGCCTCTATGAAGCGGCCCTGTCGGGCGCCCGGCCGGGGCGGCCCCGCAAGCTGGATTCCGCCCGGATCGCCCAGGTGGCGGGCGAACTGGCGGCCGGGCGCACCGCCGCCTCCATCGCCCGCGAGCTGGGGGTGCATCCCACCACGGTGACGCGGCTTGCCCGCCTCGCCGCCACCGGCGAGGCGGAACCGGACTGAGCCGGTCATGCCGCCCCCTCCGCGCGCCGCCCCTTGCTCCACGCCTTGAGCCGCGCCATCCACAGATAGACCACCGGCGTGGTGTAGAGGGTGAGCAGCTGGGAGAGCACCAGCCCGCCCACGATGGCGATGCCCAGCGGCCTTCTCAGCGCCCCGCCCGGCCCGGTGGCCAGCGCCAGCGGCACCGCCCCCAGCAGGGCGGTGAGCGTGGTCATCAGGATGGGGCGAAAGCGGGTGCGGCAGGCCTGGACGATGGCATCCGGCGGCGGCACGCCCCGGCGCTCGGCCTCGATGGCGAAATCCACCATCAGGATGCCGTTCTTCTTGACGATGCCCATCAGCAGGAACACGCCGATGACGCTGATCAGGGTCAGCTCGGTATTGGTGCCCATCAGGGCCAGCAGCGCCCCGATGCCCGCCGAGGGCAGGGTCGAGATGATGGTGACGGGGTGCAACAGGCTTTCGTACAGCACGCCCAACACGATGTAGATGGCCAGCAGGGCGGCCAGGATCAGGATCGGCTGGTCCTTGAGCGATTCGGCGAAGACCTTGGCGTTGCCGGCGAATTCCCAGCGCACCCCGGCCGGCAGGCCGATGTCGCGCGCCGCCGCCTGCAGACGGGAGGCCGCCTCGCCCAGCGGCGTTCCGGGGGTCAGGTTGAAGGTCAGCGTCGCCGCCGGGAACTGGCCCTGGTGGGCCACCGAGACAGGGGCGGTCGAGGGCTCGAAACGGGCCAGGGCGTCCAGCGGCACCTGGCGCCCGTCCTTGGACTTGACCCACAGCAGGTGCAGCGACGACGGGTCCTCCTGGAAGCGGGGCTCCACCTCCAGCACCACCTTGTACTGGTTGCGCTGGGTGTAGATGGTGGAGACCTGCCGCTGGGCGAAGGCGTTCTGCAGCACCTGATCCACGTCGGTCATGGAAACGCCCAGCCGGGCGGCAGCGTCGCGGTCCACCACCACCTGCATCTGGGGAATGGCGGCGTCCTGGTCCGACGAGACGTCCACCAGCCCGGGCTCGGCTTTCAGGCGCTCCACCAGTTTGGGCGTCCATTCACGCAACTCGTCGAGGGATTCGCTGAACAGCACGAACTGGAACTGGGCCTTGCCCATGCGCCCGCCGATGCGGATGTCCTGCCCCGCCATCAGGAACACCGAGACGCCCTCCACCTGGGCCAGCTTGGGCCGCAGGCGGTTGATGACGTCCTGGGCTGATTCCTTGCGCTCGCCCAGGGGCTTCAGGTTGATGAACATGCGCCCCGTATGCCCCGCGCCCCCGGGTCCGCCCGAGCCGACGAACGAACCCAGCCCTTCCACCGCCGGATCGGACAGCACCACCTCGGCCACCTTCTGCTGGCGCTCGGCGATGGTGCGGAACGAGATGTCGACGCGGCCCTCGATGCTGGCGAACACCAGCCCGGTGTCCTGGGGCGGAAAGAAGCCCTTGGCCACCTGGCCGTAGAGGAACACGGTCAGCGCCACGGTGCCCAGCGTCACCGCCAGCATCAGGCGGCGATGGGCCAGCGCCAGGCCCAGGCTGCGCTCGTAGGCCCGCTCCAGCCAGGCCATGGCCGCCTCGCCCGCCTTGGCCGGGCCGGACAGCGGACGTTGCTTGGGCCGAAGCGCCATCAGATGGCCGAACAGGGTCGGCGTCACCGTCAGCGACACCACCGCCGAAACCATGATCGCCACCGACAGCGTCACGGCGAATTCGCGGAACAGGCGGCCCAGGATGCCGCCCATGAACAGCAGGGGAATGAACACCGCCACCAGCGAGAGCGTGATGGAGACCACGGTGAAGACGATCTCCCTCGACCCCTTGATGGCCGCCTCCAGCGGCCCCTCGCCCTTTTCCATGTGGCGCGAGATGTTCTCGATCATCACGATGGCGTCGTCGACCACGAAGCCCACCGAGATGGTCACCGCCATCAGCGAGATGTTGTTCAGGGAATAGCCCACCAGCCACATGAAGGCGAAGGTGGCGGCCAGCGACAGCGGCACGGTGACCGAGGCGGCCACGGTGGGCGTCATCCGCCCCAGCGTCAGGTAGACCACCAGGATCACCAGCCCGATGGAGATGGCCAGCGTGGTCTCCACGTCGTCGAGATTGCCGCGGATGTTGATGGTGCGGTCCGACACCACCGAGACCTTGGTGCCGGCCGGCATCCAGCGCCGGAGCTGGGGCAGGATCTCCTTGATGCGGTCCACCGTCTCGACCACGTTGGCGCCCGGCTGCTTGCTGATGATCACCAGCACGCCCTTGTCGCGGTTGAACCAGCCGCCGAGGCGCGTGTTCTCAACCGAATCCACCACGGAGGCCACCGCCGACAGGCGCACCACCGCCCCGTTGGCCGATTTGACGATCAGGGGGGCATAGGCGCTGGCGGTGAACAGCTGGTCGTTGGCGCCGATGCTCATGGCTTCGGTCGGGCCGTCCAGGCTGCCCTTGGGGGCGTTGACGTTGGCCGCCGCGAGCGCGCTCCTCACATCCTCGAGGCCCACCCCCATGGCCGCCAGCTGGCCGGGATTGACCCGGACGCGGACCGCCGGCTTCTCGGCGCCGGACAGCGACACCTGCGCCACCCCGTCCACCTGGGAGATGCGGCTGGCGAGAATGGCGTCGGCGGCGTCGAACACACGCGCCGAGGGCAGCGAATCCGACGTCACCGCCAGGATCAGGATGGGCGATTCCGCCGGGTTGATCTTGCGGTAGGTGGGAGGCGAAGGCAGGTCGATGGCCAGTTCCGAGGCCGCCGCGTTGATGGCCGCCTGCACGTCGTGGGCGGCGCCGTTGATGCTTCGGTCCAGGTCGAACTGCACGGTGATGGAGGTCGAGCCCTGGGTGCTGGTGGACGTCATCTCGGCGACGCCCGGAATCTCGCCCAGGCGGCGCTCCAGCGGCGCCGCCACCGTGGCCGCCATGGTGGCGGGATCGGCGCCGGGCAGCTTGGCGGTCACCGCGATGGTGGGAAAGTCCACCTTGGGCAGCGGCGCCACCGGCAGCCGGTCGAAGGCGACCATGCCGGTGAGGAACAATCCGACCGCCAGCAGCAGGGTCGCCACCGGACGGCGGATGAAGATGGCGGAGAAGCCGCCGCCGTTCATGGTTGCGCTTCCTTCGTCACCCCGGGCGAGCAGCGCGAGACCCGGGGTCCAGGAGCCGTTCCCCCTGGATCCCGGCTCTTCGCTACGCCGCGGCCGGGATGACGATAAATTTCACTCACGGCACCTGCTCCACCGGCTTGGGCGCCAGGCGCCGCTTCAGCCGCTCGAAGGCGAGATAGATCACCGGCGTGGTGTAAAGGGTGATCAGCTGGGAAAGCACCAGCCCGCCGACGATGGAGATACCCAGCGGCCGGCGCAGCTCGCCGCCGGTGCCGAAATCGATGGCCAGCGGAATGGCGCCCAGCAGCGCCGCCATGGTGGTCATCATGATCGGGCGGAAGCGCAGCAGGCTGGCCTTGACGATGGCGTCCCGGGGGCTCAGTCCCTCGTGCCGCTCCGCCTCGATGGCGAAGTCGATCATCATGATGGCGTTCTTCTTGACGATGCCCATCAGCAGCACGATGCCGATCAGGCCCACCAGCGACAGGTCGTGGCCGGTGGCCAACAGGGCCAGCAGCGCCCCGATGCCGGCCGACGGCAGGGTGGACATGATGGTCACCGGATGAATGGTGCTTTCGTACAGCACGCCCAGCACGATGTAGATCACCACCATGGCCGCCAGGATCAGCCAGGGCTGGCTGTCCAGCGCGCGGCGGAACTCGGCGGCGTCGCCGGAATAGTCGCCGGTGATGGTCTCGGGCAGGCCCATGTCGCGCTGGATGGCGTCGATGGCCGCCGTGGCCTGACCCAGCGACACGCCGGGGCGCAGGTTGAAGCTGATGGTCACCGCCGGAAACTGGCCCTGGTGGGTGATGAGCAGCGGCACGCGCGAGCGTTCGACCCGGGCCACCGCCGACAGCGGCACCAGCGCGCCGGTGGAGGAGCGGACATGGAGCGCCCCCAGCGCCTCGGGCCCGGCCTGGTATTCCGGCGTCACCTCCAGGACCACCTTGTACTGGTTGACCTGGGAATAGATGGTCGAGATCTGCCGCTGGCCGAAGGCGTCGTAAAGGGTGTCGTCGATGGCCTGGAGCGGCACGCCGAGGCGCGCCGCCTTGTCGCGGTCGATGCGGATGTCGGCCTGCAGCCCGCCCTCCTGGGAATCGGTGGCGACGTCCATGAGGAGCGGCGAGGCCCCGAGCCGCTCCACCACCTGGGGCACCCAATGGGCCAGCTCGGCGGCGTCGATGTCGGTCAGCGTGTACTGGTACTGGGTGCGGCTGGTGCGGTGGCTGATCTGGATGTCCTGGGCGGGACGGAAATGCACCTGCATGCCCGCCACCGGCGCCACCTTGTCGGCCAGCCGGGCGATGATCTCCTCCGCGCCGGCCGAGCGCTGCTTCCTGGGCTTGAGCACGATGGTCATCTGGCCGGTATTGGCGGTGGGATTGATGGGACCGGCCCCGATGAACGAGGCCACCGCCGTGACGTCCGGGTCGGTGCGCACCAGATCGGACACCCGGCGCTGCATGTCCATCATGGCGGCGAAGGACACGTCGGCGCGGGCGTCGGTGGTGGCGACGATCAGGCCGGTATCCTGGGACGGCAGGAAGCCCTTGGGCATCCACGCATACAACGCCACGGTCAGCACCAGGGTGGCGAAGGCCACCCACAGGGTCGCCACCTGGCGGCCCAGAACCCAGTCCAGCGAGCGGGCGTAGAGGTCGCGCAGGCTTTCGAAGAAGCGCCCCGATTTGGCCTCCTCGTGGCCGCCCTTCAGCAGATGGCCGCACATCATGGGGGTCAGCGTCAGCGACACCACCGCCGAGACCACCACGGCCACGGCCAGGGTCAGGGCGAATTCGCGGAACAGCCGCCCCACGATGCCGGTCATGAACAGCAGGGGGATGAACACGGCGACCAGCGAGACGGTCAGCGACACGATGGTGAAGCCGATCTCCCTGGACCCGGCCAGGGCGGCGTCCAGGGGCTTCATGCCCTTCTCGATGTAGCGGACGATGTTCTCGATCATCACGATGGCGTCGTCGACCACGAAGCCGGCCGAGATGGTGAGAGCCATCAGCGACAGGTTGTCCAGGCTGAACCCCGCCAGCGCCATCACCCCGAAGGTGCCGATCAGCGACAAGGGCAGCGCCACGGCGGGTATCAGGGTGGCGCGCACCGAGCGCAGGAAGGCCCAGATCACCCCGATCACCAGGCCGACGGTCAGCACCAGGGTGAACTGCACGTCGGCCACCGAGGCGCGGATGGTCTCGGTGCGGTCGGCCAGAACCGAGACCTTGATGCCGGTGGGCACGGCGCGGGTCAGTTCCGGCATCCTGGCCTTGAGCCGGTCGACGGTGGCCACGATGTTGGCGCCGGGCTGGCGCTGGATGTTGAGGATCACCGCCGGCTTGCCGTCGAACCAGCCGGCGACGCGGGAATTCTCGACACCCTCCACCACGTCGCCCAGGTCGGCGACGCGGACCGGGGCATTGTTCCGCCATGCCACCACCTGGGCGGGATAGGCCAGGGGATCGGAAATCTGGTCGTTGGCGCCGATGGACAGCGCCTGGGAGACGCCGTCGAAACTGCCCTTGGGCATGTCGACGTTGGCCTTGGCGAGCGCCTGGCGCACGTCCTCCAGCGACAGGTTGTAGGCCGCCAGGCGGGCCGGGTCCATGCGCACCCGGACGGCGGGGCGCTGGCCGCCCTCGATCAGCACGCGCCCCACGCCGCCGATCTGGCTGAGCTTCTGGGCCAGCAGGGTGTCGGCCACGTCGTTCAGCCGGGTGATGGGCAGGCTGTCCGAGGTCAGCGCCAGGGTCATGATCGGCGGATCGGCCGGGTTGACCTTGGAATAGACCGGGGGATAGGGCAGCCCGGTGGGCAGCACGCCGCGCGCCGCGTCGATGGCCGCCTGCACCTCCTCGGACGCCACGTCGATGCTCTTGGCGAGGTCGAATTGCAGGGTCAGCGCGCTGGTGCCCTGGGACGAGGTCGAAGTCATCACCGCCAGGCCGGGAATCAGCCCGAACTGGCGTTCCAGCGGCGTGGTGATCAGGCTTGCCACCGTCTCGGCGCTGGCGCCGGGCAGCTGGGTGGTCACCTGGATGGTGGGAAAGTCCACCTGGGGCAGGGCCGAGACCGGCAGCAGGCGAAAACCCAGAATACCGGCCAGCACCACCGCGAAGGCCAACAGCCAGGTGGCGACGGGACGATGGATGAAGGGGGCCGAGACGTTCATCGCGGCTCCGCCTTAACCGTTTGCGTCATCCCGGCCTTGAGCCGGGATCCAGGAGTCGCCCCCCCTGGATCCCGGGTCTGCGCTTCGCTGCGCCCGGGATGACGGATAAAGAAGCTCTGGTCCCGCCGCGTCATGGCGACCTGCCCGCGCGGCCCTTCCCTTCGCCCTCGCCGCCCTTGTCGCCGGTGCTGACACGGGCGCCGGGCTGCAGCTTGGCGGTGCCTTCCACCACCACGGTATCGCCCTCGGTCAGCCCCTCGTCCAGCAGGGCCTGGCCAGCCTCGGTGGCGGCGACCTTGACGGAGCGCATCTCCACGGTGCGATCCTCCCTGACGGCGAAGACGTAAGGCCCCTGGGGACCGCGCTGCACCGCCTGGGCCGGCACCACCAGCCCGTCACGGCGCACCGACAGCAGCAGGCGGACGTTGACGAAGCCGCCCGGCCACAGCCGGCGCTCGGCATTGGGCATCACCGCCTTCAGCTTGATGGTGCCGGTGGTCTGGTCGATCTGGTTGTCCACCAGTTCCAGCTCGCCGGTGTCGGCCAGGATTCGGGTCTCGGGCTGAAAGGCGCTGACCTGCAGCTTGCCGTCCTGGCGCAGGCGCTCGTTGACCGCGCCCAGGGATTGCTGCGGCAGGGTGAAGACCACCGAGATGGGCTGTACCTGGGTCAGCGTCACCAGGCCGGTGGCGTCCGAGGCCCGCACGATGTTGCCCCTGTCCACCAGCCGCATGCCGGTCCGCCCGCCGATGGGAGCGGTGATGACGGTGTAGGACAGCATGGTCCTGGCATTGGAGACCGCCGCCTCGTCGGCGCGCACCGTGGCCTCCAGCTGGCGGACCAGGGCGCGCTGGGTATCGACGCTCTGGCCGGTGACGCGGTCGCCCAGGCTGACGTAGCGGGCGAGGTCGCGCCGCGCCGCCTCCAGCTGGGCGGTGTCCTTGTCGCGGGTGGCCAGGGCCTGCTCGTACTGGGCGCGATAGGTGCGCGGATCGATCTGGGCCAGCACGTCGCCGGCCTGGACGTCCTGGCCTTCCCTGAACAGCACCTCGACCAGCTCGCCGTCCACCCGCGAACGCACCGTCACGGTATTGTAGGCCTGCACCGTGCCGATGGCGTCGAGATAGATGGGCATGTCGCGCCGGGCCACGTTGGCCACCGTCACGGCCACCGGCCGGCCGTCGGGGCCACCCGGCCTGGCCCCGTTGCGCGCCGGCTGGGATTGTTGCGGCAGCAGCGCCAGCGCCAGACCGGCCGCCAGCGCCAGACCGCCGGCGACCAGCGCGCCTTTGCGCCACAGGGGATTCTTCAGGTCAAAGGAAGGCAAGGCCCACTCCCGGGAATTCCGTCGGGCTGGATTATGAACGGTGCCGCACGGCCTGTCAGTAACAGAGGGTAACGCTCTTCTTCCGCCCCGAGGGGGGGCATTATTGCCATTCGGTTTATATCAAAGTTATAATTCATCAACATTTTGCCGCTACGATCCCATCCGCAGAACTACGCATTTGAGGGAGGGCCGTCCATGTGGATCGAGCAGAGGCTGTGGATGCCGGGCCAGGGCTGGAGCGTCACCGGACAGCGTGGCGAGAAATCCAGTCTGGTTCTGTACTTCGCCGCCCCCGGCAGCCTGCCGGCCGAGACCATCCTGACGGATCTTCGCGCCGCCTATGGCGATGCCCCCATCCTGGGCTGCACCACCGGCGGCGAGATTCTCGGTTCCGAGGTCATCGACGATTCCGTGGTGGTCTCGGCGCTGGGCTTCGGCCGGGCGACGGTGCGGGTGGCCGCCCGCGACCTGTCGGACGTGTCGCAATCGCGCGACACCGGCGCCGCCCTGGCCCGCGATCTGGCCGGCCCCGGTCTGCGGGCCATCTTCATCCTGTCCGACGGCACCGGGGTCAATGGCGATTCCCTGGTGGCCGGCTGCGTGGAAGCCGCCGCTCCCGAGGTGGTGGTGACCGGCGGGCTGGCCGGCGACGGTGCCCGCTTCCAGTCCACGGCGGTGGGCTGCGACGACGTCATGCGACCGGGCCGGGTGGCGGCGGTGGGCTTCTACGGCGAATCGCTGGCCATCGGGCACGGCAGCTTCGGCGGCTGGGACGAATTCGGCCCGCCGCGCACCATCACCCGCTCGGCGGCCAACATCCTTTACGAGCTGGACGGCGAGCCGGCGCTCGACCTCTACAAGCGCTATCTCGGCGAGGAAGCGCAGGGATTGCCCGGCAGCGCCCTGCTGTTCCCGCTGTCCATCCGCCCCCAGGGCGCCGACGACGGCGGCGAGGTGGTGCGCACCATCGTCGGCATCGACGAGGAAGCCAAGTCGATGATCTTCGCCGGCGACATGCCCACCGGCCATCTGGCCCGGCTGATGCGCGGCAATTTCGACAATCTGGTGGACGGGGCCGGGCGAGCCGCGGAATCGGCGGCGGCGGTGGGCGGGCCTTGCCTCGGCCTGCTGGTCAGCTGCATCGGGCGCAAGCTGCTGATGGGCCAGCGCATCGCCGAGGAAGTGGAGATCGTCGCCGACGTCCTGGGCAAGGGCGCCAGCCTGATGGGCTTCTACTCCTACGGCGAGATTTCGCCCCACGGCTTCACCGGCAAGTGCGAGCTGCACAACCAGACCATGACCATCACCACCATTTCCGAGCGCTGATTGTCTCCTCCGCCCCCCCTTCACCGCCTGCTGCAACGCCAGTTGGCCCGCGCCGCGCGGGGCGTGGCCGACGGCACGCCCGATTTCGACACGCTGCTGCGCCTCATCAGCGATTCCTACGAGGAGCACGACCGGGAACGGCGCCTGTCCGACCGCTCGGCCCGGCTGATGGAAGAGGAACTGCGCGCCGCCAACCGGGAATCCCGCCGCCAGGCCGAGGCACACCTTCAGGCGATCCTCAACACCGTCGGCGAGGGCATCGTCATCGCCGACCCCGACGGCATCATCGTCAGCGTCAACCCCGCCCTGCTCTCCATCTTCGGCTACGAGCGCGACGAAGTGGTGGGCGGCAGCATCGAAATCCTCCTTCCCCTGGCCAGGCCCGGCGGCGAGGCCATCCGCACCATGGAGCGCATCTTCGCCCTGGGCCGCGAGACCGTGGCCCGGCGCCGGGGCGGCCAGTCCTTTCCCATCGAGCTGGCCGCCGGCGACCTCGCCCCCACCGGATCCCCCCAGTTCGTGGTGATCATGCGCGACATTTCCGAAAGGAAGCGCATCGAACGCGAGATGGCGGAAAGCCAGGAACGCTTCCGTGACTTCGCCCAGTCCACCTCGGACTGGTTCTGGGAGATGGGGCCGGACCTCCGCTTCACCGGCTTCTCGGGCCAGTTCACCGAGCATACCCAGGCGCTGCCCAGCCATTACGTCGGCCGGACCCGCGACGAGATGATCTCCGACGAGACGCCCATGGAGGCCAGGCTGCGGAACCTGGCCGACATGGAGGCGCGCCGCCCGTTCCGCGACTTCGTCTACCGCACCAAGGAAATGGGCGGACCGGGCCGGGTCCTCCAGGTCAACGGCAAGCCGGTGTTCGGCCCCGGCGGGGAATTCCTCGGCTATCGCGGCACCGCGTCGGACATCACCGAGGAGATCGAGGCCGAGGAGCGCCTGCGCGCCGCCCAGGCGGAGGTCGAGCGCCGCCTGCGCGAGGCCAAGGAGGCCGCCGAGGCCGCCAACCGCATCAAGTCCGAGTTCCTCGCCACCATGAGCCACGAGATCCGCACCCCCATGAACGGGGTGATCGGCATGACCGGGCTGCTGCTGGACACCAGGCTGACCGAGGAGCAGCGCCACTTCGCCGAGACCATCCGCGATTCCGGCGAATCCCTGCTGACCGTCATCAACGACATCCTGGATTTCTCCAAGATGGAGGCGGGAAAGCTCGACCTCGACTACACCGAATTCGAGCTGGCGCCCCTGGTGGAAAGCGTGCTGGACATCCTGGCGCCGCGCGCCCACGCCAAGGGCATCGAGATCGCCGGCCTGATCGACCCCGAGCTGCGCATGCTGGTGCGCGGCGACCCCGGCCGCCTGCGCCAGATCCTGATGAATCTGGGCGGCAACGCCGTCAAGTTCACCCATCAGGGCGGCGTCTCCATCGAGGTGTCCCCGCTGGAGGGAGCCGGCGGCACCCGCATGGTGCGCTTCGCCATCCGCGATACCGGCATCGGCATCCCCCCCGAGGCGCAGTCGCGGCTGTTCTCCATGTTCTCGCAGGTGGACGCCTCCACCGCCCGGCGCTACGGCGGCACCGGGCTGGGACTGGCCATCTCGCGGCGCCTGGCCGAACTGATGGGCGGCTCCATCGGGGTGGACAGCGAAGCCGGCAAGGGCTCCACCTTCTGGATCATCGTTCCGCTGGAACTGCTGGCCGCCCAGGCGGCGTCGCCGCCCGACCTGGCCGGGCGCCGGGTGCTGGTGGTGGACGACAACGACGTCAACCGCGACGTCATCGAACGCCAGCTGAGGGCCTTCGGCATCCTGGTCCAGGCCTGCCCCGACGCCGGGACGGGCATGGGCGAGCTGACCCGCGCCGCCGCCATGGGCGAACCCTGGGAGGCGGCGATCATCGATTCCCAGATGCCCATGGTCACCGGTTCGGAAATGGTCCGCATGATCCGCGCCATTCCCATGCTGAAGAACACCAGGATCATCGTCACCTCGTCCCAGGGATTGCCGGCCGAGCATCAGGACGGCCAGATGGCCATCGACGCCTTCCTGCACAAGCCGCTGCGCCAGACTTCGCTGCTGGACACCATCGGGCGGATGCTGGGGGTGACGGAAACCACCGAACGCCGGGACGAAACGGAGCGGGATTCCGCCGTCCCCGAGGCCGGCGGCAGGCGGCTGCGCATCCTGGTGGCCGAAGACAATCCCGTGAACCAGCAGGTGGCGCTCGGCCTGCTGCGCAAGCTGGGGCACACGGTGGACGTGGTGGGCGACGGCGCCGAGGCGCTGGAGGCGGTCCGCCTGCTGCCCTACGATCTGGTGCTGATGGACGTGCAGATGCCCGAGATGGACGGGCTGGAAGCCACGCGGGCCATTCGGGCGCTCTCCACCCCCGCCGCCCGGATTCCCATCGTCGCCATGACCGCCAACGCCATGCGCGGCGACGACCAGATGTGCTTCGACGCCGGCATGAACGGCTACATCTCAAAGCCCATCGACCGCCGCAAGCTGGCCGAGGCCCTGGCACCCTATTCCGGCGCGTCGCAAACCAGGCCCGCCGCGCCATCGCCATTGCCCTCCGCCCTGGCCGTCGACCTCGACGTGCTGGACGCCCTGGCCGCCGACATCGAGGCCGACACGGTGGTGGAAATCCTGGAGAAGTTCCTGGAGGACGCCCGCGCCCGCCACGCGGCCGCCGCCCAGGCCGTGTCCGCCGACGATCCGGAGAGGGTCCGGCGCGAGGCTCACACCATCAAGGGCGCCGCCGCCAGCCTGGGCCTGCTGGCCATTCGGGACAGCTGCCTGGCCCTGGAACAGGCGGCCCGGGCCGGCGAAGGAATCGGCCCCCTGATGGCGGAGCTGAACGCCCGCATCGAGGCCCTGCCCGGCCAACTGGCGGCCACCGCCTACGCCCTGCCGTCACTCTGAGGCCTCCCATGATCGCCCTGGTCATCGACGACAATCCCACCAACCTGATGCTGCTCAAGCACCGTCTGGTCAAGATCGAGGGCTGCGAGGTGGTCTGCCTGGAATCGGCGGTGGCCGCCCTGGCCTGGTGCGAGACCAACACCCCCGACGTCATTCTCACCGACTACATGATGCCCGAGATGGACGGGCTGGAATTCATCCGCCGGCTCCGCGCCCGCCCGGCCATGCAGGACATTCCCATCGTGGTGGTCACCACCTCGGACGTGCGGGAGATCCGCCAGGAGGCCCTGAACCTGGGCGCCGCCGACTTCCTGACCAAGCCGGTGGACGGGCCGGAGCTGATGGCCCGGACCCGCAACCTGCTGGCGCTGCGGCAATCGCGTCTCGCCCTTCAGGACCGAGCCGCCGAGGAACTGGTGATGCGACTGTCCAAGGCCGCCGAGTACCGCGACCCGGAGACCGGCGCCCATATCGAACGCATGGCGCGCTATTCGGCCCTGATCGCCCGGCGCCTGGGCATGGCCCCCGATGCGGTGGAGCGGCTGGAACTGGCCGCCCCCATGCACGACGTGGGCAAGGTGGGCATTCCCGACATGATCCTGCTGAAGCCCGACCGCCTGAACGAAAGCGAGTTCACGGTCATGAAGCAGCATGCCGATTATGGCTGGGACATCCTCAAGGGCAGTTCGTCGCAACTGGTCCGCCTCGCCGCCCTCATCGCCCGGACCCACCACGAGAAATTCGACGGCAGCGGCTATCCCGCCGGTCTGGCCGGCGAGGACATTCCCATCGAAGGCCGCATCGTGGCGGTGGCCGACGTCTTCGACGCCCTGACCTCGACACGTCCCTACAAGGTGGCCTGGAGCGTGGACAAGGCGGTGGCGTTCCTGGGCGAACAGCGGGGCCGCCATTTCGACCCGGCCTGCGTCGATGCCTTTCTCGCCGGCCTGGAGGAAGTCCTGCGCATCAAGGACCAGTTCCGTGACCATGGGGACGATGCCGCGCCCCACCCCCTGACCAATTACTGAGCCTGTCCCAGCGGCAGGCGTCCTTCGGCCACCAGCTTGAGACAGGCATCGACCACCCGGGCGTCGAAGCGGGTTCCGCGATGGGCGGCGATCTCGCCCATGGCCGCCTCCACGCCCAGGGCGGCGCGGTAGGGACGGTCCGAGGCGATGGCCTCGACCACGTCGGCCACCGCCAGGATGCGGGCCTCGAACAGGATTTCGTCGCCCTTCAGCCCGTCGGGATAGCCGCTGCCGTCCATGCGCTCGTGGTGATGCCGCACCATGTCGGCCACCGGCCAGGGAAACTCCACGCCGTTCAGAATCTCGCAGCCGTCGGCGGCATGCCCCCGGATGATGTCGAATTCCAGGGGCGACAGCCGGCCGGGCCGGGTCAGCATCTCGGCGGGAATGCCGATCTTGCCGATGTCGTGGATGGTGCCCGCCACGTGCAGCCCCTTGAGACGCTCGGACGACAGGCCCAGTTCCCGGCCGATGGCCATGGCGATGTCGGCGACCCGCCGCTGGTGGCCGGCGGTATAGGGATCGCGCACCTCGATGGTCGAGGCCACCGCCGCGATGGTTCCCTCCAGGGCGCGTTCCAGGGCCTTCTGTGTCCGCTCCCCGTCCCGAATCTGCTGCCGCAGCTCGCCGGTATGGACCAGCATGCGCCCGGTCAGCGGCCGCAGGATCAGCACGAAGCCGGTGATGCCGAACCCCACCAGAACCAGGGCCCCGAGGGCAACGGCCAGAACCAGGCGGTCGATGTTGCTGTGCAGTTCGGCCTGGTCCTGGCGGATCATGACGATCCAGTCCGAGCCGGGCAGACGCCGGGCCAGAACCACGTCGCGGGCTCCGCCGGGACGGGCCAGGAGCAGCGGCGAGGGGTCCTCGGTGGCCAGGGCGAAAGCCTCGCGCACCTCGCCATCCATGCCGGGTCCGCCATGGCGCCGGGGAAAGAACACTTCCGCGCCCGTCCCGCCGCCGCGCCCCAGGATGATCTCGCCGGTCTGGCCCAGGGTGTCCACGTCGGCGACGACGGCCCGCAATCCCTCGGCGTCGAGCAGCAGCACGTCGTGCCCTTCGCGCGTTCCGTCACGCCCCAGGATCGGCGCCGCGGCCAGCAGCACCCAGCGCCCCTCCACCAGGGCCGGCGCCCCCAGGGCGGGCGGCTCGCCGGCTTCGGGCGTCCACAGCTCGGGCGGGATGGGCCGGCCCACCGCCACCAGCGGCCGGAAATCCCGGCCCAGCCGGGTGATGCCCAGCATCTCGCGCGACAGCTTCAGGGCGTCGCCCAGCTTGTCGGCGGTGAAGGCCCGCAATTCGTCGGCGGTCATGCCGCCCCGGTTGTGGGCGGCCAGGGCGTCGCGGATGACGCTGCGGCTGGTGACCTGTCGGGCCAGTTCGCCGGCCCGGCTCACATTGGCCCGCAAGGCCTCCACCTGCAGGTCGAGACCGTGCTCGAAGGCCCGGTCCGCCGCCGCCGCCATCTGGGCATGCAGGGGAGCGATCGCCGCGAACGCCACCCCGAGCCCCACCATCGCCATGGCCAGTACCGCGTACATGATGATGTTGCGCTGCAGCTTGACAGCGTCGATGACCTGCACTCGAACCGACCTCCATCCTGAAATTTGACTTTTATCAAATTAAGGATGGAAACCGCAACGACTACAGGAAAGACCCGATGGCGGCCATGAAGGCGGTGGGATTGTCGGCGTGGACCCAGTGGCCGGCGCCGGAAATGGTGACCGTCTCCGCCCGGGGAAACAGCCGGGTGATGGCCTCCCGGTAGGCGGGACGGACGTATTCCGAGGTCTCGCCCGCCACGAACAGGGCGGGGCCGTCATAGCACGTACCCTCGGGGAAGTCGGGAAACTCCATGATGTCGTTCATGTGGGCGTTGAGGACCGCGAGATTGGGCCGCCAGCGATAGCCGCCGGCGCCGCCCTCCAGATTCTGCATGAGAAAGGCGCGCACGCCCTTGTCGATGACGGTGCGGGCCAGGGCGGCCTCCACCTCGCCGCGCGAGGCGGCCTCGGCCAGGGGCGCGGCGCGCATGGCCTTCACGAAGGGAGCGAAGGTATGGTTGTAGGTCACCGGCGCGATGTCCACCACCACCAGCCGCTCCACCATCTCGGGATGGGTCAGCGCCAGGGTCATGGCCGCCTTGCCGCCCATGGAATGGCCCATCACCGCCGCCCGTCCGCCCAGATGCCCGATGACCGCCGCCACCTCGCGGGCCATGAAGGGATAGTCCATGACCTCGCTCCACGGGCTGGAGCCGTGGTTGGGCATGTCCAGCGCCAGCACCCGGCGCCTCTCGCCCAGGGCCTTGACCACCGCCCCCCAATTGCGGGCCGAACCCAGCAGGCCGTGCAGGATCAGCAGCGGCACCCCGTCCGTGAAGGCGGAGCCGGCCTCGATGGCGTTGAGCTTCATCAGTGGCGGAACAGGTGGGAGCGACCGACCAGGAGGCGCCCGATATGGCGGCCCACCACCTTCATCAGCGAGAAGGTGGGGCGCACGAATTCCACCGCCACCCAGTCAGCCCCCAGGGCGCGCACCACGGCCACACCCTTGGCCAGGGGATTGGGGTCCTCGTAGGCCGAGCGCAGTTCGAAGGTGAAACGGTAGCCGTGGCTGAGCAGGCCCGGCGGCCGCCGGAACTTCAGCCCGCCGATGGAGATGTCGACGACCTCGACCAGGATGCCGTCGAACAGCATGAACAGGCCCTCGCCCTCGTGGCGATCATCGATGCGGCGGTCGTTGCTGGCGGACTTTCGGGCGGTCACGAGCGCTTCCCCTGCGGATGGACGACGAATCAGTCTAGCAGGGCAAGCCTCGCCGCGCATCCCTCCATGTTGTCCATCGTTTCCCCCCGAAACACTACGGCCAAATCCCTACGCAATCCCCGAGACCTCGAAAGTATAGGGTTAAGCCATTGGTAGATTTCAATTTTATGGAGTTTACGACGCTTATACCACCACACCGCCCTCTCCTCCGGATGCACGCCCCGGCTGCGACCCTGGAAAGGTTACAATCAGATACTTCGAATTTTCCGGAAATTCCGGCGAAGAGAGCGAGGCACCAGGAGTGGGAAACATCATGATCGAACACCTCAACACCGTCACCGTGACGACGCCCCATGTGCTGATCAAGCAGGCGATCGGGGATCTCGAGCGGGCGATGCCGGACCCCAAGCCGGGCGACAAGGTGTCGCTGGTGGCCGGCCAGTGGCAGGACACCTTCATCATGACGGCGCGCTTCGGCTGGCTGCGCCTGCCGCATTGAAGCGAGGGCAGGCATAGGCGCGCCGCGCTGGGCTCGAACCAGCGACCTGCCGCAGTTCCATGCGTCGTCTTGACGGATCTGCGGCACTGCCGCATTATTTCTTGCGATGAAGACCAAGCCCGTCACCATCGTCGAGATGACGGCCTTCACCCGCCGGGCTGAAAAGCTGTTGTCCGCCGAGGAAAAGGCCGCACTCATCGACCGCCTGGCCTATGACCCCGAGGCCGGGGAAGAGATCGAAGGGACGGGAGGCGCCCGCAAGATACGCTTTGCCGCCAAGGGCAAGGGCAAATCCGGCGGTGTGCGGGCGATCTATTACTACTACACCGAGGCGATGCCGCTCTTTGCCCTGTTCCTATACGGAAAGAACGAGCAGGCGGACTTGAGCCCGGAACAGCGCAAGCTCGTCGTATCCTTCGTCCAGAGAATGAAGGCAGCGGCGAAACAGAGGACGCGAAGGGAATGAGCGGAAAGAAGATCGACGTGAGCGCGGAACTGGTGGAAGCGTTCGCCGAAATGGCCGCCTACGCCGAAGGCAAGGTGACGGGCTTGCGGACTCAGACCGTGCAGGTTCCCGAGGACGTGGACGTCAAGGCGATCCGCGAGGACCTCGGCCTCAAGCGCCCGGAGTTCTGCCGCCGCTTCGGCCTGGACGTGCGGGCGGTGCAGGATTGGGAACAACACCGTCGCCGCCCCGACCGGGCAGCCAGGGCTCTTCTGCTGGTCATCAAGCACAACCCCGCCGCTGTCGAGGCCGCCCTCCAGGCGTAAATCCAAATCGTGCGGAAGGGCGAAAGGGCGAAAGAGACTTCCCCACGGCGACAGGCATTGGCGCGCCCTGCTGGGCTCGAACCAGCGACCTGCCGCTTAGAAGGCTGATCGGAAGCCCGCAGGATAGCTGCCGTTCTCCGGCATTAGCATTTAACATCAATATATTACGATGACAGCTAATCGACGCCATTAACAGACGGCCTCGCTCGAACTGTCCCCGATTTGTCCCCGGGGACACTTCAGCGTAGTCGACACCTTACGCCCGAAATACTCGCTGGGGTGCGGGGGTAAGGCCCCCGCCCCTGTCCGCGTCCCTGACGTCACCGACAAGGGACGGCCTCACGGCCGACGCCCGCGCCTTCTCGGCGGAACCGAGGCTTGTGCATTCAGGACGCGAGAGCAGTCAACCGGCGGCGCCAATCATCACGCGGGCCGACCGCCCCAGCCGGCGGCGATGGTTGGGTGTGAGCAGCGCCCAGGCGATACACCAGACGGCCCAAGTCACCTTGGCGCAGGGAGAGCCCTGCACCCCAAGCTGCAGCACCGCCACATTCGACGATACCGCCGGCACCGAGGCTAACAATCGCACCAGATACAACCGTGAATTCCCTTTTTACGAGACATTCTCCACACAGCCACACCATCGCAATTTAACTGTTAAATCAGATGAAAAATATTATGGCAAATATCTCCGCAAGAACTGTCGCGACAAAATTAATGCAGAGAGAAAAATAATTGCGCAAATGTGGGCAAAATTACCCACACGGGCAATTTTACCCACAAACACCATCAATTGACTTGCGTTAATGACTTATGACACGGTTCTGACGCACACACTATCCATTGAGGTGCATCCCGTGACCTCACTTCCCGATTACTTAACTGTAGATGAGCTTGCCGCACTCTTGCGACGCTCTCGCGCCACCATCCTTCAAGATCGGTGGCGCAATCCTGGTGCCGTGCCTCCGGCCATCAAGCTGGGCAAGACGCTGCTGTGGGACGTGGAGGCGGTCAAAGCGTGGCTTGCTCGCCAGACCGAACCTCCTCGCGAACCTCCGGTTCATGCCGAGGCCCAGCCCCGGCGGCGCGGGCGCCCCAGGAAGTCGCTTTAGCCATGCCACAGAATCGTAGCCGAGGCCCGCCGCTCTGCCGAACGGCCAGACCGCAAAACGGAAGAAGGCCCTGACGGCTGGTACCTGTCAGAGCCTTCCCGGAAACGCTCAGGTCGCCATCCCGGTTAAGTCAGGCGCCTCGAAACGATCCTCGCAAATCCGAATCTAGGCGTCCCGCGAACAGAGAACAAGGGCAATCCCTTGTCTCTGAGCGTCCGAACCTTGCCCGGCGGCGGCCTCCATTTGGAGGGACGCCATGCTTGCATCGGTCAACGATGCCCCACAGGACGACGACGCAGGGCAGATAACCACGGACGACGTAATGCGGCTCAACACCGGGTGGCAGTTGAGCCCGGAGCATTGGCGCGAGAGCGCCCGGCGGCGCCAGGTGCTGGCCGAGCAGACGGCTCGAATGGCCGATGCCCTGGAGCAATTCGGCGGTATCCGAGCCCGTGCCTCCGTTCGGCTGGTCGCGGTAGGCAACGCTACCGGCGAGATCGACGACGAGGAGAGCTATCGGGCTATCCGTTTCCTACCGCTGATATCCCAGCGGGAGCGGCGCCCCTTTCTCAACGCCCTACGCTACTTCCAGCGAAATGAACCATCGGGCGCCCACCTCCGCTATGCCGTCATCACCGCAGGCCGCCGGGTCCAGGCCTGGGGCGATCTTCGCGGCGCCATGGCGAGGTTGCATCGTCAGGTGTCCCGATGGGCTCACGATGCCGACCGCGATTGGGGAATGGAGGTGCTGTACCGGGGGACCGAGTTCACCCGTGACGATACGGCCTCATATCATCCCCACGCCAACGTGCTGTATGCCCCGCGACGGCCCATGAGCAAGGCCAGGTGGTCCGCCTTCCTCAAGTGGTCCCACACGCGGCTCGGCGCCCACTGGCGGGACAACGGCCGCCTGAAGGATGCCGACGAGGCCATCAAGTACCCGTTCAAGCCTGCCGAACTGGACGATGCCCCCGGCGATGAGCTGGTGTGGCTGTGGTGGGAAACCCACCGCATGAAGTTCGCCCAGCCCATGGGCGCCTTTGCCGAGTTCCGGCGCCAGCTCCAGCGGGACGGCCAGAAGGTGGCGATGGTCAACCGGCGGGGCGGCGCCCGGCTGGAGATCGTCACCAAGTCGAAACGCGATCCCCTCGACACCGAGGCCGAACCCGACCCACGCCGGGAAAACCTGATTCTGTGTCGCACGGCGCCGCAATTCCGCTTCGGCCCATTCGCCCAGCCGATCACGCTGGTGGTCAACTACACGGAACAGCCGGCCACGCCCGAAGGCCGCCAACGCCTCGCCATCATCCGCCATTGGAACGACCAGGCGCGGGAGTGGTGGAACGCCAGCGGTGCTCCGGCCCCCAGCATCGCCCGCGCCATCGCCGCCGGCCAGGCCGCCGCCGATCCGGGCCAGGCCGGGCGGATCGCGGCCTTTAACGTCCACACCCGTCGGCCAACTGTCCAAACCCTCTCGACCGCCTACACCGACGACGGCACGCCCTACGACCCGGCCACGGGTGAAATCCTGTGCCGACCGGAATCGGCCTCGTGCCGCCCTTCGGCACCCCTGTGCCACCCTTCCTCGGGGGCTGTGCCAGGGCATTTTCAGACTGTGCCAGCCCAAAATCAGGCTGTGCCAAATCGCGCCTCTCCCCACCACCGCACCACGCCACCCTCGGGAGGCCCACACGGGCCTTCCGAGGGTGGCCCCACCGGCGGCAATCTCCAGGAAATCCGCGCCGTTCAGGCTCTCACGCCCATGGCGGAACCGACCTTCCCGGATCGGCAGCGGAGGAGGTGCGTCGATGGTTAAAGGCATTGCGAGCAATGGTCGCGTAATACGCGACCGCTCGGTTTCGCCGCCCCCCGGGCCGCTCAACGGTCGGCGCGAGGCGCCGAGGCAGGAAAACAGCCGGGTTGAGCCCCCGGCGACCGACGCCGAAGCTCGGCAAAAGCGGGTTCTCGTCCGCACCGTCCGCTTCTCCCCGGCCGAATGGGCGACGGTCGAAGCGAAGGCGGCCCTGGCGGGCATGACGCCCTCCCGCTTCATCCGGGAGGCCGCCCTGGGGGTGGAGGTGAAAGCGCGCCGAGGGGCTGAAGCCGCCCAACTGGTGCATCAGCTGGGCCGCATCGGGGCCAACCTCAATCAGCTTGCCCGCTTGGCGAACGCCCGAGGCTTCATCATCGGCGACCGGGTCGAGGCGGTGCTGGCCGAGGTGCTGGAGGCCATCGGCAAGCTATGACGGCGCTCGACGAAAAGAAGGGACGGACGAAGTTCTACCAGCAGGGCCGGGGCGGTCGGGCGCTGATCGCCAAATGCAACGGCACCCGCAAGACCTTCCGGGGCACCGTCCGATACGCCACCCACGACGTGGAGAAGGAAGGGCGCCGCACCACCATTCTGGAAACCTCGGAGCGGGTGGAGTGGACGGCGGGCCTGAACCTGCCGAGCGATACCCCCGAGATCGCCGAGAAGGTCATGGCGGCCACTGCGCGGGAAAACTCGCGTGTCTCACAACCGGCCTACCATTTCACCCTGGACTGGGCGCCGGGATCGGCGACCACGCAGGAAGAGCAACTGGAGGTCACCAAGGGTGTCCTCGAACGTGTCGGCTTGCAGGACCACCAGGCGCTGGTGGTGGCCCACAACGACACGCCCCACCCGCATGTGCATGTGGTGGTCAACCGGGTGCATCCCGAAACCGGCCGGGCCTGGGACACCGGCAACGACTATTCCCGATTCGAGCGGGCGGTTGCCCAGGAAGCGAACGCACGGGGCTATGAGGTGGTCATCGGCCACCACAACCGCCGTGACTTCGACCGCCCGCCGCCGGAACGCGGGCCGTCCGGCGGACATCTGCGCCAGTTGGAACGTCACGGCCAGGCCCCCTTTGCCGACATCGTGAAAGAAGTCGCAGGCCGCGACTTCACCGAGGCTGAAAGCTGGCGCGACCTTGATCAACGCCTGGAGCGTCACGGCCTTCAGCTTCGCAAGGAAGGGCGGGGCCTCGTGGTCACGGACGGCCACGAACACGCCAAGGCATCCAGCATCGACCGCAAGGCCAGCATTCACGCATTGGAGAAGAGGTTCGGCAGCTATGACGAACACCGAAGGGCAAAGCCTGAGAGACAAGGTGGAGAACGCCATCCAGGCGCGGATCGACGCGACCACCGCCGCGACGGCCACCGACCTGATCCAGATCGCCGAGCACATCGACCGGGCGGCCGAGGCCATCCGCTGGAGCGTGGAGCGGATCGAGGCGCGCCAATGGGCCGAAGCCCGGCGCCGCCGCTGGCTGATCCTGATCACCATCCTGGCGCTGATCCTGGGCGAACTGGTGGGGCTGACCATGGGCGCGGCGACGGCAACCGCCCTGGCGGCTCGTCGTCCCGTGATCGAGGTCTATCGCCTGATGTTCCCCTCGGCGCGGCCATAGAGCGCCTGAACCGCTGGGAGGCCCTTACCGCCCGCATCGAGCAGGCCAAGATCGAAGCCGAGCGGCACGGCAAAGACGCCGCCGCCCTCGACCACAAGACGGCTTGGGCGGACAAGAAGGCCCAGCAGTTCCGGGAGGGCTTGGCCCGCGTCTATCGCGCCCCCGACGCCGTGCTGGAGGCGTTTCGCCGCCATGCGGAGCGCGACGGCATCGCTCAGGCCGCCCGCCGGATGGAACGCACGCCGGAAGCGTTCGGGCGCCTGCACGGGGCGGCCCTTGGCCCCATCGCCAATGATGCCCGCCGTCAGGCGGTGCGGCAGGCCGCGGAAGTTGCCGCTCTGGGAAAAACCGCTCTCACCGCGGAGCGAGCCGTCCGCCGCATGGAACCCCTGCGCCAGGAGGCGCACCGCCTGACCCAGGAATCGCGGGAGCAGGCCATCGGCCTCGACCGGCAGCGCCAGGGCATCGGCACCCAGCGGGACCTATTCCGCGACGTTGCCGAGGCCGCACGCCATGCCCCGGCGGACCAGCGAAATCAGCTTTCACCCCACCAACGGGAACAGGTCCAGGCCGCCCAGCGCCAAGCCCAAATTATGGACCGCATGGCCCGGGTCCCTGCCCCCGGCCGTGGGGGATTCGACCGCAGCAGGTAGGAAGCCTGCCCAGACTCACAGGAGAAAGATCATGACCACCTTCAACGATACCGGTTGCCAGGATATCGCCCACCTCTCCATCGCCGCGCAGGGCATGGACGAGATCGTGTTCAGCATCCCCCGCCGCCTGTGGTTCGAATTCGTTTCCGCCGCCTACAGCGTCGGGATCGACGATGTGCGGGGCCTGGAAGCCGCCCTTGCCCAGTTCATCGCCAATGTCCGGGGCGAACATCCGCCCCGGCTGACCTGGCCGGGACCGGATGCGGCCCCGGTCACCCGGAACTGAGGGAGGGGCGCCATGGAGCAGATCATCAGCTACCGGGACGCCCCCGCCCACGGCATCCATGTCGGGGACTATCTGGGCAACTTCCATCGCTATATGGAGCCCGGCACCTATCCCGGCAGGCTCGTCGCGCTGGTGTGGGGGAGGAAGGACAACGGCATCCTCCACGCCTTGGTGACCCTCGACATCGGCGACCCCATGCGCCTCGATGCCTACTGGCAGGACAACCGAAAGAACCCGGAGCCGTTCCTTGGCTTCCCCAACTTCATGCCCGGCGAACGGGTCAATGTAGTGGTGTGGGAGGGGGCACGGGGTGGCATGAAGGCCAAGCTGGAAAAGCCGCCGGAACCTACCGGCCCAGCACCATCCTGGCGAATATTGCGATTGAGCGACAAGGATGGCACCAAGGCCCTCGTCTGCCACGCAGACGGCTTCGCAATTCCGCCTCTCGACCTGTTCCGGGCCTACCAGCAGGGGGCGGGCAAGGGGACGACGCCGAATCCGGTTTTCATCGTCAGCAACCAACCCGCCGACCAATCCGGCCATGTTGGTGTCCGCCAGGTGCTTGATGATGAATGCGGGCTGCTGCGCCTTGACGAAACCATTCACCTGATTCCCGAATGGCTGTTCAGGCGGAAGTAAGCGGAACAGTCGTGGACGGCGACCATCGGGAGCCGCCGGCACGCAGACGACCAGTCAAGCGCCCGAGGAGGCCGCAGGCCGAGCAGGCGCTTGACGGGGCGGCGACACCTCACCCTTCAGGCTCTCCTGGGTGATCTGGGACGATCACCCAGGAGAGGCCACCCGGCGAGGGCAATTTCACCCATTTTAGCCCAAATAGCTTGTGCGCCACATCGGTTTTGCTCACAATAACTGCGTTACATCCGAGCTCACGGCCATCAATTGACGAAGCTCACGGCCATCAATTGACGAATAATATACATACATTAATTTTGGAGGGAATGAATGGGATTAACAATTCTCCATATATCCGACCTCCATTTTGGGCAGAATAGCGGCTACGGACTTGAGTTCTCTAGCTATAATCAACTAATAAAATCCGCGCATTGCGACGGCAGAACACCCGACATTTGCGTTATAACTGGGGACATTGCGAATATAGCCAGTACCGCAGAATACAATGACGCAAGGTTATGGCTCACTGAACTGCTTAAACCTTGGCCGAATTGTTTTGTTGCTATGACCCCTGGAAATCACGATGTAAATAGGAGTTTGCTAACCACAACTCATGAACATTCATTCTTCTACGCACATCATAGCGAACAAAAATGGCTACAAACACGCGAATCTATATTCAATGACGCAGCCCAATTTGATAACTATTTAGACTTTGAGAAAACCATCGCTCAGAACCATATCGAATGGAATGACAGATTGTCATGTGGCTTCGGCACATACACCATACGGTCAAAAAAAATAAACATTCTATCCGTAAACTCCGCCATATTATCAAGCAAGAATGACGACACAGCAGCCGAACCTTGTCTTGTAATTGACGTCGAATCCGTCAACTACCTTCTTTCACATTGCAACACAGAGAACGACCTAACTATAATAATATCACACCATCCCATAAATAACTGCTTGACTCAATGGAATGCCGATCAGTTTAATTCTATTTTAAATCGCATAGATGGCGGTCCTCATGCATTCTTTCATGGCCACTTCCACAATCCATCACTACAAATAAATTCGACAAATACAGGTCAGAGATTAATTACACTTGCTGGCGGAGCCGCCCACGAAAGCCAGTATTCAATGCATTTTGCGTTTTACGAATTTGACTTTGCATTAGGCGCAGTTCATCCATCTATATACAAATATCACAATAGTAACCTG
This sequence comes from Paramagnetospirillum sp., assembly GCF_058402745.1. Taxonomy (NCBI): domain Bacteria; kingdom Pseudomonadati; phylum Pseudomonadota; class Alphaproteobacteria; order Rhodospirillales; family Magnetospirillaceae; genus Paramagnetospirillum; species Paramagnetospirillum sp. Next base: position 107,698 of record NZ_JBZVFI010000016.1, read on the forward strand.
TGGTTAATTGAACCATCCCTATCGCATACTGTAAGAGGGTGGCTACCAAAATGTGATAACAAAAAAAATAGTGACTTCAGTGGAGGCACACATACTGAAGTGATGGATCGCGACATTATTCGATATGTACGTGAAATTATTACGCAAAATTCATACATCGAAGATGGATATGTTTCACTCGAATTTCTTGTGACAAAAATCATAGAAAAAAAAGAAACAACAGCAACGATGGGCGCCGCTCGGAAGTTAAGGAAAATAACACGCAAGGAATCAATATTAGATGAAGCAACGCCACGAAGTGACGACATTGCCTTGGGCGACATATTCTCCAGTGCACTTGATGTTTTCACCAGATGCTCATCTTTTATATTTTTTGGGGAAGCCGGGTCAGGTAAAACAACATCTCTCAAATATGCACTTGTCTATTTTTCTCGTCTCGTAGATGCGAAACAGATGAGGTTTGGCATCCCATTATCTGTTGACCTTGGATCATGGTATGATAGCGGGCTTACAATTAGTGAGTATTTTATTCGATGCCGAGAGAGAGCGGGAATATCTCATATTTCGTTTGACCGTATTTTTCTGCTCGTTGACGGTTTGAATGAAGTACCTGGCTCTGAATTTGAACGAGTTGTGCGTGATCTATCTGCGTGGATCGAAAAATCCATGCCGCAGAACATTGTTATAGCATGCAGAAAGGAGGGATATTCGCCCAAGAGATATTCCTTACTTGAAAAATTCTGCCTCCCGTATATCGAGATATTGCCTTTATCAGAATCCTCAAAGAGGAGTCTAATTAGCAATTACGTGGGAAATGCAGAGGCCGTAGACTCAATATACGAACGCGTATTGGAAACCCCACCAGCAATATTATCTTTATCAAATCGGCCAATTTTTTTAGTAATGCTCTGCGAAGTACTACTAACATCTCCAGAGCGCTATCCGGTTACAGTTTCAGAGCTAGTGTATATTTATATCAGTGACCTTTTCACCATAAAGGAGTGCGAAGGAAAAATTTCTAAAATTTCATTCGCTGAATTGTTAAGCGTTCTTTGCGTAGTCGCATGGGAAATGTTTTCCAAGCGGTCGATTTCTCATATTTCCAGAGGATATATTGATAGAGTATTATGCAATGAAACGGCTCATCTTGTCTTTGATGCGGCATGTATTTGTGGAATTATTAATTATGTTCGGTTTCAGGAGGAAAATGACATAGCCTTCTCACATCCGATAATTGGCGCGTTCTTTACTGCAAAAACTCTCATCTTACAAGATGACAATGAATATTTAATAAATATAAAGAAATACAGATCCAGGAAGGACAGCAGCTGGAAGGATGTATTTTCGTTTATTCCAGGATTTAACGTTGTCAACAAAGTTATCATGCTGGCCAGAATAGACCCTGTGCTAGCTATTCGATGCATAAAGAACTCTGGAACTATATATACACTTGATCATGATGATCTAACGCTTCTAGCTAGATTGGTGTCTGAGCACTATTATGCAAACAGATTATCATGTTACAATGATAATGAGATATCCGGCGCTTTAACTCAGCTTGGCCATCATGCTGCCCCGTATGTGTCACGCCTCTTAAGTACTGCACCGCCACCATTTGTAAAAATCTTAGCCAAATCATTATGTGAGATAGACCATGTATTTTGTATTGATTCTCTTTTTCAGAAAATAGCTATGACAAAAAGAGGGGCCAGACGCGCATTGCGTGATGCCATTGTGACATTTTGCACAAACTTTCCAACTACATTTTGTGAATGGCTTCGCCTCCAGGAAGCAAAGGGCTATAGCGACATTCAAAAAGAATATGCATTAATTGCATTTGAGCGGTCATGCATAAATTTAGCTGAAATTGGCATGGCCATTTTAGGTGATACGACAATAATTCGCTATGTTATTGACAAATTGCACCTAGATAGGTCTGATGTAAAAAATTATATTAACACAAATGACTTCTGTTTTCCGAGAACTGGAAGCATTCGTATTGGAGATAGGCTATTTACCATTCTTTGGAATCAAAAGAAAGGAGATATTTGGCTTTGTGCGTTGGCCAATTGCGGCTACATTAGCTTTAATATTCCGCCTTTATTTTCACATTTAACTTATGAAATAGGACGCGATATCTGGGAATTGATTGCACTCCTTGGTTCTGTCGGCGCATCTGAGGCGAATCGAATTGTCAATTTGTTATCGCAGCAAATTTGTAGAAGCGCTGTTATTGATTTAATGGAAAAGTGCCTATCTAGCTCAAATGAAAGGCTCAGAAGACGCGCTCCACGAGTGATTGCAAAAATTGGCGACTCTGGATCGATACGACATCTTATAAATTCATTAAAAGATGCATCCCCTCAGGTTCGACATCACTCTTTACGGGCTATTTTTCACATAGGTAATGTCGATGTCCTTGATCATGTAAAACCGCTATTATATGACGATTTTCCAGACACACGATGCTTTGCATTAAAAATATTTAGGAAATTTAGCCCCAGCATGGCAATTCATGAGGCATTTTCTGCATTTGAGAGTCTTCATGGGAATGTTTCTGCTGAGGGATTGCTGATAATTTGCGAATGTAAAGGATACGATGCCGTACCATACGTATTGGATGGGATGAACTCAAATAACTCGTACTTGCGACAGATTTCATATGAAGTTATGCTGAAAAAATATAGTAACTTAGTAACTGATGACATGATAGAGGCTGGATTAAGAGATGCGTCAGAGAACATAATAAACGTAATCGCTAAATTTTTATCCACTAGCAGTTCCGATAGACATTTCGGTTTTATTGACACTCTTTCCTGCAGCGGCCGTGTCCACATTAGAAAGCTTTCTATAATGGCTTCTAGAAATCTGCGAAGTGATTACATGATGCTGATCTGTACGAGGCTTCTAAATGACGAGAATCAAGATATTCGTGATCTTGCCGCGATCACAATCAACCTCGCCAATGGATTTAGTGAGTAGTATTGAAGCTTACTTTCCGACATCAATAACATTGTATTTTTAAATTTATTTTTTATTGTATTGCGATGCCATCACTTTGACGCGTTGTATATTTAATATACTATGTATAGATTTTTACGCTCATTCCAAATACAAAAGCCCCTCTGCATTCATGCTTCAGCGGCTCTCGCCATCTTCACCGCCAGATCCTCCGCCCGAAGGTGCGTATACCGCTTGAGCATCTGGAGCGTCTTGTGGCCGGTGATGGCGGCCACTTCCTGAATTCCAAAGCCCTGTTCGAAGAACCGCGACGTGGCTTCGTGGCGCAGATCATGGAAATGCAGCCCGTCGATTTTGGCCCGCACACAGGCCCGTTGAAAGGCGTGGGTGACGCACATGGAGCCGATGGGAAACACCCGGCTGTCGCGCCCCTCGTCGATGTTGCGGGGCACGGCGCTCAGCACCTTGATGGCCGCCGGGGACAGCGGCACCGTGCGGGCAGTGCCGTTCTTGGTGTCGGGAAGGTGGGCCGTCCCCTTGGTGAGATCAACATTCTCCCAGCGTAGGCCGAGGATTTCTCCCTGCCGCATGGCTGTTTCGATGGCTATCTTGACGATGGCCGTCAACCACTTGGACTTGCCGGCATCACAGGCGGCGATCAGGCGCGCCTCTTCCGTCCGCCCGTCGTCATCGGGAGTGGCATCCAGGCGCCGCTCACGGCCTGGGGCGCATTTGGGCATGCGGATGTTGGAGATGGGATTGACCACCGGCCAGCCCCATTCCTTGATGGCGATGGTATAGAGGTGGCGGACCAGCCCCAGTTCCAGGCGCACGGCATTGCCGCTGAGGCCCGCCGCCAGGCGCTCGTCACGATAGACGGCGAAGTCAGTGGGGCGCAGGGTGGAGATGATTCGGGCGGCCAGCGGCACCTGGACGCCTCCGGAAACTGGCGGTTCTGACGGTTTTGTGATTCGATTCTCCCTGGGATCACCGGGAGGTCGAGATGAAGGGGCAAGCCGGTTTCTGGGATTTCGAGCACAGCCTTGAGGCTCTGTCGGCGGAAGGCGATCCGCTGGAGCAACTGGAGCGGACGGTTCGCTTCGAGCAATTTCGCCCGGCGCTGACCAAGGCGGTTCGGCGCTCCGATCCGTCGAAGGGCGGCCGGCCCGGGTTCGACGTGGTGCTAAAATTCAAGATGCTGGTCCTGCAAGGGCTGTATGGCCTGTCGTTGCAGCAGACGGCGTTTCAGGTGCGGGATCGCCTGACCTGGCTGCGGTTCTGCGGCCTGCGCCCCGGAGACGCGGTGCCCGACGCCAACACGCTGTGGGATTTCCGCGAGGCGCTGATCAAGACCAAGGCGCTGGACCGGCTGTTCAACACGCTCGACCAGGCGATTTCCGCTGCCGGCTATTTGGCCATGGGCGGCCAGATCATCGACGCCACCCTGGTAGCGGCGCCCAAGCAGCGCAACAGCGATGGCGAGAAGGAGGCGATCAAGGCCGGTCAGATCCCCGAGGCGTGGACGGACAAGCCGGCCAAGCTGCGGCAAAAGGATCGAGATGCCCGCTGGACGGTGAAATTCGCCAAGGCTAAGCCGACGGCGGATGGCAAGCCGCAGATCGACATCGCCATTCCGGTCTTCGGCTACAAGAGCCATATCTCCATCGACCGCCTGCACGGCATCATCCGCCGCTGCATTGTGACCGACGCGGCGGCGGCGGACGGTGCCCGACTGCGGGAGGGGCTGATCGATCCGAACAATACCGCCTCACCGGTGTGGGCCGATACCGCCTACCGCTCCCAGGCCAACGACGATTTCCTGGCCGACCATGGCCGCGTCAGCCACATCCACCGCAAGAAGCCGAGAGGCAAACCAATGGCCAAGGCCACGGCGAGAGCCAATGCGGTCAAATCCAAAATCCGCGCCCGCGTCGAGCACGTCTTTGCCGAGCAGAAGGACCGCATGGGGCTTTTCATCCGAACCATCGGCAAGGCCAGGGCCGAGGCGACGATCACCCTGGTCAATATTGCCTACAATATGAAACGGTGGTGCTGGCTGGAGAAAACGGCCGCCGCATGACCCCAAGGAAGGGGAATGCCGAGGCAATTCAACCTCAGAATTGGACCAAAAGTTCCTCTTCAGATCACGGCCAGGCCGGAACGCGCCCACGCCGACCGTCTCTGAACGTCAGAAATCGAGTTTCCGGAGGCGTCCACCTTCTTCCAGCGCCGCACATAGGCCGTCACCCCATCGGGCCGCTTCTTGGTCGGTCCGATCTCGCGGTCATAGCGGTCGAGGGCATCGGCCAGGGTGATGGTTTCGATCTCCCGCCGATCAACGAAGGCCCCCTTCTCCATCTGGGACAGGGTTTCGATGGCGAAGCGCCGGGCGTCATCCATCTTGTCGAACTGGCGGGTGACCGCAGGCCAGCCCTTGCGGCGGATTTTGACCTGATAGCCGAGCAAGCGGCCATCCGGGGCATAGCGCTCGAAAATCGGAAGCTTCTTGGCGCGGGCCATGCGGGGACACTCCGGGACACGAACTGTCCCCAGATTGTCCCCGAAATTCGGTTTTAGTGCAAGGAACCCGCTGGAAATGGCGCGCCCTGCTGGGCTCGAACCAGCGACCTGCCGCTTAGAAGGCGGCTGCTCTATCCAACTGAGCTAAGGGCGCCCGGTGCCGCCTTCGTGGCGCTTAGAAGCGGCCGAATTCCAGCTTGTCGTAGCGGAAATTGTCGGCGTAGTTCTTGGGCTTCTGCAGGCGGGTGTTCTCGGTGGCCACCTGGTAGTCCAGGCCCTTCCGCTTGGCGAAGGCCACCGCCTCCTCCATGGTGTCGAACTTGACGCGGACCTGCGAGGTGGTGTCGGTGGAGCCCAGCCAGCCCATCAGGTTGTCGGGCTGCTTGGGAGCCGCCGGCTCGTATTCCAGGACCCAGGACTTGGCGTTGCCACCCCGGCCCGATTGCATGGCGGTCTTGGCGGGGCGATAGATGCGGACCTGCATCAAAGTCTCTCCTGCTGGTCTGGACGTCCTGGTTGCGGGCGGGGCCGTTGAGAATCAAGGGGTTGACACCCCCTGCCCGACTCCGCCCGCAAGGTATAATCGACGCCTTCGGAATCCGCAAGAACCTACAGTTTGAACACCGTCCGCAAACCCACCACCGTGGCGTCGGGAATGGTCTTGGACGAATTTTCCGGAAGCGTGGTGGTGCCGCCGGGATGGACCACGTACTGCACGTCCGGCACCACGGTCAGCCAGGGCGTCACCTGATAGCGGTAGCTCAGTTCGACGACCGCCTCGTAATCGTGGTCGGGAGCGGTATTGGTGCCGAAACGCCTTGCGTCGGCGTCGCGGGCCGCCAGTGCCGGGCTCATGCGGCCGAAGGCGAAGCCCAGGGCGGCCACGTCGTCGTCGCGCCCCTCGAACGGTCCCTTGTAGGCCAGGCCGGTATCGAAATAGAACGGCATCTGGTTGCGGTCCTCGGGCAGGGCAGTGACCCGCAGGAAGGCCGACAGCCCCAGATCCTCGGTGCCCGCCTCGCGGTGGACCATGCCGTCATAGATGCCGTAGACCGCCCAGTTGCCGCGATGGGTCTTGGCCGAACCCGCCGCGCCGCTGCCCAGCGACACGCCGGCCTCGTCGTAATGCTGATCCGTGGCGCGGCCGCCGTAATACCAGCCGCCCAGCTTGAACATGGTGGGCAGGCCGGCCGCGCCCTTGGCCTGGTTGAGGCCGTACTGGGTCTCGAACATCCACATGGGCGCCCCATCCACGGTGTAGTCCACGCCGCTGCGGTTGCGCTTCTGGGCGTCGTTGCCGACATTGGTGCCGGGTGCCACGTTGCCGGTGAACAGGCCCGCCTGCACCGCCAGTTCCTCGGTGGCCTGGACCTTGAGCCGCGCGCCCAGGTTGGACAGGGGATAGCCGCCGCCGCCCGAGGGCAGGTTGGCGGCGAAGGACGGCGGCCAGCCGAAGGCGGAGTTGATCAGGTTGGTGGCCACCACCGAGTTGAAGAATTCCTCCTGCATGGGCAACTGGCCGAGGCGCAGCGACACCTTGTCGTCCAGCACGCTCTGCTGCAGCCACAGGGAGAACAGCCGGGTCGAGGGCGCCGCCTCGATGTCGCGCACCGGAATCAGGTTGCCGATGAAATTGGCCGACAGCTGGCGGCCCTGGACGTGCAGGCCGGTGACGTGGAAGGCGCCCCCCTTCCAGCCCATGGCCTGTTCCAGATCGGCGTCCACATCCACCTGCAGCAGGGCGTTGCCCACGGCGCGGCGCTTGATGCCGCCGGACGGGTTGCCCAGCATCTCGGCGGTATAGGCGGCGTTCACCTTGACGCCCCTGTCGGCCAGATGGGGGCGCAGGCCGCCCCAATCGCCGGTCAGGGTCTCGCGCTCCCACAGCCCCTTGGCCTCCTCGGCCCGCGAGGCGGCCGAGGTCAGGCACAGCCCGGCGGCGACGGCCAGTCCGATGGCGAAAGTTCCAGTCTTCATGTCGAAATCCACCCCTTCCGAATGCGGCGCAGGTCCACCCGCATCCGGGACACCCCGCCCGGAGCGGATTGGGGCATCGAAGCCCTTGGCCGCATTCCCTTTTCACCTTGACCCCAACCCGAGGGCGGTCCCAAGGAACCATCTCCGCCGAGATGTACCCGCCGCCGTGTCCGAATGCAAGAGCGCGTTATACTATAACACTTGCCCGGACGGATCATGCCGGGCGATCACGGGTTCGATTGGACCTGTGCAGGAGGTTGGAGTAAATTCCGCGCCCAATGGAGGTCCCCCAGGGATGAAGCGGACGGATTCGCCCGAAACGGAATCGCATATGCCGGCCACGTCGGGGGCGGAGGGCGACGCCGTGCCACCTCCCCCCGTCGAGGGCGGTTGGCTCACCGTCAGCGAGGCGGCGGAGCAGCCTGCCCCTGCCGAGGAGGGGAGCCTGCTCGCCCCCCTGCGCCGGGGCCTGGGACGGCTGGCCGCCAGTTGGCGCTATCTGGCCGATCCGGCCGAGCGCCATGCCCTGCTCCAGCATGCGCGCGGCGGCCTGTCCCGTCTGACCCGGAGCATGGGCGGCCCCGCCACTTCCGGCGGCATCCGGCCGGGGGGGCCGCCCCCCCTGTTGCCGCCCGCCATGTCCGAGCCCGATTCCGTTCCCGCGTTCGATCCGGAAGCGGCGCTGGACCGCCTGCGCTCGGCCCTGCGCCAGTTGCCGGAGCGGGGCGAGGTGGCGGTGCCCGGCAACCTGCAATCCCTGGACCGCCTGCTGGGCGAGCCGCCGCCCGCCATGGATTTCGAGGCCGCCGACCTGCTGCACGACTGCTTTCCGCGCGGCACGCGACATTCCGGCAATCGGGTCCTGCTGGCGGTGGCCCGCAACCTGACCCGCAATTTCGGCCGCCCCGGGCGCCTGCCCATGACCAGCGGCAAGGCATGGACCATGCTGGACCCGGCGGTGTTCGCCGATCAGATGGCGGCGCAGCTGGCCGAGATCAGCGATTTCGTCCTCCGCTGGCAGGCCGAGGAAAAGAGTTTCCTGATTCTGGAATTCGCCGAGGTCGAACTGATCGAATACTTTTTCGAGCACCTGCACCCCAGGCGCCACGGCGCCCTGCTGATCCGGGTGATGGATTTCAAGGTGCTGTCCACCCGCCGGGCGGGGCTGTTGCGGCGTATTCCGGCCAGGGTGCGGCGTTTCATCCAGCATACGGCGGGCGCCGCTCCCTCGGTGCCGCTGGCCTATGCCAGGGATTCCGCCATCCTGCTCGAACTCATCGAGAAGCGGGTTCCCTTCCGGCCGGTGACCGAGGCCGCCGCCGCCGCCCGCGCCGAGGTGGACAAGATCATCGCCCGCCTGTCCCCGCCGGAGCCCGAAGCCACGCTGCGCATGGCCCCGCCGGCCGGCGACGGGCCGCCGCCCGCCAAGCCCGGCCTGGATCAGATCATGCACGCGCTGGGAAGTTCCGCCGCGCCGCCCCCCGCCGCTCCCCCCGGCCGCATTTCCGCCACGCCGGCGACGGCGGCTCCGGTCCAGGCGCTGTCGGTAGCCCCTCCGCCCCGCCCGGCCTCCCTGCCGGTACCGGTGGCACCCAGCCGCAAGCGTTTCGGCAACCGCCAGAAGACCGAGGCGGTGATGCGGGTGCTGGGCGGAGAGAGCCGCGAACAGGTGGCCGCCGCCCTGGGCGCCACCCCCGATCTGGTGGAGAAGTGGCTGAACGCCTTCCTCAACGGCGGTTCCTCGGCCCTGGCCGCCAGGCCGAAGGCGGCGAGGCCGCGCCGGGCCAAGGCGCCACCGCCGGAAGCCGCCTCCATCGACGACCTCAAGGCCAAGCTGCAGGCCCTGCTGCAGACCGTCGAGGTGCTGAGCGGCCAGATTCAGTCGCTGCCCCCGGCCGGGGAAGACAAGGCGCCGCCGCCCGCCACCCTGCCGCCGCCGGCCGCGAAGCCCGCCGAGCCTCCCCCGGCTCCGTCCGCCTCGCCGCCGCCGGGCTTTCCCGCCGAAGACCCCGACCCGCCTCCCAGGCAGAAGCGTACCCGCGCGCCCCGCCGGCGCTGAAGCCTCCCACCGACCGACACCCGAGAGATAAACCAATAATAGACACATTGCGTCACAAGAACATCCATCGGGAGACGCAACCCGCTAGGATTCAAATCTGCGTATTCATCGCCACACTCCAAGCCGGCCGTCCATCTCGGGTTCAGGGACGGGTTCTTTGGAATAATTCCCGCAAGGACTATATGCCTTATGGCTATACCCCAGCGGCACGGTGACGAACTTTGACGGCGTCCATGCCGGGCGAAAGCGGCATCCCCACTGGATTTCGGGAAGGGAAGAGGTAAAAGCGGCCCAAGTGGCGCAACATTGCGTCACATGGTGCAACGACTTGTTATTGTACGTAACTCGGTGTTTATGATTTCCCTGTCGAAATTGTTCTGGAGGCTGGACCCCATGGCGCGGATCGCGGTGGTCGAGGACGAAGCTCCTCTTCGGGCGGATCTGGTCGAATACCTTTCGGCTTGCGGGCACGACGTTGTCGGCTGCGGCGACGGCAAGGAGCTTGACCGCGCCCTGGACGAGCATCCCGTCGAAATCATCATTCTGGACATCAACCTGCCCGGCGAGGGCGGCTTTTCCATCGCCGGACGGCTGCGCTCCCATTCCGACGTGGGCATCATCATGCTGACGGCACGCGGGCTCAACGTCGACCGGGTGGTCGGGCTGGAAGTGGGCGCCGACGTCTACATGGTCAAGCCGGTGGAGCTGCGCGAACTGGAGGCCCAGGTCCGCACCCTGGCCCGGCGCATGCGGGTCTCGCCGGCCGCCCAGCCGGCGGGCGAGGCGCGCCCGGTGCCCGAATCCGCCCCGCAGCCCGCCGCTCCGCCGTCGGTGCCCACCGAGTGGATCTACGACCAGCTGACCTGGACCCTGATCGCCCCCGACGGCAAATCCATCAAGCTGACCGGCAACGAGCGGGTGTTCGTCTCGCTGCTGGTGACCCGCCCGGGCGAGCCGGTGTCGCGCGACGAGATCTTCCGGGCGCTGGGCAAGCGCGGCTGGGACCCGGCCGACCGCTCGGTGGATTCCATGGTGCGCCGCCTCAGGGCCAAGGGCGACCAGACCTTCGGCCATCCGCTGCCCATCGAATCGGTCCACAGCGTCGGCTACGCCTTCGCGGCGCCGGTCGGCCTCAGGTAGCCGATGGCGGAGCCGCGCAAACTCGCCTTCAAGCCGCGCGGCGACCGCTCCGCCCCCTCCCCCTCGGCTCCGCCCTGGCCGATCCTGATCGTCGACGACGACGAGCAGGTCCACCAGATGACCCGGGTCATTCTGCGCGACCTGAGCTACCAGGGCCGCCCGTTCAGGTGCATCGAGGCCACCTCGGCCGCCGAGGCCGCCACCATCCTGGATTTGCAGCCCGAGATTCCCGTGGTGCTGCTGGACGTGGTGATGGAGACCCCGGACGCCGGCCTGCGCCTGGTCCGCCACATCCGCGAGGAATTGGGCAACCGGCGCGTCCGCATCATCCTGCGCACCGGCCAGCCCGGGGACGCCCCCGAGCGCGAGGTGGTGCTGGGCTACGACATCAACGACTACAAGAGCAAGGCGGAGCTGACCGCCCAGAAGATGTTCACCGCCCTGGTGGCGGCACTGCGCGCCTGGAGCGACATCACCACCATCGAGCGCCTCAACGCCGAACTGACCGAGCTGAACGCCTCGCTGGAGGCCAAGGTCGAGGACCGCACCGCCGAGCTGCGCGAGAGCAACGAGGCCCTGGCCCGCTCCAAGACCCGGGCCGAGACCGCCCTGCTGCGCGAGACCGAGGCCAAGAACCAGCTGCGGCAGTTCCTCTCCATGGTCAGCCATGAATTCCGCACGCCGCTGGCCATCATCGATTCCTCGGCCCAGATGCTGCGCATCCGGGTGGAGAAGAGCGATCCCGGCGGCGTCGCCCGCCTGGACACCATCAGGGGCGGGGTGCAGCGCCTGCTGGGCCTGATCGACACCTGCCTGGCCGACGAGCAGCTGGACAGCGGCCGCATCGTGCTGCACGAGAAATCCTTCGCCATCGGCCCCATGATCGAGGTGACCCTGGCCCATTACCGGGTGGCCTCTCCCACCCATCTCTACCGCCCCGACGTGGCCCCCGACCTCGCGGTCTGGGGCGATCCCGGCATGATCGCCCTGGTGATCAACAATCTGGTGGGCAACGCCGTGAAGTATTCCCCGGCGGGCTCGGAAGTCCTGGTGACCGCCGCCCGCGACGGCGCCGACGTGGCCATCACCGTGGCCGACCAGGGCATGGGCATCCCCCCCGGCGACCTGCCCCACATCTTCGAGCGCTTCCACCGGGCCGCCAATTCCAAGGGGATTCCCGGCTCGGGGATCGGCCTGCACATGGTCCGTCAGATCGTCGAGATGCATGGGGGCGCGGTGACCGTGGACAGCCGCCTGAAGACGGGCTCGCGCTTCACCGTGCGGCTGCGTCCGTCCCCCGGCGCCGGGGCCGAGGGCATCGATCCCGTGCAAGACGGCTTGAGCGCCCCCGCCCCCGATGATACCGTCCATGAACTTGGCCAAGGCAACAGGTAGCCGGCATGCTTGCGAAACAATACCGCTCGTTCAAGCACGACCTCGACCAGCGCGGCATCATCTTCTCGTTCTCGGGCTATCTGTCCGAGGAGATCCTCTATTCGCTGGGCAACGCGCTGCGCCAGAAGATGACGCTTGAGGACGCCAACGTCAGCACGGTGAAGAAGGTGTTCTCCGTCTTCGTCGAGCAGGCCCAGAACATCATCCGCTATTCCGCCGAGAAACTGTCCAGCGACAAGGGCCAGTCCATCGAGCTGTCGTCGGGCATGGTGACCATCGGCACCGAGAACGACCGCTTCTTCATCGTCTGCGCCAACGTGGTGCTGGCCGCCGACGAGCCCCGGCTGCGGGAAAGGCTGGAGCGGCTGCGCTCCATGGACCGCGACGCCATCAAGGCCTATTACAAGGAACAGCTGAAGGAAGCCCCCGAGGAACAGAGCAAGGGCGCCACCATCGGCCTGATCGAGATCGCCCGGCGGGCCAGCGAGCCCATCGAATTCGATTTCGACCCCATCGACGAGCAGAAGTTCTTCTTCTGCATGAAGGTATCCATCTGAGGTGCTTATGGACAATCTGACGATCGCGGCCACGGAACGTTCGCCCGCGGTGGATTTCGATTTCGCCGCCGGGCGTCTCAGCCTCAAGGGTGAATCCTATCCCGAGGACGCTTCCGCCGTGTTCGGCCCCATCTTCGCCGCCCTGGAGGGGTTCCTGGGCAATGCGGGGGGCCGCGAGGTGACCTTCGACTTCGATCTCGCCTATTTCAACAGCTCCAGCGCCAAGGCGCTGATGAACATGTTCCAGATGCTCGACCAGGCGGCGGAATCCGGCTGCCGGCTGACCGTCAACTGGTTCTACGCCCCCGACGACGACACCATGAAGGAGTTCGGCGAGGATTTCAGCGAGGACCTCGCCCACGTCACCTTCAACCTGGTGGCGGTCGAGTAGACCCGTTGAACGGCTTCAACCTCTTCGACGCCGAGGAGAAGAGCCTTGAACAGGCCGAGGATCTGCGCCGCCGGCTCGAATCCGCCCCGGAACCGGTCAAGGACGGCATCGCCTCGCTGATCGAGGCCTATTCCCGCTCGGTCCGCGAGCAGCGCCGGCTGGTCCGCGTCTCCGACCGCCTGCAGGCCCAGCTGGCCTCGGTCAACCAGGAACTGGGGCGCCGCAAGGCCGAGGCCGAGGACGCCCTGGAAAGCCTGAAGGCCGCCCAGGAATCCCTGGTCCAGGCGGAAAAGCTGGCCTCGCTGGGCGCCCTGGTGGGCGGCGTCGCCCACGAGATCAACACCCCCGTGGGCATCGCGCTGTCCTGCGCCTCCCATCTGGCCGATTCCACCGCCTCCATGCGAAAACTGTTCGAGGCCGACGACATCTCGGTCGAGGATTTCGAGCGCTACATGGACACGGTCAAGGACACCACCGGCCTGATCCTCGCCAACGTGGAGCGCGCCGCCGACCTGATCCGCAGCTTCAAGCAGGTGGCGGTGGACCGCACCACCTCGGAGCGCCGCCGCTTCGACCTGGCCGCCTATATCCGCGAGACCCTGGCCAGCCTGGGCCCCCATCTGCGCCAGGCCGGCCACGCGCTGCGCCTGGACTGCCCCGACGGCATCGTCATGGACAGCTATCCCGGCGCCCTGTCCCAGGTGCTGAGCAATTTCGTCATGAATTCCCTGGTTCACGGCTACGATCCGGGCCAGCTGGGCACCTTGTCCATCACGGTGGACCGCGACGGCGAGGCCGGCGTGCGGCTGGCCTATGCCGATGACGGCAAGGGCATCGCCGAGGAGAACCTGGGCCGCGTCTTCGACCCCTTCTTCACCACCAAGCGGGGCAGCGGCGGCTCGGGCCTCGGGCTGCACATCGTCTACAATCTGGTGACCGGCCCGCTGGGCGGCAGCGTCGGCGCCGAATGCCCCCCCGGCGGCGGCACCCGCTTCACCATCCACATGCCCCTGGCCCCCGCCGCCTAATCCTTCGTCACACTCTGGCGCAATCCGGGGGTGGCGCGGGCAATGGCGCGGGTGGAATATGAGCGAATGAGCAAGAACCCGGACGACACCAGCCCGGAACCGGCCGGCAGGACCAGGCTGTCGCTGCGCAGAGGCCGGCGGACGGGCGCCATCGAGGGCGCCGCCCCCTGGCCGGTCCTGGTGGTGGACGACGACCCCGACGTCCATTCCATGACCCGGGTGCTGCTGCGCGACTTCAGCTTCCAGGGCAAGGGCTTCGAGGTGATCAGCGCCATGTCGGGCGCCGAGGCCCGCGCCATCCTGGCCGCCCGCCACGACATTCCGGTCATGCTGCTGGACGTGGTGATGGAGACCCCCGACGCCGGCCTGTCGCTGATCCGCCACGTGCGCGACGACCTGGGCAACCGGCGGCTGGCCATCGTGCTGCGCACCGGCCAGCCGGGCGAGGCGCCCGAACGAGACGTCATGCTGGCCTACGACATCAACGACTACCGCTCCAAGACCGAGCTGACGGCGCAGAAGCTGTTCACCTCGCTGATCGGCGGCCTCCGGTCATGGATTCACCTCTCCACCATCGAGGCCATGGCCTCGACCCTGGAGCGCCGGGTCACCGAGCGCACCTGCCAGCTGGACGAGGCGCGGCGCTTCGCCGAAAGCCTGGTGGAACTGCTGCCCAATCCCCTGTGGTTCAAGGACCCCGACGGCAGCCTGCGCCTCTACAACCGGGCCTTCCGCGAGATGTTCGCCGTGGGCGACGGGGATTGGCACGGCCGCCCCGCCCTCGACACCCTGCCCGAGCCGCTGGCCGGGCTGGACCAGCTGGCCGACCAGAGCCTGCATCTGGGCGGCCAGGGCGGGCTGGCCTTCGAAACCTCCATCGACCGGCAGGGCGCCACCCGCACCCTGGTGGTGAACAAGGGCGTGGTGCGCAGCGATTGCCGGGACAAGCCGGACGAGGCCATCGGCACCATCGGCATCGTCACCGACATCACCGAGCGCAAGCGCATGGAAAGCCAGCTGCGCCATCTGGCCACCACCGACGAGCTGACCGGCTGCCTCAACCGCCGCGCCTTCTTCGCCGCCGCCGAGCAGGAGCTGGAACGCTCGGGCCGCTATGGCGGCCCCGTTTCGGTGCTGATGATCGACATCGACCATTTCAAGCAGGTCAACGACCGCCACGGCCACGCGGTGGGCGATCAGGCGCTCAGGGCCGCCACCGCCGCCATCCGCGCCAATCTGCGCGAGATCGATTCCTTCGGCCGGCTGGGGGGAGAGGAATTCGCCGCCATGCTGCCCGAGACGCCGCTCTCCGGCGCCCTGCAGGTGGCCGAGCGGCTGCGTCAGGCGGTGGCCGCGATCGCGGTTCCCCTGGGCGAGGGAGAACCGCCGCTGCGGCTGACCACCAGCCTGGGCGTGGCCGAGCGTACGACCGAGGACAGCAGCCTGGACCAGATTCTCGCCCGCGCCGACACGGCGCTCTACCGCGCCAAGGCGGCCGGACGCAATCGCGTCCTGGCCTAGAGCATCGAGCGTCAAATCAGAGACAGATTGTCACCCTGAGCCTCGGCGAAGGGTCTTTCAGGCACAGGCGGCAACGGCCTCAGGCTGAAAGATGCTTCGCTGCGCTCAGCATGACAGCGTGTTTCATATTTGACGCTCGTCGCTCTAGATGACGCAACCGCGTCCTGGCCTAGATGACGTCCGCCAGGGTCTTGCCGTCGAACACCGCAAGGAAGGCGGCGAGCGCCTCGTCCACCAGGACGCGCAACCGGCATGCCATTATGGGGCAGGTGTCGCAGGGCTCGTGGCAGGGCAGCAGGGCCAGGTTCTCCTGCTGGCGAAACAGCCGGCCCAGGTCGATGGCTTCCGGATCGCGGCCCAGGCGCAGGCCGCCATGCTTGCCCCGCACCGTCTGCACATGCCCCAGCTCCGCCAGGGCCCGCACGATCTTTTTCAGATGCTCGGCCGAGATGCCGTAATACTCCGCCACCTCGCGCACCGTCACCACCCGGTCGCGGTGGTGGGACAGGTAGATGAGCAGACGGATGGAGAAATCGGTGAACTGGGTGATCTTCATGCTGGTTCCGCCCCGGGCTGGGCTTCCATGGTGCTACAGGCGGCCGACCCGTTCAACGACCTTGGCGACCAGACGGGTGATTTCGCCGCTGTCGCCCCCGGGCGCCAGCGCCTCCAGGTCCCCCAGCAGAGTATAGAGCGCCTCCTCGCCGAACATGCCGCACTTGCCGCGCATGGCGTGGACGTGGTCGGCCAGGGCGGCGCGGTCGCCCGCCTCGGCCAGGCGGCGCAGCGCCTCCTGATCCTTGAGCATCTCGGCCATGAAGGCGGGCAGCAGGTGTTCCAGCCCGGCGGGAATGTTGATTCCCGCCGCCAGCCCCGGAGCGGACGGCGCCGCGTCGGTATCGGCGGGCGGCAGCATCTCGGCCATGGCGGCCAGCAGGTCGGAACGGGAGATGGGCTTGACCAGGAAGCGGTCGAAGCCGACGTCGCGCGCCCGCTCGCGGCTGGCCTCGGAATCGTCGATGGTCAGGGCGATCAGCGGCACCGGGGCGAGGTCGTGGCTTTCCTCGAACAGCCGGATGGCCCGGGCGACCTCGAAGCCGTCCACCTCGGGCATGCAGAGGTCGAGCACCACCAGCTGATGGCGGTTGCCGCCATCGGTGCGTATGGCGGTGGCCTTGGCGATGGCCTCGGCCCCGCTGGCGGCCTCGTCGATGATGCAGCCGGTGCCGTCCAGGAAGTCGCGGAACACCAGACGGACCAGTTCCATGTCGTCGGCGAACAGCACCCGGATTCCATGGGGCGCCACGCCGGCGATGCCGCTGGGGTGCGGCAGGCCGTGGCGGTCCAGCACGAATTCACGGAAGCGCGGCCCGGAGAGCGGCGGCGAGAAGAAATAGCCCTGGGCCACGTCGCAGCCCTGACTGGTGATGAAGTCCAGTTGCTCCTGGGTCTCGACCCCCTCGGCCACCACTTCCAGGTGCAGCGAGTGGCCCAGCGCGATGATCGCCTCGACCATGGTGGCGTCGTCGGGGCGCGCCCCCATGTCGGCGATGAACGAGCGGTCGATCTTCAGCACGTCCACCGGGAAGCTTTTCAGGTACGACAGCGACGAATAGCCGGTGCCGAAATCGTCCACCGACAGGCTGACCCCCAGGCTCCGGATGGCCTCCATCTTGGCCAGGATCTCCTCGCCGTTGGAGAGCAGCAGCCCCTCGGTGATCTCGACGGTGAGCAGCCAGGGCGGCAGGCGCGTCTCGTCCAGGGCGCGCTTGATGATGGCGACGATGTCGCCCTGCTGGAACTGCCGGGGCGAGATGTTGACGGCGATGTTGAGGTCGCCCAGCCCCATGCCCTGCCAGACCAGCGCCTCGCGGCAGGCGGCGGTGATCAGCCATTCGCCGATGGGGCGGATCAGGCCGATCTCCTCGGCCAGGGGTACGAACTGGTCGGGGCTGACCACGCCGAGATAGCGGTTGTGCCAGCGCAGCAGCGCCTCGGCGGCGTTGACCTTGCCCGACTTGACGTCCACCAGCGGCTGGAACACCAGATGGAACTCGCCCTGGGCCAGGGCGCCCGACAATTCGTCGGCCAGCTTGGAGCGCGCCTGGGCGCGGGCGTCCATGGCCGGGGTGAAGAAGCGGAAGGTGTTGCGCCCCGCCTGCTTGGCCTGCTGCAGCGCCGCCGTGGCGTTGCGCATCAGGGCCTCGACGTCCTCGCCGTCGCCCGGCCACAGGCAGACGCCGATGGAGCACGAGATCAGGATGTGGTGATGCTCGACCACGAAGGGCTCCTGCAGCGCCTCGAGCACCGAGCGGATCACCGCCTCCACCTCCGAGGTCGCCCGCACCCCCGACAGCACCACGGTGAATTCGTCGCCGCCGAAGCGCGCCGCGGTGTCGCCCTGGCGCAGGCAGTTCTGGAAGCGCCGCGCCGCCTCCTGCAGCACCTTGTCGCCGATCCAGTGGCCCAGCGAATCGTTGATGTTCTTGAAGCCGTCCAGGCCGATGAACAGCATGGCGACCTTGGACCCCTCGCGCCCGGCCAGCACCAGGGCCTGCAGCAGGCGGTCGAGGAACAGGTTGCGGTTGGGCAGTTCGGTCAGCGGATCGAAATTGCTGCGCTGCCACAGCTGCTCGGCCGTCTCGTGCGCCTCGGTGACGTCGCGGAACACGGCGATGCGCCTGGCCACCGCGCCATCCGCGCTCCGCTGGCTGGTGATGGACAGCCACAGGCGGATGGGACGACCGTCCTTGTGGCGGTCGATGACGTCGCCCTGCCACTGGCCGTTCACCGCGATCTGGTGCCACATCTCCTCGTAGAAGGCGCGGTCGTGGAACCCCGAGCTCAGCATGTGGGGATCGTTGCCAATGGCTTCCTCGGCCCCATAGCCGGTGATGGCGGTGAAGGCGGGATTGACGGCGATGATGCGGTTGGCGGAATCGGTGGCGAAAATGCCCTCGAAGGCGTTGTCGAACACCGCCTGGTATAGCGACAGGCGCTCCACCTCCCGCGACAAGTCCTCAATCCGCCGCTCTTGCGGCTTACCCTTACCCTCGACCACGGCGCCCCCGATTGTCGGCTGGGGAGAGCATGGCCCCGAACCTCTTTCAACGCAAGAGGGCTACCCCAGCAACAGGCGGGAAAGGTCCCGGAAGTCGTCGATGATCCAGTCGGCGCCCAGCTCCGCCACCGGCCCGTGGCAATAGCCGAAGGACAGCGCCACGCTCCTCACCCCGGCCCGTCTGGCCGAAACGATGTCGTTGGTGGAATCGCCCACCATCACCGCGCCCCCGGCCGGCACCCCCAGGCGGTCGAGGATGCAGGTGACGTGGGCCGGGTCGGGCTTGATGGCGGGCGCGTCGTCGGCCCCCACCACCAGGTCGAACCAGCGCTCCAGGTCGAGCGCCGCCAGGATTTCGGCGGTGGCGCGGCTTGGCTTGTTGGTGCACACGGCCAGCAGAAGCCCCGCCGCCTTCAGCTCGGCCAGGGTCTCGGGCACACCCGGCCAGGGCACGGTGTTCTCGGCCGAACGGGGCCCGTAATCGGCCAGAAAGCGCTTGAGATAGGGTTCCACCTCCGGGCCCGGCATGCCGCCGGTGGCGGTGAAGGCCCGCGTCACCAGGGTGCCCGCCCCGTCGCCGACGAAGGACATCACCGTGCGGTCGTCCAGAGCGCCTCGCCCCTCGCTCGCCAGCAGCCGGTTGACCGCCGCCACCAGATCGGGAAGCGAATGAATCAGGGTGCCGTCCAGGTCGAACAGCACCGCCTGCAAACCCATGCCCATTGAAACCTTCCGCAACAAAGATTGACTTGGCCCGCTCGGGCCTTTTGTGGCACCTTCCGGCCTCAACCGCAACAGATTGGGTCCAGCCCGCATCATGGCTTCCAGCAAGCTCGCCGTCATCGTCCTTGCCGCCGGCATGGGAACGCGCATGAAGTCGTCGCTGCCCAAGGTGATGCATCCGCTGGCGGGCCGGCCCATGGTGAGCCATCTGCTCGACACCGTCTCGGGCCTTTCCCCCGACCGCATGGTGGTGGTGGTCGGCCCCGACATGGAGGTGGTGAGCAAGACCGTCGCCCCCCATTCCACGGTGATCCAGGCCGACCGGCTGGGCACCGGCCACGCCGTCCTCCAGGCCAAGGCGGCTCTGGGTTCGTTCGATGGCGACGTGCTGGTGCTCTACGGCGACACGCCGCTGATCACCCGGGCGACGCTTGAGCGCATGCTGGCCGAGCGGCGCGGTCCCCGCGACCCGGCGGTGGTGGTGTTGGGCTTCAAGCCCTCGGACCCCGGCCATTACGGCCGTCTGGTGGTGGGCGCCGAGGGGCTGAAGGCCATCGTCGAATACCGTGACGCCACCCCCGACCAGCGCGAGAACCCGCTGTGCAATTCCGGCGTGATGTGCATCGACGGCAACCGCCTGTGGAGCCTGATCGAGCGGGTGGACAACAAGAATTCCAAGGGCGAGTACTACCTGACCGACATCGTCGCCCTGGCCCGCGCCGACGGCGCCACCTGCTCGCACGTGGAGGGCGATCCGGCCGAGCTGCTGGGCGTCAATTCCCGCTCGGAACTGGCGGTGGCCGAAGCCCTGGTCCAGGTCCGCCTGCGCGAGGCCGCCATGGAGAACGGCGCCACCCTGATCGATCCGGCCACCGTCTGGCTGTCGTGGGACACCCGAATCGGCAAGGACGTCACCATCTGGCCGCACGTGGTGTTCGGCCCCGGCGTGACGGTGGGCGACAACGTCGAGATCAAGGGCTTCTGCCATTTCGAGGGCTGCACCGTGGAAGACGGCGTCGCCGCCGGTCCCTTCGCCCGGCTCCGCCCCGGCGCCGAGATCGGCGAGAACGCCCATATCGGCAATTTCGTCGAGGTCAAGAAGGCCACCATCGAGGCCGGCGCCAAGGTCAACCACCTGACCTATATCGGCGACGCCCGCGTCGGCGCCGGCGCCAACGTGGGGGCGGGCACCATCACCTGCAATTACGACGGCTTCAACAAGTCGTTCACCGATATCGGCAAGGGCGCCTTCATCGGTTCCAATACCTCGCTGGTGGCCCCGGTGAAGATCGGCGACGGCGCCGTGGTCGGCGCCGGCTCGGTGATCACCAAGGAAGTGACCGAGGGCGCGCTGGCGGTGGCGCGCGGCTCGCAGATGGAGCTGAAGGGCTGGGCCGAACGGTTCCGTGCCCAACAGGCCGCCAAGAAAGCCAGGAAGGACTAGGCCCCATGTGCGGCATCGTCGGCATCATCGGCAAGGTGGAAGTGGCGTCTCTCCTGGTGGAGGGGCTGCGGCGCCTGGAATACCGCGGCTACGATTCGGCCGGCATCGCCACCCTGGTGAACGGCGAGATCGAGCGCCGCCGGGCCGAGGGCAAGCTGGCCAATCTGGAAGCCCTGCTGAAGACCGCGCCCGTGGGCGGGCTGATCGGCATCGGCCACACCCGCTGGGCCACCCACGGCGTGCCCAACGAAAGGAACGCCCACCCCCACGCCACCAGGCGGGTGGCGGTGGTCCACAACGGCATCATCGAGAACTTCCACGAGCTGAAGGCGGAACTCACCGCCCAGGGCCACGTGTTCGAGAGCGACACCGACACCGAGGCGGTGGCCCAGCTGATCGACCACCACCTGGGCCTGGGAATGAGCCCGGAAGACGCCACCGCCAAGGCGCTGGAGCGCCTGCAGGGCGCCTTCGCTCTCGGCATCATCTTCGCCGGGCGGCCCGACATGATGATCGCGGCCCGCCAGGGCTCGCCCTTGGCCATCGGCTATGGGGCGGGCGAGATGTATCTGGGCTCCGACGCATTGGCGCTGGCGCCGCTGACCCAGAAGATCAGCTATCTCAACGACGGCGACTGGGCGGTGCTGACCGCCGACAGCGTGGTCATCCGCGACCGCACCGGCGCCACCGTCACCCGCGAGGTGCGCCAGACCCAGTTCTCCGGCGCCATGATCGGCAAGGGCGAGCACCGCCACTTCATGCTCAAGGAAATCTTCGAGCAGCCGGAAGTGGTGGGCGGCACGCTGAACACCATGCTGAACCCCGCCGACCGCACCATCACGCTGCCCAAGCTGCCCTTCGATCTGGCCGCCGTGAAGCGGGTGCGGATCATCGCCTGCGGCACCTCGTTCTACGCCGCCTCGGTGGCCAAGTACTGGATCGAGAAGCTGGCCCGCCTGCCGGTCGAGGTGGATATCGCCTCGGAATTCCGCTACCGCTGCCCGCCCATGGAGGCCGACGGACTGGCCATCTTCATCTCGCAATCGGGCGAGACCGCCGACACCCTGGCGGCGCTGCGCTATTGCCGCGAGCACGGCCAGAAGACCCTGTCCCTGGTCAACGTGCCGGAAAGCACCATCGCCCGCGAATCCGAGGCGGCGCTGCTGACCATGGCCGGTCCCGAGATCGGCGTGGCGTCGACCAAGGCCTTCACCACCCAGCTGACCGTGCTGGCCTGCCTGGCCATCGGCATGGGCCGCGCCACCGGCGCCCTGTCCCGTGACGCCGAGGCGGAGGTCTGCCGCTCGCTGTCCGAGATTCCGGCCCGCATCGCCGAGGTGCTGCGCCGCGACGACGATATCCGCATCATCGCCCAAGGCATCGCCGAGGCCCGCGACGTGCTGTATCTGGGACGCGGCACCGGCTATCCCATCGCGCTCGAAGGCGCGCTGAAGCTCAAGGAAATCAGCTACATCCACGCCGAGGCCTACGCCGCCGGGGAACTGAAGCACGGCCCCATCGCGCTCATCGACGATTCGGTCCCCGTCATCGTCATCTGCCCCACCGACGAGCTGTACGAGAAGACCGCCAGCAACGTCCAGGAAGTGGTGGCGCGCGGCGGCCGCGTGGTGTTCTTCTCGGACGAGGAAGGCATCGGGCGACTGTCGGCCAAGGCCTTCTCCTCCATGGCCCTGCCCAGCGTCGATCCCATCGTCGCCCCCATCCTCTACGCCATCCCGGTGCAGCTGCTGGCCTACCACGTGGCGGTGGCCAAGGGCACCGACGTGGATCAGCCCCGCAACCTGGCGAAAAGCGTCACCGTGGAATGAACGCCGCCCAGCCCACGCCCCCCCCCAAATGGCTGAAGCCCGCCGTGGATTTCGGGCCGCTGGCGGTGTTCCTGGGGCTTTACTGGCTGAAGGGCCTGCTGCCCGCCACCGCCGCCCTGATGGCGGCCACGGCGGTGGCGCTGGTGCTGTCCTTCGTCTACACCCGCAAGGTCGCCCTGATGCCGCTGGTCACCGCCGCCGTGGTCGGCGTGTTCGGCGGCCTGACCCTGTGGCTGAACGACGAGACCTTCATCATGATGAAGCCCACCATCGTCTACGGCCTGTTCGCCGCCGTGCTGGGCGGCGGCCTGGTGCTGAAGCGCCCCACGGTCAAGGCGGTGCTGGGCGAGGCCCTGGCGCTGGACGACGACGGCTGGCGGGCGCTGTCGCTGCGCTTCTGCCTGTTCTTCATCGCCATGGCCCTGCTCAACGAGGTGGTGCGCCGCATCGCCAGCATGGATGCCTGGGTGCTGTGGAAGGTGCCGGGCAGCATGGCGCTCACCTTCGTCTTCATGCTGTTCCAGATGCCGCTGATCCGCCGTCACCTGGTGGAGGAGCCGGCCACCCCCGGCGAGTGACCTGTTCCAGACGGCAATATCCGCCCGGCAAAATCTGCCCCGGGCAAAATTTGCCGGGACGGGACTCCCGTTCATCCTTATAAGAAACATAGGAATTCGCCCGCATCCCGTTACGTGCGGCGCCCGGCATGTTTCTTGCGTCGCCACGCGAAATCAGGTCTGGCGTCGCCGCGGCCCGCCAGGGTCCGGCCGGAGAAGCATTCATGGTCTCGTCCATATCGTCGCTGAACGAGGCGCAGATCGCTCAACTGAGCGGTGCGGCCATCCGCGACCTGACCGCGAGCGACATCCGCGAACTCAGCTCGTTCCAGATCGCCGCCTTCACCGTCGAGCAGATCCAGGAATTCAGCGCCACCCAGCTGGCCTCGCTCAGCACCTCGCAGGTGACCGGGCTGACCGAGGCTCAGATCGGCGCCCTGTCGCCGTCCCAGGTGGCGTTCAGCGGCGAACAGCTGTCGGTGCTGCTCGACGCCCAGTTCGACGCCTTCGGGGTGGACGTCATCGCCTCGCTCTCCACCTTGCAGATCAAGGGCCTGACCGCCACCGACCTGGGCGAGATGACGGTGACCCAGTTCCGCGCCCTGGCCCCCAGCCAGCTGTCGGCCCTGTCCGCCACCCAGGTACGCGGCCTGACCGCCACCGAGACCGGAGCGCTGACTCCCACCCAGGCCACCGGTCTGGCGCCCAGCCAGATCGCCGCCATGACCGGCACCCAGGTGGGCGGATTGCCGAGCGAGACCCTGGCCTCGCTGACCCAGGCCCAGCTGGGCGGCCTCTCCATCACCGGCATGCTGGCGCTGTCCTCCACCCAGGTGACGGCGCTGAGCGCCGAGCAGGTGGCGGCGCTGTCCACCACCCAGGTACGCGGCCTGACCCAGACGGCCACCGCCGCGCTCAGCCCCGGCCAGATCGCGGCTCTGAGCGGAGACCAGGTGGCGGCGCTCAGCGCCTTCGGCATCCAGGGTCTGGCCGAGACCCAGATCGCGGTGATGACCGCCCAGCAACTGGCCGCCATCACCGCCTCGCAGTTCCAGTTCCTCGGCACCCCGGCCATCGCCACCCTGACTCCCACCCAGATGGAGGCTCTCAGTTCCACCCAGCTGGGGGCGATGACCGCCAAGCAGGTGGGCGGCCTCACCGACCCGCAGCTGGCGGCGCTCACCACCACCCAGATTTCCTATCTCCCCACCCGCGCCCTGGCCGGTCTGGCCGCCACCCAGGTCGATCAGCTCTCCGCCGACCAGGTGGCGGTCATGAGCAGCGTCCAGATCCGGGCGCTCACCACCACGGCGGTGGAATCCCTGGACGCCACCCAGATCGGCGGCCTGTCGGTCGGCCAGATCGCCGCGCTTTCCACCTCGCAGTTCGCCACCTTCTCCACCGCCGAGATCGGCGGGCTGTCGGCCGCCCAGGTGCGGGGCCTGACCGCCACCGGCATCGGCTGGCTGTCGCAGGAGCAGGTGGAGGCCCTGACCCCCACCCAGGTGGCGGCCTTGACCGCCACCCAGATCAAGGCGCTGAACGCCACCGAGATCGGCTACCTGTCGGTGGACCAGCTGCAGGCCATGAGTGGCGCCCAGGTTTCCGCCCTGGCGCTGACCGCCATGGCGGGGCTGAGCCAGGACCAGCTGCGCGCCCTGACCAACACCCAGTTCGCCGCGCTGTCGGCCGCCCAGATCGGCATGCTGGGCGCCGACCAGCTTCACGCCCTCGACCCGGCGCAGATCTCCAGCCTGAGCCTGTATCAGGTGAGGGGCCTGGGCCAGCGGGCCCTGGCCGAGTTCGACGAGACCCAGCTGGCCGCCATGGGCACCACCCAGATGGCGGCGCTCTCCACCACGGCGCTGCGCGGGCTGAACGAATTCCAGATGGTGCAATTGAGCGCCGAGCAGCTGGGAATCCTGAGCCAGACCCAGTTGGGCGGATTGCTGCCGACCCAGATCGCCGGGCTGAGCCCGACCCAGATCGGCCGCCTCAGCTCCACCCAGATCACCGGGCTGAACATCACCCAGATCGCCGCCCTGTCCAACGAGCAGCTCGAGGCCATGGTCCCTGCCCAGCTGGGGGCGCTCAGCCTGATCCAGCTGCGCAGCCTGACCTCGGGCCAGCTGTCGGTGCTCACCCCCACCCAGGTCGAGGGCTTCTCAACCACCCAGGTGGGCGCGCTGACCGCCACCCAGATCAAGGGCCTGTCGGTGGAGGTCATCGAGAACCTCGCCGATTCGCGGCTGGCGGCGCTGTCCGCGTCGCAGATGGGCGGGCTGAGCGTCGAGCAGCTTTCCGCCCTGACCGAGACCACCCTGGACCGCCTGTCCGCCACCCAGTTGGGCGGCCTGACCGCCGGGCACATCCGGGCCTTCACCGACGAGCAGTTCAATTCGCTGGACGCCACCCAGGTCGGCGCCCTGTCCACCACAGGACTGCTGGGCCTGTCCCAGGACCGGGTGGCCATGCTCAACGAGGCGCAGCTGGGCGGCCTGTCGGTCACCCAGATCGGCGGGCTGGGAGTCAACGCCCTGGCGGCGCTCAGCGCCGATCAGGTCGGCCACCTGTCCTCGGCCCAGCTCAAGGGACTGAAGGACACCCAGCTGGGGGCGCTGTCGGCCGAGGCGCTGCCGGGACTGACCGCGACGGCGCTGGGCGGCCTCACCACCACCCAGGTCACCGGCCTGACCGCCACCCAGATCGGCCTGCTCGGCACCGACCAGCTGAGCGGCCTGTCGCAGACCCAGATTTCCATCCTGCGCCCGACCCAGCTGGCCGGACTGACGCCGACCCAGCTGGGCGAGCTGCCGGTGACCCAGGTGCGGGCGCTGACCGCCACCCAGATCGCCGCCCTGTCCGATACGGCCATCGCCGCCCTGTCGCCGGCGGCGGTGGCGGCCCTGTCCAGCGCCCAGGTCCGGGCCCTGACCCCCACCAACATCGCCATGATGTCCGACAGCCAGATGGCGGCGCTGGCGCCGTCGCAGGTGGCGGCGCTGGGCGTCGCCACGCTGCGCGCCCTGACGGACACCCAGGTGGCCGGCCTGTCGGCCTCGCAGATGGCGGCGCTGAACGTCACCCAGGTATCGGGACTGACCAACACCCAGATGGCGGCGCTCACCCCCGAGCAGGTCTCGGGGCTGTCCTTCACCCAGTTGCGCGCCCTGACCGCGACACAGTTGGGGGCGTTGAGCGGATCGCAGCTGCAGAGCCTGACCGGCACCGAGGTGGCGGCGCTGACACCCACCCAGATTCGCGGCCTGGGCGCCGCCAGCCTGGCCGAGCTGGCCACCACCCAGATCGGCCTCCTGAGCTTCACCCAGCTGGCGGCGCTGTCCACCACCGGCGTCACCGGCCTGACCAGCAGCCAGATCGATGCCCTGTCGGCCACCCAGATCCGGGCGCTGTCCACCACCCAGATCTCCGGCTTCAGTCCCGATCAGATTTCCAATCTGTCGGCCACCGTGCTGTCGGCCCTGTCGCGCACCCAGATCGGCGGCATGACCGCCACCCAGGTGGGCGCGCTCAGCGAGACCCAGATCGCGGGGCTGGACGCCGCCAGCATTGCCGCCCTGTCCGCCTCGGGCATCGCCGGACTGAGCGAGACCCAGGTGGCGGCGCTCTCCGTCACCCAGATCGGCGCGCTGACCCCCACCCAGCTGGCCGGTCTTTCCGCCGCCCAGCTGTCGCGGCTGGAATCCGCCGAGATCGGGGAATTGTCGGTCACCCAGCTGCGCGGCCTGACCGCCGCCCAGCTGGCCGGACTGACCACCACCCAGGTGGGGGGGCTGAGCCAGACCCAGCTGTCGGCGCTGTCGCCCACCCAGGTCGGCGGCTTGGGCGCGGAACAGCTGGAGGCGCTGGGGCCGTCGCAATTGGGCCTGCTGACCGCCACCCAGGTGGGCGGAATCAGCAACACCGCCCTGGCCGGCCTGTCCAGCGTCCTGGTCGGCGGCCTGACCACCACCCAGCTGCGGGCGCTGTCGGCCACCCAGATCGGCGCCCTGTCCGAGGACGGGCTGGACGGCCTCGATCACGAGGAACTGGCCGCGCTCTCGGCGTCCCAGATCCGCGGCCTGACCGCCACCCAGACGGCCGGCCTGGATTCGGGCCAGCTGGCGGCGCTCAGCCCCACCCAGCTGGCCGCGCTCAGCACCACCGCCATCGGCGGCCTCACCACCACCGGCATCGCCGGGTTGGCGGCGTCGCAACTGGCCGGGCTGTCCACCACCCAGGTCTCGGCACTGGGCATGGAGCAGATCGGCGGCCTCGACACCACCACCATCGCGGCGCTCTCCGTCACCCAGGTGCGCGCCCTCGCCCCGTCACAGCTGGCCGGGCTGGCGGCAACCCAGCTGGGCGCCTTCACCCCCACCCAGCTGGCGGCGCTGTCCACCACCCAGATGCGCGGCCTGAACGGCGACACCATCGCCAACCTGGACGTCACCCAGTTCAGCGCCACCCAGATGGCGGCCCTGTCCGCCGCCGGGGTGAGCGGCCTGGCCGCAACCCAGATCGCCCAGCTGTCCTCCGCCCAGTTGCGGGCCTGGTCGCCCACCCAGGTGGGATGGCTGTCCGCCGCCCAGGTGGAAAGCCTGACCTCGGCCGAGCTTGGCGTTCTGACCGTCACCCAGCTTTCGGGCCTGACCGCCGCGCAGATGGAGGCACTGACCACCACCACCCTGGACGGCCTGACCGCCACCCAGATGGGCGCCCTGTCGGCCGCCGCCATGAGCGGCCTGACCGAGACCCAGATGGCCACCCTGGGCGAGACCCGCGTCCGGGCGCTGACCTCCACCCAGGTCGGCGGCCTGAGCGAGGCCCAGGCCCAGGCCCTGACCACCCGGCAGCTGGCGGCGCTGTCGGTCACCCAGGTGACGGCGCTCGCCACCTATGCCCTGGCCGGGCTCTCCGCCACCCAGGTGGACTCGCTCACCGCCACCCAGCTGCGGGCGCTGTCGGCCACCCAGCTGTCCGCCCTGTCCGAGGCCGGGCTGGACGGCATGACCACCACCGATCTGGCGGTGCTGTCCACCACCCAGCTGCGCGGGCTGACCGCCACCCAGCTGGACTCCCTCTCCACCACCCAGGTCGGCGCCTTCTCCACCTCGCAGATCGGCGCCCTCTCGGCCGGCACCATGGCCGGCCTGAGCAACACCCAGATCGCCGCCATGAGCGGCACCCAGGTCCGCGCCCTGACCCCCGCCCAGATCGCCGCGCTGAGCCTGGATCAGGTGAGCGGGCTGGGCGGCAATACCCTGGCGGCGCTCTCCGTCACGCAGCTGCGCGGCATGGGCGCGGCCCAGCTGGCGGCCCTGGACGCCGGGCAGTTGGCGGCGCTCGACAACACCCAGCTGGCCGGACTGTCCACCACCCAGATGCAGGGGCTGACCGCCGGCACCGTGGTCAATCTCGCCACCACCCAGCTTGCCGCCTTCAGCGTCACCCAGATGGCGGCGCTGTCCACCTCGGGCATCGCCGGGCTGTCGGCCACCCAGATCGAGTCCCTGTCCACCGCCCAGCTGCGCGCCTGGAGCGCCACCCAGGTGGCCGCGCTGACCGGCGATCAGGTGGGCGGCCTGTCGGCCACCGATCTGGGGGCGCTCACCACCACCCAACTGAGCGGCCTGACCGCCACCCAGGTGGAATCGCTGTCCACCACCACCCTGGCCGGCATGACCGCCACCCAGATGGCGGCGCTGTCGGCCAGCGCCGTCGGCGGCCTGTCGCCCACCCAGATGGGAGTGTTCAGCGAGACCCGCATCCGGGCCATGACCGCCACCCAGATCGCCGGCCTCGGCGAGGAGCAGTTGAGCGCCCTGGCCACCACCCAGCTGACCGCGCTGGCGGCGACCCAGATCGCGGCCATCGCCGCCGGCGCCATCGACGGCCTGTCGGCGGCGCAGGTCGCCAGCCTGTCCACCACCCAGCTCCGCGCGCTGTCGGCCACCCAGGTGGCCGGGCTGTCCGAGACCGGCATCGACGGCCTGTCCAACACCCAGATGGCCGCGCTGTCCACCACCCAGATCGTCGGCCTGACCACCGAGCAGGTGGCGGGACTGGCCACCACCCAGCTGGCCGTCCTGTCGGCCACCCAGGTGCGCAGCATGGGCACCCTCCAGCTGGGCGCCCTGGATTCGGCCCAGTTCGCCGGCCTGTCCACCACCGGGCTGGCGGTGCTCTCCACCACCCAGGTGGGATCGCTGGCCGGGTCGCAGTTGGGGGCCCTCGGCCAGACCCAGCTGGGCGTCCTGTCGGTCACCCAGATCCGCTCCCTGTCGGGCGGCGGCATCGCCGGCCTGTCCACCACCGGCCTGGCGCAGTTGTCCACCACCCAGCTGGCGGCGCTGTCCGCCACCCAGCTGGGCGCCATGAGCTCCACCCAGATCGGCGGGCTGCCCACCGGCGCCGTCGCCGCGCTTTCCGCCACCCAGCTGACCGGCCTGAAGGCGGCCCAGGCGGCGGCTCTGTCCACCGCCCAGCTGGCGGCCCTGTCGGTCACGCAGCTCCGCGCCATGCCGGTCTCGGCGCTGTCGGGCCTGACCGCCGACCAGAGCGCCGCCCTCAGCCTCACCCAGGTGGCGGCCATGTCCACCACCCAGATGGCCAGCCTGAGCCAGACGGCGCTGTCCGGCCTGACCTCCGGGCAGGTGGCGGCGCTGTCCAACACCCAGTTGCGGGCGCTCACCGCCACCCAGATGGGCGGCCTGACCGAGACCCAGATGGCGGGGCTGTCCGGAACCGCGCTGGCCTCGCTGTCCACCACCCAGCTGGCCGGGCTGGGCAGCACCCAGACGGCGGCGCTCACCACCGCCCAGCTGGACCTGCTGACCGCGACCCAGATCGCCGCCCTGTCGGCGGGCGGCGTGGGCGGGCTGACCGGCGGCCAGATCGAGTCCATGACCACCACCCAGCTGCGCGGCCTGTCGGCCACCCAGATCGGCCAGCTGTCCGAGGATGCGGTGGACGATCTCACCGCCGAGGATATCGGCGCCCTGACCGTCACCCAGATCAGGGGCCTGCTGGCCGAGCAGGTGGACGAACTGGACGAGACCCAGATCGGCGCCATGACGGCGACCCAGATCGCCGCCCTGACCGTGACCGCCGTCTCCGGCCTGGCCACCACCCAGATCCATGGCCTGTCCACCGCCCAGATGGGCGGCCTGTCGGTAACCCACATTGCGGCCCTCAGCACCACCGCCCTTTCCGGCCTGTCCGCCACCCAGGTGGACGCGCTGTCCGTCACCCAGCTGCGCGGCCTGTCCGCCACCCAGATGGCGGCGCTGGGCACGTCGCAGATTCAGGGGCTGTCCACCGGCGATCTGGCCAGCCTCACCACCACCCAGCTGGCCGGACTCTCCACCACCGGCGTGGGGGCGCTGTCGGCCACCCAGATCGCCGGCCTGTCCACCACCTCGCTGACCGCGCTGTCCAATACCGGCCTTTCCGGCCTGTCGGCCACCCAGCTGGCCGGGCTGTCCCTGACCCAGATCCGGGGACTGGCCGCCACCCAGATGGCGGCGCTCACCACCACCTCGGTGGCCGGGCTGACGTCGGGGCAGGTGGGAGCGCTCGGCACCACCCAGCTGCGCGGCCTGAGCGGCGCCCAGATGGGCGCGTTCACCGCCACCCAGCTGGCCGGCCTCTCCACCACCCAGGTGGGCTCGCTGGCCGCCACCCAGCTGGCCGGCATCACCGCCACCGGCATCGGCTCGCTGTCGGCCACCCAGCTGCGCGGCCTGTCGACGACGCAGATCGCCTCGCTGTCGACCACCGGCATCGGCGGCCTGACCGAGACCCAGCTGGGGGCGCTCACCACCACCCAGCTGCAGGCGGTGACCGTCACCCAGATGGGGGCGCTGACCACCACCCAGGTCGGCGGTCTCACCGCCACCGAGATCGACGCCCTGACCACCACCCAGCTGGGCGGAATATCGGCCAGCGGCATCGCGTCGCTGTCCACCACCCAGGTGGCGGCGCTCACCACCACGCAGATTTCCTCGCTGTCGCAATTCGGCATCTGGGGCATGACCGTCACCGAGCTGGCGGCCCTGTCCACCACCCAGATCGGGGCGCTGACCCCGTCCCAGGTCAACGCCCTGTCGCCCACCGCCATCGTCGGCCTGAATGCCGAGCAGCTGGGCAGCCTCAACCAGACCCAGTTCTACGCCCTGGCCGGCGAGCAGATCGCCGCGCTGACGCCCACCCAGGTCAGCGGCCTGTCCACCGCCCACATCGCCCAGATGGACGGCGAGCAGCTGGGGGCGCTGACCCGCGTGCAGATCCGCGCCCTGTCCACCACCCAGGTACAGGCGCTGACCAATACCCAGATTCAGTCCCTGAGCACGGTGCAGGTGACCAATCTGACCGGCGCCCAGCTGCAGGCGCTGACCAATACCCAGTTCGCCACGCTGACCGCCACCCAGATCGGAGCGCTGACGCCGACCCAGGCCAGCAACCTCAGCACCACCGAGATGGCGGCGCTGTCGGCCAACCAGCTGAGCGGCCTGACCACCACCCAGGTGTCGTCGCTGTCCACCACCAATATCGGCGCGCTGACCGCCACCCAGATCGAGGCGTTGACCGCCACCCAGATCGACGCGTTCACCAGCACCCAGATCGCCGCCATGACGCCCGAGCAGATCGCCGCCATGGAATCGGCGGTGGCGTGATCGGGCGGGCGGGACGCCCGCGCTCCATGGCGCGGCGTCCCCTTCATCGGAGCGCGGGCGTCCCGCCCGCTCCCCCTATTCTTCCCCGCCGACCTTCTCGGCCAGCACCATGTACAGCCCGTCGGCGTCGATCACCGCCTCGCGGCTGCCATCGACCACCGCCGATTGCTCGACGATGGCCGCCAGGGGAGAGAGCCGCGCCTTGGCTTCATCCAGCGAGGACACGTAGATGTAGGGCGTGGAGCGGTCGAGCAGCACCGCCACGGTCCACGGGCTGAACCGGCGTTCCATGAAGGCCTTGGACGCCAGAATCTGATAGCTCTGCCCGGCGCGCAGGCCGACACAGCCCGGATGCCCGGTCTCCACCGTCTCGAAACCGAGCGCGACATACGTCCGCACCGCGTCGGCGATGTCGGCCGACACGGTCAGCGGCGTCACCCGCCGGGCCAGTTCGTCTCCCATGGCCTCACTCACCTTCGGGGAACACCGCCCATTTGGGCTTGGCCGCCACCAGAGCGGCCCCGCCGGCCGACAGCCCGGCGCCGCCTTGCGCCCGGAACTGTTCCAGCCGCACCAGGGCGAGACCGCTGGTGCCGCAGGCCGAGCGCATTTCACCAGCCTCGGCCTCGCCCAGCAGGATCGGCGTGCCGGGCGCGGGAACCGGACCGTCGATGCTGACCGGCATCAGGCGCTTCTTGACCAGGCCGCGATACTTGGTCCTGGCCGTCAGTTCCTGGCCCATGTAGCAGCCCTTGTTGAAATCGACGCCGTTCAGCTCCTCGAAGCCGTTTTCCAGCAGGATGGCCTTCTCGACCTCCAGATCCCGCGAGCCGTCGGGCAGGCCGAGCCGGATGCGGGCCGTATCCCACGCCTCGAAGGGCGCCGGCTTGAAGTCGTTGGCCTCCAGCACGCGGGGGCCGCCATCGGCGGGCAGCAGGGCGCGCAGGCCGGCCCCGGCCAGGCGGGGATCGACGAAGACGGTTCCGCCGGCGAATTCCGTCGCCGCTCCGGCCTCGGACCCGAGGTCGAAGGCCGCCGCCGCGCCCTCGCCCATCACCGCGAACACCGCCATGTTGGCGGCCACGCCCACGCTCACCTTGGAGCGCAGCTTGTACATGGAGAGCTTCTTCCTGAGCTCCTCGATGCGCGCCGCCTCGGCCTCGATCAGGAAGACCTCGCCCAGTTCCACCACGAACAGGTCGTAGAGGAACTTGCCCTGGGGGGTGAGCAGGGCGGTGTAGACCGCCCGGTCGCCGGCCACCTTGTTCATGTCGTTGGAGACCAGTCCCTGCAGGAAGGTCCGGCGGTCCTCGCCACCCACTTCCAGCACGGCACGCTGTTCCAGACGCACGAAGACCTTGTCGCTCATTGTCACGCTTCCTTTCCGACTCCCCTTCCGACGTGAAGGGTGGGTCAAACCAGCCGGGATGACAAGCCCCCCTGGCCGCCTTATAAAACTCTTACCATGCATATCACCCTCGTGGACGATTCCATCCCCTTCGACGGCTATTCCGCCGCCTCGCGCCCGCTGGGCGGAGCGGAGAAGGCCTTCGCCTCGCTGCCCGGCGCCCTGGCCCGCCTCGGCCATACCGTGCAGGTGTTCAACCGCTGCCGCTGGGGCATGTACATCGAAAGCGCCCAGTGGGAGACCTTCGACGGCAAGAAGCCGCTGCGCACCGACGTGCTGATCGCCTATCGCAAGCCGGCGCTGCTGGAATTCGTCCGCCATGCCGGCAGGCGGGTGTTCTGGCACACCGGGCCGGGCCGCCTGCTGGACCGCCCGGCGACGCGCTCCATGCTCGACACCCACAAGCCGCTGCTGCTCCTGGTCGCCGAGGCCCAGGCCCGGGATTTCCAGGCCAAGGGACTGGCCGCCGGCCTGCTGCCCATGGCGGTGCGCCCCGATTACCTGAGCGGCGAACCCCGCCCCCAGGCCCCGCCCCGCGCCATCGTCACCACCCATCCCGCCCACGGCCTGGACTGGCTGGTGGATCTGTGGGTGAGGAAGATCCGCCCCAAGGTTCCCGACGCCGAGCTGCACGTCCATTCCATGACGCTGGCCAGCGCGGCGGAAGGCGGCGCGGTGGAAGAGGGCCTGCGCCCCCTGGCCGCCAAGGTGCTGGAAGCCGCCGCCCACGGCGTGGTGGTGACCCGCCCCCAGGGCGACCACCTGATGAGCGCGGCGCTGGCCGAGGCCAGCGTCCACCTCTATCCCGGCCACCCCGACGACATGGGCTGCTACACCCTGATGGAAAGCCAGGCGGCGGGCTGCCCGGCGGTGATCCGCCCCCTGGGCGCCGCGCCTGAACGCATCGCCGATGGGGTCACCGGCTATTCCGCTCCCGACGACGACGCCTTCGCCAATCTGGCCGCCCTGCTTCTGACTGACCGGTCGGTCCAACAAGCCATGGCGGCGGAATCCCGTGCCCAGTGGAAGAGCCGGACCTGGGACGGGGTGGCGGCGACGCTGGAAGGCTGGCTGAAATGACCCGCCTGCTGCAGGCCATGGCCGGCGCGCCACACGGCGGCGCCGAGGCGTTCTTCGAGCGTCTGGCCCCCGCCCTGGCGCGGGCCGGG
This sequence comes from Paramagnetospirillum sp., assembly GCF_058402745.1. NCBI lineage: Bacteria > Pseudomonadati > Pseudomonadota > Alphaproteobacteria > Rhodospirillales > Magnetospirillaceae > Paramagnetospirillum > Paramagnetospirillum sp. Next base: position 142,116 of record NZ_JBZVFI010000016.1, read on the forward strand.
GTGAGCCAGCGCCTGCTGATCCGCGACAATCCCAGGCGCGCCTCCCTGCTGCGCGCCCAGGGGCTCGACGTGGTCGAGGCGCCGTTCGGCGGCGCGCTGGACCTCGTCACCCACTGGCGCTTCCGGCGCGAGGTCAGGGAGTTCAGGCCCGACATCGTGCTGACCTGGATGAACCGGGCGTCGCGCTTCGTGCCCAAGGGGTCCCATGTGACGGTGGGCCGCCTGGGCGGCTATTACGACCTGAAATATTACCGCCAGTGCGACCACCTGATCGGCAACACGCCTGACATCCGCGACTGGATCGTCGCCCAGGGTAGACCGACCGGTCAGGTTCACTACGTCCCCAATTTCGTCGCCGACAGCCAAGGCGCCGTCCCGGTGTCGCGCGCCACCCTCGATACGCCTGCCGGCGCCCCCCTGATCGTCGCCATGGGCCGCCTGCACGCCAACAAGGCCTTCGACGTGCTGCTGAAGGCGGTGGAGCAGGTCCACGACTGTTATCTGTGGATCGCCGGCGAAGGACCCTTGCGCGGAGAGCTGGAAGCCCTGGCCGCCCACCTGTCGGTCAAGCCCCGGGTGCGCTTCCTGGGCTGGCGCGACGACGTGGCGGCGCTGTACGCCACCGGCGACGTCTTTGTCTGCCCGTCGCGCCACGAACCCCTGGGCAACGTGGTGATCGAGGCCTGGGCCGCCGCCCGGCCCGTCATCGCGGCGGCGTCCCAGGGGCCGAAGCAGCTGATCACCGACGGCATCGACGGCTTGCTGGTGCCGGTGGACGACGAGCAGGCCCTGGCCCAAGCCATCCGCCGCCTGCTGGCCGAGCCCGACACCGCCCGCGCCCTGGCCGAGGCGGGACGCAGCGCCTACGAGCGCCAGTTCACGGAAGCGGCCGTGGTGGCGCGCTATCTCGACTTCTTCGACACGGTGAAGCGATGAATCCCCGCTGTCATCCTGAGCGGAGCGAAGGATCTTTCAGGCACCGGCGGAGGGTGAAAGACGCTTCGCTTGCGCTCGGCATGACAATCGTGGAGACCCGCTGATGTGCGGCATCGCCGGCCTGATGACCGTCAACGGCCCGCCCGATGAAAAGGTGCTGGACAAGCTGGCCGATTCCCTCGCCCATCGCGGCCCCGACGGGCGCGGCCGCCATGTGCAGGGCAATGTGGGGCTGGTGCAGAACCGCCTGTCCATCATCGACCTGGACGGCGGCAGGCAGCCCATCCTGGACGGCCGGGGCAACGCCATCGTCGCCAATGGCGAGGTCTACAACTACCTGGAGCTGAAGGCGGACATGGCGGGGCAAAGCTTCGCCACCGGTTCCGACTGCGAGCCGCCGCTGCATCTCTACCGCCACCAGGGGCCGGCCTTCGCGCGGTCCTTGCGCGGCATGTACGCCATCGCCATCCATGACTCGGGGGCGGGAAAGCTGGTCCTCAGCCGTGATCCCTTCGGCATCAAGCCGCTCTATCTGGTGGAGAATGCCCCCGGTCTGGCCTTCGCGTCCGAGCCCCAGGCCCTGGTGGCCGCCGGACTGGTCAGGCCCGAGGTCGATTCCCACGCCCTGGCCGAGCTGCTGCAACTGCAATTCACCACCGGCACCCGCACCATCTTCAAGGGCGTGCGTCGCCTCAGCCCCGGCGAGACGGTGGTGGCCGAGGACGGCTGCGTCCAGGAAAGCCGCCGCCTGCCGGCCCTGCCCGCCGGCGGCCCCGTCGAGGGCAGCCCCGACCGCCTGCTGGACGAGCTGGACGACACCCTGACCGAATCGGTGGAACTGCACCAGCGCTCGGACGTGCCCTACGGCATGTTCCTGTCGGGCGGCATCGATTCCTCGGTGGTGCTGGCCCTGATGGCGCGCCTCAACCCCCGGGGCGTGCTGGCCTTCACCGCCGGCTTCCCCGGCACCAGGGCCCATGACGAGCGCGCCCACGCCCGCGAGCTGGCCCGCACGGTGGGCGCGCGGCATGTGGAGGTGGAATTCGGCGAAGGCGACTTCTGGTCGCTGCTGCCCCGGGTCGCCGCCGCCATGGACGACCCGGCCGCCGATTACGCCTGCCTGCCCACCTTCAAGCTGGCCCGGGAGGCGAGGAAGGAGGTCAAGGTCATCCTGTCGGGCGAAGGCGGCGACGAGCTGTTCGGCGGCTATGGCCGCTACCGCCACGCCATGCGCCCCTGGCCGCTGACCAGGCCCATGCGCAGGAAGGGCACCTTCGACGGCCTCGACAGCCTGCTGCGCGACGGCGTCACCAGCCACTGGCGCCACGGCATGAAGCTGGCCGAGCGGGCCGAGGCCCTGCCCGGCCGCACCCGCCTGCAGACGGCCCAGGCGGTGGATTGCGCCGACTGGCTGCCCAACGACCTGCTGACCAAGGCCGACCGCTGCCTGATGGCCAACGGCATCGAGGGCCGCGTGCCCTTCCTCGATCCGGTGGTGGCCGCCTTCGCCTTCCGCCTGCCCGACCACCTGAAGGTGAGGAGGGGCCTGGGCAAGTGGCTGCTGCGCCGCTGGCTGGAAACCGCGTTGCCCGCCGCAAGGCCCTTCGACAAGAAACGCGGCTTCACCGTGCCCGTGGGCGAATGGATCGCGGCGCGCCCCGAGATCGGCACCCTGGTGGCCCGCCAGCCGGGCATCGAGGAAATTTGCCACCCCGGCAAGGTCAGGCGCCTGTTCGAGGATTGCTCCAAGGACACCGCCTTCGCCTGCTGGACCCTGCTGTTCTATGCACTGTGGCACCAAAGGCACGTTCTCGGACGGATTCCGAGTGGTGATACCTTTTCCGAACTGGCGGAACGGATATAATCCGACCATTCCCTGTTTGGAGAAGTGCCATGGCCCAGACCTTCGACATGATCCTGCGCAATGGCATGGTGGTGACGCCCAGCGGCACGCTGCGCACCAACATCGCCGTCGGCGACGGCCGCATCCGGGCCATCGGCGACCTGCTGGGCGCCTCGGCCGCCGACGACGTCGATCTGCGCGGCCTGACCGTTCTGCCCGGCGTCATCGACACCCAGGTGCATTTCCGCGAGCCGGGCCTGGAGCACAAGGAAGACCTGGAGAGCGGCACGCGGGGCGCCGCCCAGGGTGGCGTCGTCGCCATCTTCGAGATGCCCAACACCAAGCCGTCCACCACCACCGCCGATGCCATCCGCGACAAGCTGGCCCGCGCCCGGGGCCGCGCCTGGGTGGACCACGCCTTCTTCATCGGCGCGGCGTCGGACAACATCGAGAATCTGGCCGAGTGGGAGCGCATCCCCGGCTGCGCCGGCATCAAGGTGTTCATGGGGTCGTCCACCGGCAACCTGCTGGTGGCCGACGACGAGACGCTGGGCCGGGTGCTGGCCCAGGGGTTCCGCCGCGTCGCCGTCCATTGCGAGGACGAGGGCCGGCTGATCGAGCGCAAGCACGTGGCCGAGGAAGGGGCGCACCCCCGCGTCCACCACCAGTGGCGCGACGAGGAGACGGCCCTTTTGGCCAGCAAGCGCCTGATCAATCTGGCGGAGAAGGCCGGCCGCCGCGTCCACGTCCTGCACGTCACCACCGCCGAGGAGATGGAGTTCCTGGCCGGGCACAAGGACATCGCCACGGTGGAGACCACGCCCCAGCACCTGACCCTGGCGGCGCCCGAATGCTACGAGCGCCTGGGCACCTATGCCCAGATGAACCCGCCCATCCGCGGCGCGTGGCACCGCGACGCCCTGTGGGCCGCCATCGCCGACGGGGTGGTGGACGTGCTGGGCTCGGACCACGCGCCCCATACCCGCGAGGAGAAGGACAAGCCCTATCCCCAAAGCCCGTCCGGCATGACCGGGGTGCAGACCCTGGTGCCGCTGATGCTCGACCACGTCAACCACGGCCGCCTCAGCCTGGAACGTCTGGTGGACCTGACCAGCGGCGGCCCGGCCCGGATCTACAACATCGCCGGCAAGGGCCGCATCGCGGTGGGCTACGACGCCGACTTCACCGTGGTCGACATGAAGGCCGAGCGCACCATCACCAACGACTGGATCGAAAGCCGCTGCGGCTGGACTCCCTTCGACGGCCACAAGGTCACCGGCTGGCCCATCGCCACCATCGTGCGCGGCCAGACGGTGATGCGCGACGGGCAATTGCTGGGCTCCGCCGCCGGCGAGCCGGTCCGCTTCCAGGAAAGCCGGTAGAAGCCGGTGGACTTCCGCCCCTCCAACCGCAGGATCGTGGTGGGATTGCTGGGCGCCATGCTCCTGGTGTTGTGGAGCTTCGTCGCGTACTGGTCGTGGTCCCAGCGCAAGGGGGTCATCGCATCCAACACGGTGATCCTCGAGCAGCTGACCACGGCGGCCGAGGAGCAGACGCTGCGGCTGTTCCGGCATGCCGAAACCTCGCTGATGGTCAGCAACCACTGGCTGGCCGAACACCCCCAGCTCGATCCCGGCGACACGCCGGCCTTCATCGCCCTGGTGGACCGTCTGCGCCACATGTCGGACGGCATGCTGGACATCCGCATGGTGACCCGGTCCGGCGGGCTGCATTACATCCCCCGGCGCGGCCCCAAGCCGCTGGCCGACGTTTCCGACCGCGACTACGTCAAGGCCCAGGGGCGCATGGAGACGCGCGGCTTCTTCATCGGCAATCCGGTGGTCAGCCGGGTGACCGGCAAGTGGACCATTCCCGTCTCCATCCCGGTGGACAAGGGCGGCGGCGACGTGGGCGTGCTGTTCGCCGCCATCGAGCTGGACCGCATCGCCAAGACCTTCGAGGCCGAGCGCATCAAGCCCTCCGGCTCCATCGCCATCCTCCGGGCCGACGGCACCTTCCTGTTCCGGGTGCCGCAGGAGGACCACGTCATCGGCCTCGACATCGCCGACTCGCCATCCTACAAGGAGAATTACGCCCTGGCGCTGAAGGGCATCTTCCGTTCGGCCAGCCAGTTCGTCGACGGCAAGGAGCGGCTGGTGTCGTTCCAGCGGCTGCGCGACTACCCCCTGATCGTCATCGTCACCGCCGGCATCGACGATCTGCTGACGCCCTGGCGGCGTGAGACCGCCACCCTGGTCGCCATCGCCGGACTGGTGACCCTGGCCTGTTCCCTGCTGGCCGTGATCCTGTTGCGCGCCATGAAGGCCGAGGAAAAGGCCCAGAAGGCCACCGACCGGGCCCGGCGCGAGGCCGAGCTGATTCTCACCACGGCGGGCGAGGGAATTTGCGGCGTCGATGCCGCCGGGCTGGTCACCTTCATGAATCCCGCCGCCCGGGCCATGCTGGGCTGGGAGTACGAGGACCCCATCGGCAAGAATCTTCACGCCTGCAACCACCATACCCGTCCGGACGGCACGGAATATCCCTCCGGGGATTGCCCCATCCTCAAGACCCTGACCGACGGCGAAACCCGCGAGGTCCAGGGTGAAACCTTCTGGCGCACCAACGGCGGCGGCTTCCCGGTGGAGTTCATCGTCACCGGCATCTGGGACAGGGACACGGTCAAGGGCGCCGTCCTGGTGTTCCGCGACATCTCGGAGCGTCTGGCCGCCGAGCGGGCGCTGACCCAGCAGGCCACCGAACTGGCCCGCTCCAACGCCGATCTCGAACAATTCGCCTATATCGCCAGCCACGACCTGCGCGAGCCGCTGCGCCAGGTGGCCAGCTTCGTCTCGCTGCTGGAGCGCCGCTACGGCGCCACCCTGGACGGTGACGCGCGGGACTACATCGCCTATGCCCGCGAGGGCGCCAAGCGCATGGATCGGCTGATGATCGATCTGCTGGAATTTTCCCGCATCGGCCATCGCGCCCTGCCGGTGGAGGCGGTCAACCTGGGTGACGCCATCGACGAGGCCATGGCCAACCTGCGCACCTCCATGGTCGAGACCGGCGCCCAGGTGGAGCGGGCCCCGGGCATGCCGGTGCTGCATCTGGTGCGCGACGACATGGTCCGGCTGTTCCAGAACCTGATCGGCAACGCGCTGAAATACCGCCACCCCGAACGCACCCCCGTCGTCCGGGTCACCGCCGCCAAGGAGGATGGCGGCTGGGTGGTGTCGGTCGCCGACAACGGCCTGGGCATCGACCCCCAGTTCTCCGAGCGCATCTTCGGCATCTTCCAGCGCCTGCACACCCGCGACAAGTTCGAGGGCACCGGCATCGGCCTGGCCATCGTCAAGAAGATCGTCGAGCGGGCCGGCGGCCGGGTCTGGGTCGAGTCCGCCCCCGGCGATGGCAGCACCTTCAAGGTCTTCCTGCCGGCTTGACCGCCATCATGCCGCCGGACAACGGCGACCGGTAATCTTTCCCTCGTCATCCCGGAAGCGCAACGCGCTATCCGGGATCCAGGGGGAGCGACTCCTGGATCCCGGCTCAAGGCCGGGATGACGACATGAGAAAGGCCATCTTCCCCATGATCACCGAAGACGAAATCCGCGAAGCGCTGCGCCAGGTCATCGATCCCGACGTCGGGGTCAACATCGTCGACCTGGGACTGGTGGAGAGCGTCCGCATCGCGCCGGAAGGCATCTATGTGGACCTGATCATGACCACGCCGGCCTGCCCGCAAAGCGCCTATCTCGCCGACCAGTCGGAACGGGTGGCGCGCGAGGCCGCCAGGGGCGAGCTTCCGGTCAGCGTCGAAGTGCTGGACTCCCCCTTCTGGGAGCCGTCGCGCATGTCGGCCTCGGCCAAGACCATCATGGGCTGGCCGGGCTGATGGGCATCACCGCCCGCCGCCTGCCGTTGCTGATGGCCGGGGCCGTCTCGCTGGCGGCCGGCATCCTGGCCGGCGAGGGGCGCCTGGGCTGGCCGGTGGGAAGCGCCGACCTCGCCCTGGTGCACGGGCCGCTGATGATCTGCGGCTTCTTCGGCACGGTGATCGGGCTGGAACGGGCGGTGGCCCTGGGCAAGCCCTGGGGCTACGGCGCGCCGCTGTTCACCGCGCTGGGCGGCGTGCTGCTGATCGCCGGGCAGACCCTGGCCGGCGCCGTGCTGCTGCTGGCCGGCAGCCTGGTCTTCGTCGCCATGAGCCTTGCCGTCATCCTCCGCCAGCGCGAGGTGTTCACCACGGTGCTCGGCCTGGGAGGCCTTTGCTGGGCGGCGGGCAACCTGACCTGGACCGTGGCCGGCGACGCCGCCCTCCCGGTGCCCATGTGGGCCGCCTTCCTGGTGCTGACCATCGCCGGCGAGCGTCTGGAGCTGTCCCGCTTCCTGCCGCCCTGGCGCTGGCGCACCCCCACCCTTCTTCCGCCGCTGCTGCTGCTGTTCGCCGGCATGGCGCTGGGGTCATGGCCGGTGTTCGGCGCCGGCCTTGCCCTGCTGACCCTGTGGTCGCTGGTCAACGACGTGGTCAGGCGCACCATCCGCCAGCCGGGCCTGACCCGTTACGTGGCGGTGTGCCTGCTGTCGGGCTATGTCTGGGCGCTGGTCGCCGGGCTGCTGATGATCCGCCTGGAAGCGGGCGAGACCGGCGTGATCTACGATGCCGCCCTGCATGCCTTGTTCGTCGGCTTCGTCTTCGCCATGGTCTACGGCCACGCTCCGGTGATCCTGCCCGCCGTGCTGCGGGTGGCGGTGCCTTACCGGCCGGTGTTCTACCTGCCGCTGGCGGTGCTGCACGCCTCGTTGCTGCTGCGCGTGGCGGGCGACCTTCTCGACCTGCACGCAATCCGCCAGTGGGGCGGAATGGGCAACGCGGCGGCCATCCTCCTGTTCATCGTCACCATGCTGGCGACGGTGCTGGGGGCGCGGAAGCGCTAGATCAGGAACAGGTTGTCCAGCGCCTTGAACAGGTCGTCGGCGAAGCTGGCGCCCTTGAACAGCACCGGAATGCGCTTGGGCAGCAGCTTCAGGATGTCGTCGTCCTTGTCCAGGCTGGTGATCACCGCCAGGGGGATGTTGCGGGTGGACGGCATGGCCGACAGGGCCATGGCCAGGTCGATGCCTTCCAGGTCGGGCATCATGGCCGAGATGATCACCAGATCGGGCTTGGTCTCCACCACCATGGCGAAGGCCCGGAGCGAATCGGCCATCAGCGAGACCCGATAGCCGCATTGCTGCAGCTCGCGCTCGACGAAGCGGGTCTGGGCGCCGTGCGGCATGACGAGGAGAACCTCGACGTTGCGGATCTCGATGTCGCCCAGGTCGAAGCCCAGCTTGGCCGGAAGCGCCCGCACCAGGGCGGCGGGGTCGGTCTCGGCGGCCTTGCCCTGGGCCAGGCGGACCATCAGGTCGAAATAGCCGGTGAGGTCGTCCCACATGCGCGGCGGCGCCACCTCGGGGGTGTTGGCCAGATACTCCTCCATGCGGTGGGCGACGGTGGCCAGACGGTGCATGGCGAAGTTGGCGGCCTGGCCGCGAAACTGGACGGCGGCGCGGCGGCAATCGGTCACCAGCTTGCGGATGTCGCAGCGCCCGTTGCGGGCGGCATCCATCTCCACGTCGAGGGATTGCAGGGTTTCCGTCAGTTCGTCGACGAATTCCAGCCGCAGCTGCTCGACGACTTCCTGGGCACTCCGGCCATGGTGGCCATTCGCAGAATCCGACATTGACCGAATCCGCCTTTCATTCACGCTACACCGATCCGAACACCCGGGGGCAGTCTAGCCGAGACGTTCCCGTATGACCATGGTTTTACGGCGGCTCACCGCTGCTGGGCAGTTGCGCCGTCCGGCAAGTTGGAGGACACTCCATATCGGGCGCTTACCTTATTGCAGGATCGAGATTTCCGTGTCCTCCGACCAGACCATCGACCGCATCGTACAGAAGACGCTGCTCAACTGTTCCCCCTCCGCCACCATCCTCGAAGCCGCCCAGACCATGGCGACGGCCCATTGCTCGTCCATCGTGGTGGTCGAGGACGGCAAGCCGGTGGGCATCTGGACCGAGCGTGACGCCCTGGCCGTGGACCTTACCGATCCCCAGGCCTTCCAGCGCCCCATCGCCGAGGTGATGAGCGCTCCGGTCAAGACCATCCATTTCCAAAGCACCATCGGCGACACCGGCATGCGCTTCAAGCTGGAGGGCGTGCGCCATTTCGTGGTGATCGACGATGCCGGCGACGCCATGGGCATCGTCAGTCAGAGCGACGTCATCCTCGGCCACGGAGTCGAGCACTTCCTGGTGCTGCGCCCGGTGCGCTCGGCCATCTCGCGGCCCATGGTGACCATTGCCGGCGGCGCCAGCCTGACCGAGGCGGTCACCCTGATGCACGCCGCCCGCGCCGACGCCGCCATCGTCCTGGGCGACGAGCACACGCCCCCCGGCATCATCACCGAGCGCGACGTGCTGCGCCTGATCGCCGCCGCCGGCGCCATTCCCCCCACGGTGGGCGCGGTGGCCAGCCGCCCCCTGCTGACCATTTCCGAGGACGATTCCCTGCTGGCGGCCCGCGCCATGCTGGAGCAGAAGGGCATCCGCCACATCGGCATCACGTCGCACACCACCGGCGAGCTGATGGGCCTTTTGTCCTTCTCCGACATCCTGGCCACCCTGCAATACGAATACGTCCACCGCCTGGACGAGGCGCTGAGGGAGCGTGACGCCGCCCTGCTCCGCTCGCGCAAGGACCTGAACCTGGCCCGCAAGGTGATCGAGGCGTCGCTGGACGGCATCATGATCGTCGATGCCGAGCAGAGGATCGAGTTCGTATTGCAGGGTGGCCAGGATGTCGGAGAAGGACAAAAGGCCCATCAGCTCGCCGGTGGTGTGCGACGTGATGCCGATGTGGCGGATGCCCCTTCTGCTCCAGCATGGCGCGGGCCGCCAGCAGGGAATCGTCCTCGGAAATGGTCAGCAGGGGGCGGCTGGCCACCGCGCCCACCGTGGGGGATGGCGCCGGCGGCGGCGATCAGGCGCAGCACGTCGCGCTCGGTGATGATGCCGGGGGGCGTGTGCTCGTCGCCCAGGACGATGGCGGCGTCGGCGCGGGCGGCGTGCATCAGGGTGACCGCCTCGGTCAGGCTGGCGCCGCCGGCAATGGTCACCATGGGCCGCGAGATGGCCGAGCGCACCGGGCGCAGCACCAGGAAGTGCTCGACTCCGTGGCCGAGGATGACGTCGCTCTGACTGACGATGCCCATGGCGTCGCCGGCATCGTCGATCACCACGAAATGGCGCACGCCCTCCAGCTTGAAGCGCATGCCGGTGTTCGCCGATGGTGCTTTGGAAATGGATGGTCTTGACCGGAGCGCTCATCACCTCGGCGATGGGGCGCTGGAAGGCCTGGGGATCGGTAAGGTCCACGGCCAGGGCGTCACGCTCGGTCCAGATGCCCACCGGCTTGCCGTCCTCGACCACCACGATGGACGAGCAATGGGCCGTCGCCATGGTCTGGGCGGCTTCGAGGATGGTGGCGGAGGGGGAACAGTTGAGCAGCGTCTTCTGTACGATGCGGTCGATGGTCTGGTCGGAGGACACGGAAATACTCGATCCTGCAATAAGGTAAGCGCCCGATATGGAGTGTCCTCCAACTTGCCGAGACGGCGCAACTGCCCAGCAGCGGTGAGCCGCCGTAAAAATCCATGGTCATACGGGAACCGCTGACCCGGGTGTTCGGATCGGTGTAGCGTGAATGAAAGGCGGATTCGGTCAATGTCGGAAATTCTTGCGAATGGCCACCATGGCCGGAGTGCCCAGGAAGTCGTCGAGCAGCTGCGGCTGGAATTCGTCGACGAACTGACGGAAACCCTGCAATCCCTCGACGTGGAGATGGATGCCGCCCGCAACGGGCGCTGCGACATCCGCAAGCTGGTGACCGATTGCCGCCGCGCCGCCGTCCAGTTTCGCGGCCAGGCCGCCAACTTCGCCATGCACCGTCTGGCCACCGTCGCCCACCGCATGGAGGAGTATCTGGCCAACACCCCCGAGGTGGCGCCGCCGCGCATGTGGGACGACCTCACCGGCTATTTCGACCTGATGGTCCGCCTGGCCCAGGGCAAGGCCGCCGAGACCGACCCCGCCGCCCTGGTGCGGGCGCTTCCGGCCAAGCTGGGCTTCGACCTGGGCGACATCGAGATCCGCGAGACGTCGAGGTTCTCCTCGTCATGCCGCACGGCGCCCAGACCCGCTTCGTCGAGCGCGAGCTGCAGCAATGCGGCTATCGGGTCTCGCTGATGGCCGATTCGCTCCGGGCCTTCGCCATGGTGGTGGAGACCAAGCCCGATCTGGTGATCATCTCGGCCATGATGCCCGACCTGGAAGGCATCGACCTGGCCATGGCCCTGTCGGCCATGCCGTCCACCCGCAACATCCCCCTGGCGGTGATCACCAGCCTGGACAAGGACGACGACATCCTGAAGCTGCTGCCCAAGCGCATTCCGGTGCTGTTCAAGGGCGCCAGCTTCGCCGACGACCTGTTCAAGGCGCTGGACAACCTGTTCCTGATCTAGCGCTTCCGCGCCCCCAGCACCGTCGCCAGCATGGTGACGATGAACAGGAGGATGGCCGCCGCGTTGCCCATTCCGCCCCACTGGCGGATTGCGTGCAGGTCGAGAAGGTCGCCCGCCACGCGCAGCAGCAACGAGGCGTGCAGCACCGCCAGCGGCAGGTAGAACGCCGGCCGGTAAGGCACCGCCACCCGCAGCACGGCGGGCAGGATCACCGGAGCGTGGCCGTAGACCATGGCGAAGACGAAGCCGACGAACAAGGCATGCAGGGCGGCATCGTAGATCACGCCGGTCTCGCCCGCTTCCAGGCGGATCATCAGCAGCCCGGCGACCAGCGCCCAGACATAGCCCGACAGCAGGCACACCGCCACGTAACGGGTCAGGCCCGGCTGGCGGATGGTGCGCCTGACCACGTCGTTGACCAGCGACCACAGGGTCAGCAGGGCAAGGCCGGCGCCGAACACCGGCCATGACCCCAGCGCCATGCCGGCGAACAGCAGCAGCAGCGGCGGAAGAAGGGTGGGGGTGCGCCAGCGCCAGGGCGGCAGGAAGCAGGACAGCTCCAGACGCTCGCCGGCGATGGTCAGCACCAGGAAGGCGGCCCACATGGGCACCGGGAGGGCGGCGTCGCCGGCCACGGTCCAGGTCAGGTTGCCCGCCGCCCAGCAAAGGCCTCCCAGGCCGAGCACCGTGGTGAACACCTCGCGCTGGCGGAGGATGACGGCAAGGCTCATGGCGACGAAGACCAGGCTGCCGGCCAGCAGCAGCACGGCGCCGGCCAGGGTCTGCCCGGCGATCAGCAGCACGCCGCCCAGCGCGGTGAACAGCGGCGCGCCGTAGCCCCAGGGCTTGCCCAGGGCCACCGCCCGTTCCAGCCCGATCACCGTGCCGAAGAAGCCGCAGATCATCAGCGGCCGTGCACGGCGAGGTCGGCGCTTCCCACCGGCCAGCCCAGGCGCCCCTCGCCGGCCAGGATGCCGGCCGCCAGCGAGACGGCCCCGGCCATCAGCAACGGCAGGCGGCGGGCGGTGATGCCCATCAGCCCGGCCAGCCCATGATGGTCTTGGCCGAGGCCGACATGCGCGACGGCTCCCAGAAGGGGGAGTCCAGCACTTCGACGCTGACCGGAAGCTCGCCCCTGGCGGCCTCGCGCGCCACCCGTTCCGACTGGTCGGCGAGATAGGCGCTTTGCGGGCAGGCCGGCGTGGTCATGATCAGGTCCACATAGATGCCTTCCGGCGCGATGCGGACGCTCTCCACCAGTCCCAGGTCGACGATGTTGACCCCGACGTAGGGATCGATGACCTGGCGCAGCGCTTCGCGGATTTCGTCTTCGGTGATCATGGGGAAGATGGCCTTTCTCATGTCGTCATCCCGGCCTTGAGCCGCGATCCAGGAGTCGCTCCCCCTGGATCCCGGATAGCGCGTTGCGCTTCCGGGATGACGAGGGAAAGATTACCGGTCGCCGTTGTCCGGCGGCATGATGGCGGTCAAGCCGGCAGGAAGACCTTGAAGGT
>NZ_JBZVFI010000017.1:0-355467 GCF_058402745.1 Paramagnetospirillum sp.
CCGATTGCTGATCGTCCGGCCATTAGCCACCCCCTGAGCAACCGAACCTAGGGCGGCGGTCATGCGAAGGCAAGCCTGAAAGAAGTCGAGGATATGCTACTTCTTGCCTTTCTTGTCCTCGACCTTTTCCGGCTTCTTCTCTTCCTTGCCCAGCGCGATGGGAACGGTGGAGGTCAGCCTGAGGGTGAGCGGGCACATCTCGGTTTCCTCGCCCGCCTTCACGCACTTGACCGGCGGCCAGTCGTAGCCGCTGGTGGGCACGATGGTGAACTGGGTCGCCCCCAGCGTGCAGGAGAACAGCCGTCCGGTCCGGCCGTTGGGCGCCAGCGTGGCGACGCTGACCACCCAATTGTCCACCAGCTCGTCCATGGCCCCGAAGGTCCGGGCGATGAAGCCGAGCGCCACGTTGGCCAGAAATCGTTCTCCACCACGAAATTGACCCGGCACTTGGCCGAGCCCGACCCCGCCCACATGGTGGCGATCACCGCCACGGTGCCCAGGCCTTCGCTGGCCTGGGGCGGAGCCACCACGACCTCGCGCGGGCCGGGCAAGGTCGTCCACATGGCGCCCTGGGACTCGCCGCCGCCTTCCTTCTTGCCCCCGGCCGCGACAGCAGGAAAGGCCGCCAGGACCGCGAGAAGAACCGCCAATGCCAGATCTCCGGCACCCAGACCACTCCTCGTCCTGCCCTTCCGGCGAGGATGACGCCGCTGCCGGGCATTGCAATGCCCGGCCGAGGGGCCACCTTGGGGAAAGGGCGCCGGCTCGACAACTGGCATGATACATGCTTGTTTCCCTTCGGCACTGTCACAAGGAACGGACATGGGATTGCGGGTCATCGTGGTGGACGACGAGCGGGACCGGGCCGAAATGGTCCGAACCTCGCTGGAGGCCGACGGCTTCACCGTGGTGGCGGTGTTCGCCAGCGGCGCCGGCCTGCCCGCCCGCGTGGCGGAACTGGCCGCCGACGTGATCATCGTCGACATCGATTCCCCCGACCGCGACACCTTGGAAGATATGCGCCACGTCGGCATCGAGCAGGGCCGGCCGGTGGTGATGTTCGCCCAGGACGGCAAGCCCAGACCATCAAGGCGGCGGTGGACGCCGGCGTGTCCGCCTATGTGGTCGATGGACTGAAGCCCGACCGGGTCCGCCCGGTCATCGACGTGGCCATCGCCCGTTTCGCCCAGTTCCAGTCCCTGCGGGGGGAACTGGACGAGGCCCGGACCACGCTGGCCGAGCGCAAGCAGATCGAGAAGGCCAAGGGCATCCTGATGAAGCGGCGCAAGGTGGAGGAAGACGAGGCCTACCGCCTGATGCGCCGCATGGCCATCGACCAGAAGCAGCGCCTGATCGACGTGGCCAACAAGATCATCGAGGCCGCCGAGCTGCTCGGCTGATCTGCCGCTTTTCTAGCCGAATGCCCGCCGGCCGGTCATCGGCACCCCCCAACCAGGAAACAGCACCGCAAATGTCTATTTTTTAGACAGTTTTGCGTTTGTGTCTAAAAAATAGGCTTGCACAGCCTGTTGCGCCGCAGCAAAGCACCGGAATCGGTCAATTTCCACTCTGGCACGGCGGTTGCTTTTCCATTTCGTGACGGCGGAGCCCCTCAATGGCGAGGTCCCGCCCCACGAGAATTCCTCACGAACAGGCCATCCGGCGACGATGCCGGCCAGGCCGAACAAGGAACAAAGGCGTTCCACGGAATTGCGCCCCCTTTCATGGGATGGCGTGACGCCGCGGAACGCCTTTTTTGCGTTTTGGCTAACGAAGGACACGACGACCATGACCGACAACAGCACCACGACCAAGGGTATCTCCGCATTTACCATCCTGGCCTCCGCCGCCGTGCTGGCCGCCGCCCGCGCCGCCCTGCCCGGCGGCGCCTGGGCCGCCGCCGGCGATCCCGGAGGTCAAGGGCGCCGTGTTCGGCTTCATCGCGCTGACCGATTCCTCGCCGCTGATCATCGCCAAGGAGAAGGGCTTCTTCGCCAAGCACGGCATGCCCGACGTGCAGGTGCTCAAGCAGGCCTCGTGGGGCACCACCCGTGACAACCTGGAGCTGGGCTCGGCCGGCGGCGGCATCGACGGCGCCCACATCCTGACCCCCATGCCCTACCAGATGAGCTCGGGCCGCATCACCAAGAGACCGCAAGGTGCCCATGAACATCCTGGCGCGCCTCAACACCAACGGCCAGTGCATCTCGGTCTCCAACGCCTACAAGGAGCTGAAGCTGACCACCGAGGCCAAGGCCTTCGGCCCGGCCCTGGCCAAGGGCCGCGCGGCGGGCAAGGAGATCAAGGTGGCCATGACCTTCCCCGGCGGCACCCACGACATGTGGATCCGCTACTGGCTGGCCGCCAACGGCATCGACCCCGACAAGGACGTCTCCACCATCGTGGTGCCGCCGCCCCAGATGGTGGCCAACATGAAGGTGGGCACCATGGAGGCCTTCTGCGTCGGCGAGCCGTGGAACGACCAGCTGGCCCACCAGGGCATCGGCTTCTCGGCGGTGACCACCGGCGAATTGTGGGCCAACCATCCGGAAAAGAGCCTGGCCATGCGCGCCGACTGGGTGGAGAAGAACCCCAAGGCGGCCAAGGCCGTCACCATGGCGGTCATGGAGGCCGCCCAGTGGTGCGAGGCCAACATCGAGGAGATGTGCAAGATCGTCTCCGGCCGCGAATGGTTCAAGGTGCCGGTCGAGGACATCGTGGCGCGCGCCTCGGGCTTCATCAATTACGGCGACGGCCGCCTGGTGGAAAAGAGCCCCCACGTCATGAAGTTCTGGAAGGACTTCGCCTCCCTATCCCTTCCCAGAGCCACGAGCTGTGGTTCCTGACCGAGAACCAGCGCTGGGGCTACCAGCCCATGGATCTCGACACCAAGGCGCTGATCGCTCAGGTCAACCGCGAGGACATCTGGCGGGCCGCCGCCAAGGATCTGGGCGTTCCGGCGGCGCAGATCCCCACCTCCACCTCGCGCGGCATCGAGAAGTTCTTCGACGGCAAGACCTTCGACCCCGCCAACCCCACCGCCTACCTGAAGAGCCTCGCCATCAAGCGCGCGGCGGTCTGACCGAGGAGATGACATGACCATGGCAACCAATCCCGTCGGCGTGACCCCCGACACCACCAAGGCGACCGCCTACAAGCCCGTCGTCCCGGTCAGCGCCGCCGCCAGGAAGGCCAAGGAGGTGGCCGGCCGCGTCCTGCCGCCCATGATCGGGCTGGCGGTGGTTCTGGGCGTCTGGCAACTGGCCTGTTCCGGCCCCAACGCCATGCTGCCCGGTCCGGTCAAGGTGGTGCAGGACACCTGGGGCCTGATCGTCGATCCGTTCTTCGATCGCGGCGGCGTGGACAAGGGCCTGTTCTGGCATCTGTTCGCCTCGCTGAAGCGCGTCGCGGTGGGCTTCGCCCTGTCCTCCCTGGCCGGCATCTTCCTCGGCGTGCTGATCGGCCAGAGCACCATGGCCTACCGGGCGCTGGACCCCATCTTCCAGGTGCTGCGCACCGGCGCCGCTGGCCTGGCTGCCCATCTCGCTGGCCGCCTTCCGCCAGGCCGACCCGTCCGCCATCTTCGTGATCTTCATCACCTCGGTGTGGCCGATCATCCTCAACACCGCCGTCGGCGTGCGCAACATCCCCCAGGATTACCGCAACGTCGCCGCCGTGCTGCGCCTGTCGCCCATCGAGTTCTTCTTCAAGATCGTCATCCCCGCCACCGTGCCCTACATCTTCACCGGCCTGAAGATCGGCATCGGCCTCTCGTGGCTGGCCATCGTGGCGGCCGAGATGCTGATCGGCGGCGTGGGCATCGGCTTCTTCATCGGGGACGCCTGGAACAGCTCGCTGATGAGCGAGATCATCCTGGCCCTGATCTATGTCGGCCTGGTGGGCTTCATGCTGGACCGCATGATCACCTTCATCGGCCAGAAATTCTCGAGCTAGAAAGGACCCCGTCATGAGCGCCTATCTCTCCATCGAGAACGTCGGCATCACCTTCAAGACCGACAAGGGATCGTTCTGCGCCCTGGACGACGTCAAGCTCCGCATCGAGAAGGGCGAGTTCATTTCGGTGATCGGCCATTCCGGCTGCGGCAAGTCCACCCTGCTCAACATCGTCGCCGGTCTGCTCCAGGCCACCGAGGGGGGCGTGCTGCTGGAAGGCCGCGAGGTGGACTCCCCCGGCCCCGACCGCGCCGTGGTGTTCCAGAACCACTCGCTGCCGCCCTGGCTCACGGTCTACGACAACGTGCGCATGGCGGTGGACAAGGTGCTGGGCAGCACCAAGACCAAGGCCGAGCGCCACGACTGGACCATGCACAATCTGTCGCTGGTGCGCATGGACCAGGCCAAGGACAAGAAGCCGGGCGAGATCTCGGGCGGCATGAAGCAGCGCGTCGGCATCGCCCGCGCCCTGGCCATGGAGCCCAAGGTCCTGCTGCTGGACGAGCCGTTCGGGGCGCTGGACGCGCTGACCCGCGCCCACCTGCAGGACAGCTTGATGGAAATCCACAACCGCCTGGGCAACACGGTGATCATGATCACCCACGACGTGGACGAATCCGTGCTGCTGTCCGACCGCATCGTGACGATGAACAACGGCCCGGCCGCCACCATCGGCCAGATTCTCGACATCGACCTGGAGCGTCCGCGCCGCCGCGTCGATCTGGCCGCCGACCCCCATTACAACCACCTGCGGGCCGAGGTGCTGCGCTTCCTCCATGGCCACGCCCCGGCCAGCCACGCGGCATAGTCTAGTTTTTGAACACCTCTTTTTTGTAAGCCTATTTCTTAGGCACACCTGCCGGCAAAACCCCGCCGATCCGCCGTTCCGGCCTTGGCATGGGGTGTGCAAGTCAGCAGGCGAGTTTGCAGGACACGGCTCGGGGCCTCAATGGCGAGGCTCCAAGCCCGAAAACGAAACCCCGGGATCGCGACGAAGCGGCCGATGGGGCTGGAGGAACAAAGGCGTTCCACGGAATTCGACGCTGCCCCTCGGGGCCGGCGCCGGAGATTCCGCGGAACGCCTTTTTGTTTGGCCGAGGGATCAAAGTCATGAACCTGGAAAAGACCCGCCTGAAGTTCGGTATCGTGCCCCTGATCGACGCGGCCCCCCTGGTGGTCGCCAAGGAGCGCGGCTTCTTCGCCGAGATGGGCCTGGACGTGGAGCTGTCGCGGGAGTCCTCGTGGGCCTCCATCCGCGACAAGGTGGCGGTGGGCGCGCTGGACGGCGCCCAGATGCTGGCTCCCATGCCGCTGGCCATGAGCCTGGGGCTTTCTCCGCTCCGGGTGCCCATGGCCGCCGGCGGATGTAACGCCGCGCCTCAATCCCGGCGGCAACACCACTGGGCGGCCCCCTGGCCGTGCAGGCGGCCGACGAAGCCACGGCCGGCCATGACCGGTCTGGGCCCGCGCCCTCAACGGTGTGAGGTGATGCCGTTCACGGCGTACCAGGCGCGCGGGTGATGACGCTGTCGTCCACCGGCTTCTCCCCGGCCAGCACCGACGACAGCATGATGCGGTTGTAATTGGGGTGGGGCTCGGCGCCGAACACCGTGATGTCGTAGCGGGCGGGCGCGATGGCCAGCAGCTCCTCCACGGTGCGCATGCCGGCCATGCCGTTGCCGATGACGACCAGCTTCTGGCGGGGAACAGCGTTCATGTGAGGTCTCCTGATTCGGTCTTCGCGGCGGGGGCCGGAGCGGTGACGCGGGAGGTGAAGGGGTCGAAGGTGCCGCCGCCCAGCAGCAGGTCGGGACCCATCTCCATGGGGCGGGTGGATTTCGACAGGGTCCAGGGAACGGCGTGGCCGCCCTCGGTCTTGTAGTCGGTGAGCGGGACGGCCAGGCCCTGGGCCAGGGCCGCCACCCGGTAGAGGTCGGGGCGGAACACGGATTCGGCGGCCGAGCGCGAATCCAGGGTGGCGGGGGCCATGTCCCAGCGCTTCATCATCTCCAGGTACCACATGGCCTGGGAGCGCCAGGGGAAGTTGGCGGCGAAGGCGTGGAAGGTGATCAGGTCCCGGGGCAGGCCGTTCTCGCCCAGCAGCGGCGCCCGCAAGGCTTCGAGCGGGGCGTTGACGTATTGCGGCTGGGCCAGCAGCTCCGCCAGTTCCGGCCGGTTGTCGTCACACCAGCGGGCGGCGTTGATCAGGGCCTGCAGCGCCGCCAGATGGGTTTCGGGATGGCGCTCCGCCCATCCTTGCGTGACGGCGAAGACCTTTTCCAGCCGGCCGGCGAAAATGTCGCGGCTGGTGGCGGCGATGCGGCCCAGATTCATGCGTGCCGCCAGGCTGCCCCAGGGCTCGCCGACGCAATAGCCGACGATGTTGCCCGCCGACAGGAACGAGATCATCTGGGGCGGCGGCACCACGGTGAAGGCGACGTCCTTCTGGGTGTCGATGCCGGCCGCTTCCATCCACAGGCGCAGCTCGGCGGCGTGGGGGGAATAGGGATAGACGGTGGCGAAGGTCATGGGCGGCCGGCCGCGGGCCCTGTCGGCCTCGATCACCCGCTTCAGGGCGCGGGCCGAGACCGGGCGGGCGGCCATGGCTTCGGGATCGGCCGCCTGCATGCGCTCCCAAAGGGCGTTGCCCAGCGTGATGGTGTTGCCGCCGAGATTGAGCGCCATGCCGGCGGCCATGGGCACCCGGAGCGGAGAAAGCCCCAGGCTCATGGCCAGCGGCATGGGAGCCAGCATCTGGGCGCCGTCCAGCGCGCCCACCGCCACCTTGTCGCGGATGGAGGCCCACGAGGACTCCCGCGACAGCTCCACGTCCAGGCCCATCTCGGCGAAGAAGCCGCGCTCCTTGGCGACCACCAGGGGGGCCGCGTCGATCAGGGGCACGATACCGAACTTCAGGCGGGTCTTTTCCAGGTTCATGACTTTGATCCCTCGGCCAAACAAAAAGGCGTTCCGCGGAATCTCCGGCGCCGGCCCCGAGGGGCAGCGTCGAATTCCGTGGAACGCCTTTGTTCCTCCAGCCCCATCGGCCGCTTCGTCGCGATCCCGGGGTTTCGTTTTCGGGCTTGGAGCCTCGCCATTGAGGCCCCGAGCCGTGTCCTGCAAACTCGCCTGCTGACTTGCACACCCCATGCCAAGGCCGGAACGGCGGATCGGCGGGGTTTTGCCGGCAGGTGTGCCTAAGAAATAGGCTTACAAAAAAGAGGTGTTCAAAAACTAGACTATGCCGCGTGGCTGGCCGGGGCGTGGCCATGGAGGAAGCGCAGCACCTCGGCCCGCAGGTGGTTGTAATGGGGGTCGGCGGCCAGATCGACGCGGCGGCGCGGACGCTCCAGGTCGATGTCGAGAATCTGGCCGATGGTGGCGGCCGGGCCGTTGTTCATCATCACGATGCGGTCGGACAGCAGCACGGATTCGTCCACGTCGTGGGTGATCATGATCACCGTGTTGCCCAGGCGGTTGTGGATTTCCATCAAGCTGTCCTGCAGGTGGGCGCGGGTCAGCGCGTCCAGCGCCCCGAACGGCTCGTCCAGCAGCAGGACCTTGGGCTCCATGGCCAGGGCGCGGGCGATGCCGACGCGCTGCTTCATGCCG
This sequence comes from Paramagnetospirillum sp., assembly GCF_058402745.1. NCBI lineage: Bacteria > Pseudomonadati > Pseudomonadota > Alphaproteobacteria > Rhodospirillales > Magnetospirillaceae > Paramagnetospirillum > Paramagnetospirillum sp. Next base: position 7,567 of record NZ_JBZVFI010000017.1, read on the forward strand.
CCCGAGATCTCGCCCGGCTTCTTGTCCTTGGCCTGGTCCATGCGCACCAGCGACAGATTGTGCATGGTCCAGTCGTGGCGCTCGGCCTTGGTCTTGGTGCTGCCCAGCACCTTGTCCACCGCCATGCGCACGTTGTCGTAGACCGTGAGCCAGGGCAGCAGCGAGTGGTTCTGGAACACCACGGCGCGGTCGGGGCCGGGGGAGTCCACCTCGCGGCCTTCCAGCAGCACGCCCCCCTCGGTGGCCTGGAGCAGACCGGCGACGATGTTGAGCAGGGTGGACTTGCCGCAGCCGGAATGGCCGATCACCGAAATGAACTCGCCCTTCTCGATGCGGAGCTTGACGTCGTCCAGGGCGCAGAACGATCCCTTGTCGGTCTTGAAGGTGATGCCGACGTTCTCGATGGAGAGATAGGCGCTCATGACGGGGGTCCTTTCTAGCTCGAGAATTTCTGGCCGATGAAGGTGATCATGCGGTCCAGCATGAAGCCCACCAGGCCGACATAGATCAGGGCCAGGATGATCTCGCTCATCAGCGAGCTGTTCCAGGCGTCCCAGATGAAGAAGCCGATGCCCACGCCGCCGATCAGCATCTCGGCCGCCACGATGGCCAGCCACGAGAGGCCGATGCCGATCTTCAGGCCGGTGAAGATGTAGGGCACGGTGGCGGGGATGACGATCTTGAAGAAGAACTCGATGGGCGACAGGCGCAGCACGGCGGCGACGTTGCGGTAATCCTGGGGGATGTTGCGCACGCCGACGGCGGTGTTGAGGATGATCGGCCACACCGAGGTGATGAAGATCACGAAGATGGCGGACGGGTCGGCCTGGCGGAAGGCGGCCAGCGAGATGGGCAGCCAGGCCAGCGGCGGCACGGTGCGCAGCACCTGGAAGATGGGGTCCAGCGCCCGGTAGGCCATGGTGCTCTGGCCGATCAGCACGCCGAGGAAGATGCCGGCCAGGGAGGACAGGGCGAAGCCCACCGCGACGCGCTTCAGCGAGGCGAACAGATGCCAGAACAGGCCCTTGTCCACGCCGCCGCGATCGAAGAACGGATCGACGATCAGGCCCCAGGTGTCCTGCACCACCTTGACCGGACCGGGCAGCATGGCGTTGGGGCCGGAACAGGCCAGTTGCCAGACGCCCAGAACCACCGCCAGCCCGATCATGGGCGGCAGGACGCGGCCGGCCACCTCCTTGGCCTTCCTGGCGGCGGCGCTGACCGGGACGACGGGCTTGTAGGCGGTCGCCTTGGTGGTGTCGGGGGTCACGCCGACGGGATTGGTTGCCATGGTCATGTCATCCTCCTCGGTCAGACCGCCGCGCGCTTGATGGCGAGGCTCTTCAGGTAGGCGGTGGGGTTGGCGGGGTCGAAGGTCTTGCCGTCGAAGAACTTCTCGATGCCGCGCGAGGTGGAGGTGGGGATCTGCGCCGCCGGAACGCCCAGATCCTTGGCGGCGGCCCGCCAGATGTCCTCGCGGTTGACCTGAGCGATCAGCGCCTTGGTGTCGAGATCCATGGGCTGGTAGCCCCAGCGCTGGTTCTCGGTCAGGAACCACAGCTCGTGGCTCTGGAAGGGATAGGAGGCGAAGTCCTTCCAGAACTTCATGACGTGGGGGCTCTTTTCCACCAGGCGGCCGTCGCCGTAATTGATGAAGCCCGAGGCGCGCGCCACGATGTCCTCGACCGGCACCTTGAACCATTCGCGGCCGGAGACGATCTTGCACATCTCCTCGATGTTGGCCTCGCACCACTGGGCGGCCTCCATGACCGCCATGGTGACGGCCTTGGCCGCCTTGGGGTTCTTCTCCACCCAGTCGGCGCGCATGGCCAGGCTCTTTTCCGGATGGTTGGCCCACAATTCGCCGGTGGTCACCGCCGAGAAGCCGATGCCCTGGTGGGCCAGCTGGTCGTTCCACGGCTCGCCGACGCAGAAGGCCTCCATGGTGCCCACCTTCATGTTGGCCACCATCTGGGGCGGCGGCACCACGATGGTGGAGACGTCCTTGTCGGGGTCGATGCCGTTGGCGGCCAGCCAGTAGCGGATCCACATGTCGTGGGTGCCGCCGGGGAAGGTCATGGCCACCTTGATCTCCTTGCCCGCCGCGCGGCCCTTGGCCAGGGCCGGGCCGAAGGCCTTGGCCTCGGTGGTCAGCTTCAGCTCCTTGTAGGCGTTGGAGACCGAGATGCACTGGCCGTTGGTGTTGAGGCGCGCCAGGATGTTCATGGGCACCTTGGCGTTGTTCTTGGTGATGCGGCCCGAGCTCATCTGGTAGGGCATGGGGGTCAGGATGTGGGCGCCGTCGATGCCGCCGCCGGCCGAGCCCAGCTCCAGGTTGTCACGGGTGGTGCCCCACGAGGCCTGCTTCAGCACCTGCACGTCGGGCATGCCGTGCTTGGCGAAGAAGCCCTTCTCCTTGGCGATGATCAGCGGCGAGGAATCGGTCAGCGCGATGAAGCCGAACACGGCGCCCTTGACCTCCGGGGTATCGCCGGCGGCGGCCCAGGCGCCGCCGGGCAGGGCGGCGCGGGCGGCGGCCAGCACGGCGGCGGAGGCCAGGACGGAACGGCGGGAGATACCCTTGGTCGTGGTGCTGTTGCTGGTCATGGTCGTCGTGTCCTTCGTTAGCCAAAACGCAAAAAAGGCGTTCCGCGGCGTCACGCCATCCCATGAAAGGGGGCGCAATTCCGTGGAACGCCTTTGTTCCTTGTTCGGCCTGGCCGGCATCGTCGCCGGATGGGCCGTTTGTGATCTCGTGGGGCGGGACCTCGCCATTGAGGGGCTCCGCCGTCACGAAATGGATAAGCAACCGCCGTGCCAGAGTGGAAATTGACCGATTCCGGTGCTTTGCTGCGGCGCAACAGGCTGTGCAAGCCTATTTTTTAGACACAAACGCAAAACTGTCTAAAAAATAGACATTTGCGGTGCTGTTTCCTGGTTGGGGGGTGCCGATGACCGGCCGGCGGGCATTCGGCTAGAAAAGCGGCAGATCAGCCGAGCAGCTCGGCGGCCTCGATGATCTTGTTGGCCACGTCGATCAGGCGCTGCTTCTGGTCCATGGCCATGCGGCGCATCAGGCGGTAGGCCTCGTCTTCCTCCACCTTGCGCCGCTTCATCAGGATGCCCTTGGCCTTCTCGATCTGCTTGCGCTCGGCCAGCGTGGTCCGGGCCTTGTCCAGTTCCCCCCGCAGGGACTGGAACTGGGCGAAACGGGCGATGGCCACGTCGATGACCGGGCGGACCCGGTCGGGCTTCAGTCCATCGACCACATAGGCGGACACGCCGGCGTCCACCGCCGCCTTGATGGTCTCGGGCTTGCCGTCCTGGGCGAACATCACCACCGGCCGGCCCTGCTCGATGCCGACGCGGCGCATATCTTCCAAGGTGTCGCGGTCGGGGGAATCGATGTCGACGATGATCACGTCGGCGGCCAGTTCCGCCACGCGGGCGGGCAGGCCGGCGCCGCTGGCGAACACCGCCACCACGGTGAAGCCGTCGGCCTCCAGCGAGGTTCGGACCATTTCGGCCCGGTCCCGCTCGTCGTCCACCACGATGACCCGCAATCCCATGTCCGTTCCTTGTGACAGTGCCGAAGGGAAACAAGCATGTATCATGCCAGTTGTCGAGCCGGCGCCCTTTCCCCAAGGTGGCCCCTCGGCCGGGCATTGCAATGCCCGGCAGCGGTGCTACCCTCGCCGGAAGGGCAGGACGAGGAGTGGGTCCGGTGGTCGGAAAACTGGCATTGGCGGTTCTTCTCGCGGTCCTGGCGGCCTTTCCCGCCGTCGCGGCCGGGGGCAAGAAGGAAGGCGGCGGCGAGTCCCAGGGCGCCATGTGGACGACCTTGCCCGGCCCGCGCGAGGTCGTGGTGGCTCCGCCCCAGGCCAGCGAAAGCCTGGGCACCGTGGCGGTGATCGCCACCATGTGGGCGGGGTCGGGCTCGGCCAAGTGCCGGGTCAATTTCGTGGTGGAGAACTATTCCTCGGCCAACGTGGCGCTCGGCTTCATCGCCCGGACCTTCGGGGCCAAGGACGAGCTGGTGGACAATTGGGTGGTCAGCGTCGCCACGCTGGCGCCCAACGGCCGGACCGGACGGCTGTTCTCCTGCACGCTGGGGGCGACCCAGTTCACCATCGTGCCCACCAGCGGCTACGACTGGCCGCCGGTCAAGTGCGTGAAGGCGGGCGAGGAAACCGAGATGTGCCCGCTCACCCTCAGGCTGACCTCCACCGTTCCCATCGCGCTGGGCAAGGAAGAGAAGAAGCCGGAAAAGGTCGAGGACAAGAAGGGCAAGAAGTAGCATATCCTCGACTTCTTTCAGGCTTGCCTTCGCATGACCGCCGCCCTAGGTTCGGTCGCTCAAGGGGGGCGGCGAATGGCCGGACGATCAGCAATCGGATGGATGAGGCCGGCGGCGGCATGGCTGCTGGCGCTTGCCCTGCTGCTCGGCACCATGCCGCCCGTTCCCGTGGCCGTCGGCGGCACGGGGCCGGATGCCTTCGTCGCCGCCGATCTCTGCTCCACCTCCCATGGTGTCGATCCCGCCGGAACGGCCGGATCGAAGCATGATTGCGGCAACCATTGCTGCGTCCTGTCGGGCAAGGTGCTGCCGCCCGCGCCGCTGTCCCCGCGGCCGTTGGGGCTGGTGGTCGCCGCGCGGTCCGGCCCGGTGCCGTCTCTCGCGCCCGACCAGCCGCCCGCTCCTGTCCCGCCGGCCCGCGCCCCTCCGTTCCTCGCCGCCTAAGACACGGCCCGCCCGTCCGGGCCGCCTTCAGCGATTCATTCATCGAGGAACATCATGACCTGCCACGCGATTCATCGTGGCGGATTTCGGCATGGCCGAGTCCGCCTGCTTGCCAGCACCTTTCTCTCCACCCTCCTGATGTCGGGGGCCGCCCTGGCCGAAGAGATTCCGGAAGTGGTGATCTCGGCGCCTCGCCTCAGCGTTCCGGCCGAGGCCAAGGCCAACGCCGCCGGCGACACCGCCAGGCTGCTTTCCGGCACGCCGGGCCTCAACCTCAACGGCCGCGGGGACAGCGGCGCGGGCGGCAGCACCTTGCCCGACAGGACGCAGCAATGGTTGCCGCAATCATGCTTCGATCCGGCCGTTCCGGCGGGATCGACACCATGGGAGGTGGAGCAGAGATCGGCGGCGACGAAGGCATCCGGCCCCGTGCCGCCGACGGCCACGGGAACGGGCGGCATGGTGCCGAGCAGCAGGGCAAGCGCCAGCAGCCATGCCGCCGCCGGCCTCATCCATCCGATTGCTGATCGTCCGGCCATTCGCCGCCCCCCTTGAGCGACCGAACCTAGGGCGGCGGTCATGCGAAGGCAAGCCTGAAAGAAGTCGAGGATATGCTACTTCTTGCCCTTCTTGTCCTCGACCTTTTCCGGCTTCTTCTCTTCCTTGCCCAGCGCGATGGGAACGGTGGAGGTCAGCCTGAGGGTGAGCGGGCACATCTCGGTTTCCTCGCCCGCCTTCACGCACTTGACCGGCGGCCAGTCGTAGCCGCTGGTGGGCACGATGGTGAACTGGGTCGCCCCCAGCGTGCAGGAGAACAGCCGTCCGGTCCGGCCGTTGGGCGCCAGCGTGGCGACGCTGACCACCCAATTGTCCACCAGCTCGTCCTTGGCCCCGAAGGTCCGGGCGATGAAGCCGAGCGCCACGTTGGCCGAGGAATAGTTCTCCACCACGAAATTGACCCGGCACTTGGCCGAGCCCGACCCCGCCCACATGGTGGCGATCACCGCCACGGTGCCCAGGCTTTCGCTGGCCTGGGGCGGAGCCACCACGACCTCGCGCGGGCCGGGCAAGGTCGTCCACATGGCGCCCTGGGACTCGCCGCCGCCTTCCTTCTTGCCCCCGGCCGCGACGGCGGGAAAGGCCGCCAGGACCGCGAGAAGAACCGCCAATGCCAGTTTTCCGACCACCGGACCCACTCCTCGTCCTGCCCTTCCGGCGAGGGTAGCACCGCTGCCGGGCATTGCAATGCCCGGCCGAGGGGCCACCTTGGGGAAAGGGCGCCGGCTCGACAACTGGCATGATACATGCTTGTTTCCCTTCGGCACTGTCACAAGGAACGGACATGGGATTGCGGGTCATCGTGGTGGACGACGAGCGGGACCGGGCCGAAATGGTCCGAACCTCGCTGGAGGCCGACGGCTTCACCGTGGTGGCGGTGTTCGCCAGCGGCGCCGGCCTGCCCGCCCGCGTGGCGGAACTGGCCGCCGACGTGATCATCGTCGACATCGATTCCCCCGACCGCGACACCTTGGAAGATATGCGCCGCGTCGGCATCGAGCAGGGCCGGCCGGTGGTGATGTTCGCCCAGGACGGCAAGCCCGAGACCATCAAGGCGGCGGTGGACGCCGGCGTGTCCGCCTATGTGGTCGATGGACTGAAGCCCGACCGGGTCCGCCCGGTCATCGACGTGGCCATCGCCCGTTTCGCCCAGTTCCAGTCCCTGCGGGGGGAACTGGACAAGGCCCGGACCACGCTGGCCGAGCGCAAGCAGATCGAGAAGGCCAAGGGCATCCTGATGAAGCGGCGCAAGGTGGAGGAAGACGAGGCCTACCGCCTGATGCGCCGCATGGCCATGGACCAGAAGCAGCGCCTGATCGACGTGGCCAACAAGATCATCGAGGCCGCCGAGCTGCTCGGCTGATCTGCCGCTTTTCTAGCCGAATGCCCGCCGGCCGGTCATCGGCACCCCCCAACCAGGAAACAGCACCGCAAATGTCTATTTTTTAGACAGTTTTGCGTTTGTGTCTAAAAAATAGGCTTGCACAGCCTGTTGCGCCGCAGCAAAGCACCGGAATCGGTCAATTTCCACTCTGGCACGGCGGTTGCTTATCCATTTCGTGACGGCGGAGCCCCTCAATGGCGAGGTCCCGCCCCACGAGATCACAAACGGCCCATCCGGCGACGATGCCGGCCAGGCCGAACAAGGAACAAAGGCGTTCCACGGAATTGCGCCCCCTTTCATGGGATGGCGTGACGCCGCGGAACGCCTTTTTTGCGTTTTGGCTAACGAAGGACACGACGACCATGACCAGCAACAGCACCACGACCAAGGGTATCTCCCGCCGTTCCGTCCTGGCCTCCGCCGCCGTGCTGGCCGCCGCCCGCGCCGCCCTGCCCGGCGGCGCCTGGGCCGCCGCCGGCGATACCCCGGAGGTCAAGGGCGCCGTGTTCGGCTTCATCGCGCTGACCGATTCCTCGCCGCTGATCATCGCCAAGGAGAAGGGCTTCTTCGCCAAGCACGGCATGCCCGACGTGCAGGTGCTGAAGCAGGCCTCGTGGGGCACCACCCGTGACAACCTGGAGCTGGGCTCGGCCGGCGGCGGCATCGACGGCGCCCACATCCTGACCCCCATGCCCTACCAGATGAGCTCGGGCCGCATCACCAAGAACAACGCCAAGGTGCCCATGAACATCCTGGCGCGCCTCAACACCAACGGCCAGTGCATCTCGGTCTCCAACGCCTACAAGGAGCTGAAGCTGACCACCGAGGCCAAGGCCTTCGGCCCGGCCCTGGCCAAGGGCCGCGCGGCGGGCAAGGAGATCAAGGTGGCCATGACCTTCCCCGGCGGCACCCACGACATGTGGATCCGCTACTGGCTGGCCGCCAACGGCATCGACCCCGACAAGGACGTCTCCACCATCGTGGTGCCGCCGCCCCAGATGGTGGCCAACATGAAGGTGGGCACCATGGAGGCCTTCTGCGTCGGCGAGCCGTGGAACGACCAGCTGGCCCACCAGGGCATCGGCTTCTCGGCGGTGACCACCGGCGAATTGTGGGCCAACCATCCGGAAAAGAGCCTGGCCATGCGCGCCGACTGGGTGGAGAAGAACCCCAAGGCGGCCAAGGCCGTCACCATGGCGGTCATGGAGGCCGCCCAGTGGTGCGAGGCCAACATCGAGGAGATGTGCAAGATCGTCTCCGGCCGCGAATGGTTCAAGGTGCCGGTCGAGGACATCGTGGCGCGCGCCTCGGGCTTCATCAATTACGGCGACGGCCGCCTGGTGGAAAAGAGCCCCCACGTCATGAAGTTCTGGAAGGACTTCGCCTCCTATCCCTTCCAGAGCCACGAGCTGTGGTTCCTGACCGAGAACCAGCGCTGGGGCTACCAGCCCATGGATCTCGACACCAAGGCGCTGATCGCTCAGGTCAACCGCGAGGACATCTGGCGGGCCGCCGCCAAGGATCTGGGCGTTCCGGCGGCGCAGATCCCCACCTCCACCTCGCGCGGCATCGAGAAGTTCTTCGACGGCAAGACCTTCGACCCCGCCAACCCCACCGCCTACCTGAAGAGCCTCGCCATCAAGCGCGCGGCGGTCTGACCGAGGAGGATGACATGACCATGGCAACCAATCCCGTCGGCGTGACCCCCGACACCACCAAGGCGACCGCCTACAAGCCCGTCGTCCCGGTCAGCGCCGCCGCCAGGAAGGCCAAGGAGGTGGCCGGCCGCGTCCTGCCGCCCATGATCGGGCTGGCGGTGGTTCTGGGCGTCTGGCAACTGGCCTGTTCCGGCCCCAACGCCATGCTGCCCGGTCCGGTCAAGGTGGTGCAGGACACCTGGGGCCTGATCGTCGATCCGTTCTTCGATCGCGGCGGCGTGGACAAGGGCCTGTTCTGGCATCTGTTCGCCTCGCTGAAGCGCGTCGCGGTGGGCTTCGCCCTGTCCTCCCTGGCCGGCATCTTCCTCGGCGTGCTGATCGGCCAGAGCACCATGGCCTACCGGGCGCTGGACCCCATCTTCCAGGTGCTGCGCACCGTGCCGCCGCTGGCCTGGCTGCCCATCTCGCTGGCCGCCTTCCGCCAGGCCGACCCGTCCGCCATCTTCGTGATCTTCATCACCTCGGTGTGGCCGATCATCCTCAACACCGCCGTCGGCGTGCGCAACATCCCCCAGGATTACCGCAACGTCGCCGCCGTGCTGCGCCTGTCGCCCATCGAGTTCTTCTTCAAGATCGTCATCCCCGCCACCGTGCCCTACATCTTCACCGGCCTGAAGATCGGCATCGGCCTCTCGTGGCTGGCCATCGTGGCGGCCGAGATGCTGATCGGCGGCGTGGGCATCGGCTTCTTCATCTGGGACGCCTGGAACAGCTCGCTGATGAGCGAGATCATCCTGGCCCTGATCTATGTCGGCCTGGTGGGCTTCATGCTGGACCGCATGATCACCTTCATCGGCCAGAAATTCTCGAGCTAGAAAGGACCCCCGTCATGAGCGCCTATCTCTCCATCGAGAACGTCGGCATCACCTTCAAGACCGACAAGGGATCGTTCTGCGCCCTGGACGACGTCAAGCTCCGCATCGAGAAGGGCGAGTTCATTTCGGTGATCGGCCATTCCGGCTGCGGCAAGTCCACCCTGCTCAACATCGTCGCCGGTCTGCTCCAGGCCACCGAGGGGGGCGTGCTGCTGGAAGGCCGCGAGGTGGACTCCCCCGGCCCCGACCGCGCCGTGGTGTTCCAGAACCACTCGCTGCTGCCCTGGCTCACGGTCTACGACAACGTGCGCATGGCGGTGGACAAGGTGCTGGGCAGCACCAAGACCAAGGCCGAGCGCCACGACTGGACCATGCACAATCTGTCGCTGGTGCGCATGGACCAGGCCAAGGACAAGAAGCCGGGCGAGATCTCGGGCGGCATGAAGCAGCGCGTCGGCATCGCCCGCGCCCTGGCCATGGAGCCCAAGGTCCTGCTGCTGGACGAGCCGTTCGGGGCGCTGGACGCGCTGACCCGCGCCCACCTGCAGGACAGCTTGATGGAAATCCACAACCGCCTGGGCAACACGGTGATCATGATCACCCACGACGTGGACGAATCCGTGCTGCTGTCCGACCGCATCGTGATGATGAACAACGGCCCGGCCGCCACCATCGGCCAGATTCTCGACATCGACCTGGAGCGTCCGCGCCGCCGCGTCGATCTGGCCGCCGACCCCCATTACAACCACCTGCGGGCCGAGGTGCTGCGCTTCCTCCATGGCCACGCCCCGGCCAGCCACGCGGCATAGTCTAGTTTTTGAACACCTCTTTTTTGTAAGCCTATTTCTTAGGCACACCTGCCGGCAAAACCCCGCCGATCCGCCGTTCCGGCCTTGGCATGGGGTGTGCAAGTCAGCAGGCGAGTTTGCAGGACACGGCTCGGGGCCTCAATGGCGAGGCTCCAAGCCCGAAAACGAAACCCCGGGATCGCGACGAAGCGGCCGATGGGGCTGGAGGAACAAAGGCGTTCCACGGAATTCGACGCTGCCCCTCGGGGCCGGCGCCGGAGATTCCGCGGAACGCCTTTTTGTTTGGCCGAGGGATCAAAGTCATGAACCTGGAAAAGACCCGCCTGAAGTTCGGTATCGTGCCCCTGATCGACGCGGCCCCCCTGGTGGTCGCCAAGGAGCGCGGCTTCTTCGCCGAGATGGGCCTGGACGTGGAGCTGTCGCGGGAGTCCTCGTGGGCCTCCATCCGCGACAAGGTGGCGGTGGGCGCGCTGGACGGCGCCCAGATGCTGGCTCCCATGCCGCTGGCCATGAGCCTGGGGCTTTCTCCGCTCCGGGTGCCCATGGCCGCCGGCATGGCGCTCAATCTCGGCGGCAACACCATCACGCTGGGCAACGCCCTTTGGGAGCGCATGCAGGCGGCCGATCCCGAAGCCATGGCCGCCCGCCCGGTCTCGGCCCGCGCCCTGAAGCGGGTGATCGAGGCCGACAGGGCCCGCGGCCGGCCGCCCATGACCTTCGCCACCGTCTATCCCTATTCCCCCCACGCCGCCGAGCTGCGCCTGTGGATGGAAGCGGCCGGCATCGACACCCAGAAGGACGTCGCCTTCACCGTGGTGCCGCCGCCCCAGATGATCTCGTTCCTGTCGGCGGGCAACATCGTCGGCTATTGCGTCGGCGAGCCCTGGGGCAGCCTGGCGGCACGCATGAATCTGGGCCGCATCGCCGCCACCAGCCGCGACATTTTCGCCGGCCGGCTGGAAAAGGTCTTCGCCGTCACGCAAGGATGGGCGGAGCGCCATCCCGAAACCCATCTGGCGGCGCTGCAGGCCCTGATCAACGCCGCCCGCTGGTGTGACGACAACCGGCCGGAACTGGCGGAGCTGCTGGCCCAGCCGCAATACGTCAACGCCCCGCTCGAAGCCTTGCGGGCGCCGCTGCTGGGCGAGAACGGCCTGCCCCGGGACCTGATCACCTTCCACGCCTTCGCCGCCAACTTCCCCTGGCGCTCCCAGGCCATGTGGTACCTGGAGATGATGAAGCGCTGGGACATGGCCCCCGCCACCCTGGATTCGCGCTCGGCCGCCGAATCCGTGTTCCGCCCCGACCTCTACCGGGTGGCGGCCCTGGCCCAGGGCCTGGCCGTCCCGCTCACCGACTACAAGACCGAGGGCGGCCACGCCGTTCCCTGGACCCTGTCGAAATCCACCCGCCCCATGGAGATGGGTCCCGACCTGCTGCTGGGCGGCGGCACCTTCGACCCCTTCACCTCCCGCGTCACCGCTCCGGCCCCCGCCGCGAAGACCGAATCAGGAGACCTCACATGAACGCTGTTCCCCGCCAGAAGCTGGTCGTCATCGGCAACGGCATGGCCGGCATGCGCACCGTGGAGGAGCTGCTGGCCATCGCGCCCGCCCGCTACGACATCACGGTGTTCGGCGCCGAGCCCCACCCCAATTACAACCGCATCATGCTGTCCTCGGTGCTGGCCGGCGAGAAGCAGGTGGACGACATCGTCATCAACCCGCGCGCCTGGTACGCCGAGAACGGCATCACCCTTCACACCGGCGATCCGGTGGTCGCCATCGACCGCGCCGCCAGGACGGTGAGTTCGGCCAACGGCGTGGTGGTGTCCTATGACAGGCTGCTGCTGGCCACCGGCTCCAAGCCGCTGATGCCGCCGCTGCCCGGCCTGGATCTGCCTGGCGTGGTCGCCTTCCGCGACATCGCCGACGTGGACAAGATGCTCGCCGCCGCCGAAGCGAAGCAGCGCGCCGTGGTGATCGGCGGCGGTCTGTTGGGCCTGGAAGCCGCCTGGGGCCTGAAGCGGCGCGGCATGCCCGTCGCCCTGGTCCACCTGATGCCCACCCTGATGGAGCGCCAGCTGGACGTGGAGGCCGGTGGCCTGCTGCAGAAGGACCTGACCGAGCGCGGCCTGCACTTCTTCACCTCGGGCCAGACCGAGGAGATCATGGGCGCCGAGGACGGCCGCGCCCGGGGAGTCAAGCTCACCGACGGCCGCGAGATTCCCGCCGATCTGGTGGTGGTCGCCATCGGCATCCGTCCCAACGTGGATCTGGCCAAGGCCGCCGGACTGGACATCAACCGCGGCATCGAGGTCGGCGACGACATGGCCACCTCGGACCCCGCCATCTATTCGGTGGGCGAATGCGTCGAGCACCGGGGCCAGATCTTCGGTCTGGTCGCCCCCATCTGGGAGCAGGCCAAGGTCTGCGCCTCGCGCCTGGCCGGCCGCGACGAGCTCAATTACGAGACACCGCCCCTGTCCACCCGGCTCAAGATCACCGGCATCGACGTGTTCTCGGCCGGCCAGCTGGCCGCCCAGGATGAGGCCGACGAGGAGCTGGTCTACCGCGACTCCGCCAAGGGCATTTACAAGAAGCTGGTCATCCGCGCCGACCGCGTGGTGGGCGCCGTGATGTACGGCGACGTGGCCGACGGCTCGTGGTACTTCCAGCTGATGCGCGAAAAGGCCGACGTGGCCGCCATCCGCGACCGCATGATCTTCGGCCAGGCCTATGCCGACACCTCCTGCAAGGGCCACGGGGGCGGCGTCAACGTCGCCGCCATGAGCGACGACACCCAGGTCTGCGGCTGCAACGGCGTCTCCAAGGGCGCCATCGTCAAGGCCATCACCGAGAAGGGGTTGACCAGCCTCGACGAGGTCAAGGCCCACACCAAGGCCTCGGCTTCGTGCGGCCAGTGCGCCTCGGTGGTCCAGGCCATTCTCTCCCACGTCACCGGCGAGGTGGTGGAGGCCAAGGCCGCCGGCATGTGCGGCTGCACCGACCTCTCCCACGACGAGGTCAGGAAGGCCATCCTCGCCCAGGGCCTCAAGACCCAGGACGCGGTGCGCTCGGCGCTGGGCTGGCGCCACGCCGACGGCTGCGCCAAGTGCCGCCCGGCGCTCAACTACTACCTGCTGTGCGCCTGGCCGGCCGAATACGTGGACGACTACCAGAGCCGCTTCATCAACGAGCGCGTCCACGCCAACATCCAGAAGGACGGCACCTATTCGGTGGTGCCGCGCATGTGGGGCGGCCTCACCACCCCCGACGAGCTGCGCGCCATCGCCGACGTGGCCGACAAGTACGAGATTCCCACCGTCAAGGTCACCGGCGGCCAGCGCATCGACCTGCTGGGCGTCAGGAAGGAAGACCTGCCCGGCGTGTGGGCCGATCTGGGCAAGGCCGGGCTGATCTCCGGCCACGCCTATTCCAAGGGCCTGCGCACGGTGAAGACCTGCGTCGGCTCGGAATGGTGCCGCTTCGGCACCCAGGATTCCACCGGCCTCGGCGTCAGGCTGGAGAAGCTGATGTGGGGCTCGTGGACGCCGCACAAGGTCAAGCTGGCGGTGTCGGGCTGCCCGCGCAACTGCGCCGAGGCCACCATCAAGGACATCGGCGTGGTCTGCGTCGAGGCGGGCTATGACATCTCGGTGGGCGGCAACGGCGGCATCGAGCTGCGCGGCACCGACCATCTGGTCCGCGTCGCCACCGAGGAGGAGGTGCTCGAATATTCCGGCGCCTTCATGCAGATCTACCGCGAGGAAGCCCGCTACCTGGAGCGCACCGCGCCGTGGGTCGAGCGGGTCGGCATGGATTACGTCAGGAAGCGGGTGGTGGACGACGCCGAAGGCCGCCGCGCCGCCTTCGCCCGCTTCGTCTTCTCGCAGAAATACGCGCAGGTGGACCCCTGGGCCGAACGGGCCTCGGGCGCGGTGGACACGCACGAATTCAAATCCCTGGCAGAGGTGGGCTGAGACCATGCAGGACTGGATCAAGATCGGACGCGTCGAGGACATCCCCAGGCTGGGCGCCCGCACCGTCCATACCGCCAAGGGCGACATCGCGGTGTTCCGCACCCGGGACGACGAGATTTTCGCCCTTCACAACCGCTGTCCCCACAAGGGTGGCCCGCTGTCGGAAGGCATCGTCACCGGTCGTGTGGTGGTGTGTCCGCTGCACTCCTGGACCATCGACCTGGAAACCGGCGAGGCCACCGCCCCCGACGAGGGCTGCACCCGCCCGGTGGAATCCAAGGTGGCCGACGGCCAGGTCTGGCTGAAGCTCGAAATCGCGAAAAAGGTGGCCCATGGCTAGGTGGAGCAACATGTCATCCTGAGGCGCAGCCGAAGGACCTTTCAGGCAACCGACGCTTCGGCTGAAAGATGCTTCGCTGCCGCTCAGCATGACAGGCGCGCGACATGAGCCGGAACGATTGAAACGAGGACACCATGGATACAATCCGCACCACCTGTCCCTATTGCGGCGTCGGCTGCGGCGTCATCGCCGCCCGCCTGGACGAATCCGCCGAATGGGTGGTGCGGGGCGATCCCGAGCATCCGGCCAATCTGGGCCGCCTGTGCGTCAAGGGCTCGGCCCTGGCCGAGACCATCGGCCTCTCTGGCCGCCTGCTCCATCCCATGATCGGGGCGGAACAGGTGGCGTGGAAGCCGGCACTGGATCTGGTGGCGGAGAAATTCTCCGCCGCCATCGCCGAACACGGCCCCGATTCCGTGGCCTTCTACGTCTCGGGCCAGTTGCTGACCGAGGATTACTACGCCGCCAACAAGCTGATGAAGGGCTTCATCGGTTCGGCCAACATCGACACCAATTCAAGGCTGTGCATGTCGTCCACCGTGGCCGGCCATGTGCGCGCCTTCGGCTCCGACACCGTGCCCGGCTGCTACGAAGACCTGGACCTGGCCGATCTGGTGGTGCTGGTCGGCTCCAACGCCGCCTGGTGCCATCCCGTCATCTTCCAGCGCATCCTGGCCGCCAAGACAAGGCGCCCCGACATGCGCATCGTGGTGGTCGATCCGCGCCGCACCGCCACCGCCGAATGCGCCGATTTGCATCTGGCCATCCGCCCGGGCTCCGACGCCATCCTGTTCAACGCCCTGCTCGCCCACCTGAAGGGCGAGGAGACCGATGTGGACGTGGGCGTGCCCCTGGAACGGATCGTCCAGTTCTTCTCGTGGTTCGCCGACACCGAGAAGACCGTCACCGTCTGGTCCCAGGGCATCAACCAGTCGTCCTCGGGCACCGACAAGGTGGATGCCATCATCAACTGCCACCTGCAGACGGGCCGTATCGGGCGGCCCGGCATGGGGCCGTTCTCGCTCACCGGCCAGCCCAACGCCATGGGCGGGCGCGAGGTGGGCGGGCTGGCCAACATGCTGGCCGCCCATATGGGCTTCGACGAGGCCAGCGTGGACCGGGTCGGCCGCTTCTGGAACGCGGCGCGCATGGCCACCCAGCCGGGGCTCAAGGCGGTGGACCTGTTCCGCGCCGTGGCCGAGGGCAGGATCAAGGCCCTGTGGGTCATGGCCACCAACCCGGCGGTCAGCCTGCCCGAGGCGGATCTCGTGCGCGCCGCCATGCAGGCCTGCCCCTTCGTGGTGGTCTCGGAATGCGAGGCCGACACCGATACGGCCCGCTTCGCCCATGTGCGCCTGCCGGCGCTGGCCTGGGGCGAGAAGGAGGGCACCGTCACCAATTCCGAGCGCCGCATCTCGCGCCAGCGTCCCTTCCTGGCCGCGCCGGGCGAGGCCCGGGGGGATTGGTGGATCATTGCCCAGGTGGCAAGCCGCATGGGCTTTGGCGAGGCCTTCGCCTGGGCCGATACGGGCGCCATCTTCGACGAGTTCTGCCGCCTGACCGCCTTCGAGAACGACGGCGCCCGCGACCTGGACCTGACGGGTCTGGTGGGGACCGATTACGATGCCATGGAGCCCATCCAGTGGCCGGTGAAGGCCACCGGCAAGGGCACGGCGCGCCTGTTCGCCGACGGCCGCTTCTACCACCCCGACGGCAAGGCCCGCATGCTCGACATCACGCCGCGCCCGCCGGCCCGCACCACCGACGAGGCCTTTCCCCTGGTCCTCAACACCGGACGCATGCGCGACCAGTGGCACACCATGACGCGCACCGGCCGCTCGCCCCGGCTGGCCGCCCACGCCCCCGAACCGGTGCTGCTGGTCAACCCCAAGGACGCCATCCGCTTCAACCTCGCCGATGGCGGACTGGCCAAGGTTTCGGGATCGCGGTCCAGCGTGGTCCTGCGCGTCGCCATCGACTCGGGCCAGCGCCCGGGCGAGGTCTTCGCCCCCATCCACTGGAACGACCGCACCGCCTCGGGCGCGGTGGTGGGCGGCCTGATCGACGCCGCCACCGACCCCGTCTCGGGCCAGCCGGAACTGAAGCAGGCTCCGGTGATGGTCGAGCCGGTGGCCGCCGCCTGGCACGGCGTGCTGCTGTCGCGCGACCCGGTGGAGCTGCCCCGGTCGTTCTACTGGGCCAAGGCGGCGGGCGAGGCCCATTCCATCTGGCGGCTGGCCGGCGAAGGCGGCGAGGACTGGCCCGCCACCGCCAGGCAATGGCTGGGCGGGGACGGCGAATGGATCGAGTTCCTCGACCCCAATCGCGGCCATTACCGGGGGGCGCGGCTGGTGGGCGGCCGCCTGGATGCGGTGCTGTTCGTCTTTCCCTGGGCCACCGACTTCTCGCCCGACTGGGTGGCGGCCGCCTTCGGCCGCGCCGCCATCGCCGGCGACGAGCGCGCCACCCTGGTGGCCGGGGCGCCGCCCGGCGGCGACCGGGGCCGCGACAAGACGGTGTGCGCCTGTTTCAACGTCGGCCTCACGGCCATCCGTGCCGCCATCCGCGACCACCGCCTGTCCAGTCCGGCGGAAATCGGCGCCATGCTGAAGGCGGGCACCAATTGCGGCTCGTGCATCCCGGAACTGCGGGCGATCCTGGCCGAAGCGGCGCCCAAGGTGGCGTAGGCCGTTCATGGCGTCATGGCCGTGCTTGACACGGCCATCCACGTGGCGCGGCATGGATGCCCGGATCAAGTCCAGGCATGACGAAGGAAAGCGTGGGGACGCTATTTCTCGAAGACGGCCCAGCCCTTGTCGCCCTTGACGAAGCGGCCCGAGGCCTTTTCCGTCTTCTCGCCCAGCGGGCCGTTGACGGTCATCTCGAAGTCGCAGGCGAAGCCTGGATTGCCCTTGGCCTCGGCGCAGGCCAGCTTCTTGAAGCCCTTGACCTTGGTGGACAGGTCCTTGCCGATCAGCTTGCCGACACCGCCCAGCTGTTCGTTCATGCCGCCGAAGGTCTGTTCGACGGCGGCCTTCATGTCGGCCTCGGAGGGCTCGCCGCTGCAGGCGGCCAGCAGGCCGCAGGCGGCGGAAACGGCAAGCAGCGACCGGGCGAGAGTGAAACGGGACATGTGACCTCCTCCATCCATGTTCCCATCGGGTATAGCGGCGCCCGACCCCGGCGGCAAGGTGGCGGCTGGTCGAGGAGGGGTATTTCGTGGTATTGCCCCGTCGCCCGATAATCCATGCAGCCGGAGCCATGACCATTCGAGCGAAAGACGCCGCGTTGCTGGCCGGATTGGTGACCCTGGCCGCCCTGCTGCATCTGTGGCTGGCCGGCACCACCCTGCTGTCCGGGGACGAGGCCTATTACTGGCTGTGGTCGCGGGATCTGCAGCTGTCCTATTACGACCACCCGGCCATGATGGCCTGGTGGATGGCCGCCACCACCGCCCTGTTCGGCGAATCGGAAGCGGCCATCCGCCTGCCCGCCGCCCTCGCCGTGGCGGCCGTCACCCTGCTGGTCTTCGACATCGCCCGCCTGGCCTTCCGGGACATCCGCGCCGGCTGGTGGGCGGTGATCTTGCTGAATGCCACCATCCTGTTCGCCGCCGCCGGGGTGATCGTCACCCCGGATTCGCCGCTGCTGGTGTTCTGGTCGCTGGCGCTGTGGGCCATGCTCCGCCTGCTGGACGGAGGGGGGGCACGGTGGCTCTACGTCCTGGGCCTCTCGCTCGGCCTGGGCTTCACCTCCAAGTACACCATGGTGCTGATCGCGCCGGGCATCCTGGCGGTCTTCGCCCTGTTCCCCGATGCCAGGCGCTGGTGGAAGAGCCCGCATTTCTGGGCGGCCATCGTCCTGGCCCTGGCCTGCACCCTGCCGGTGCTGGTGTGGAACGCCCAACACGATTGGGTGTCCATCAGGAAGCAATTGTCCCATTCCTTCGACGTGCCGGTGAGCAATCCGCTGAAAAGCCTCACCACCTTCCTCGGCACCCAGTTGGGCACGGTGACGCCGCTGATCTTCGTCTTCATGCTGTGGGGCATGGGCTGGGCGCTGTGGGCCGGCTGGCGGCAGCGTCGGCCCGGCTGGTTCCTGCTGGGCGCCACCTCGGCGCCGCTGCTGGCCTTCTTCGTCAACCACAGCCTGGGCGGGCTGGTGCAGCCCCACTGGCCCGGCCCCGCCTATCTGGGCGCCACCATCGCCACCTCGGGCGCCTGGGTGGCGCTGGGGCCGTCCTGGCGCAAGAGCCTGCGTTGGGCCTGGTTGGCGGCGGTGGGGCTGGGCGGCCTGCTGGTCGCGGCAACCTACCTCCAGATGGCCACGGCGCGCCTTCCCATCCCCATCAAGTCCGACCCCATGAGCCGCCTGGGCGGCTGGGACGATCTGGCCCGCGCCGTGGAGACCGAGCGGGCCAGACACCCCGACGCCTTCATCTTCGCCACCAAGCACGAAGTGGCCGGGCTGATGACCTATTACCTGCGGGACCATCCCATCGTCTTCCTGACCGGTTCGGCTGGCTTTCCCCGAATTCCTTCGTATGATGCGCGGGACGTGGCGACCCTTCCCGGCCGGGACGGGCTGTTCGTGGTCAAGGACGGGTTCTACGCCTTGCAGGACATCGGCCCGTCGTTCAAGACGCTCTCCTTGCTGACCACCGTGGAGAGGCGCTGGGGGAGCAAGGTGGTCGATCGGTATGAAATCTGGCTGGCCGAGGGCTATACCTCGGGCACCTTCGAGGGCAAGTGAGGCGGGCGTGAACGTCGACAGGATGCGGCAGATCGATTTCTGGGCGGGGGTCCCCCTCGCCTTCCTGATGACGCTCTACTGGCGGATCCGCTGCTTCTTCGCCCCGCCCACCCCCAAAGCGGGCAAGAACATCCTGTTCATCGAACTGTCCGAGATGGGCAGCGCGGTCATCGCCGACGCGGCCCTGAAGCGGGCGCAGGCGCTGTTTCCCGACGCCCGGATCTACTTCCTGATCTTCGCCAAGAACCGCCCCAGCCTGGACATCATGGGCACCATCGCGCGGGAAAACATGCTGACCATCCGCGCCGACAGCCTGTGGACGCTGGCCACCGACACCCTGGCCATGATCCGCACCATGCGTTCGCTGGACCTGATGGCGGCCATCGACATGGAGATGTTCTCGCGCTTCTCGGCGCTGCTGACCTTCCTGTCGGGCGCGCCCAAGCGGGTGGGCTTCCACCGCTTCCACACCGAGGGACTGTATCGCGGCGAGCTGCTGACCCACCGGGTGCCCTACAATCCCCACCAGCACGTGGCCAAGTGCTTCATGGCCCAGGTCCACGCCCTGAGCGAGCCGGACGGCACCACCCCCCACGGCAAGGCCCATTTCACCGACGAGGACATCCGCCTCGCCCCGGTGACGCCATCCGCCGAAACGCTGGAATCCTTCAAGGCCCGGCTGTTCGAGGCCTATCCGGTGCTGAGGACCGCCCGGCGCTGGGTGATCCTCAACCCCAATGCCAGCGAGCTGATGCCGCTCAGGCGCTGGCCCTACGACCGCTACAAGGAGGTGGCCCGCCGGCTGCTGGCCGAGCATGACGACCTGGCCATCGTCATCACCGGCGTGGCCTCGGAAAAGGCCGAGGCCGAGACCCTGGTGGCGGCGGCGGGTTCGGAGCGTATCTGCAATCTGGCCGGCTTCACCCGCATGGAGGACCTGATCCCCCTCTACGCCCTGTCGGCGGTGATGGTCACCAACGATTCCGGGCCGGCCCACTTCGCCGCCCCCGTCGGTCTGCCCACCATCGTGCTGTTCGGCCCCGAGACGCCCGCCCTGTACGGCGCGCTCAACGACCGGGCCGAGTTCATCACCGCCCGGCTGGCCTGCTCGCCCTGCGTCTCGGCCATGAACCACCGCAGCACCGCCTGCACCGATCCCGCCTGCATGCGCGCCATCCCGGTGGAGCAGGTGCTGGACGCCGTCAAGCGCCTGCTGGGATGATGCTGATCGGCCATCGCGGACTGGCCGGCCTCGCCCCCGAGAACACCCTGTCATCGTTCCGCGCCGCCGCCCGCCATGGTCTCCCCATGGTCGAATTCGACGTGCGGCTGTCCCGGGACGGCGTGCCGCTGGCCTTCCACGACGACACCCTGGAGCGCACCACCGACGGAACCGGCCCGGTGGCCGGGCGCGACTGGGCGGAGATCGCCCGGCTGGACGCCGGATCGTGGTTCGCCCCCGCCTTCGCGGCGGAGCGGGTTCCCAGCCTGGAACAGGCGCTGCGCCTGTGCCTGGACCTGGGACTGCTGGTCAACCTGGAGATCAAGCCCGACCGGGGCCGCGAGACGGAGACCGCCGAAGCGGCCCTGGCCCTGGCGCTGCGCCTGTGGCCCGGTGATGTCCCGCCACCGCTGATCTCCAGCTTCGAAATCCCCTGCCTGGAAGCTTCGCGCCGGGTCGCGCCCCCTTGGCCGCGCGCCCTTCTGCTGGAAAGCCTGCCCCCCGACTGGCGCGAGCGGGCGCAGCCTCTCGCCGCCGCCCTGCATCTGGATCACCACGGCCTGACGGCGGAGCAGGTCGCCCAGGTCGCGGCGGAGGGAGTGGCGGTGCGGGCCTACACCGTCAATGACCCGGCGCGGGCGCGGCAGCTGGGCCAATGGGGCGTCACCGCCGTGTTCAGCGACATCCCTCATTCGTCATGAGTTCGTAACGTCACTGTGGCGCATGACGACAAAGGGTTATATATGTGCCGTCATCGGCAGGCCTGGGAGAGCCCGCCGTCGCCATGCGAGGAGTTACCCCTGACGTGAAAGCGCTCGATCCTATCCTGATTTCCGGCCGCGAGGTCCTGCCCCTGGTCGAGGGCGGCAAGGGGATCAACGTCTCCAACGGCGAAAGCTCGGGCGCCTGGGCGGCCGCCGGCGGCGTCGCCACCTTCTCCGGGGTCAACGCCGATCTCTACGACGAGAACGGCAATCGCATCGACATGGTCTATCACGGCAAGACCAGGACCGAGAAACATCACGAACTGATCGCCTACGGCATCCGGGGCGGCATCGCCCAGGCCCGCATCGCCCACGACCTGGCCGGCGGCAATGGCCGCATCCACATGAACGTGCTGTGGGAGATGGGCGGCGCCGAGCACATTCTCGAAGGCGTGCTGGACGGGGCCAAGGGCCTGATCCACGGCGTCACCTGCGGCGCCGGCATGCCCTACCGCGTGGCCGAGATCGCGGCGCGCTACAACGTCTACTACTACCCCATCGTCTCGTCGGCCCGCGCTTTCCGCGCCCTGTGGAAGCGCGCCTACCACAAGTACGGCCAGCTGCTGGGCGGCGTGGTCTACGAGGATCCCTGGCTGGCGGGCGGCCATAACGGCCTGTCCAATTCCGAGGACCCCAGGAAGCCCGAGCCCCCCTATGGCCGCGTCGCCGAGTTGCGCAGGACCATGGTGGAATGCGGCCTTCCCAACACGCCGATCTTCATGGCCGGCGGCGTCTGGTGGCTGAAGGAGTGGGAGGACTGGATCGGCAATCCCGAACTGGGCCCCATCGCCTTCCAGTACGGCACCCGTCCGCTGCTGACCCAGGAGAGCCCCATCTCCGACGCCTGGAAGCAGCGCCTGCTGACGCTCAAGCCCGGCGACGTGCTGCTGCACCATTTCAGCCCCACCGGCTTCTACTCCTCGGCGGTGAAGAACGGCTTCATCAACGAGCTGTGCCAGCGCCTGGACCATCAGATCCCCTATTCCAGCGAATGCGTCGGCGATCACGAGGCCGAGCTGCCCATCGGCGCCCGTAAGCGCATCGTCTGGGTCACCCCCCACGACCGCGACCGGGCGCTGGGCTGGATGGCCGAGGGCTTCACCGAGGCGCTGCGCACCCCCGATTCCACCCTGGTCTTCGTCACCCCCGACAAGGCCGAGGAGATCCGCATCGATCAGGTCAACTGCATGGGCTGCCTGTCCCAGTGCATGTTCTCCAACTGGGCCCAGAACGAGGCGGCCACCACCGGCAAGAAGGCCGACCCGCGCAGCTTCTGCATTCAGAAGACGCTCCAGAACATCGGCCATGGCGGCGACGTGGAGAACGAGCTGATGTTCGCCGGCCACAACGCCTACCGCTTCGGCTCGGACCCCTTCTACAAGAACGGCTTCATCCCCACGGTGAAGCAACTGGTGGAGCGCATCGCCAGCGGGGAATGAGGCCGGCAAGCGGCCGGGACGGCCGCGCTCCCAAATCCACTCGGAGCGCGGGCATCTTGCCCGCTGTCCCATACTTCCGCCGCATTTCCGGCCCACAAACGAAAACGCCGCCCAAGCCGGGCGGCGTTTTACGTTGGGGCGATGCCGATGGCGCTATTCGTTGACCGCGGCCTTCAGCACGGCGCGGGCTTCGTGTTCGTCGATCTGGTGGACGTCGGAGAGGTGGGTTTCCCAGTTCTCGACGTATTCCTTGACCGCGACGGCCAGGCATTCCCCCACCGTCTGCCCGGTCTCGGCGGCCAGCGCCTCCAGGCGCTGCTTCAGTTCGGGCGAGATGGCAAGCGACAGGGTTTCCATGGTTCGGTCCTCGTTGAACATTTCGATGTCGGCGAACGCTTCCGTTCGCCGACATATAGCCGCCATTGCGGCGGCGGCCAAGCGAGCGGAGGCGAGCGCCCGGCGAGGGGCAAAAGGCGAGTCGCGTCAGCGCCTCGCCGACATGAACGGACTCTACATCCAATGAACGGATGTTGCCAGTTCCGAGCGCCCCCCGCCCCGTGGTAGAAGGCGCCATGGCAGTTCCTCCTTCGCGCCCCAAGGGCGCCGGCAATCCGTTCAAGCTTTCCATCGACCCCGCCGACCGGCTGTTGCCCAGCGGCTCCGGGGGCGAGCCGCCGCCGCGCGAGCCGCCGCAGCCGCCGAAAAGAGCGCGCGAGCCGCGTGAGCCGAGGAAGCCCAAGGCGCCGGGAAAGAGCGGCGGCAATGGCGGCGGCCGGCGGATCTGGCTGCGCCGCCTGCTGATGTGGGGCCTGACCCTGGCCATCTGGGCCGGTATCGGCGTGGCCGGGGTGGTGGCCTATTACGCCATCGACCTGCCCGACATCGACCGCATGACCGCCCAGACAAGGCGGCCCAGCGTGGTGTTCCACTCGGTGGAGGGCGAGACCTTCGCCGCCTATGGCGATCTCTACGGCGAGCCGCTGGAGCTTGCCGAGATGTCGCCCTTCATCGCCCAGGCGGTGCTGGCCACCGAGGACCGGCGCTTCTACAGCCATTGGGGCGTCGATCCCATCGGCCTGGCCCGCGCCCTGTTCGTGAACTTGAGGGCCGGGCACACGGTGCAGGGCGGCTCGACCATCACCCAGCAGCTGGCCAAGAACCTGTTCCTCACCCCCGACCGCACCCTGAAGCGCAAGGTGCAGGAAGTGCTGATGGCCTTCTGGCTGGAAAAGCGCTTCTCCAAGGAGCAGATCCTGGGGCTCTACCTCAACCGGGTCTATCTCGGTTCGGGCACCTTCGGGGTGGACGCCGCCGCCAAGCGCTATTTCGACGTCTCGGCCCGCAAGGTCGACGTGTACCAGGCCGCCGTGCTGGCCGGATTGCTGAAGGCGCCGTCCCGCTATTCGCCCTTGAACGACCCCGAGGCGTCGCGCAAGCGGACCAGCGACGTGCTGGGCCTGATGGTCAAGGCCGGCTATATCGATCCCAAGACCGCCGAGACCGTCCAGATCACCGGCGCCGCCCAGCTGGTCAAGCGCCCCGTTCCCGCCGGCCGCTACTTCGCCGACTGGGTGATGGCCAACCTGGACCAGTTCGGCGAGGTGGCGGGCAAGGACATCGTGGTCCACACCACGCTGGACATCAGCCTGCAGCGCAAGGTGGAGGCCGACCTCAGGGCCATGATGGCCGGAGCCGGGGCCAAGGCCCGCGCCTCCCAGGGCGCCGTGGTGGTGATGAGCCCCGATGGCGCCGTCCGCGCCCTGGCCGGCGGCCGGGATTACGACGACAGCCAGTTCAACCGCGCCACCCAGGGACTGCGCCAGCCCGGCTCGTCGTTCAAGCCCTTCGTCTACCTCACCGCCATGGAGAAGGGGCACACCCCCGACGACGTCTACGAGGACGCCCCCATCAAGCTGGGCAACTGGAGCCCCGGAAACTACACCGGCAAGTATCTCGGCCCCATCGCCCTGCGCCAGGCCCTGGCCGAATCCGTCAACACCATCGCGGTGCGGCTGGTGGAGGAGGTGGGGCCCGCCCGGGTGATCGCCACGGCGCGACGCCTCGGCATCACCGCCGATCTGCGGGGCGACGCCACCCTGGCGCTGGGCACCAGCGAGGTGTCGCTGCTGGAGATGACCACCGCCTACGCGGCCATGGCCAACGGCGGATACGGGGTTGCCGCCTATGGCGTCTCCCACATCACCGACCCCCAGGGCCGCGTGCTCTACCAGCGCCAGGGCGGCGGCTTCGGCCAAGTGGTGTCGCCGGCGGCGCTCGCCCGCATGCACGACATGATGAGCGCCGTCATCACCCAAGGGTCGGGCAAGGCGGCGCGCCTGGACCGCCCGGCGGCCGGCAAGACCGGCACCACCCAGGATTACCGCGACGCCTGGTTCATGGGCTTCACCGCCGATTACGTCACCGGCGTGTGGATGGGCAACGACGATTACCGCATCGAGATGAAGAAGGTCACCGGCGGCGGCCTGCCCGCCCAGTTGTGGAAGCAGGTGATGGTCTCCGCCCATCGCGGCCTGCCCGCCCGGCCGCTGCGCACCCCGGAAATTCCGTCCGAGCCCGCCCCGGCCGAGAGTGTCGGCGACTTCGTGGCCGGCGCCGCCCAGGCGGCCGGCGACGCGGCCAGGGGCATCGGCGGGGCCATCGACGATCTGCTGAAGGGGATTTTCGGGCGCTGACGGCGGGCTCCGCCCACACCCGCAAAGGGCCTGAGGCCCTTTGATCCCCCTGGGTTAAAGGGAATGGGGGCCAGGGACGAATACCAGCCGGTCAATGAATTGACCTGTCATGCTGAGGCGAAGCCCACTGCCGTCCGGTTTACTTCGGCCAGCACTGGTCTCTTGCCTTGCCCAGGCTTGGTTTGAGATGGCTCCACCGGAATGGGGATACGGAAAAAGCCTCTACAACCACCAAGACACCAAGACACCAAGAGGACAGAGCGGATCGCCCCGCCCAACCTCATCGTCATGGCCGGGCATCGTCCCGGCCATCCACGCGGATCCGCTGGAATGCCTTATGAAGCAATAGTCCCTGCGGATGGGCGTGGATGCCCGGAACAAGTCCGGGCACGACGCACCTGAAATGATGGGGTGGACGGCCCCTGCTCACCGGCGTCGCAATGCGCCAAGATGGTGGTTGTCGAGACACACCATTCGAAGGGGGCCGTCCATGGCGGAGAGTATCACGGTTGGTTTGGATCTGGCGAAGCGGGTTTTCCAGGTTCACGGGGTGGATAGTGCAGGAGCCGTGACGCTCCGGCGCCAGTTGCGCCGGTCGGAAGTCATCAAGTTTTTTTCCAGCCTTTCCCGGTGTGTTGTGGGGATGGAGGCGTGCGCCTCCGCTCACTATTGGGGGCGGGCGCTGGTCAAGTTGGGTCACGAGGTGCGTCTGATCGCCGCCTCGCAGGTCAAACCCTATGTCAAACGGGGACGAAAGAATGATGCCGCCGACGCGGCGGCGATCGCCGAAGCGGTGACGCGCCCGCACATGCAATTCGTCCCGATCAAGACCGAAGAGGCGCAGGCGGCGCTGATGCTTCATCGGACCCGCCGTCTGCTGATGACCCAACGCACCATGCTCGCCAACGCCTTGCGGTCGCACTTTGCCGAATACGGCATCGTCGAACCAGAAGGGCAGGCCGGATTGGCGCGGCTGGTGATCCTCGCTCTGGATGCCCCCGACGCAGCCTTGCCCGAGGCCGCCCGCGAGGCGCTGGCGATGGTGGCGGCACACTGGCGCGACACCGACGCCAAGATCGATGCTCTGGACGTCGAAATCCTGAGGTGGCATCGCGGCAACGCCGACAGCCTGCGGATCGCCACCATCCCCGGCATCGGCCCGCTGATCGCCAGCGCCATCGTCGCCACCATGGGCGATCCCAGGCGGTTTAAGACAGGGCGCGACTTTGCCGCCTGGCTTGGACTGGTGCCTTCGCAAAATTCTACCGGCGGCAAGACGATACTGGGGCCGATAACCAAGGCAGGCGATCGCTACCTGCGGTCCCTGCTGGTGGTTGGCGCCACCAGCGCATTGTGGCGCCGCCGCAAGGAGGAGGGAACATGGCTTGCCGCCTTGATGGCGCGCAAGACGGTGCGTCAAGTTTCCATCGCGCTGGCCAACAAGATGGCCCGCATGGCCTGGGCCATCCTGGCCAAGGGCGGCGTCTACAGGGAATCGGCCGCGATGGCGGCATAGACACAGGCACAAGAAACAACCAGTTGCGAGGGCGATGAAAGCGTGATGGCGACCGGTCAATCCAAGGAACGGCAAAACCCTGCAAAGGTCACGGCCGGCAAGGCCTCTGAAATGATTGGGAGCCGTTCCGCGGATCACATCATGGCCAGCGGTCATAGTGCCGCGAAAACAGGCCGGACACATGACTGCACCCGACCGGGGCGTGATCTCGCAAAAATCTCCTTGCAACGCAGGGGCCGTCCACACATGTCCTCTTGGTGTCCTTGGTGTCTTGGTGGTGAAAAAAACCGTCCGCCAGCACCCAGGTAATTGGAGCGGACAGCTGAGGCGAAGCCGAAGCATCTTTCAGGTGCAAACGGCTCCGCCTGTGGCTGAAAGATCCTTCCGCCCTTTGGGCGTCAGGATGACAACTTCAAAGGCCGGCTGGTACAAGTCGTCCCTGGCTGGTGCGGGGCAAAGCCCTGCATTCACCCGCCTATTCCGGCCAGGTCACCACGTGATAGTCCAGGAGGTCGGCCCGCGATTCGGCGATGACCTTGCCGCGCACCGAGATGCCGGCCCGGTGCACCGTCTCGGGATCGCCCGAGACCAGCGGGTGCCACCATTGCAGCACCTTGCCCTCGGACAGCACCCGGTAGGCGCAGGTGGAGGGCAGCCATTTGAGGGTGGGCAGCACCACGGGGGAAAGCTCGACGCAATCGGGCACCGAATCCCAGCGGTTCTTATAGTTCTTGCACCCGCAGGTGTGCAGGTTGAGCAACCGGCAGGCCACGTTGGTGTAGTGGACCTCGCCGGTGTCGGCGTCCTCCAGCTTGTGCAGGCAGCAGCGGCCGCAGCCGTCGCACAAGGATTCCCATTGTGCCCGGGTCATGGCCGACAGGGGCGTGGTCCGCCAGAACGGCGGACCGTCCTGCTCCGGCTTAGCCCCGGTCGTGTTGGCGGATGAACTCGCGGACATTGGGATAGACCTCTTCACGCCAGCGGCGGCCGTTGAAGACGCCATAATGGCCCACCTTGGGCTGCAGGTGGTAGCGCTGCTTCTCGGGCGCCAGATTGACGCACAGATCGTGGGCCGCCTTGGTCTGGCCGATTCCGGTGATGTCGTCCTTCTCGCCCTCGATGGTCATCAGGGCGGTGTGGCGGATGGCGCCGGGATCGACCTTGCGGCCCCTGGACACCATCACGCCGCGCGGCAGATGGTGCTCCTGGAACACCTTGCGGATGGTTTCCAGGTAGTAATCCGCCGGCAGGTCCATCACCGACAGGTATTCGTCGTAGAACTCGCGGTGCTGGGCGGCGGAATCGCCGTCGCCCTTGACCATGTTCTGGAACAGCTTGACGTGCTCGCCCACGTGGCGCTCGAGATTCATGCTCATGAAGCCGTGCAGCTGCAGGAAACCGGGATAGACCTTGCGACCGTGGCCGGGGTAGTTCATGGGCACCGAGTGGATCACCGTGCGCTCGAACCACGAATGCGGCTTGTGGGTGGCGACCTCGTTGACCTTGGTGGGATTGACCCGGGTGTCGATGGGACCGCCCATCATCAGCATGGAGCGCGGCTGGTTGGGGTTGCCCTCGGCCGCCATCAGCGACACGGCGCACAGCATGGGCACCGACGGCTGGCACACCGCCATGACGTGGGTGTCGGGCCCCAGGAATTCCATGAACTCCACCAGCAGGTCGATATAGTCGTCCAGGGTGAAGTCGCCCTTGGCCAGCGGCACGTTGCGGGCGTCGATCCAATCGGTGATGTAGACGTCGTGCTCGTGCAGCATGGTCTCCACCGTGCCGCGCAGCAGGGTGGCGAAGTGGCCCGACATGGGGGCCAGCAGCAGCACCTTGGGGTCGTTGCGCCCTTCGACGACGCGCTTGAAATGCAGCAGATTGCAGAAAGGCGTGTGGTGGACCACCTGCTCGACCACGTTCACCGTCTCGCCGTCCACCGTGGTGGTGTGCAGGTTGAAGGGCGGCTTGGGATAGCGCCGCGTGGTCCGCTCCACCAGTTCCGCCGTCGCCGCCACGGTGCGCCCGAACTTGGTGTAGGCCATGGGCACCCAGGGGTGGCTGTACACCGACTGCATGGCCTCGGCCAGCATGCGCATGGGCGCGAAAGCGTGGTGCTGCATTTCGTGGAGATGATAGAGCATGTCCGTCGATCCCAGGCTGATTGGAACGGTGGCGTGCATTTTTGTTACAGGCGGATGACATTCCCCGCAACAAAATTATTCTGCACTATGATGCAGAATTCGCCTTGACCCTGGAATCATTTCATGCTGCGCCGCAGCAAGTTCAAGGGGAAGCCGCGTCGATCAGATGGACGAAGGAGCCGCTCACCCCTCCCTCGGCCAATCCGGCCCGGCCCAGCGGGGCGCCCGGCGCGTCGGAGATCGCGAACAGTGGCCGCCCCTCCTCGGCCAGGATGGAGGCGTAGTGGAATTCATGGCCGCGGAAGGCCTCGCCCGCCCGTCCCAGCGGCCCGTCGGCGGCGAGAACGGCCCGGCGATACCCCAGATGCAGTTTCCGCCTGGCGAAGGAGGTTTCCAGCCCCAGCAGGCCGGCCATGGGGTGGCGCACGCCCTGGGCGTCCTCCATTCCCCGTCCCAGCACCATGTAGCCGCCGCATTCGCCGTACAGCACCGCGCCTCGCTCGGCCGCGGCCCGCAAGCCCCCCAGGAAGCCGGCACTGCCCGCCAGCCGGCCGGCATGCAGTTCGGGATAGCCGCCCGGCAGATAGACCGCGTCGGCGGCGCCATCCGGCCCCTGGTCGGCCAGGGGGGAGAAGAACGTCAGGTCCGCTCCCGCCTCGCGCCAGCCCTCCAGCATGGCGGGATAGGCGAAGGCGAAGGCCGTGTCGCGGGCCACGGCGATTCGACTGCCCAAGGGAGGGACCGGGGCGCCCCCCACTCCGCCGGCCAGACGCGACGGCTCGGCCAGGGCCACCAGCCCGTCCACGTCCAGATGCCGCTCCGCCAGGGCGGCGGCGCCGTCGAGGAAGGCCTGGAGATCGGCGCGCTCGGCGGCCTGGACCAGTCCCAGGTGACGGGACGGCGTCTCCAGCCCGGGCGAGGGCGGCAGGAAGCCCAGCAGGCGAATCCCGGGGCAGGACATGGCGCAGGCCGCCGCGATGGCCGCCTTGTGCTTGTCGCCCGTCACGCGGTTGAAGATCACGCCCCGGATGCGCACGTCGGGCCTGAGATTGGCGAAGCCGGCCAGCACCGCCGCCGCCGAGCCGGTCATCCCGCGCCCGTCGATGACCAGCACCACCGGCCAGCCGGTCATGGCCGCCAGATCGGCGGTGCTGCCGTCGGGCTGGCCGGCGGGGACGAAGGCGCCGTCGAACAGCCCCATCACCCCTTCGCAGACCAGCAGATCGGCCCCATCCCCCGCCCTGGCCGCCAGGGCGGCCAGGGTCCGGGGGCGCATGGCCCAGGAATCCAGGTTGTAGCAGGGCCGCCCCGAGGCGGCCGCGTGGAAGGCCGGATCGATGTAATCCGGCCCCACCTTGGCCGAACCGACCGCCAGCCCCCTTCCCGCCAGCAGGCGCAGCAGGCCCAGCGTCAGGGTGGTCTTGCCGCTGCCAGAGGCGGGTGCGGCGATGATCAGCCCTTTAACCAACGTGCTTCTTCAGCCCCGCCACCAGATCGTCGACCGAGATGCCGTGGGTGAAGTGGGCGACGAACTTGCCGTCAGGCCCCATCAGGTAAAGGATCGCCGAATGGTCCACGGTGTAATGCTCGGGGCGGTCGCCCTTGACCTTGGCGGCGTAGACCTTGAACTCCTTGGCCACCTTGGACACTTCGTCGGACGAGCCGGTCAGGCCGACGATTTCGGGGGAAAAGGCCCCCACGTATTCCTTCATCACCGCCACGGTGTCGCGCTCGGGATCGACGGTGATGAAGATGGGCACCACCTTCCTGGCGTAGGACGGCCCCAGCTTTTCCAGGACCGCCGTCACCGTGGACAGCGTGGTCGGGCAGACGTCGGGGCAGAAGGTGTAGCCGAAGAAGATCAGCATGTAGCGATTGCGGTAATCCCGGTCGCTCACCGTCTTGCCGTTATGGTCGGTCAACTGGAAGGGGCCGCCGATGGCCGGAATGGCCTTGGCACTCTCGGAATTCTGGCCGCTCCAGATCACCAGGCGGACACCGACCACCACCAGGGCGACGACGATCACCGCCATCAGGGCCAGCAGGCTGCGCGAGAACTTCATCCCTCGTCTCTCCGTATCAGGAAGCAAGAAGCTGCCAGGCCATGAAGCCCAGCATTCCCGCGTTCAGAACCAACAAGGCGGGCGCCGCCCGCAACAGCGGAGCCCGCCAATGGGACAGGGCCGCCTGCCCCACCGCCGCCACCGCCACCAGCATGGGCACCGTTCCGGCCCAGAAGGCCAGCATGCCGAAGGCGCCGGCCACCGGATTGCCGCCCGCCGCCGCCGCCGCCAGGGCGGCGTAAAGCAGGCCGCAGGGAATGAACCCCAGCATGGCCCCCAGCGCCCAGCCGCGCAGCCCGAAAGGCCGGGCGAACAGCGGCCCGGCCAGACGGCCCACCGACCGCGCCCAGCCACTTTCTCCGCCGCCTCCGGCCAGCGCCTTGATCCCGGGCAAGGCCATGGCCAGCAGCAGCAGCGCCGCCACCCCCAGCAGCAACGCTGCCAGCAGCCTGAACGAGTCCGCGCCCCCCAGGATGCCGCCGAAGGTCGCCGCCACGGCGCCCAGCGCCCCATAGGTGGTGGCGCGACCCAGATGATAGGGAGCCAACGCCGCCCCCGCCAGACGCCGCATCTCGGTCATGCGCTCCAGGGGAATGGCTTCCAGCCGCGCCGCGCATTGCGACAGCACGAAAGGCCCGCACATGCCGCCGCAATGGGTCAGGCTGCCCACCAGCCCGGTGACGAACAGGCCGAGAATGAGGTTCTCGCGCCCGTCGATGCCGACCTTGCAGATTCCCATGCCGGCATGGGCCAGATCGGTCAGCACCTCGATCATGCCCGGTCTCTTTTTCTTACCGTCATCCCGGCCTTGAGCCGGGATCCAGGGGGGGCGACTCCTGGATCCCGGCTCAAGGCCGGGATGACGAGGGAGCAGAAGGCTTTCATTCCCGCCACCAGTCCAGCTGGCGGCGCAATTGGACAACCGGGCCAACCACCAGCAGGGCGGGGGGCTTCAGCCCGGCCTGCTCCACCGCCCGGGCGGCCTCGGCCAGGGTGGTCTCCAGCACGGACTGGCGGGACGTGGCGGCGTTGCAGACCACCGCCACCGCCTCGTCCGCCTTGCGCCCGGCCGCCATCAGGCGGCTGGTGAGACGGTCCAGATGCTTCAGCCCCATGTAGAACACCAGGACGGGGGCGCCACGCGCCAGGGCGTTCCAGTCGAATTCGTCCGGAATCTCCCCGTCGGAGCCATGGCCGGTGACGAAGGCCACGGCGGAATTGGTTTCCTTGGAGGTGACGGGAATGCCGGCATAGGCCAGCCCGCCGATGCCGGCCGTGATGCCCGGCACCATGCGGAAGGGCACGCCCGCCGCCACCAGGGCCAGGGCCTCCTCCGGCCCGCGCCCGAAGACGAAGGGGTCGCCGCCCTTGAGGCGCAGCACCCTTTTTCCCGCCCGGGCCAGTTCGATCAGCCGCGCCGTGATGTCGGCCTGCCGCGCCGAGGCCTCGCCACCGCGCTTGCCCATGGATTCCATTTCGGTTCCAGGCGGGATCAGGGCCAGGATGCGGGCATCGACCAGGGCGTCGTGGACGACCACGTCGGCGGCCTTCAGCGCGTGCAGCGCCAGCAGGGTCAGCAGGCCGGGATCGCCGGGGCCGGCGCCCGCCAGCCACACCGAGCCGGGGGCGAATTCGGGAAGGTCGAAAGGCAGGTCGAGCATGGTGGCCCGTACTATAAGAGTTTGCGGCCCCGGAGTCTCACCCCTTTGGCCGAGTCTCACCCCTTGGCCGGGCGCAGGACGTGGGTATGGTCCTCGGCATACAGCCGGGAATCGGTGAACTCGGCTCCGCCCAGCACGCGGCCCACCAGGATCAGGGCGGTGCGGGTCAGCCCCGCCGCCTTCACCTTGTCGCGGATGTCGGAAAGCGTGCCCCGGATGAAGCTCTGGTCCGGCCAGCCCACCCGGAAGGCCACCACCACCGGGCAATCCGCGCCGTAAAGGGGCGACAGTTCCTTGACCACGTGGGCGAGGTTGGTCACCGACAGGTGGATGGCCAGCGTCGCGCCGCTTCTGCCCAGCGTCGCCAGATCCTCGTTGTTGGGCATGGCCGACGAGCGCACCGAGGTGCGGGTCAGGATCACCGTCTGGCTGACGTCGGGCAGGGTCAGCTCGGTGGACAGCGCCGCCGCCGCCGCCGCGAAGGCGGGCACCCCCGGCGTCACGTCATAGGGGATGCCAAGCTGGTCCAGGCGGCGCATCTGCTCGGCGATGGCGCCATAGATGGACGGGTCGCCGGAATGGACGCGGGCCACGTCGCAGCCCCTGGCGTGGGCGGCCTCCATCTCGGCGATGATCTCGTCCAGATTGAGCGGCGCGGTATCGACCACCTGGGCCGAGGGCATGGCCTCGGCGACGATTTCGGCCGGCACCAGCGAGCCGGCGTACAGCACCACCGGACAGCGGCGGATCAGGTTCAGCCCCCGCACCGTGATCAGGTCGGGAGCGCCGGGGCCGGCGCCGATGAAATGGACGGTCATGGACTATCTTCCGAAAATCGTCATGGCCGGGCTTGACCCGGCCATCCATGGACCCCCGGGTCAAGCCCGGGGATGACGATGAATAAACTCAGCCGCAGCCGCCGGCGCCACCGCCGCCGCAGCCGCAGCCGGTACCGCGCACCTGGTCGGGCTGGACGTGCAGCGCCGCCACGCCCGGCAGCTCCTTGCCTTCCAGCCATTCCAGGAAAGCGCCGCCGGCGGTGGAGATGTAGGAGAACTTGTCCTCCACCCCCGCCTTGGCCAGGGCCGAGACGGTGTCGCCGCCGCCGGCCACGGTCAGCAGCTTGCCCTGCCTGGTGCGCTCGGCCGCCCACTGGGCGACGGCGTTGGTGGCCTTGTCGAAGGGCGCGATCTCGAAGGCGCCCAGCGGGCCGTTCCACACCAGGGTCTTGCAGCCGCCCAGACGGTCGATGATCGCCTCGGCCGAGGCCGGCCCGGCGTCGAGCATCATCTTGTCCTCGGGAATGGCGTCGATGCCCACCACGGAATTGGCGGCGTTCTCGGCGAACTCGCCCGCCACCACCGCATCGACCGGCAGCACGATGTGGCAGTTGGCGGCCTTGGCCTTCTCCAGGATCTGGCGCGCGGTATCGGCCATCTCCTTCTCGCACAGGCTCTTGCCCACCGCCTTGCCCTGGGCGAACAGGAAGGTGTTGGCCATGCCGCCGCCGATGATCAGGTAGTCCACCTTGGCCACCAGATTGCCCAGCAGGTCCAGCTTGGTGGAGACCTTGGCGCCGCCGACGATGGCCGCCACCGGCTTCTCGGGGGCTTCCAGCGCCTTGCCCAGGGCCTCCAGCTCGGCCTGCATCAGGCGGCCGGCGGCGGCCGGCAGCAGATGCGCCAAGCCTTCGGTGGAGGCATGCGCCCGGTGGGCGGTGGAGAAGGCGTCGTTGACGTAGGCGTCGCCCAGCGCCGCCAGCGCCTTGGCGAAGGCGGGATCGTTCTTCTCTTCCTCGGGATGGAAGCGGACGTTCTCCAGCAGCGCGATGTCGCCGTCCTTCATGGAGGCGATCAGCTTTTCCACGTCCGGACCGATGCAGTCGTCGGCCCAGGCCACCGCCTTGCCCACCGCACGCGCCAGCGGCTCGACCAGCAGCTTCTGCGAGTACTTGTCCTCGCGCCCCTTGGGGCGGCCGAAATGGGTCAGCACGATGACCTTGGCGCCCCTTTCCGCCAGCTGGATCAGCGTGGCGGCCGAGCGGTCGATGCGGGTGGTGTCGGTGACCTTGCCGTCCTTGGCCGGAACGTTGAGGTCGGCGCGCACCAGCACCCGCTTGCCCTTGACGTCGAGCTTGTCGATGGTCCGGAACATGGAAGTCTCCCTTGGGTCTTGATATCTAAACGGCCCCCAAACCGTCATGCCCGGACTTGATCCGGGCATCCATGTGGCGGACGCCGAAGCCGGGGTACCGGCGACGCTTCGGCGGACCGGCGTGGATGGCCGGGACAAGCCCGGCCATGACGATCAAGGCCTGGAGCCTACTTGGCGATGTGGCCGAGGAAGCGCAGCATGTTGCAGGTGTAGCCGTATTCGTTGTCGTACCAGGTGACGACCTTGACGAAGGTGCTGTCCAGCGCGATGCCGGCGTCGGCGTCGAAGATGGACGGCAGGTTGCAGCCGACGAAATCGGTGGCGACCACCTTGTCCTCGGTGTAGCCCAGCACGCCCTTCAGAGCGCCTTCCGACGCCGCCTTCATGGCCTTGCAGATGTCCTCGTAGGAGGCGTCCTTGTTCAGTTCGACGGTCAGGTCGACCACCGAGACGTCCGAGGTGGGAACGCGGAAGGCCATGCCGGTCAGCTTCTTGTTCAGCTCGGGCAGCACCTTGCCCACCGCCTTGGCGGCGCCGGTGGACGACGGGATGATGTTTTCCAGGATGCCGCGGCCGCCGCGCCAGTCCTTGGAGGACGGACCGTCGACGGTCTTCTGGGTGGCGGTGGCGGCGTGCACGGTGGTCATCAGGCCGCGCTTGATGCCCCAGTTGTCGTTCAGCACCTTGGCGACGGGGGCCAGGCAGTTGGTGGTGCACGAGGCGGCCGAGACGATCTTCTCGCCGGCGTACTTCTCGTGGTTCACGCCGTAGACGAACATGGGGGTGTCGTCCTTGGAGGGAGCGCTCATCAGCACCTTCTTGGCGCCGGCCTTGATGTGCTTCTCGGCGTTGGCGGCGTCCAGGAACAGGCCGGTGGACTCGATGACGATATCGGCGTCGACCTCGTTCCACTTCAGCTCGGCCGGGTCCTTGACGGCGGTGAGGCGAACCTTCTTGCCGTTGACGATCAGGTTCGAGCCTTCGACCGAGACGTCGCCGTTGAAGCGGCCGTGCACCGAATCGTACTTCAGCATGTAGGCGAGGTAGTCGGGCTCGAGGAGGTCGTTGATGCCGACGATCTCGATCTCGGGAAATTCCTTCGCCACGGCGCGGAACACCATGCGACCGATGCGGCCGAAGCCGTTGATGCCAACGCGAACAGTCATAATTTCCTCCACTTGGTCCGACACGACGTCTCGCAGGCACGCCCTGGCCGGGGGCATGAAATGGGTGGCGCCGGCGCGCGCTCAAAGGCAGCGCGCCCTGGCCTGCGGAGTCGGGCAACCATATTGCACAGAGTGCGCTCCGAATCCAGTGCTGGGTGGGGGCGGAATTCGGCCATGACTTTGGCGCATTCCAGGGTGATACCAATCGACCTCTTGTGCCGCCCGCACGGTTATGGTTCAACCGCTGGCACCGATGTCTCGGCCGTGGACGCCGCCCCGGCGCCCAGACCACCGACGAGAAGGAAAGATCGCTCATGAAGATGCTGTTTGCGCGCCGCCCCATGCTCGCCCTCTCCCTGGCGGCCGGGCTGGCCGCCAGCCCGGCGTTCGCCGCCGACACCGTTGTCGCCAACGTCAACGGCTCCGACATCAAGATGTCGCAGCTGGCCGAGTACGGCCGCCAGATGGGGCCCCAGGCCCCCTACGAGGCGGTGCTCGAGGTCGCCATCAACAACCAGCTGGTCTACGAGCTGGCCAAGAAGGAAAAGATGGACGCCGATCCCGACGTCAAGGCCGCCCTGAAGCGGGTCGAAACCCAGCTGATGGCCCAGGCCCTGATGCAGAAGAAGGTGCGCGGCGCCATCAGCGACGAGGCCGTCAAGGCCCGCTACGACCAGGCGGTCAAGAACTTCGTGCCGCAGGAAGAAGTGCGCGCCCGCCACATCCTGGTGGAGACCGAGGAAGGTGCGCGCTCGCTCATCGCCGACCTGGGCCGCGGCTCGGATTTCGGCGAACTGGCCAAGAGCCGCTCCACCGACAAGGGTTCGGGCGCCATGGGCGGCGATCTCGGCTACTTCGTCAAGGACGCCATGGTGCCGGAATTCGCCGCCGCCGCCTTCGCCATGCGCCCCGGCGAGGTCTCCAAGACCCCGGTCAAGAGCCAGTTCGGCTATCACGTCATCAAGGTCGAGGACAAGCGCATGGCCTCGATCCCGCCCTTCGACCAGGCCAAGCCGGTCATCGCCCGCCAGATCGCCGAGGAGATCCAGGAAAAGATGGTCGTCGATCTGCGCGAAAAGGCCAAGATCAAGCGGTTCAAGCCCGATGGCTCGCCGCTGGAAGCGGCCAAGAAGTAAACGCCTCCGACGGGCCCGGCCACTTGACAGCGGCCGGGCCTTATACCCTGCGACCACGGAACCGAACGCCATGAGCACCGCCATCTCCCCCCTCGCGCCCGAGAGCTTCCCCGACATGCCCGCCATCCGGGGCGTCCGGCTGGCCAGCCACGCCTGCGGCGTGCGCTATGCCGGACGTACGGACCTCCTGATGGTCGAGATGGACAAGGGGACCAGTGCCGCCGGCGTCTTCACCCGCTCGCTCACCGCCTCTGCGCCGGTGGAATGGTGCCGCGCGGCGGTGGCCAAGGGCTCGGCCCGCGCCCTGGTGGTCAATTCCGGCAATGCCAACGCCTTCACCGGCTCGGTGGGCGTGGCCTCGGTCAAGCGCACGGTGGAGTCCACCGCCGCCCTGGTGGGCTGCAAGGAGTCCGAGGTCTATATCGCGTCGACCGGCACCATCGGCGTGCGCCTGCCCGACGAGAAGATCACCGCGGCGCTGGCCGACGTCCGCGCCAAGCTCCAGCCCGGCAACTGGCTGGAGGCCGCCCAGGCCATCATGACCACCGACACCTACCCCAAGGGCGCCACCCGCCGGGCGGTGATCGACGGCACCGAGGTGATCATCAACGGCATCGCCAAGGGCGCCGGCATGATCGCGCCGGACATGGCCACCATGCTGTCCTACGTCTTCACCGACGCCGCCCTGCCGGCCGAGGTGCTGCAGGACCTGCTGTCCAAGGGGGTGGACAAGTCCTTCAACGCCATCACCGTGGATTCCGACACCTCCACCAGCGACACCCTGATGCTGTTCGCCACGGCCAAGGCCGGCAACACGGTGATCAAGGATTCCAAGGACAAGCGCCTGGCCGATTTCAAGGCCAAGCTGTTCGACCTGCTGCTCGACCTGGCGCTGCAGGTGGTCAAGGACGGCGAGGGCGCCACCAAGTTCGTCACCATCCACGTGACCGGCGCCGCCGGCAAGCGGGCGGCGCGGGCCATCGGCATGTCCATCGCCAATTCCCCCCTGGTCAAGACCGCCATCGCCGGCGAGGACGCCAATTGGGGCCGGGTGGTGGCCGCCGTGGGCAAGGCGGGCGAGAAGGCCAACCGCGACCGGCTCTCCATCCGCATGGGCGGCGTGCTGGTCGCCGACAAGGGCGAGATGGCCCACGGCTATGACGAAGCGCCGGTGGCCGCCCATTTCAAGGGCAAGGATATCGTCATCGAGGTGGACGTGGGCGTGGGCAAGGGAAGGGCGACGGTCTATACTTGCGACCTGACCCACGCGTATATCGACATCAACGGGTCCTATCGCACCTGAAGACGGAGCGTGTTGCCATGAGCGAACGGGGTTGCCGGGAACCAGGAACGGTCTGGGCGGGACACCCTCTGCTCACCGCCCGCCTGCGCATGCGTCCGGTAAACGACCATGACCTGGATGCCCTGGTGGCGCTGCTGGGCGACTGGGACGTGGTGCGCCTGACCGCCGCCATCCCCCACCCCTTCGGCCTCGACGAGGCCAAGGCCTTCGTCGCCCACCAGGAAGTGCGCCGTATCGAGGGCAAGGGCGTGGCCCTGGCCGTCGAGCGCACCACCGACGGCGTGCTGGTCGGCGTCATGGGCTTCGGGCTGGAACGGGACGGCACCCCCGAACTGGGCTATTGGATCGGCAAGGAGTTCTGGAACCAGGGCTATGCCACCGAGGCCGCCCACCGCCTGATCCGCCATCTGTTCGATACCCTGGGATACGAGCGGGTCTGGGCCCACTTCCATCCCGACAACGCCGCCTCCAAGCGGGTGCTGGAAAAGGTGGGGCTGACCTTCCACCACGTGGACACCTGCCCCATGCCGGCGCGGGGCGAAAGCGTCGTCGCCCCGGTCTTCCACCTGCGCAAGGCCGAATGGGAAATGGCCCGTTCGCTCCGCCCCACCCTGCTGGTGGTGGCCGCCGCCCTGGTGGACGGTGACGGACGGGTGCTGATGGCGTCGCGGCCCGCCGGCAAGGCCATGGCCGGCCTGTGGGAGTTCCCCGGCGGCAAGATTCATGAGGGCGAGACGCCGGAGAGCGCCCTGGTGCGCGAACTGGAGGAGGAACTGGGCATCGACGTGCGGGAAAGCTGCCTCGCCCCCGTCGCCTTCGCCTCCCACGACTACGACACCTTCCACCTGCTGATGCCCCTCTATCTGGTGCGGGTGTGGAAGGGCAACCCCGCCGCCCGCGAGGGACAGGAACTGCGCTGGGTGCGCGCCGCCCGCCTGGGCGACCTGCCCATGCCGCCCGCCGATATCCCCCTGGTCGCCATCCTGCGGGAATGGGTATAATACCGGTCGTCATTCGAACTGTTGTCATCCTGACGACCGTAGGGAGGAAGGATCTTTCAGCCTGAAGCTTCTGGCGTCACGGCGTGAAAGATCCCTCGCCAAGGCTCGGGATGACAAGACGAGTCCGTTCCACGGGCGGACGGTATAATACCATTCCCCGATATGGGAGTGCGGTCATGGCCAATGCGGCGATCCTGGTGATCGGCAACGAGATCCTGTCCGGTCGGACCCAGGATTCCAACGTCGCCTATCTGGGCAAGGAACTGGCGGCGCGCGGCATCGCGCTGGCCGAGGTGCGCATCGTCAGGGACGACCAGGCGGCCATCGTCGCCGCCCTGGACGCGTTGCGGGCCGCCTACACCTACGTCTTCACCTCGGGGGGCATCGGCCCCACCCACGACGACATCACCTCGGCGGCGGTGGCCAAGGCCTTCGGGCGGAGGCTGGAGCGCAACCCCGAGGCCGTCCGCCGCCTGCAAAGCCGCTACGGCGAGGGCGAACTCAACGCCGCCCGCCTGAAGATGGCGGAAATCCCCGAGGGCGCCGCGCTGATCGACAACCCCATCAGCCAGGCCCCCGGCTTCCGCCTGGACAACGTCTTCGTCATGGCCGGGGTGCCCTCCATCCTGCGGGCCATGTTCGAGGGCATCCGCGCCACCCTGGCCGAGGGGCCGCCGCAGATGTCGCGCTCGGTCACCCTGTCGGTGCGCGAGGGCGACCTGGCCGAGGGCCTGTCCCGCATCCAGGACCGCCACCCGGAGGTGGACGTGGGCTCCTATCCCTCGTTCACCGAGGGCCGCTCGCTGGTCACCGTCGTGGCGCGCGGCACCGATGCCGGGCGGCTGGACGAGGTCATGGCCGAGACCCGCGCCCTGGCGGCCCGACTGAATGCCGCCGTCACCGAAGGGTGAGGCCCGTGACCCCCAAGGAACGCGAGCCCCTGAAATTCCTGGCCCAGCACCTGTGCTACGGCCTCGCCGCCGGAGCCACCTTCGGCGGTCTGGTGCTGGCCACCGATCTCGGCCATATCCGCACCATGGCCATGGATTCCCCCAATCCCGTTCCGGTGCTGCTCCTGCTGTTCGGCGGGCTGTTCATCACCTTCGGCTCGGTGGCCATGGGGGTGGGAATCATGAGCCTGGCCCGGGACGACGAGCGCGACCGCGACATCTATTAGAGTTTGTCCGACTTAGGCTGAAGCATCTCCATTGGCCGTCATTGCCGGGCTCGACCCACGGGTGACCGGTTCAATTCGGCCAGCACTGGTCTCTTGCCTTGCCCAGGCTTGGTTTGAGATGGCTCCACCGGAATGGGGATACGGAAAAAGCCTCTTCAACCACCAAGACACCAAGGACACCAAGAGGACAGAGCGGATCGCCCCGCCCAACCTCATCGTCATGGCCGGGCATCGTCCCGGCCATCCACGCGGATCCGCTGGAATGCCTCATGAAACAATAGTCCCTGCGGATGGGCGTGGATGCCCGGAACAAGTCCGGGCACGACGCACCTGGAATGTCCTCTTGGTGTCTTGGTGGTGAAAAAAACCGTCCGCCAGCACCCAGGCAATTAAGCCGGACACCCGTGGGCTCGACCCGGCAATCCATGGCCCCCCGGATCAAGTCCGGGAGTGACGGTGGAAGGAATGCGTTTCAGCTTCAATCGGACGAACTCCAGACCGGCAGGCTTTTCCCCGCACCCGGCAGTTTTTTCCGTCCGACCGCGCTCACGCCTCTGTCCCCGCGCTTCCCCGAAAAAATAACAATGTGTGTTTTCAATGCACTAGATGAGTTGGCACGACTTGGCCCGCCGCTTGCTGAGGAATGGACGCGAAAGACCGTTCGCAAGCCCATTTCGCGGGGACAAGACCATGACCGTGCAATCCATCGACAAGCGTGTGGTACCCGAAGCCAACATGACTGCCGTCTCCCAGGACAAGCAGCAGGCCGGCGTGTCGGCGGAGGACGCCTTCCTTTCGGTATTGCAGCAGACCACCCAGCGCTTCGCCGGCGTCAACGGCAAGCTGGGCGGCCTGACCTCGGGCGACAAGGTCCTGTCCGAGCACATCACCCGCCTGCACGTGGAAGTGAAGGCCGACGCCCGCCAGGAGGCCCGCGAGGAGGCCCCGGCCGTGGCCAAGGACACCCGCTCCGCCGGCAAGGGCGACAAGGCCCGCGCCGCCGGGACCGGTCAGGCCAATTCCCGCAAGACCGACGAGGCCGAGGCCGCCCCGGCGCCGGTCAAGTCCGACGACGACGCCAAGAACGTCCAGGCCGCCGATGCCGAGGCCTCGGACGAGGATGCCTCGGCCCAGGACGGCGACACGGTACAGGCTCCGGCCGAGACCGGGGCCGACGATGATGGCGAGGTGGTCGTCGCCATCGACGTGACCATCACCGAGACCGTGCAGATCATCCAGGTGGACACCTCCGGCGACGCCCCCGCGCTGGACCTGAACGCCCTGGCCCAGACCGTGAAGACCCAGCTGGACGGCATGGACGACGGCAAGGACGGGAACGACCTCATGGCCGGCCTGTCCGCCGATGACCGCCAGCGCATCGCCGATCTGCAGGACCGTCTGATCAGCGAGGTCGAGGACGGTGACCTGGAAGACGCCCTGGACGCCGCCACCGAGCTGGTCAACCAGATGATCTTCAAGGTGGGCCAGCACAAGGCCGCCGCCGAAGCCACCACCGCCGGGCAGGTGGAAGACCTGGCCGACCGGCAGGCCCGCGACCTGGCCGCCATGCTGTCGGGCTCCAACGTCCACATGGACATCAAGGTCCAGACCAAGACCGCCGATGCCGGCCCCGTCACCCAGAGCGCCGCCACCGTGGTGGAAACCTTCTCGCTGCTGGACCTCGCCGCCCAGACGGCCGGCGCCCAGGGCGGCGGCCAGGAGCAGGCGGCCGGCCAGGGCTTCGCCTCCAGGCAGGAAACCGGCCCCGCGCAGGTCCAGGCCGCCCCCACCCTCGCCCAGGACGCCGGCGCCGCCATGGCGACCGAAGCCGAGGCCAGCCCCTTCGCCGCCATCCTGGCCGCCCAGGTGGAAGCCTCCACCATCGACGACGCCCAGCCCGAACAGCGCAATGTCGCCGGCCTGGCCGGCGTGGGCTCCGCCCAGGCCTCCGACAAGGCGTCGGCCGGCCAGGCCGCCCATTCCGCCGCCCGCACGCCGCGCACCCAGCTGCAGGCCCAGGTGATGGAGCAGGTCTCCGTCCAGATCGACAAGCAGGTCAAGGACGGCGCCGACACCATCAAGATCCAGCTGA
Organism: Paramagnetospirillum sp.; assembly: GCF_058402745.1. Lineage (NCBI taxonomy): Bacteria > Pseudomonadati > Pseudomonadota > Alphaproteobacteria > Rhodospirillales > Magnetospirillaceae > Paramagnetospirillum > Paramagnetospirillum sp. The sequence continues at coordinate 50,200 of NZ_JBZVFI010000017.1, forward strand.
AGCCCCATGAGCTGGGCAAGATCGAGATCAAGCTGGAAGTCGGCACCGACGGCCGCGTCTCGGCCACCGTCACCGCCGACAAGCCCGAGACCCTGGCCATGCTGCAGAAGGACGCCAAGGGCCTGGAGAAGGCCCTGGAGGATGCCGGCCTCAAGCCCGACAGCGCCTCCACCACCTTCAGCCTGAAGGGCGGCGAGCAGCAGCAGAACGCCGATCGCGGCAACAACAACGCCCGGTCCCGCCGTGGCCGCAACCGCGAGACCGGCGGCGGCGACGATGCCCAGCTGGCCGGTGCCGGCGCGGCCCAGGCCGCCCGTGGCCGCACGCTGGGCGGACGCTCCGGCGTCGACATCTCGGTGTAGGAGCAGGCCCGATGACCACCATCGACACATCCGCCGCCTCGGCCAACGCCGCCTCCGCCGGAACCGGCTCGGCCGCGGGCAAGGCGACGCTGGGCAGCAACTTCAACACCTTCCTGACCATGCTGACCACCCAGCTGAAGCATCAGGACCCGCTGTCGCCCATGGACTCGACCCAGTTCACCAACCAGCTGGTCCAGTTCTCCAGCGTCGAGCAGCAGATCAACGCCAATTCCAACCTGGAAAAGCTGATCAAGCTGCAGCAGACCGCCCAGACCACCCAGGGCATCAACTATCTCGGCCAGACGGTCGAGGTGGCGGGCACCGACCTGCCCCTGCAGGACGGCGCCGCCTCGCTGACCTACACGCTGCCCAAGGAAGCCCGCGACGTGAAGGTCGCCATCAGGGATTCGTCGGGAACGCTGGTCAAGACCATCAACGGCGAAACCAAGGCCGGCACCCACAACCTCGACTGGGACGGCAAGGATTCGTCGGGCAACCAGCTGGACGACGGCCGCTACTCCATCACGGTGACGGCCACCGCCGCCGACGGCTCGAGCATCACCGCCACCAGCTCCACCTTCGGGCGGATCACCAAGGTCACCAACGACGCCACCAACGGCACCACCCTGGTGATGGGCGCCGGGACCAAGGGCAACGACATCACGCTCTCCATGGACAAGGTGGTCAGCGTCAAGGACAACACGGCCGGCATCAACAGCGCCCAGCTGAACGCCGCCAATGCCCAATACCAGGCCGCGCTGGCGCAGCTTCAGGCGCTGCAGTCGGCCTCTTCGAACAACACCGGCTCGAGCAGCCAGTAGGTTTTAGGATCAGGAGGATATCATGAGCTTGTACGGCGCATTGTTCTCGGGTGTCTCCGGTCTGGCTTCTCAGTCCAGCGCCATGGGAGCCATCTCGGACAACATCACCAACGTGAACACCACCGGCTACAAGGGCGCCAAGGTCAACTTCCAGACCCTGGTCACCAAGCAGGTCTCCCTGACCACCTACTCGCCGGGCGGCGTCCAGTCCAAGCCCCGGGCGGCCATCGACAACCAGGGCCTGCTGCAGGCCACCTCCAACTCCACCGACATGGCGCTGTCGGGCAACGGCATGTTCGTGGTCAACACCGACCCCGATTCCGCCACCTCGGGCAACGGCATGTTCGCCTATACCCGCGCCGGATCGTTCAAGGTGGACAAGGAAGGCTACCTGCAGAACGTGTCGGGCTTCTACCTCCAGGGCTGGCCGCTGCAGCCCACCAACAACAACGTCCTGGCCAAGCCGACCGAAGTGACCATCGACGGCAACACCTACATGAAGGCGTACAAGCAGGACGACGGGACGTTCCACTACGTCAACCAGAACATCATCAATCCGCAGGAACTGAAGTCCCTCAATCTGAAGACCATCGGCGGCACCGCCGACCAGACCACCCAGATCAAGATGGGCGCCAACCTGCCGTCGGGCGACACCATCTACAACCCGGCCAGCACCTCGTCGTCGGGCTATCACCAGACCAGCGTGCTGATCTACGACAGCCTGGGCGACACCCACAATTTCAACGTCAACTGGACCAAGACCAACGCCAACCAGTGGGACGTGGAAACCAAGAGCAACTTCTTCTCGGTCTCCACCACGCTCACCGACGCGGCCAACAACAACACCGCGGCGCTGAGCATCTACGGCGAGGCCGCCGGCAACACCTCCCAGGGCGTCAACACCCTGATCGCCGCCACCACCACCGCGCTCGGCTATTTCGCCGGCACCGGCGTCATCGCCATGCCCACCGGCACCCTGACCGCCGCCCAGCTGCCCATCGGCTCGATCCTCAACATCTCGGCCGCGTCGGGCACCGCCAGCACCAACAACGGCGACTGGTACGTCAGCGGCACCGTCACCACCACGCCGGCGGTCACCGATGCCGGCCCCACCTCGACCACCATCGTCTCGGGGGGCACCACCAAGTCCTGGACCGGCACCTTCACCGCCGCCGGCAGCACGATCTCGCTGGGCGCCGCCTCCACCGACTACGCCGTGGGCGACTACATCAAGGTCAGCAACGCCGCCAGCACCACCGCCAACACCGGTTATTACCGGGTGACCGGCGTCGCCGCCGGCCCGCCCACCGTGCTCACCGTGGTGGAAGCCGATTACATCACCACCTCCACCGCCCCCTATCAGGACCAGCGCGGCATCAACCCGCCGTCGGGCGCGGCCTCCATGGACATCCTGGACGGCTCGACCCCGTCGCTGGTCTACGGCAGCCAGGCGCGGCTGGACTTCACCGCCTCGTCGGCGGCGGACGTCGCGGCGCTGAACACCAAGACCTTCGCCATCACCGTCGGCGGCAACACCCTCAACATCTACTTCGACACCACCGGCACCATCGCGCCGGCGGCGGGCAAGGAAGTGGTCATCAACCTCAACAACACCAACTACACCTCGGGTTCCGACGTCGCCACCCTGGTGGCCCAGGCCTTGCGCAATCCCCGCAACTGGGACAGTTCCACCAACGCCGTCCTGACCGCCGACGTGGTCTCGCTGGGCTCGACGCTGCCGCTGTTCCGCGCCAACGGCTCGCAGGTGGAGATCATCCAGCAATCGGGCGGGTCCACCTTCGACTTCAACGTGTCGACCATGGGCACCGCGCTCACCCAGTCGCAGACCCGCAACTGGAGCTCCGCCATTCCCTCGCTGGACAACGTCGATGGCCTGTTCAGCCTGAACGCCATCACCGCCACCGATCCGGCCATCACCTTCAACGGCGACGGCACCCCCAAGAACATCAACGTCGCCAAGATGGCGGTCAACTGGGCCAACGGCGCGCAAAGCATGACCCTGGTGCCCAACGGCACCGGCGCCGACCAGCGCATCGACTGGTTCGTGGGCAACACCTCGCAGGCCGACGGCATGACCCAGCTGGGCGGCACCTACCAGCTGGCCTACCTGACCCAGAACGGCGCCAAGTTCGGCAATTTCTCGGGCGTGTCGGTGGGCACCGACGGCGTGGTCACCGCCCTGTTCGACAACGGCGTGCGCCGCCCGGTCTTCCAGATCCCGGTGGCCACCTTCACCAACCCCAACGGCCTGGAATCGCTGACCGGCAATTCCTGGATCGAGACCAACACCTCGGGCACCTACACGCTGCGCGTCGCCAACAATGCCGGCGCCGGCTCGGTGCAATCCGCCTCGCTGGAAGCCTCGACCGTGGACATCGGGTCCGAGTTCACCACCATGATCGTCACCCAGCGCGCCTATTCGGCGGCGGCCAAGATCATCACCACCGCCGACCAGATGCTGGACGAACTGGTGCAGATCAAGCGTTAACCGCGTCCAACCCAATCCGCGTCCTGACAGGAACGGCGGCCAGAAGGCCGCCGTTCCGATTCCGGGACGCCCGCCGGGGCGTCTACATTAAAACCCGACCCGGCAAAAATTGCCGGGCGTTAACCATCTCTTCAGCGGCACGACCTTAGTCTGTCATCTGGACGCGCCTGCCGGCCGGCGGCATGCGCGTGCATCCGATGGAGACGACGTGAACGCATTCCTGCAGATGCTGCGCGGTCTGGGACCCATGCGGCTGGCCGCCATCGCTGGCGTCGGCGTCAGCATCCTGGGCTTCTTCATCTATCTGATGAGCCGCGTCGCCGCGCCGCAGATGGAGCTGCTCTACGGCGAGCTGGACCTCGGTGATTCCAAGGCGATCATCGAGAAGCTCTCCGCCGAGAAGATTCCCTACGAACTCCGCAAGGACGGCACCGAGGTCTGGGTGCCCAAGGACCGCAAGCTGGACCTGCGCGTGCGCATGGCCGAGCAGGCGCTGCCCGCCGGCGGCCGCATGGCCGGCTACGAGCTGTTCGACAAGCAGGACGCGCTGGGCTCCACCAGCTTCCAGCAGAACATCACCATGATCCGCGCCCTGGAAGGCGAGCTGTCCAAGACCATCCGCTCCATCGACAAGGTCAAGGCCGCCCGCGTCCACCTGGTGCTGCCCAAGCGCGAGGCCTTCTCGCGCGACACCCAGGAACCCTCGGCCTCGGTGATCATCAAGATGAACGGCGCACAGCGCCTGGACAAGGGGCAGGTCAGCGCCATCCAGCACCTGATCGCGGCGGCCGTCCCCAAGATGAAGCCGTCGCGCATCTCCATCGTCGACGACAAGGGCACCCTGCTGGCCAAGGGCTTCGAGAATTCCAAGGATTTCCAGGCCCAGACCGCCGAGGAGATGAAGGTCAGGACCGAGGCCAAGCTGGTCAAGACCATCGAGGACCTGCTGGAGCGCTCGCTGGGCCCCGGCCGCGTGCGCGCCGAGGTCACGGTGGACATGGACATGAGCCACGCCACCACCACCGAGGAGACCTTCGACCCCGAGACCAAGGTGGTCCGCTCCCAGGTCACCGTCAACGAGGGCGAGCAGAGCCAGGACGCCGAGCCCACCCCGGTCACCGTGCAGCAGAACCTGCCCGACCCCAACGCCACCTCGTCGGGCAACATCCGCACCTCGACCAAGATCAACAAGAACCAGGAAACCGTGAACTACGAGATCTCGCGCAAGACCAGGAGCACGGTCCGCGAGATCGGCGAGATCCGCAAGGTGTCCGCCGCCGTCATCGTCGATGGCGTGCGCGAGCAGTCGGCCGACGGCAAGCAGACCTCGTACCGCGACCGCACGGCCGAGGAACTGTCGCAGATCGAGGCGCTGGTGAAGTCGGCCATCGGCTACACCAAGGACCGCGAGGATCAGGTCAAGGTCGCCTCCATGCCCTTCTACAAGGGCGAGGAACTGCTCCAGGCCGAGGAGCCCGGCGAGTTCATCTTCGGCATGCGCCGCGACTTCGTCGAGAAGGTGGCGTCGAACCTGGGCCTGTCCGTGGTCGCCATCCTGTTCCTGCTTCTCGTGCTGCGTCCGCTCATCAGCCGGGCCATCGAATCCATGCAGGGCCAGGTCGGCCCCGACGGCCGCCGCCTGCTGACCGCCGAGGGCGGCGCCATGCCGCAGCTGACCGGCCCCGGCGCGGCGGCCATGCCGGCGCCGCTGGGCGGCGAGGAAGAGGTCATCGCCGACGAGCTCATCGACATCGACAAGGTGGAAGGCCGCGTCAAGGCGTCGTCCATCAGGAAGATCGGCGAGATCGTCGACAAGCACCCGGAAGAGGCCCTGTCCATCATCCGCAACTGGCTCTACCAGGAAAGCTGAGGAGGTCTTTAGATGGCGCGCGTCAAGGAAGACTACCGCAGCCTCACCGGCCCCCAGAAGGCCGCCATGTTCATGCTGTCCTTGAACGAGGAGCACTCGTCCAAGCTGTTCGGCATGCTGGGCGACGACGAGATCAAGGAACTGTCGCAGATCATGGCGTCGCTCGGCACCGTCTCCTCCAACCTGGTGGAGCGCGTCTTCGTGGAATTCGCCGACGCGCTGTCGTCCACCGGCTCGCTGACCGGCTCGTTCGACACCACCGAACGCCTGCTGATGAAGAGCCTGCCCAAGGATCGCGTCAACTCCATCATGGAGGAAATCCGCGGTCCCGCCGGCCGTACCATGTGGGACAAGCTGGGCAACGTGTCCGAGCAGGTGCTGGCCAACTACCTGAAGAACGAATACCCCCAGACCGTCGCCGTGGTGCTGGCCAAGATCAAGCCCGACCATGCGTCCCGCGTGCTGGCCATCCTGCCCGAGAACTTCGCCATGGAAGTCATCATGCGCATGCTGCGCATGGAGGCGGTGCAGAAGGAAGTGCTGGACGGCGTGGAAAAGACCCTGAGGACCGAGTTCATGACCAACCTCGCCCGCACCCAGCGCCGCGACGCCCACGAACTGATGGCCGACATCTTCAACAACCTGGACCGCAACACCGAGAACCGGTTCATGTCGGCCCTGGAAGAACGCAATCGCGAAAGCGCCGAGAAGATCAAGGCGCTGATGTTCACCTTCGACGACCTCACCCGCATCGACGCCGCCGGCATCCAGGTGCTGCTGCGCTCGGTGGAGAAGGACAAGCTGGCCATCGCGCTCAAGGGCGGCGCCGACGCCGTCAAGGAGCTGTTCTTCAAGAACATGTCCGAACGCGCCGGCAAGATGCTCCGGGAAGACATGGAAGCGCTGGGTCCGGTGCGCCTGCGCGACGTGGACCAGGCCCAGGCCGCCATCGTGGTCATGGCCAAGGAACTGGCGGCGTCGGGACAGATCGTCATTTCCGAGGGCCGCGAAGAAGACGAGCTGGTGTACTAATCCATGGCTTACCAGAAGTACATGTTCGACCTGGATTTCGGCCCGCCGCCGGCCAACCGGCCCAAGGCGGCCGAGCCGGCCGAGGATTCCTACCAGGCCGAGCCCGAGCCCGAACTGCCGCCGCCGCCCACCTTCACCGAGGAGGATCTCCAGGTGGTGCGCGAGGCCGCCTACGAGGAAGGCCACCGCAACGGCATGGCCGAGGCCAACGAGACCCAGCAGGCCCTGCTGGCCGCCTCGCTGGAGCGGGTGTCCAACGCGCTGGCCATGCTGGACGCCGCCCAGGCCGACGCCAATGACGCCAACCAGCGGGTCGCCGCCCGGGTGGCCATGGCGGTGCTGAAGAAGGTTCTGCCCGCCGCCTGCGAGCAGAACGCCTTCGAGGAGGTGGTGCGCACCGTCCACGAATGCCTGGGCCACGTGCTGGACGAGCCGCGCATCATCGTCCGGGTGGATTCCTCCCTGGTCGATCCCATGCGCGAGCGCCTGGAGCAGACGGCCATCGAGCACGGCTTCGAGGGCCGCGTCGTGGTTCAGGCCGATCCCCGGGTAGCCATCGGCGATTGCCGGGTGGAATGGACGGATGGCGGGGCCGAGCGGGATCAGACCCGCCTGATCGCCGATATCGAGACGGCGGTGAACCGGGCCCTGGCGCCGCCCGAACATCGCCCGGAAGAGTAACTGGAGGTCACCATGCCCGATTTCGAACTCAACGACTTCAAGCCGGACGGCGAGGAACCCATAGGTCGCGGCGATGTGCCGGACATGCCGCGATCGGCCCGCGACCTGGAGGCCGTCTACGACATTCCGGTGCAGGTCTCGGCGGTGCTGGGCAAGGCCACCATGCAGGTCAACCAGCTGTTGAAGCTGGGACGCGGCGCGGTGGTGGAACTGGACCGCAAGGTGGGCGAGGCCATCGACATCTACGTCAACAACCGCCTGGTGGCGCGCGGCGAGGTGGTCGTCGTGGAAGACCGCCTGGGCGTGACCATGACCGAAATCATCAAGACCGACCGGGCTTAAAAAAGAGCTCTAGCGGGAGAGGGACGACATGCGACTTCTGATCATCGGCACGCTCGACGGCCAGATCGGCGCCGCCAGCCAGATCGCCATGGCGCGTGGCGCCAAGGTTCGCCAGGCCGAGGACGTTCCCGCCGGCCTCGAGGTGCTGCGCACCCAGGGCGCCGATCTGGTGATGATCGACGTCAAGCGCGACATCAAGGGACTGATCGATTCGCTGGAAGCCGAACGCATCATCGTTCCCGTGGTGGCCTGCGGCATCGCGTCCGACGCCTCGGCGGCGGTGCGCGCCATCAAGGCCGGCGCCAAGGAATACATCCCGCTGCCCCCCGACGCCGAGCTGATCGCCGCCGTCATCGCCGCCGTCACCCAGGAAAACCACAACATCGTCTTCAAGGACCCCCGCATGGGCCAGACCTTGAAGCTGGCCGAGCAGGTGGCCAATTCCGACGCCTCCATCATGATCACCGGCGAATCCGGCACCGGCAAGGAGCTGATCGCGCGGTTCATCCACAACAAGTCCAAGCGCTCGGACAAGCGCTTCGTGGCGGTCAACTGCGCCGCCATCCCCGAGAACCTGCTGGAATCCGAGCTGTTCGGCCACGAGAAGGGCGCCTTCACCGGCGCCGTGGCCCGGCGCATCGGCAAGTTCGAGGAAGCCCAGGGCGGCACCCTGCTGCTGGATGAAATCTCCGAGATGGACGTGCGCCTGCAATCCAAGCTGCTGCGCGCCATCCAGGAAAAGGAAATCGACCGGGTGGGCGGCAACCAGCCGGTCAAGGTGGACGTGCGCATCCTCGCCACCTCCAACCGCAACATGGAGGACGAGGTCAAGAAGGGCACCTTCCGCGAGGACCTTTACTACCGCCTCAACGTGGTGACCCTGGCGCTGCCCGCGCTCCGCGAGCGCCCGCTGGACATTTCGGTCCTGGCCGACCACTTCGCCAAGCGCTACACCGAGGCCAACGGCCTGCCGTCGCGGCCCATCTCCGCCGAGGTGCGCCAGATGCTGTCGCGCCACCACTGGCGCGGCAACGTGCGCGAGCTGGAGAACACCATGCACCGCGCCGTGTTGCTGGCCAGCGGCGCCGAGATCGGCCCCGAGGCCATCATCCTGTCGGGCACTCCGGTCGGCACCAATCCCGACCCCATGGTCGCCCAGGCCGCCAATGCCGCCGCCTCGGTGATGGGGGCCAGGGGCGCCAATCTGGTGGGCAAGACGGTGGCCGAGGTCGAACGCGACCTGATCATCGACACCCTGTCCCATTGCCTGGGCAACCGCACCCATGCGGCCAATATCCTGGGCATCTCCATCCGCACGTTGAGGAACAAGCTCAAGCAGTATTCCGATGAAGGCGTCGATGTGCCGCCGCCCGCCGGCGGCGAGATCGAACGGGCCATGATCTAGCGCCATGGCTGAGGGACAGGCCCAGAGCCCCAGCGCCGGCAGGGAAATCCTCGACCGCTTCGCCGCGTCGGCCCGACGCGGCGACGTGGGCCTGGCGTTCGGCATCATCGTCATCCTGATGGTGCTGATCCTGCCCCTGCCGCCGTGGCTGCTGGACATCGGCCTGGCGCTCTCGCTCACCGTCTCGGTGCTGATCCTGATGGTGGCCATCTTCATCGAGAAGCCGCTGCAGTTCAGCTCGTTCCCCACCGTGCTGCTGATCACCACCCTGATCCGGCTGGCGCTCAACCTCGCCTCCACCCGCCTGATCCTCTCCCACGGCCACGAAGGCGTCGAAGGCGCCGGACAGGTGATCGCCGCCTTCGCCAGCTTCATCATGAGCGGCAGCTTCGTCATCGGCATCATCGTCTTCGCCATTCTGGTGATCGTCAATTTCGTGGTCATCACCAAGGGCTCGACCCGTATCGCCGAGGTGGCGGCGCGCTTCACCCTGGACGCCATGCCCGGCAAGCAGATGGCCATCGACGCCGACCTGTCGGCCGGGTTGTGCGACGAGCCCACCGCCAGGAAGCGCCGCGCCGAGCTGGAAGGCGAATCCGCCTTCTTCGGCGCCATGGACGGCGCGTCCAAGTTCGTGCGCGGCGACGCCGTCGCCGGCCTGATGATCACCGCCATCAACGTCATCGGCGGCATGATCATCGGCATGGCGCAGCAGGGCCTGACCTTCAGCCAGGCGGCCGAGTTCTACACCAAGCTGACGGTGGGCGACGGCCTGGTCACCCAGGTTCCCGCCCTGATCGTCTCGGTGTCGGCCGGCATGCTGGTGACCAAGGCCGGCGTGCAGGAAGCGGTCGACCGCGCCCTGTTCAGCCAGCTGGCCGGCTATCCCCGCGCCGTGGGCATGGCCGGCGCGCTGATGACCCTGATGGCGCTGGTGCCCAACATGCCGTTCATCCCCTTCTTCCTGCTGGGCATCGGCATGGGTGCCTCGGCCTACCTGCTGGACCGCGACCAGCGCGCCAAGGCCGAGCAGAAGGAACAGGAGCAGGTGGCCGAGGCCATGCAGCAGGCACCGGTCCCGGAAGAGCCCATCTCCACCGCGCTGAAGATCGACCACGTGCGCCTGGAACTGGGCTACGGCCTCCTGCAGCTGATCAACACGCCCAAGGGCCAGCGCCTGACCGACCAGATCAAGTCCTTGCGCCGCGCCATCGCCGCCGAGATGGGCTTCGTCATGCCGTCCGTGCGCATCCAGGACAACATGCAGCTGCCGGCCAACACCTACGTCATCCACGTGAAGGAAGTGGAGGCGGGCAGAGGCGACCTGCGCCCCGCCGCCCTGCTGATCATGGACCCCCGGGGCGAGGACATCACCCTGCCGGGCGAGAAGACGCGCGAGCCCACCTTCGGCCTGCCGGCCATGTGGATCGATCCCACCAACCGCGAGGAAGCCCTGTTCCGCGGCTATACCGTGGTGGACCCGCCCACCGTGATCACCACCCACCTGACCGAGGTGATCAAGGACAACATGAGCGAGCTGCTGTCCCATGCCGAGACCCAGAAGCTGCTGGACGAGCTGGACAAGGAGCACCAGAAGCTGATCGCCGAGCTGATTCCCAGCCAGATGACCATCGGCGGGTTGCAGCGGGTACTGCAGAACCTCCTGGGCGAACGCATCTCCATCCGCGACCTGCCCACCATCCTGGAAGGCATCGCCGAGGCCTGCGGCCATACCCGCAACGTCACCATGATCACCGAGCACGTGCGCGCCCGTCTGGCGCGGCAGATCTCCGACAACAACACCGGCCCGCAGGGCTTCATCCCGCTGGTCACCCTGTCGCCGGAATGGGAGCAGGCCTTCGCCGAATCCCTGGTGGGCAACGGCGAGGAAAAGCAGATCTCCATGGCGCCGTCGCAGCTGCAGGACTTCATCAGCCGCACGCGCCAGACCTTCGAGCGCTTCGCCATGCAGGGCGAGACCCCCATCCTGCTGACCAGCCCCATGGTCCGGCCCTATGTGCGCTCCATCGTCGAGCGCTTCCGGCCCATGACCGTGGTGATGAGCCAGTCGGAAATCCATCCCAAGGCCCGCATCAAGACACTGGGGCAGATCTGATGAGCGCGCAGATGTCATCCCGACGACCAACGGGAGGAGGGATCTCATCCTGCCCCGCTCTGCCCGTTCGCCCGCCATCGTTCCAGACGGAGATCCCTCGCTCCGCTCGGGATGACATGGGGAGCGGCAAATGAGGCTCAAATCCTTCACCGCGCCCACCATGACCGAGGCCATGGAACTGGTGCGCCAGGAACTGGGCGACGACGCCATCATCGTCTCGACCCAGCGGGCCGCCGGCTCCAAGGGGGTGCGCATCACCGCCGCCCTGGAATCCGTCGATGCCGACCTGGCCGTCGCCTCCATGCTGGAGGAGGCCACCGGCGGCTCGGAAGTGTCCGAGGCGGTGCGAAAGGCGCTGGCCGAGCACGGCGTGCCCCAGCGCCTGACGGACCGGCTGGTCAACGCCGCCCAGACCTCGGGCCTCACCCAGCCGCCGCTGGCCTGCGCCGCCGCGCTGGAGGCGGGATTCACCTTCGCCCATCTGCCCGAGCACGGCGCGCCGCGCCCCTTCATGCTGGTGGGTCCCAACGGGTCGGGCAAGTCCATCGCGGCGGCCAAGCTGGCGGCCCGCTCGGTGCTGAAGCAATGGCAGGTGGGCGTGGTCACCTGCGACAACATCCGCGCCGGCGCGGTGGAGCAGCTGGCCGCCTTCACCTCCATCCTGGAAATCGACCTGGTCCGCGCCCGGGGGCCGGAATCCCTGGCCCGGGCGGTGGAGAGCATGAACGGCATGTTCGACCTGGTGGTGATCGATTCCCCCGGCCTCAATCCCTTCAAGCAAAGCGACATGGACTACCTGCAGGCCCTGATCGAGGCCGCCGACGTGGAGCCCGTCCTGGTGATGGCCGCCGGCGGCGACCCGGAAGAGGCCGCCGAGATCGGCGAGGCCTTCGCCGCCATCGGCGCGACGAGGCTGTTCGCGTCGCGGCTCGACACCACCCGCCGCCTGGGCTCCGTCCTGGCGGCGGCCGAGGCCGGACAACTGGCCTTCTGCGACGTTTCCGCCAGTCCCCACGTGGCGTCGGGCATCTCGCCCATCTCCGCCGTGGCGCTGGCGCGGCTGATCATGCCGCAATCGGCCGAGGCCGAACCCAAAGACGAAACCTTCTGGACCGAGGCATCCGCATCATGACCACGATGGAAGTTCCCACCCTGGCGCCCCGTCCCACCCTTAGGGCCAAGGGACGCAACATCGTCGCGGTGGCGTCCGGCAAGGGCGGCGTGGGCAAGACCTGGTTCTCCATCACGCTCTCCCACGCTCTGGCGCGGGCCAACCAGCGGGTGCTGCTGTTCGACGGCGATCTGGGCCTGGCCAACGTGGACATCCAGCTGGGCCTGATGCCCAAGACCGACCTGGGCAGCGTGGTGGCCGGGCGGATGACGCTCAACCAGGCGCTGACCCGCTTCCCCGAGGGCGGCTTCGACATCATCGCCGGGCGGTCCGGATCGGGCACGCTCGCCAACATCCCGCTGTCGCGCCTGCAGATGCTGGGCGACGATCTGGTGCTGCTGGCCGGCAATTACGACCGCGTCGTGGTCGATCTGGGCGCCGGCGTCGAGAAGACCACCCGCAACTTCTCGCAGCAGGCCGGCACCATCATGGTGGTGACCACCGACGAGCCCACCTCGCTGACCGACGCCTACGCCTTCATCAAGGTCACCCACATGGAGCGCCCCGGCACCGACATGCGCATCGTGGTCAACATGGCCAATTCGACGCGGGAGGGCGAGCGCATCTACAACACGCTGCTCAAGGCCTGCGAGGGCTTCCTGAAGATCTCGCCGCCGCTGGCCGGCGTCATCCGCCGCGACCTCAAGGTGAGGGAGGCCATCCGCAACCAGACCCCGATCATGATGCGCTCGCCCAACGCCGAGGCCGCCGCCGACGTCGAGGCCATCGTCGAGCGCCTGATCCGCTCGCGCTAGCGCCATGTGCTCGGCCATCCCGCCGGCCCCACCCCCGGTCGCGCCGCCTCCTCCGGCCAGCGCCCCGGTGGTGCTGAGCGTGGTGGCCGACAAGGGCGCCGCCGAGGCCCTGGCCAAGCTGCAGGCCGGCGCCGTGCTGGCCGCCACCATGGCCGCCGCCGAGGGCAGGGGTGTGGTGCGGGTGATGACCGCCGATGGCGGCTCCCTATCGCTCCGCCTCCCCCCCGGCCAGCCCCTGCCGCCCGACGGCGCCCAGCTGGCCATGCAGTACATCACCCAGAACGGGCTGCCCGCCTTCAAGCTGCTGGCCATCAACGGGCGCCCCACCGGCGGCCTGCCCAACCTGCCCGACCTTACCGCCCTGCTCGGCCCCGGCGGCGGCGGCAAGCCCCAGGCCGCCCAGAACGCCCCTGCCCAGCCCGGCCCGGCCGGGGCGCCGGTGGTGACCTCGCCCGGGCTGGCGGGGGGGCCGGTCGGCCTGACCGCCACGGTGATCCGCTCCGGCCCGGCGGGCGCGGTGATGCTGCCCGGGAATGCCGGCACGCCGGGCCTCGAGATGAACCAGCCCCTGCCCGAGGCGCTGACCGGCCTGCCCCCCGGTTCCCGCCTCACCGTGCGCATCGCCGCCATGGCTCCGCCGGCCCAGGGCGCGGTGAGCGGCGGCCAGCCCCTTCCCACCAGCACGGCCCAACCCGCCGCCAATGCCGCCCCACCGCCGCAAGGGCAGCAGGCCGCCACGCCGCAGGCCCCCCCGTCCGTTCCCGCCGCCGGAATGCCGTCGGCGCCCCATCCGTCCCCGCCGAACGCATCACCGGCGGCGGCGGCCCCTCTTCCCGGCGGCACGCCCGCCGCCCCGCCGACGCCCAACCCGCCCCAGCCGCAGACGATCACCACCATGCCCGCCGTGGTGGTCTCCCAGCCGGCCGGCGCCGCCGCCCTGGTGCAGAGCCCGGCGGGAGTGCTGTCGCTCAACGTCGCCTCGCCGCTGCAGGTCGGCAGCCTGCTGCGCCTGGAGGTGGTCGGCCAGCCTCTGCCGCCGCCCCCCTTGGCGCCCGCCCCCGGCCCGTCCCAGGGCCTCACCGCCGGTGGCTGGCCCAGCCTGGATCAGGCGGTGGACACCCTGCTGCGGACCGACCGTCAGGCGGCCGAGCACCTGATGCGCATGATCCCCCAGGCGGGTCCCCGCCTGGCCGCCGCCCTGTCCCAGTTCGCCGGGGCGGTGCGGAGCGGCGACGTCCGCCCCCTGCTTTCCGAGCCGGTGACCCGTGGTCTGGAAAGGGCCGGACGCCGGGATCTGGTGGACAAGCTGAAGCAGGACTTCCTGGATCTGGCCGAGGATTCCGCCCGTCCCCTGGGGCGCGGCGACTGGCACTCCATCACCCTGCCCTTCGCCCATGGCGCCAACATCGACCCCATCGACCTCTACGTCCACCGCCCGCCCGAGGAGGAGGAGAGCCGGGGCAAGCAGGGAAGCGAACAGCGCTTCATCCTGGACGTGCGCATGAGCGTGCTGGGCCGCGTCCAGCTGGACGGACTGGTGCAGAAGGACACCAAGCGCTTCGACCTGATCGTGCGCACCGCCGAACCGCTGCCGCCCGCCATGTGCCGCGACATCGCCGGCATCTTCGCCGAATGCGGCCAGCTGACCGGCATCAAGGGCCAGGTGTCGTTCCAGGCGGGACGGCCCTTCGTGGACCTTGCGCCCTCGGCCGCACCGGCAACGCAAATCGTGGTATGATCCCTGCGCGGCTTTTCCACCTCCCCCACCGATGGCATAGGCTTTGCTTGAAGATTCCGGAAAACCACAAGCATCGTCTGAGATGAACACCATCGCGCGCGACCCCAAAGGCTATTACGCGATCCTCGGCCTCGCCCCCGGGGCGGATGCCGACGCCATCAAGAGCGCCTATCGTTCGCGCGTGAAGAAGGTCCATCCCGACCGCAATGCCTCTAAGCGGGCGCGTGAGGAATTTCAAAGGGTTATCGAGGCCTATGGCGTGCTCAAGGACGTGGTGCGCCGCGCCGAGTACGACACCTTCGGACAGGAAGCCACCCATGACGACGACGCCCAGGTGGCTGGCGCGCCCATCGCCTGTTGCGGCTGTGGAGCGCTGACCGCCCAGCCCCGCTACGTGGTCTATCACTGGGTCCGCTCGTTTCTGGTGTGGGCAAAAACCGGCACGGTGGAGGGAATTTTTTGCCGGGCATGCGCCGATCGTGCCGCCGTGCGGGCCTCGACCACCACCTGGGCCTGGGGCTGGTGGTCGCTGCCCGGATTGCTGCTCGCCCCCCTGGCGCTGCTGCGCAACCTGCTGGGCGGGTCCAAGCCGCGCCACGAGAACGCCAGGGTGCTGATCCGCCAGGGCCGCGCCTTCCTGGGACGCGGCGAGCTGGAGCTGGCCCGCTCGCTGGCGCTGCAGGCCGGACGCTTCGCCCGCCTGCCCGACGACCGCGCCCGGGTCGAGGATCTGCTGCACGCCACCCGCGACCTGCCCGACAACCGCCGGCTCAAGACGCGCTGGCAGCTGGGCGGCGGCGTGTTCCTGGCCCAGGCGCTGCCGCTGCTGGCCCTGCCGCTCACCGCCGGGGTGTTCGCCCTGATCGCCACCAAGCCCTGGGACCAGCCGGTCGCCACCACCGCCGCCCCCATCGCCATGCAGCCGGCCCGAAGCGGCGAGATCCGCCACGTGGCGGTGGACGGCCTGAAGGTGCGCATGGCGCCGCTGCCCGGCGCCCCGGTGCTGACCCTGCTGGACCGCTTCACCACCGTCGAGGTCGGCGCCGACCCGACCGACCCCGAATGGGTCAAGGTCAGGACGCCGTCCGGCATCGACGGCTTCGTCGAGACCCGCTCGCTCTACGCCGGGTCGGGGGGACGCTTCAAGGCCCAATGGTGCGCCGAGAACCGGGGTGCCCCGCCGACTGCCGGAGAAATCCTCACCCGGCGGGTCAGCGGCGACCACCGGCTGCTGGTCCACAACGAGGGCCGCCGCGACGGCGTGGTCAAGCTGAAGACCATGGCCGGCAACACGGTCACCGCCTTCTACGTTCCCGCCACCTACCATATCGGCATCGGCGGCATTCCCGAAGGCACCTACCGCATCGAGTTCGCCACCGGCGCCCGCTATTCAAGGGGCTGCGGCGTGTTCCTGGACGACATGCAGGCCTCGATGCTGCCGGTGACGCTGACTTTCAAGTACCAGTCGGCGGGAGCGCTGCGCTCCCTGACCAAGATCGCCGAGATTTCACTGTCCCCCGCCCCCGACGACCCGGTCCAGCCCCAGCCCCTGCCGGCCGACCGCTTCGCGGCCGACGATTAGAGGCTGTCCGGGTTAGGTTGACGTCTCGTCCTTGACCGTCATTGCCGGGCTTGACCCGGCAATCCAGACCCCCGGATCAAGTCCGGGGGTGACGGCGGAAGGAATGCGATTCAGCTTCAGTCGTACAAGCCCTAGATGTGGGGCCGCGAGACGTTGCCGCCCGCCACTCCCTGGCAGTGCTGAAGGGGCTTTCACCGGCAGCGTTTCGACGCCGGCGGCTGAAAGAGTCTCCGCGCCCCTCGGAATGAAGCCGTGTCTCGCGCTTGACGGTTCGGCGCCGGCCCCTTGAACGGCCCACGAAAAAGCCCCTCCCGGTCTCCCGGAAGGGGCTTGGCGCGTCCATGGGGACGGGAAGGCTACTTGGTGGTGCCGATGCCGGCCGGCGCCCGGGTGGTGGAGTAGACGCCGCGCTGGTCGGGGATGGGTTTGAACTTGTCCGAGATGCCCAGCACCGTCTCGGCGCCGCCGAGATAGAGGAAGCCGTCGTCGGGCATCACCCGGCTGATGTTGTCCAGCACGCGGGTCTTGGTGGGCTGGTCGAAATAGATCAGCACGTTGCGGCAGAACACCACGTCGAACTGGCCCAGGGGCTTCAGGTCGTGCAGCAGGTTGTATTCGCGGTACTGGACCATGCCACGGATGGCGGGGTCGATCTGCCACATCTCGGCGGTCTTCTTGAAGTACTTGACCAGCAGCTGGATGGGCAGGCCGCGCTGCACCTCGAACTGGGAATAAAGTCCCGCCTTGGCCTTTTCCAGCATCTCGGTGGAGATGTCGGTGCCGACGATCTCGATCTTCCAGCCGGCCAGCTTGGCGCCCTCCTCCTTCAGCACCATGGCCAGCGTGTAGGCTTCCTGGCCCGAACTCGAGGCCGCCGACCAGATGCGGAACGACTTCTTGGCGGCGCGGGTGGCCAGCAGGTGGGGCAGGACGACGCTCTTGAACTGGTCGAACGGCTTGATGTCGCGGAAGAAGAACGACTCGTTGGTCGTCATGGCTTCCGTGACCTCGCGCAGCAGATCCTCGCCGGCGGTGCGCAGTCCCGCCACCAGGTCGTCCAGCCCCTTGAGGCCGCGCTTGCGGGCCACCGGGGTGAGACGGCTTTCCAGGAGGTAGGCCTTGTCGCGGGTGATGACCAGACCGGAACGGTCCTTCAGCAACTTGGCGACGAAATCGAAATCTTCGGGCCGCATGGGTTTAGCGCCTCGCCGCCAGTTTCATGATCCAAGGGGCAATTTCCGGCAGTGGCAGGACGGCCGAGCAGATGCCCGCCGTCGCCGCTGCCCCCGGCATGCCCCACACAACCGAGCTAGCCTCGTCCTGGGCGATCACGGTGCCGCCCGAGGCAACCACCGCCTGGCCGCCCTTCATGCCGTCGGCGCCCATGCCCGTCAGGATGCAGGTCAGGACGCGCTTGCCATAGGCGGCGGCGATGGACCGCAGCATGGGGTCGACGGCCGGGCGGCAGAAGTTTTCAGGAGGGTTCTTGTTCAATCGCAGCACTTTGTCCGTACCCTTGGTTTCGACCACCATGTGGAAATCGCCCGGCGCGATATAGACGCGGCCGCCGGTGATCACCTCGCCATCGACGGCCTCGCGGGCTTCCCAGCCCGAGACGCGGCTGATGTGTTCGGCCAGGATGGTGGTGAAGGTGGCGGGCATGTGCTGGGTGATCAGGATCGGCTGCCGGACGGTGCCCGCCTTCATGGTGCCCAGGACCGTGAACAGCGCCTGGGGACCGCCCGTCGACGATCCGATGGCGATGATGTCCGGCGGCTCCGGAGTGTTGTTGCGCAACTGCAGCGGACCCGGCGGATGGATGGCGACCGGAGTGCGCGGCGCCGCCGGGGAAATGGTCGGCCGGGTGGCCGGCGGGCCGCCGGGGCGGGCGGGGCGGGCGCCGGCGCGACGCGCCTGGCCCAGGGCCCGGATCTTGCCCACCAGTTCGCTCTTGAAATCGGCGCCGCCCGCCAGATCGCGGGTGGAGGTGGGCTTGGGGATGTAATCGGCGGCGCCCATCTGCATGGCGCGCAAGGAGACGTCGGCGCCCTTCAGCGTCAGCGTCGATTGCATGATGATCTTGAGGCCGGGGTCGATCTGCAGCAGCTTGGGCAGGGCGGTCAGGCCGTCCATGACCGGCATCTCGATATCGAGAATGACCACGTCGATCTCGTTGCGCTCCAGCGAGGCGAGCGCCATCTGGCCGTTGCCGACCGAGGCGACCACCTGGATGCCGGCCTCGCCTTCCAGGATGCGGGTGACGAGACCGCGGACCACTGCGGAATCATCGACCAGCATGACCCGGATGGGATCGGCTGCCGGAGAAGGGGAATCGAGGGCCATGGGTGGAATCACCGAACCAGGGGCTACAGCAATCCGACCTGCGAGAACTTCGCCTGAAGGATTTCACTGTCGAAAGGCTTCATGATGTATTCGTTGGCGCCCGCGGTGATGGCTTCCTGGATGTGCTCGATGTCATTTTCGGTGGTGCAGAACACCACCACCGGATGATCGCCGCCGGGAAGCTGGCGCAGCGCGCGCAGGAAGTCGATGCCGTTCATCACCGGCATGTTCCAGTCCAGCAGCACCGCATCCGGCATGGCGCGCTTGCAGGCTTCAAGGGCCGCGGCGCCGTCCTCGGCCTCCTCGGTCTTGAAACTCAGCTCGTGCAGGATCTTCTTGGCCACCATGCGGATGACCTTGGAATCGTCAACGATCAGACAGGACTTCATGCCCAAGCTTGCCTCCGATGGAGGGGTGGTCTTGCTTCCCCTGCGGGACTGCCACCCCTTCGTGGTCCCTTACCCCATGCCTATACTATTCGTTCCGCGTGAAATCCAGCAGCTTGCCCACGTCGAGGACCACCAGCAGCTTGTCGTCCAGGCGGTAGATGCCGATGGAGAACTCGCGCCAGTGGGGGTCGAGGGTCGGCGGGTTGCGCTCGAACTTGGCGGCCGGCAGGCTCAACACCTCGCCGACCTGATCGACCATCAGCGAGTACAGCTCGCCGGACTGGTCCACCACCACGCTCATGCCCTTCTTGTCCTCGGCCCGCTTCTTGAGGCCCAGGCGCAGCCGGACGTCGATGGCGGTGACGATGCGGCCGCGCAGGTTCAAGGACCCGGCCACCTCGCGCGGCGCCAGGGGGATGCGGGTGATCTTCTGCGGGCCCAGCACGTCCTGGACGGTCAGCACGGGGATGCCGAACAGCTGACCCTCGATGAACATGGTGACGAAGTCCTGGGTCTCGGGAGCGGCCAGCTCCGTTCCAGGACGCTTACCGGCGGGGACGAGTTGGTTCATGCGGCACCTTTAGAGGCTGCGATGGTCGAGGCCAGGGTCTGCAACAGCGCATCGCGGTCGAATTTGGCGATGTAGTCGTTGAAGCCCACCTGACGGCCGCGCTCGAAATCCTTTTCGGTGGCGTGCGACGACAGGGCCACCATGGGGATGGTGCCCCAGCGGCCGTCGGCGCGCACCGCCTGGGCGAATTCGAAGCCGCTCATGCCGGGCATCTCGATGTCGCTGATGATGGCGTCGAACTCGTCGCCCCGCTCGCGCAGCTGCAGGGCCTTGTCGGCGCCGTCCACCGAGATCACCTCGTAGCCGGCCACCGACAGCAAGGGCGTCAGCAGGTTGCGGAAGAACGGCGAGTCGTCCACCAGCAGCACGCGCGGCTGGTGGTAGTCCGAGCTGCCGAATTCCTTGTCGTTGCGGCCGAACCAGTCGCCGAACGCCTGCGGCAGGTAGTAGCCGGCATCGATGATGGTGGTGGCCTTGCCGGCGATGACGGCGGTGCCGATGACGCCGGGATTGTCGGCGGACAGCTCCACCTTGAGGGTGTCCTCGACGATGTCGACGATCTCGTCCACCACCAGGCCCATGGTGTGGTCCTTGTCCGAGAACACCAGCACCGGCTGGCGGCCCTCGTCGCGGAAGTTCATGATGCCGTCGATGGCGATCAGCGGCATGAGGTGGCCGCGGTACTGGACCATGGGCTTGCCGTGGCTGTGCTCGATGTCCTTGACCTCGATCTCCTCGAGGCGGGCCACCAGGGCCAGCGGCACCGCCTTGAGGTCGTCGCCGCCGGCGCGGAACACCAGCAGCGAGGTCTTGCGGTCGGCGTGGCTTTCGCGCAACACCTGGGCCTCGGCCGCCTGGGCGCCGCCCATCATGCCGGATTCGCCGGTGGCGCCGGCGATGCCGTTGGGGTCGAGGATCATGATCACCGAACCGTCGCCCAGGATGGTGTTGCCCGAGAACATGGAGATGTGGCGCAGGATGGGCGCCACCGGCTTGACCACGATTTCCTCGGTGTCGAACACCCGGTCGACGATGATGCCGAAGGTGTAGGTGCCCACCTGGGTGACGACGATGAAGGTTTCCTGCTGCTCTTCCTCGTTGTCGGCCAGCTTGAGCAGGCGCTTCAGCGAGACCAGGGGCAGCAGGCGGTCGCGCAGGCGCAGCACCGGCGCGTTGTTGATCATCTCGATGCCGTGCTCGGAATTGTTGGTGACGCGCACCAGTTCCAGCACGCTGATCTGCGGGATGGCGAAGCGCTCGACGGCGCATTCGACGATCAGGGCCGAGACGATGGCCAGGGTCAGCGGGATCTTGATGATGAAGGAGGAGCCCTTGCCGGGCTGGCTCTTCAGCTCGACCGTGCCGCCGATCTTCTCGATGTTGGTGCGCACCACGTCCATGCCGACGCCGCGGCCCGACACGCTGGTGACCTTCTCGGCGGTGGAGAAGCCGGCCTTGAAGATGAACTGGTAGATCTGCTGCGGCGTCAGCGCCTCAAGCTCGGATTCCGACGCCAGGCCGTTCTGGATGGCCTTCTGCTTGATGCGGTCCAGGTTGAGGCCGCGACCGTCGTCGGAAATCTCGATGATGATGTGGCCGCCCTCGTGGAAGGCGTTCAGCACGATCTTGCCCACTTCGGGCTTGCCCACCCGCTTCCTTTCCTCGGTGCCCTCCAGGCCGTGGTCGGCCGAGTTGCGCACCATGTGGGTCAGCGGATCCTTGATCAGCTCCAGCACCTGGCGGTCCAGCTCGGTCTCGGCGCCCAGCATCTGGAGGTCGATCTTCTTGTTCATTTCGACCGCGAGGTCGCGGACGATGCGCGGCAGCTTGGCCCAGGCGTTGCCGATGGGCTGCATGCGGGTCTTCATCACACCTTCCTGAAGGTCGGTGGTGATGTGGGACAGGCGCTGCAAGGGCGTCGCGAACTCGCTGTCATCCTTGCCGCGAACCATCTGGAGCAGCTGGTTGCGGGTCAGCACCAGTTCGGACACCAGGGTCATCAGGTTTTCCAGCAGCTCCACGTTGACGCGGATGGTCTGGGCGGCCACGGCGGATTCCTTGGCCTCGCCCGCCGGGACCGGCGGCGCGGCGGCGGCGGCCACCGCAGGCGGCGACGCGGTGGGCGCGGGAACGCTGGCCTTGACCGGCTCGGGCTCGGGCTCGGGCGCCGGAGCGGCGGCCACGGGCTCGGGAGCGGGGGCGGCGGCCACGGGTTCGGGCGCGGCCACGGGCTCGGGGGCGGGCGGCGGCGGGGGCGGCGGCGGCGGAGCGGCGGCGGCAGGCGCGGCGGCGGGGGCGGCGCGGCCCTCGGCCATGGCGTTGAGACGCTCGATCAGGTCGGCGTCGCTGCCCTCGGGCTCGCACTCGTTCTGTTCAAGATGACCCAGGATCAGCTTGATGCGGTCGATGGACTGCAGGATCAGCGTCACGGCGTCGGGGGTGACTTCCAGCTCGCCGTCGCGGAACTTGCCCAGCACGTTCTCGCCGGCATGGGCCACATGCTCGAGGCGCGGCAGACCCAGGAAGCCGCAGGTGCCCTTGATGGTGTGGACCAAGCGGAAGATGTTGCCCAGAATCTGGGGGTCGTTGGGATTCTGCTCCAGGTTCACCAGGGCAACGTCGAGAACGGAAAGACTTTCCGATGTCTCAGTCAGAAATTCACTGAGGAGATCATCCATGATCGACTCCAGTACGGTCCTGTTTCAGCACCCGCACGCGGCACCAAAACTACCTCTCCCCCCATCCGAACCGGACAGGCCATGCAGACTAATAGCACGGCGAGGAAGTCTTTAGAAGAACCCAGACCCGGGTAAATCCGCTTGCGAAACGATTTTCTCCACAATCCCCGTCAGGCCATGATGGAAATCTCCCCAGGCCTGGGATCGACGCGGATTTTCAGGCCCTTAGCCCGGGCGAGGTGAAGCGCGAACCACGCCTGGGCCCCGCGGGGACCCGATGGCGGCGCGCCATCGATCAGCACCAGGCGGGCCTCGGCGGACAGGCCGCCCCCCTCGCCCGCCGCGTCGACCCGCAATCCGGCGGAGCCGTTCCCGTCCTGGCCGCAGCGGGCGGTGATCCGTCCGCCGCGCGGCAGCGCATCGCGGGCGATCAGCACCAGGTTGAGCAACAGGCGCGCCGTCTCGCCGTCGATCTCGGGGCGTTCGCTGGCCCAGTCCAGGGTGATGCCGCCGGCGACGGCACCGCCGAGATAGGCACGGATCAGGTCACCCAGCGCCTTGGGTGCGTGGGGGAGGTCATTGGCCGGTCCAAGAGCGGCACGCAGGAACTTGAGGCGGGCGGTGGCGGCCCCCATGCTGGCCGAGACCAGACCCAGGGTTTCCGGATCGCTGCCGTCTTCGATCAGCTCGAGCCCGGCCGCCGCCGCGCCCAGCGGGCTGGCCAGGTCGTGGCACAGGCGGGCGCAAAGAAGTTCGGACAATCGGGTGTCGGGAAGGTCAGTCATGGAATGGCAGCATCCGGGATTTCACCTACAGTACATAGTTATACCATAGACACATTCAATACGTCATAGCCGAAGAACCGCCACCGCCTCCAGGTGGGCGGACCAGGGAAACTGGTCGATGGGGGTGAGGCGCTCGACGCGCCAGCCGCCATCGCAAAGGGTGCGCAGGTCGCGGGCCAGGGTGGCGGGATTGCACGAGACCATGGCCAGGGTCGCCGGCCCGCCCGCCACGGGGCGGGCCAGTTCAGCGGCCTGGGCGGCGGCCCCGGCGCGGGGCGGGTCCAGCACCACGGCGCGGAAGGCCTTCAGCTCGTGGGCGGCCAGGGGGCGGCGGGCCAGGTCGCGCACCTCGGCGGTAAGGGGCAGTCCCTGGGTCCGGGCGGCGGCGTCGAGGGCGGCCACCGGCCCCTGCTCGCCTTCCACGGCGCGAACCGGGCCGCGCAGCGCCAGCGGCAGGCTGAAGCTGCCGCAGCCGGCGTAAAGGTCGGCCACCGGCACGTCCCTGGGGATGGCCGCCAGGATGATCTCGGCGATGGCCAGCTCGCCGCCGCGGGTGGGTTGCAGGAAGGCGCCGGGAGCGGGCTCCACCGCGATGCCGCCGAAGCGGACCAGGGCGGGGCGGCGCCGGGCGATGGGCTCGGCGAACCCGCTGCCCGGCCTGCGCCAGTGCAGGCGGGCGAGGTCCAGCGCGTCGGCGGCGGCGGCCAGGGATTCGCGCTCGAACAGATCGAGGCGGGCGGGGGCCTCCACCAGGACGTCCAGGCCGCCTTCGGTCAGGGTGACGACCATCTCGCCGCCGCCTTCGACGGCGATGCCGTCCAGCATGCGGCGCAGGCCCGGAAGGGCGGCCCCCAGGGCGGGGTCGAGCAGCGGGCAGCGCTCGATGTCGATGACGGTATGGCTGGCCCGTCCGTTGAAGCCCAGCAGGATGGCGCCCTTGGCGCGGATGAAGGTGAAGTCGGCCCGCCGGCGCGAGGCGGGCGGCACGCGCACCAGCGGCTCCACATGCGCCTCGGCCAGGCCCTGGCGGGCCAGCTGGGTGATCAGCAGATCCCGCTTCCATTCGGCGTAATGGGCATCGTCGAGATGCTGGAGCGAGCAGCCGCCGCAACGGCCGTAATGGCCGCAGGGCGGGGAGGCGCGCCCGGGGCCGGGCTCGGCGACCTCGATCAGGGCGGCGGTCAGGCCGTCGCCGCGCTTGCCCTCGATCCGGGCCAGAACCCGGTCGCCGGCCACGGTGAAGGGGACGAACACCGTCTCGCCGTCCAGCCGCGCGATGCCGTCGCCGCGCGCCCCCACCATCTCGATGTCCAGTTCGACGGTGCGCGGCGCGGGAATGGCGCGGCCGGGGCGCGGCGGGGCGCGGCGGGGCTTCCTCATCGGGGCGACGGGCTCAGGTCGGCCAGGAAGCGGGCGAAGATGTCGGCGACGCCCTTTTCCATGGCGTGGGCGGCGTCCTCCACCCGATCGGACGGCGTGGGGACGCGGGCCTCGTAGGTCCGCAGCAGCACCAGCCGGCCGTCGCGGGCGCCGACCACCGCCAGTTCCAGATCGACCACGGCCAGCGAGGCGCCGGCGATCTGTTCGAAACGCCGCACCTTGCCACGCAGCGTCCAATCGGACAGAACCCGCAAATCCGGAGTCACCACCCGGTCGGCGGCGCCGGCCTCGGCGAGGTAATGGGCCAGGCGGTCCTGCAGCAGCATGCCGGGCGGCTCGCTCCAGAAATCGTACTTGTAATGGGCCAGAACGCCGTTGCGGGAAAAGGCCAGGGCCCGTTCCGCCACCACCCCGTCGGCGGCCAGCCGGTTGACCTCCAGCACGCCGGGCAGGATCGGCTTGGCGAAACGCAGGGCGGGCGCCCCGGGCTCGATGCGGTAGAACGAATCCGGCGGCGCGGCGGGACCGGCGCAGGCGGCGAGGAAGAGGGCGGCAAAGGCAGCCGAGATGGCGTTGCGCATGATCATCATTTCCGTCCCGGGCCGTCCTCGCCCCGCTTGTTGCCGCCGATCAGCACGCCCGGGTTTTCGCGGATCTGGCGCGAGAATTCGTGCAGGTTCCGGGTGGTGCCGTCCAGATTGTAGGTGACCGAATCGATGGAGCGCGACACCGCCTGCAGGGTATGGCGCAGTTCCTTGATGCTCTGGTCGATGTTGTCCTGGTTGCCGGTGATGGACTTGTCGAGCGAGGTCAGCATGGAATCCACCTTCCTGCGGCTGTCCTGCAGGCCGGCCGACAGCTTGGCGGCATTGTCCAGGGTCTCCCGGATACGCTCGGCATTGGCATCATTGATCACCTTGCCCGACAGGGTTCCGGTCATCTTCTCCACGTCGGCGGTGATGCGGGGCGTCTTGACCGCCAGGTCCTGGGTCACCGCCAGCAGATTGGCCATCAGTTCGGGGGCGTGACGCTCCAGGATGGTGCCCAGCGATCCCACCTGCTGGTTCAGGCTGAACAGCAGCGGCTTCAGGGCCGTCTGGTTGAGGTCGGTGATCTGGCCGGCCATGTCGTTCATGGCGGCGAAGATGTTGGCGGCGGGACCGGAGGGAATCTCCGAGCCGGGCGGCAGCATCTCGGACGAACTGCCGCCCTTGATGTCGAGCGTCGCCGCCGCCAGCAGGCCCGACGCCGCGACGCGGGCCTGGGAATCCTTGGGGATGCGCCAGTCGTCGGCCACCGAGACTTCCAGGCGGAAGGCGGTGGTGTTGCCCTCGTGCAGGGGCGATATCCGCTCCACCTGCCCCACCGGGAAGCCTTCGTAGGTGACCTTGGTGCCGTACTTGATGCCGGCCACGTTGGCCAGCCGGGTATAATAGGACTGGGTGGAGCCGGTCCGGCCGGTGAGCACCGCCACCACCACCACCAGCGATACCAGCATGGCCAGCACGAAGCCGCCGACCATCACGTAGTTGATGCGGGAATCCTTCATGGGCGCAGAGTCCGGTCGGTTGGGTGGGCGGGGCCGCCGGTCAGGCGGCGCAGATAGGAATCCGCATCGGGCTCGGCTTCCTCGGTGCGGCGGTTGAGGAGGTTCTGGATGCGCGGGTCGGTGCTGGCGCGGATCGCCTCCACGGTGTCCAGCGCCAGGACGTGGCCCTTGTCCAGCACGCAGATGCGGTCGGCGATCTTGAAGGTGGAGTCGAGATCGTGGGTCACCACCACGATGCTCATGCCCATGGCGTCCCGCAGGCGCAGGATCAGGTCGTCGATGGAGGACGCCACCACCGGATCCAGCCCGGCCGAGGGCTCGTCGCAGAACAGCAGCTCGGGGTCCATGACGATGGCCCTGGCCAGGGCGGCGCGCTTGATCATGCCGCCCGACAGCTCGGCGGGTTTCAGGTGCTCGAAGCCGGCCAGGCTGACCACTTCCAGCTTGAGCCGCGTCATGATGCCGATGGTGGTCTCGTCCAGCTCGGTATGCTCGCGCAGCGGCAGGGCGATGTTGTCGCCGACGCTCATGGAACTGAACAGCGCCCCCGACTGGAACGCCACCCCGGTGCGGGTGCGCAGCCGCTGCAAGGCCACCGGCGACAGCCGGGCGATGTCGTGGCCCAGGATGCGCACCGTGCCCGAGCTGGGCTTCTTGAGGCCCAGAAGGTGGTTGAGCAGCGTGGTCTTGCCCGAGCCGGAGCCGCCCATGATCACCATGATCTCGCCCTTGCCGACGGAAAGCGACACGTCGTGCAGGATCTTGCGGTCGCCGTAATGGGTGACCAGATTGGAGACCTCGATGGAATTGGCGGGACTTCCCATCAGCGCGTCACCATGAAGACGAAGACCATGTCGGTGATGACGATGGCCGAGATGGCATGCACCACCGAGCGGGTGGTCATGCGCCCGACGCCTTCGGCGCCGCCGGTCACCGAGGCGCCGTTGACCACGCCCACCACGGTGATCAGCACGGCGAAGATGGCGCTCTTGCCCAGGCCGTGCCAGACGTCGTTGAGCCGGACCAGGGTGGTCATCTCGTCCACATAGGCGCCGATGGAACTGCCCAGCTGCGGCGCGATGTAGAGCCCGGCGGCGAACAGCCCCACCAGGTCGGACCACAGCGTCAGCGCCGGCAGCATCACCAGCATGGCCAGCAGCGGCGGCACCACCAGGAAGCGCACCGGCGAGATGCCCATGACGGTCAGCGCGTCGATCTCCTGGTTGATGCGCATGGTCCCCAGCCGGGCGGCCAGCGCCGAACCGGAACGCCCGGCCACCAGGATGCCGGTGATCAGCGGGCCGAACTCGCGCACCACGCTCATGGCGACGCCCAGCGAAACCCGGGATTCGGCGCCGAACAGCCGCAGGGTGTAGATGCCCTGGATGGCCAGCATGATCCCGATGGTGGCCGACAGCACGGTGACGATGGGCAGCGCGCCGATGCCGATCTCCATGGCCTGGGCCACCACGGGGGCGAGGCGGACCGGCTGGCGGCGCTTGCCCCCCATGCCCAGCCAGTAGACGCATTCGCCCACCAGCGAGGCCCCGAAGCCGAACTCGGCGATTCCGGTCACCGCCCGGCGTCCCAGCCGGTCGAGAAATCCGACGAATCCCCTGGGTTCGGCGTCCGTGCTCACCGCATCATTCCCCCAAGGCTTCCTCGAGCGTGCCGGCGATGGTGAAGACACGGTCCAGGCGGGCCAGCTGCAGCACCCGGCGCACCGGGTCGCTGATGGCGGCCAGCACGAAACGGGTGCCGTTCTTGCGCGCCATCTGGTAGGCCTCCACCAGTCCGGCGATGCCGGAACTGTCGATGTATTCCACCGCCGACAGGTCGGCCGCCACCACCGGGCGCTTCTCCAGCATCAGATCCATCAGCGCCTTGCGCAGCGCGGGCGAGTGGCGCAGATCGACCTCGCCCGACAGGGCGACGACGACGGCGGTTCCGATGGCGCGGGTTTCCAGCTTCATGTCGGGTCGATCCGTTTGACCATTTGCAACAGGTTACCGATTCCGGCCGGCGGAGCCAGGAAATCGACGTGATCCATGATCGAGCGCATCAGATGGGTGCCCAATCCCCCCGGCCGCAGCTCGTCCAGCGGCCTGGGCTGGATTTTAGCCACATCCACGGCGGGAGCGAAATCCATAAGTCGTATGACCAGGCGATCATCTTCGCGGTCCAGGTGGACGAGGATGTCGCCGTCGCCCCCCTTGTAGGCGTGGCGGATGATGTTCTGGCAGGCCTCGTCCACCGCCAGCACCACGTCGCCCACCATGGAGTCGCCGCAGCCCAGGGCGCGCGCCGCGCCGCCCACCGCGGCGCGGATGGCGGACAGTTCGTCGGGGCGGGCGGAGTAGCGGCCTTCGAATCCCGCCGGACGGCCCCGGCGGTCCTCGATCACCATCAGGGTGATGTCGTCACGCAGCGAGCCGCTGTCGTCCAGGGACTGGACCACGGCGTCCAGGCGCCGGGCGGCCGGCAGGTCGGCGAAGCTCTGGATCAGGGCGCGGGCGCCCTCGGCCTCCAGCATGGAATCATGGCGCGTTCGGGCCTCGGTCAGCCCGTCGGTGAAGAGATAGAGGCAGCCCCCCTTAAGATCGACCACGCTTTCCGGACAGCCCTCGGCGAACAGCTCGACGGCGATGCCCAGCGGCGGCATGTCGCCCTCGATGGGGGTGAAGCGCCCGTCCTTCAGCAGCAGCGGCGGCTCGTGCCCGGCGATGGCCAGGGTCACCCGCCCGGCGGCCGGGTCGAACAGGCCGGCGGCCATGGTGACGAACATGCCGGGCATGCGGGTTTCCAGCAGTTCCGAATTGATGGCGGCCAGCACCGCGCCGGGACCGGCCTCCCGCTTGACCAGGCAACGGAACAGGCTGGCGGTCTTGGCCATCAGCAGAGAGGCCTTCATGCCCTTGCCCGCCACGTCGCCGATGGCGAAGGCGATGCGTCCGTCGGCCAGGTGCATGATCTCGAAGAAGTCGCCGGATACGCCACTGGCCGGCAGATTGATGCCGTGGATGGGGGAATCGGCGGGCAAGTCTCCCGGCAGCATGGCCCGCTGGATCTCGGCGGCCAGTTCCAGCTCGCGCTTCAGGCCCTGCTGCTCGGCCATGTCGGCCACCAGCCGGGCATTGATCAGGGCAAGGGCGGAACTGGCGGCCAGGGCTTGCAACAGACGGGAATCGGTCTGGGTGAAAGCCTCGCCGCTGACCTTGTTGAACAGCTCGATGGCCCCCAGCCGCTGCCCCCGCACGGCCATGGGGGCGCACAGGATGGAGCGGGTCTCGAAGCCGGTGGCGGCGTCGATGGCACGGGCGAAATCGGGGTCGCGCCTTGTGTCCCGGACCAGCTGCGGCACGCCGAGGTCGATGGTGCGCCCGACGATGCCTGTTCCCGGGGCAAGCCGCAGGCCGATGACGTCCACCGGCCCCATGTTGGCGCGGCAGACCAGCTCGCCCGTGTCCTCATCGATCAGGAACAGCGAGGCGGCCTCGGCGCCCAGCCGCCGGGCGATACGCTCCAGGCCGAGATGGAGCGTCGCCTCCACGTCGTGGGAATGGGCGAAATCACCCGTCATCTCGACGATCAGGTCGAGATGGCTGGCGGAATCGGTCTCGGGAAGCGGGCTCGGCATGGCCCCATCATGCCAAGAAGTCGGAGAACGGCCAAACGGATAGATGCCCGCACCGTCCATGCGAAAAAATACACGGGGGGCTCGACTTTACGTGTTCTGCCCGTGTAAAGGGAGGGATGGGACGGGGAAGGACATATTGGGGCAAGTGATGTTTTTTTCGCGAGGCAAGGGCGGTCCGACGATCGAGCCCGGCGATGTCTTTCACAAGCTTGGAACCTATGGCAGCGACTGGATGGTCGAGCGGATCTTCGATTACCCCGACATTCCCCGCCACGTCCGCCTGGTCGACCGGGGCAGCGGCCGCACCATGACCGTCGCCGCCGACATGCTGCTCGATCCCGACAATTTCGTCAGGCGCAAGGCCTGATCACGGCGGGCGGCAGTCCAGGCTGCCCGCCAGCTGCTTTTCGATCAGCGGCGGATAGTCGTAGACCAGCACGCTGTCGCGCTGATGCACCGTGACCTCGGTGTCGTTGCCCTTGCGCACGAAATCCACCACCAGCAGGGTCTCGGTGCGGAACACCGCCTCCAGTTCGCCGACCAGTTCGGCGCGGCTGCCGTTGGGGGCGATGGTGCAGCGGTAGTGATAGTTGGGGCCGCGGGCGCACCAGGACAGCATGCGCGCCACCTTGGGGCAGGCGTTGGAGGGGCTGACATTGGTGCGCAGGCTGACCTTGCGGTCGGCGTTGGCGCGCGCCTCCTCGGGCGTGCGGTCCGGAGTGACCAGGGAACAGCCCCCCAGGATCAGTGCCGGTGCAAGGATGAAAGGCAATCGCATGGAAAATCC
The DNA here is from genome assembly GCF_058402745.1 of Paramagnetospirillum sp. NCBI lineage: Bacteria > Pseudomonadati > Pseudomonadota > Alphaproteobacteria > Rhodospirillales > Magnetospirillaceae > Paramagnetospirillum > Paramagnetospirillum sp. Next base: position 80,703 of record NZ_JBZVFI010000017.1, read on the forward strand.
GATACAGTCCGGACGAATCCTAGCCGGGTTCGCATCGGAACGGAACTAAGGTTTTCACCCTATTACTCCTGGATGAGGGCCAGAATGGCCGCCGTCACGTCGGTCAGGCGGGCCAGGTCGCCATCGCGGGAGAGACGGTGGTCGCCGTCCTTGACCAGGATGACCTCCACCTGATCGGAGGCCAGGCAATCGGCCAGGCGCAGCGCGGTCTGCCAGGGCACGTCCTCGTCCTTCTGCCCCTGAATCAGCCGGACCGGACAGTGCAACTGGATCAGGTCGCGCAGCAGCAGGTGGTTGCGCCCGTCCTCGATCAGCGAACGGTGGATGCGCCAGGGCTTGTCCGGTTCGTAGCAATTGGGCAGTTCCAGCTCGCCGGTTTCCATCAGGGTGCGGCGCTGCTCGAAGGTGAAGTCCTGCCACATCAGGTCCTCGGTGAAATCGGGAGCGGCGGCCACCCCCACCAGCCCGGCCACCCGGTCGCGGAGTTCCAGCGCCGCCAGCAGGGCGATCCAGCCGCCCAGGCTGGAGCCCACCAGAACCTGTTTCCCCTCGGTCAGGTCCGAGATGACCGCCACCGCGTCGGCGGCCCAGCGGCCGATGGTGCCGTGGGCCACGTCGCCCGACGATCTGCCATGGCCGAAATAGTCGAAGCGCAGGAAGGCGCGGCCCTCGGCCCGGCACATCTCTTCCAGCGCCAGGGCCTTGGTCCCTTCCATGTCGGAATGGTAGCCGTGCAGGAACACCACGCCGGGAGTCTTGCCTTCCAGCCTGCGGTAAGCGATTGTCGCGCCGTCGGGGCGTGTTAGTATCCCGCCGCCTGCCGGGTTTTGCCCGTCTTTCGAGTTCTCAGTCATCGCTTTCGGAAACCCATGGATCACGTTGCCCCCATCGAAGCGCCATCCCCGGCCGTTCGTCAACCGGTCGTGTTGCAGGTGCTGCCCGCCCTGGTCACCGGAGGGGTGGAACGCGGCACCGTGGACATGGCGGTGGCCCTGGCCGAAGCCGGATGGACCGCCATCGTCGCCTCCGAGGGCGGCCCCATGGTGCGCGAGCTGACCCGCGCCGGGGCGACGCACATCACCCTGCCGCTGGCTTCGAAGAATCCGCTGACCATCCGGTCCAACGCGCTGAAGCTGGCCGAGCTGATCACCACCCACCAGGTGGACATCGTCCACGCCCGCTCGCGCGCGCCGGCCTGGAGCGCCTGGATCGCCGCCCAGGCCACCGGCGCCCATTACGTCACCACCTTCCACGGCACCTACAATCTCGGCTGGTTCGGCCTGAAGCAGAAGTACAACGCCGTGATGACGCGGGGCGAGAAGGTGATCGCCATCTCGGATTTCATCGCCGAGCACGCCCGGCGCATCTACGGCCTGGAGGCGGAGCGGGTCCGCGTGGTCCATCGCGGTATCGACATGGCCCGCTTCGACCCCGCCCGCGTCAGCCCCGAGCGCATCATCCAACTGGCCCAGAAGTGGCGGCTGCCCGACGGCTATCAGGTCATCATGCTGCCCGGCCGCCTGACCCGCTGGAAGGGCCAGGCGGTGCTGATCGAGGCCCTGGCGCTGCTGGGCCGTCACGACGTGCGCTGCCTGCTGGTGGGATCGGACCAGGGCCGCACCGGCTATCGCGAGGAGCTGGTGGAACTGGTCAAGCGCCGGAACCTGACCGACGTGGTCCATCTGGTGGACGAGTGCACCGACATGCCCGCCGCCTACATGCTGACCGACGTGGTGGTGTCGGCCTCCACCGATCCCGAGGCCTTCGGCCGTGTCGCCGTGGAAGGCCAGGCCATGGGCCGTCCGGTGATCGCCACCGCCCACGGCGCCACCGACGAGACGGTGCTGCCCGGCCGTACCGGCTGGCTGACCGCGCCGGGCGATCCCCATGCCCTGGCCCAGGCGCTGGACCGCTTCCTGGCCCTGTCGGCCAAGGAACGCGACCTGATGGCCAAGGACGCCATGGATTTCGTGCGTTCCAAATTCTCCAAGGAAAGCATGTGCGCCAGCACCCTCGCCGTCTACCGCGAGGTGCTGGGAGTTCCGGAAGCGGCGCCTGCTGACGAGGGGTCGTGACCGGTTCGACCAACATCCTGGTCATCAAGCTCGGCGCCCTGGGCGATTTCGTCCAGGCCATGGGGCCCTTCGCCGCCATCCGGGCCCACCACCCGTCCGCCCGCATCACCCTGCTGACCACCCGTCCCTTCGCCGAACTGGCGAACGCCTGCCCCTGGTTCGACGAGGTCTGGCTGGACGACAAGCCGCCCCTGTGGCGCCTGGACAAGGTGCTGGCCCTGCGCGCCAGATTGCGGAGCGGCCGCTTCGAGCGGGTCTACGACCTGCAGACCTCGGACCGCTCGTCCTGGTATTTCCGCCTGCTGGGTAAAGAGGTCGAGTGGTCGGGCATCGCCAAGGGCTGCTCGCACCCCCACGCCAATCCCCGGCGGGATTTCATGCACACCATCGAACGCCAGCGCGAGCAACTGGCCATGGCTGGCATCGCCAAGGTGCCTCCACCCGATCTCGCCTGGGCCGAGGCCGCGCCCGGCCGCTTCGACATCCCCGGCCGCTTTGTGCTGCTGGTGCCGGGCGGCGCGCCGCACCGTCCCGCCAAGCGCTGGCCGGCGGAGCGTTTCGGCCGTCTGGCCGCCCGGCTGATGGAAATGGGCTTCACGCCCGTCCTGCTGGGCACCATCAAGGAGCGGGCCGAGATCGAAATCATCACCGCCGCCTGTCCCCAGGCCCTGGATCTGTCCGGGAAGACCGGACTACCCGACATCATCGCCCTGGCCCGCCGTGCCGAGGCGGCCTTGGGCAACGACACCGGCCCCATGCACCTGATCGCCGCCGGCGGCTGTCCCTCGGTGGTGCTGTTCTCCCACGAATCCGACCCCAGCCTGTGCGCGCCGCGCGGCAACGTCACCGTGCTGCGCCGTCCGTCGCTCGCCGACCTTGGCGAGGCGGAGGTGGAGGCGGCGCTGGCCGGGATGTTGCCCCGGTGAGCGACGAATCACGCCAGGCCTGGCTCGACAGACGGCGGCGGCTCGAGGCTCAGCTGATGGAAAGCCGCCTGCGTTCCACCCCCGATGGCCCGCGGCCGGTTCCCCGCCTGTTCGGCCATGACGCGAAATTGCGCTGGGTCTTTCAGGCCACCGGGCTTTATGGCTGGGGCCGGCGCAATGCCGCCCGGCCGCACCTCCATCGCCTGGACCTGAGGCCACGCAATCTGCCGGAAGCTTTCGACGGCTTCACCATCCTGTTCCTGTCCGACCTGCACCTGGACATCGCCTCTGGCGGCCCCGAGGTGGCCTTGGATCTCGTGTCGCGGGTCGAGTGCGACATCGCCATTTTCGGCGGCGACTACCAAAGCCATGGCCGTCCCGCCGCCCCCGTTGTCGCGGCAGCCATGGCCCCCTTGCTCGCCGCCATTCGGGCCCGCCAGGGAGTCTATGGGGTGCTGGGCAATCACGACCGCCACGACATCATCGAACCGTTGCGGATGGCGGGCTTGCGGCTGCTGATCAACGAGACGGCCACCCTGTGGCGCGACGGACAAGCCCTGACCCTGGTCGGCTGTGACGATATTTACACCTTTCACGATCCCGCAGCCAACCGGGCGCTGATGGCGGCGCAGGGCTTCCGCATCGCCGTGATCCACTCTCCCGATTACGCGCCCGAGGCCGCGGCCGCCGGCTGCGCCGTCTATCTCGCCGGCCATACCCACGGCGGACAGGTGTGCCTGCCCGGGGGGCGGCCGGTCGCCACCGCCCTGGATCGTGACCGGGCCCTGTGCCGAGGTGTATGGCGCAAGGGCGAAATGATTGGCTACACCACCACCGGCGTGGGAAGCGGGGGCATCCCCGTCCGCTTCAACTGCCCGCCCGAAGTGGCGCTGATCACCCTTCGGCGGGGTGCGCCTTGACTCGGCAGCCATTCTCCTTAGACTTCCTCCCCCTGATTTGTTCCCACGCGTGAAAGAGAGTGTCATGGTCGCCATCACCCTGCCCGACGGCAAGGTCCGCCAATACGATCACCCGGTGACGGGTCTGGACGTGGCCCGGGATATCGGCCCCGGTCTGGCCAAGGCGGCGCTGGCCATCACTATCGACGGCGAGATGAAGGATCTCGCCACCCTGATCGATCGTGACGTGAACCTTTCCATCATCACCGCCAAAAGCGGCCAGGACGCGCTGGAGCTGCTGCGCCACGACGCCGCCCACGTCATGGCCGAGGCGGTGAAGGAGCTGTATCCCGAGACCCAGGTCACCATCGGCCCGTCCATCGAGAACGGCTTCTACTACGACTTCGCCCGCCCGACGCCCTTCACGCCCGACGATCTGGTGAAGATCGAGCAGAGGATGGCCGAGATCGTCGACCGCGACGAGGCCATCACCCGCGAGGAATGGGACCGCGACGCGGCGGTGAAGTTCTTCGAGGAGGCCGGCGAGAAGTACAAGGCGGAGATCATCGCCTCGATTCCCGCCGACCAGAAGATCGGCCTCTACCGCCAGGGCGGTTTCATCGACCTGTGCCGTGGCCCCCACCTGCCGTCCACCGCCAAGCTGGGCAAGGCCTTCAAGCTGATGAAGCTGGCCGGCGCCTATTGGCGCGGCGATTCCCGCAACGAGATGCTGCAGCGCATCTACGGCACCGCCTGGTTCGAGAAGAAGGACCTGGACGCCTATCTCCACATGCTGGAAGAGGCGGAAAAGCGCGACCACCGGCGCCTGGGCCGCGAGATGGAGCTGTTCCACCAGCAGGAGGAGGCCGCCGGTTCGGTGTTCTGGCACAAGAAGGGCTGGACGCTCTACCGCGCCGTCGAGTCCTACATGCGCCGCCGGCTGGAGGCCAACGGATACGAGGAAGTGAAGACGCCGCAGCTGGTGGACTTCTCCCTGTGGGAGGCCTCGGGCCACGCCGACAAGTTCTCGGAATCCATGTTCACCATCAGGACCCAGGACGAGCGCCACCTGGCGGTGAAGCCCATGAACTGCCCCTGCCACGTGCAGATCTTCCGCCAGGGCATCAAGAGCTATCGCGACCTGCCGCTGCGCATGGCCGAGTTCGGCTCGTGTCACCGCTACGAGCCGTCGGGCGCGCTGCACGGCATCATGCGGGTCCGCGCCTTCACCCAGGACGACGCCCACATCTTCTGCACCGAGGACCAGATCACCTCGGAGACCATCGCCTTCTGCCAGCTGCTGAAGGAGGTCTACACCGATTTCGGCTTCACCGACGTCCGCGTCAAGTTCTCCGACCGCCCGGCCAAGCGCGCCGGCTCGGACGAGACCTGGGACAAGGCGGAAAGCGCCCTGCTGGAGGCCTCCAGGGCCGCCGGCCTGGAGACCACGCTCAATCCGGGCGAGGGCGCCTTCTATGGGCCGAAGCTGGAATTCGTGCTGAGGGACGCCATCGGCCGCGACTGGCAGTGCGGCACGCTCCAGGTGGACTTCGTGCTGCCCGAGCGTCTGGACGCCGCCTATGTGGCCGAGGACGGCACCAAGAAGCGCCCGGTCATGCTGCACCGGGCGATCCTGGGCTCGTTCGAACGCTTCCTCGGCATCCTGATCGAGAACTTCGCCGGACGCTTCCCCCTGTGGCTGGCCCCCACCCAGGTGGTGGTCGCCACCATCGTGTCGGAGGCCGACGATTTCGCCCGCGAGGTCGAGGCTAGTCTCAAGGCCGCCGGCCTCAGGGTCGAACTTGACTTGCGCAACGAGAAGATCAACTACAAGGTCCGCGAACATTCGGTGGCCAAGGTGCCGGTAATGCTGGTGGTGGGCAAGCGCGAGGCCGAGCAACGCTCGGTCGCCATCCGCCGCCTGGGCAGCCAGAACCAAGAAATTGTTGCGCTGGAGCAGGCTATCGCTACACTCGGCGCAGAGGCGACCCCGCCCGCGTGACGGGGCGAACCCCTTGGAACCGACGGCCCGGCCCGCGATGATCGCACCCGGGCCTATCGGTGTACTCGAAACGATGGAGATTGTTCTATAGCTAGGCCCCCGATGCAGACGCCGCCCAAGAACGATGGGCCGCGCGTCAACCGCGAGATCGATGTGCGTTCCATCCGCCTGGTGGGCGCCGACGGAGAAATGATCGGAGTCGTGACCCTGCGCGAGGGTCTGCTGATGGCCGAGGAAGCCGGGCTCGACCTGGTCGAGGTCTCGCCCAACGCCGATCCGCCGGTCTGCAAGATTCTGGACTTCGGAAAGTTCAAGTACGAGGACCAGAAGAAGAAGAACGCCGCCCGCAAGAAGCAGAAGGTGATCGAGGTCAAGGAGATCAAGCTCCGCCCGAACATCGATGATCACGATTACGACGTGAAGATGCGGAGCATGCGGAAGTTCCTCGAGGAAGGCGACAAGGTGAAGGTCACCCTGCGCTTCCGCGGCCGCGAACTGGCTCACCAGGACCTGGGCATGAAGGTGCTGGAGAAGGTGCGCGACGACCTGGAGGATCTGGGCAAGGTCGAGCAGGTCCCCAAGATGGAAGGCCGCCAGATGGTCATGGTGATCTCGGCGAAGTAGGCTTCGCCGGGCGTCCCAACTTTTTTCCGCACCCGCGCAAAGCGGGTTGCGGAGAGAAAGGCTTTACGCTATTTTCCGCCCCTCCCCATCGACCCGGGGATATGCGAACCCTGTGGAGGGGTGGCAGAGTGGTCGAATGCGCCGGTCTCGAAAACCGGTATGGGTGCAAGCTCATCGTGGGTTCGAATCCCACCCCCTCCGCCATCGCCAGGGCCTCCGGGCATCCTGGGCTTGCCGAAATGCTCCAATTTTGCTCCACTTGCCGTTGGGCGAGGTGGAGCAACACGCCATGGCGACCTACAAGAACCGAGGCACCGACTGTAGCGCGCCGGGCAATTTTGCACCAATTGCCGCCCGATTTTGCACTGAAGACTTTCAGGGCGGGCGCTAAACACCGGTCCCTCTCCCTCCCTTGATCAGCACCTCGCCAACCTTCCCCCGGGCCGATGTGTCGCGGGCGATGCTGTAGGACGTGTCCACCGCCTCGATCTGGAAGGCGGAGAAGATTCTGCGCACAGCCGGGCGGTCGTTCAGCGACATGATGAAGCGGCCTTGAATGCCCTCCAATTGGACTGCCAGGCGCTCGAAGTCGTCGCGGCTGAACATGGCTTTGCCGTAGTCGCCCTCGCAGCCGAAATAGGGCGGGTCGAGGTAGAACAGGGTCTCGGGCTTGTCGTAGCGGGTGATGAACTCGCCGTAGGGCAGGCATTCGATCACCACTCTGGAAAGCCGGGTGTGCAGATCCTCCAGCATCGGGCCCAGCTTGGTAACGTCGAAGCGGGCGGGCGTGGATGGCGACACCCCGAAGTTGCGGCCAGAAACCTTGCCGCCGAAGGCCGTACTCTGGAGGTAGAGGAAGCGTGCCGCCCGCTCCAGGTCGGTGAGCGTATTCGGATCGGTGGCCGCCAGCCGCTCGAATTCCGCCCTGGTGGTCAGCTGGAACTTGATCATCTCCATGAAGGCCACGTAATGGCGCTGCAACACCCGGAAGAAGGTGGCCACTTCACGGCTGTAATCGTTGATTACCTCCGACTTGGCGGCGAGGGTGCGACGAAGGAAGACGCCGCCCATGCCGACGAAGGGCTCGGCATAGATTTCGTGCGGGATGGCGGCGATCTCGGCGGCGATGCGCTTGGCCAGGTTGCGCTTGCCGCCCAGATAGGGGGCGACGGGACGAACGGCGGTAACGGATCGAAGCTGGGTGGACTCCATGGTCTTGCGTGTCCATGATGGCCCCGCCCGGTGCACGGGTGCGGGGATGACCCGGCCTCGGCCGGGGTTGGGTCGGGCGAGTTCCAGCTCGCGGTTCGGGGTGCTCGCAACGCCCCGTCCCCCCGCCGGCCGAAGCCGGCGGGGTCACATCACGACGACGCCAGCGTCAATCCGGCCAGCACCGCCCCCACCGCCTCCACATCCTCCGCCCCGCGCACCGCAGCCTTGGCGCGCAGCCGGGCGCCCTCGATGGCGGCCGAGGCCATGGCCCAGGCGTCGGCTTGGGCCACGATGGCGGCGGCCACGGCGGTGATGGTATCGCCGGTGACGCCGATTTCGGCGGAGAGGTGCGGATAATCGGCGTCCTGGGGATCGACGGCGGCCACCCACGCCCGCGCCTCGGTCAGCTTGGTCTGGTAGACCATGGCCTGGGCGGCCCCAGCCGTGACATAGGCCAGCCGCGCCTGTTCGGCCCGCCAGTCGATCTCGGCCAGCGCCCAGGCCCGTACTTCGGCCAGCGGGCGGGGCACCGCCACATAGTCGCGATGCGGCCCGGTGACGGGTGCATCGGAAACAAGATACAGCCGATCATTCGGGCGGGGGGCGGGAACCACCGGCTCGAAGCCCAACTCGGCGGCGCCATCGGGGCCAAGTTCGGCCAGACGTCCGGCCGGATACTGGGTATCGTTCAGGATAAATTCCTGACCGCTGTGCACGTCGCCGAGGGTGGGGTGCCAATAGAGCATGATGCCTCCGATTAAATGCCGAAGCGCCGGTGGAGCTTGGCCCACAGCGCGTCGAGATTGGCCTTGGTCAGGGTGCCGCCCTGCCAGGCGGCGAAGCCGTACAGGCGTTCACCACTGGGGTCCGGGTACTTATTGCCCGAATTGTGGTCTTGGCACGCCAAGTAGAACGGCTTGGTGGATGTCGCGGTAGAAGGGCTGATGAGGGTCGATGACCATGTGTTGGCACCGCCCACCGGCATGTAGTTCCCGTTGTTCCAAATGAACCCGGTGCCCCCGTCCACCACCGTGGCGGCGATGAAGGTTGGGGTGGCGTTCGGAACGTTGCCATCCGTGACCTTGCTGAGGCTGCCCGTGGACCCATTGACGACGCCCGCATTCACCTTGGCGCCACCATCGGCATAGACGCCCATGCCGACCTGCGCCGCTGTTCCGCCCATGTCCCCGATGGGCTGTGCCCCGGCGCCCGACAACGAGACCACCATCAGGATGGTCCATTGTGCCCCTGCCTTGTGCAGGGCATCGGTCCAGGTCATGCGGTCCCCGACCAAGCGTAAATAGCTGGAGCCGTTGAGCAACCAGTACTCGTTGGCGCTGAGCTTGCCGGGGGTGCCGACGAAGGTGGGATCAGCTGTGGCGGTGCCGTCCGTCCCCAGCCAAAAATCACTGCCGGCCCCAGAGCGGTCCAGCCACTTGGTGGTGGCGGCGGACGGCACCGACAGGATGTCGCCGGCATCAAGGCACAGTTTGAGATTGGCGGTCAGGCCGCACTGGACGATGGCGTCGTAGATGCTGATGGGACGTGACGCGGCGGTACCGCACAAAATGGGCAGGACCATCATGCGCCTCCGGTGATCATCGGCGCGGCCCGCAGCTTGGTGCCGTCGTACCAGGCCAGAATGATCACCTTGCCGGTCAATGCCGTAGGCAGGCCCGCCGCGCCGAAATCCCACAGGGCGTGCCAGTTGGGCGTATAGCCGTTGGTGGTGATCTGGAGGCCGTACATGGTGCCGGCCACCAGATTGGAAGGCGCGCCGATGGTGCGCACGGCGGCGGTGGTCAGGTTGGCCCACTGGCCATGGGTGGGGATATCCCAGGCCACAGTGGCGGCGTCAGTGAGGGCGGCGCCAACGTAGGGAGACTGTTGTGCCGCCCAGACCAGGGCCTGGGACAGGTTGAGCTTGAGGCCCGCCGCCGACCGGGCCAGTGTGGCGCCGTCCAGCTTGATGCGGGCACCGTTGGCGCCATCGGCCTCTAGGCCCTGCCCAGCGTCGAGATAGGCCAACGCCCTGAGCCCCGACACGGCCGAGGCGGCGATCATGGCGGCGATGGCATCGCGCACCTGGTGGGTGTTCGCCTCGTCGGGCGTCAGCCCGCCCGCCGTGATGACGGCCAGCAGTTCGTCGGTGACATCGTTGTTCCATCTTGCCGGATCACGGGACGGCGGAATCGAGCCATCCGATGTCCCGTCGGTATATTTGCCGAGGTACAGGTATACATCCGGCAAGCTGTGGGGGTAATTCATGGGGGCTCCTACTCGAATAGGACCACGGTGCCGGCCGGGGCCAGGCGCCGGATCATGCAGACCAGGGGATAGTTTCCCCAACGGGTGAAGGGCTCGCCCATATAGGCGCCGCCGAATCGGCGGGGGCGGATGGTGCCGGTGGTGCAGGTGACCTTCCAGGTCCACTGCATCTCCTCCGCCCCGAAGGTCTGGCCGCAGCGGCGGCGCCAGAACCACGAGGCCTTGTATTGGGTGATGGTGATGTCGTAGCCCAGCGCCTTGGCCAACTGGACGAAATAGGCGGGCGATTGGCCGCCGGTGGCGATCATGCGGGCCAGGGCGGCGGCGCGCCGCTCGGCGATGGTCTCGGCCTGGACGGTGCATTGGTCGGGCAGGCCCAACACCTGCTCCCACTCCGACAACAGCAGCAGAGCGGTGGCGGGGGAGCGCTCGGCGATCAGTTGCTCCAGCAGGGCGTCGATGCGGGCGAACTCGGTGGCATGGGAGGAGTAGATGCGTCCCCGCACGGATTCGGGATCGCGGGGCCAGAGCATGCCGCGCGGCAAGAGGGAAAGCATGATGCCGGTATAGGCGTCGCGGTCGCGAATGGCGGCCATTAGGCGTAATCCTCGAAGGTGATGGAGGTGATGACCGCCATCTCGAAGGCGGCCAGCGCCGGATCGGCGGCGGGCGCCGTGATGCGATGCTTTTCCTCTCCCTCGGCCGCCGAGATGGCCGCCGACAAGCGCGAACGGGCGCCCAGTTGCCCCGGCTCGGATTCGGCGCGGTACCAGGCGCGGATCGCTGCCTCGGCCGCCGCCCGCACCTCGGCGGTGTTGGGGGAAATCTGCACCACCAGATCGTGGGGCACCGACGTGGGAGCGGCCACGATGCAGGTGGAGCACACCGGGGCGATATCGTCCCGGTCCATGTAGGCCTGGACCAATGCCACCTCACCGCCGGTGGGAATCGGCCCGCCCTCGTTGTTGTCGCGCACCACCAGCACGGTGACGAAGCCACGGCGCGGTGTCGCCTTGTAGGTCCAGGCGCGCGTGATGCCGGCGCAGGACAGCGCCCAGGCGGTGTAGTCGTCGGCGCAGCCGCCATGGGGCGGGCGGCGCATGCGGGCCAGCAGGCGGGCCAGCAAAGCGGGCGCGGTCTCGGCGTCGGCACCGCCGCTGATCTCGCCGCCGGTGCCCTTGGCCGACAGCCCGGCAATGGGCGACGACAAGGTCAGGGTGAGGCCCGCCTCCTGGTTGCCGGCGGCGCCGGCCGTCACGGCGGTGATGGCGATGATGGCGGTGGTGGTGCCGGTAGCGATAGTCGCCTCGGCATCGGTGGCGTAGTCCTGGCCGGCCACGCGCAACAGCGTGCCGGCTTCCACGGTGACGGCATTGGTCCCGGTGCGGGTCAGCGTCACGGTGCCGGTGGCCGCCACCGCCGGCTTGCGGTAAATGCCCCAGTCGGCGGCGATCACCTCCAGCTGATCCTCGTCGGCGGTGTTGGGCAGGATCTGGTCCGCCACCCGCAGGGCGAAGTCATAGAGCCCGCTCGCCACCTCGGCCATCATGTGGGCCTGGACGTTGAGGTCGGAGGCCGGCACGCGGGCATCGGCGCCGGGCAGGCGGCTTTCGATAGTGGCGACCTGGCGTTCGTACAGCGTCTTGTAGGAGGGGCGGTCAAGTGCCATGGCCGGTCCAGTAATAGTCGTAGGTGCGGGTCCAGCGGACACCGTCGCGGCGGGTGACCTCCACCAGCAGACCCAGGATGCCCGGCGCCGTCACCTCGGCGGTGACGATGACCGAGGCGGCCAGCTTGGCGCGGACCAGCCAGGCCAGGGCCGTCTCGGCGTATTCCTTGGCCCGCGCCACCACGCTGGCCAGCTGCTTCTCGCGGTGGAGCAGCCACAACCACGAGCCCAGCTCGAAGGCGTTGGGATCGACCTCCACCATGCGGCGCGTCAGGCACCAGCCCCGGCGATCGTCGGTGCCGTCGGGAATCACATCGTCGGGGCGCGCCTTCTTGTCGGTGAACAAGCTGATCATCACCGCCGATTCCAGACCGTCGGTGGTCATGATGGTGCCCGCATCGGTAAGCGCCAGGTCACCGGACAGCCGTGCGGTGTCGAAAACGATCAGGCGGTCGCTCATGGTGTCACCTCCGGCGGGCTGATCGGGTGCGGTGCGCCGGCCTCCTCGCCGATCTGCCAGGTATCCACCTTGGTCGGGTGCCAGACCTGCCCGTGGCCGGAAACGTCCCAGCGGAAGACCTGGGTGGCGTGGATCTGGATGTCGGGGGCCTCGAACCGGATCATTTTCGGGCTGGAGACAACAATCCCATTACGGGTCAGATGCACCTTTTGGCCCAGGTCGTCGTGCAGGGCGACCTCACCATAGGCCAAGCTGATGGTGTAGCGCCGGTCGAACAGGCGGACCACCATACCGTTAGACCGCAGCCCGGCGAGATACAGCATTAACGCCTCGGCGCCGGGAAACGGGCGGGACGAGATGCCGTAATCGGTGAGGTAGTCGCGCCCGTCCAGCACATCATCGTCGGTGATGCCGGTGACCTGGGCCTTGGCCAGGCCGCCCTCGGCCGACAGGGCGGCCAGCACGCCGCGCCCCACCATCATGGCGACGCGGTGGCGCAGGGACTCGGCCAGGGCGGCGAGGCTCACCATTTGATCCCCCCCTTGGCCTTTTCAGCCAGCAGGTCGAAGGCCCCGGGCCCCACCAGCGACAGCTTGGTGATCTCACCGCCCTGATCGTCCAAGGTGAGGTCCACCGAGGCGATCAGGCGGTCGCCGGCCAGATCATCGGCAGCCGCCTCGACCGGGACCAGCCGATTGGGGCGCCACACGCCATCGGCATGGCGCCAGCCCTGCACCACCGCCTCGACGGCCACGGCCTTGGCGCGGCCCACCATGGCCTCCCAGGCGGCCTGCTGTGCGGCGGTGATGCCGTCGGCCAGATCGTCGGCCAGGCGCGCGGTGGGGCGGTAGCGGCGGATGCCCGGATCATGGGCCTCGCCCTTGGTGCCGGCGTTGACCGAGGGAGTGTCCCACATCAGGCTTTGCGACCAGACGGTGTAGTCGCGGAAGCGCCCGATACGGCTGTCCTTGTGCCCGATGGATTTGAGGTTGCCGCCCAGCACCAGGCGAGTGCGCACCCGCCCGGGCTTGCCCGGCCCCAGCACCAGCACGCCCCGCCCGTCGGAATAGGGCAGCACGCCGCGCGCCTGGCACAGGCGGTTAATGGCGGCGATAGCCTTCTCGCCCCGTTGCAGGGTGAAAGTCGGAAACGCCTTGCCCAGATCGGTGCCGGGCGCCACTTCGACCTTGATGCCGAACGGCTTGCAGATGATTCCGACCAGGCCGAGAAGGCTATGATTCTGCCAGTCGCCGGGGGCCAGCATGGTGGCGCAATCCACCAGATCGGCGGTGGCGTCGCGGCCGGTGACCTTGACGGTATGGGCCTCCGCCGACCAGGTACGGCTGACCTCGTCGATATGGCCGTCGATCACCACCTCGTCGCCGATCCGCACCTGGACGGCGTCCTCCTTGCGCAGCCGCACCGCCCCCTCCCGTTCGGTGAGCGACAGCTGGAAGCCGCCGGCCAGGGCGTCCAGGCCGGTGCGAATGGAGTTGACGGCGGTCCAGCCGGCGTAATCGCGGCCCGCCGCCCGCAAGGTGACCAGATCGACCGAGTCAACCATCGATCACCTCGATGGCGGAGCCGGCGGGCACGAACAAAGGGTGCCAGATAACGGCGTGGTTGCGGGCATAGATCTCGTCCTGGCGCGAGGCGTCCCCCAGATGGCGATGGGCCACCAGGACCGTGGGGGCGGTGGCGGCGATCTCCACCCGGCGAAGGGCGGCCAGGCTGCCGGCCTTGGCGGTCATGGCCTTGATCGTCTCGGCCCGGAGATCGGTGAGCGCGGCAAAGACGGCGCCGAGGCAGGCATCATCCATGCGGGCATCGTCCAGCAGGGCCACGGCCCGATCGCGGGCTGCCAGGGCATCGTCCCGGCTATCGTAGGCGGCCGCCACGGCCACCCGGGCGGCGGCGATGGCCGCGCCGCGCCGGGTCAGACGCGACAGGGCGGCGCGGTTGGCATCCTGGCGGGCAGAGGCCGAGTTGGTGGCGACGGCGCCGACGCCCGACGAGATGAGGGCCAGCGCCGAGAGAGAGGACGAGGCGGTGCCCGCCTTGTCCGACGCCAGGCTGCCGAACAGGGCGGCCAGACGGGCGGCCAGGGTGCGGACATCGCGGATCATATCCAAGGGGCCGGACGCGAAGGCACTGGTGGTGAGCAGGGCGCCCTCCACCGTGCGCATCACCTGGCGCAGCGCCCGCATGGAATCGGATACGGTGCCGGCGATGGCCAACAGGGCCTGGGCGGCATCGGATTCCAGCATGTCCTGACCATCGGTCGAGAACTCGTCGTCGAAATCGTCGGCCACGGCCTCGTCGGCGGCATCGGCGGCATCGGATACGCCGGAGCCGGCGACCTCTGTCTCTACCGGAAAGGTGGTCTCGCCATCCTCGACGAAAATGAAGGTGAAGCGCGCCATGCCGCCCTCGCGGCTGGTTTCGCTCATGCGCACCGGCGGTTTCAGCGCCACCTGGCGCTCGCCCAGAGTGGGGTGGACCAGGGTGCCGGGGCCACCCGCCTTGATGGCGGTGATCAGCTTGTCCCGCTGGGCCATGTAGCCGTCGCCCAGGACGTAGCCCACCACCTCGAACTCGTCGGGCCCGAGACCCAGATCCTCGGGCCAGCCCCCCTTGCGCTGGGGGTATTTGTGGACGGTCACCAGGGGGTCGAACGTCGTATTGAGTTCGCTCCAGAAGAACTCGACCCCACGCCACGACGCCTTGCGCAGGCTGTCCCGCCATGAGGCGCTCATGGAAAGCCCCCGATGGTCTGGCCCAGGTCCACGTGCAGACCGGAATTGGGCGTCAGATTGGTGGCGACGGCGGTGAGACCGGGCGGCAGGCGCAGCTCGAGCGCCAAGGCGCTTTCCACCTTGGTGGGTTCGCCCTTTCGCTTTTCCTCTCCCGCCAGCCAGTCATAGAGGCGTTCGGCCATGGCCTCGCCCCCCATGCCACCGGCCTGCGATCCGGCGAAGCCGCCGGCCACAGTGCCGACACCGGGCATGATCAGGGAGCCCAGGGCCGCACCGCCGGCAGCGCCGGCCAGGCTGCCGGCGGTGCGGCCGATGGCCCCCACCGCGCGGCGGCGGTCGCCGTCCATCAGGGCATCGACGGTGTCATAGGCCCCCAGGCCGATGGTAACGGCCCCGCCCAATCGCCGGCCGATGGCCTTGGCCAGCCCAGCGCCGCGTGTCGCCAGCCCGGCCAGCAACCCCTTGCTGCCGGCGGCGGCGGTTGCCGCCTGTCCCGCCTTGGATGCTTCGCTGATGACGGTTGCGCCGGCCCCAGCCGCTGCACCCAAAGCGCCGCCCGGCCAATTGGTGACGATCACCGGCATGGGGGCCCCGCCCAAGGCTGCGGCCCCGGCGGCGCCCAGGGCACCTGCGGCGCCGGCCTTGCCGCCCCGAACGTAGCGCATGGTGTCGGCGGTCCAGCGCACCGCATCGACCCCCTTCTTGACTGCGATCAGCCCACCCACGGCGATGGCGCCGTATTTCAGCGCCGTCATGGTGGATTGCAGTTGTTCCGGCTTGAGCCGTCCGATGGCATCCGCCAGATCCCCCACCGGCCCGGCCAGGTTGGTATCGGCGAATTGCTTGGCCGCCGCGGTCAACGCCGTCATGGAGGCGTTGATGTTGCGGGCGTTGGCGGCCAGGGCGTCGGCCTTGATGGTGGCTCCGTCAGAGGCGACACCCATGAACGATTCGATACTGGCGAAGCCGCCGGTCTGCTTGAACTCGGTGATGCCGGCGTTGAAGGCGCGCATGGCCTCGGCATCGAAGACCATGGACAGTTTGGCCACGTCGCCCTTGGACTTGGTGACGATCTCCTTGTAGAGGTCCACCACGCTCCGCATGCGCTTGGGGTCACTGGGATCGGTGACCTGGATGCCGACGGATTTCAGCTTCTTCAGCTTCTCGGCATCGCCGAAAGTGCGCAGCAGCGCCTCGAACGCCGTGGCGGCCTGTTCGGAACTGCCCACGCCCTTGCGGATCATCTGGATGGTGGCGTCCAACTCCATGGCGGCCTGGGGGCCGCTGCGGCCCATGGCGCCATAGGCGGCGGCCAGGCGCTCGCCCTGGGTGGCCAGATCCTTGAAAGCGAAGGCGCCCGCCTTGCCGGCATTGATGGAATGGTCGATGGCGGCCAGGACGCCTTCCGGCGTCTTGATGTTGAACTTCTCGGACAACTGGGCCACCCAGGCGCCGACATCGCGGCCGTCGGCCTTGGTGGCGCGGATGGCCAGGCCCATGTTGCGGATGTTGGCCATGGCGGTATCCAGGTCGCCGGTCTTCTCGACGATCACGTCGATGGCATCCAGCAACTGGGCTGGATCGAGGCGGATGTCCGGGGCCTGGGCCACCTCGAACACCTTGCGCTTGAGTGCCTCCATCTCGCCGGCCGACTTGCCGGCGGTGATGCCCATGTAGTTCATGCGCTCCTGGAGGTCGCCCACATACTTGGCGGCACCCACCCCGGCGGCACCCGACAACAGGGCGGTATAGCGATTGGACAGGTGGTCGAGGCCCTGGCCGGCCAACCCCATGGAGCGGGACAGGGCGCCCATGTTGGCGGCGCCCCGGGTGGACAGGCGCTCGAAGCCCTGTTCCAGGTCGCCCACCTTCTTGGCGGCGTCGCCCTTGACGTAGAGCCCGATATAGGTGAGCAGATCGCCCATTACTTGGTCACTCGCCTCAGCACCCGCATCACTTCACGCACCGACATCGTCATCACATCCGTCCGCTGGCAGCCGACATGCCGAGGCAACATCAGCGCCAAATCGGCGAACAGATCACGATGCCGGATGACCTCGCCCCCGGTCGGCGGCCTGGTCCATGGCCTTGGACGCCGCCATGTCCAGTTCCTCGGCTTTCTTCTGAAGCTCGACGAAATCCTCGGTTTCCAGCTTGAGGAACATGGCGAGGTCGAGGGGGCCGTCGATCACCGTGCCGGCGGAATCCTCCAGCCGCTTGATCTGGCGGCGCAGCAGATGCACGCCCGAAAGCGTCGGGCTGGACACCAGGTGGAACTGGCCGTCGGGACCCATGACGCATTTCTCGGCATCCTCCCCCGCGCCGATCATGTCGGCGACGGAGACCTCGCGCAGGACGGCGTGGGTGGCGGTGCGCTCCCCGTACTTCGATCCCTTGGGCAGGGTCACGCGCAGCTCGGCCATGGCTACACCTCCTCGGGCAGGCCGGAGGCGGAGCTGATCTCGATGGCCACCTCGCCGTCGCCGCCCGACCATTTGGGCGTGTCGAGCGTGCAGGCGTCGCGCAGGATATAGGTCTGCCCGGTATTGAGGGTGACCACCACGGTGGCGTTGTCGAAAGCAAGGTCGGACAGGTATTCGCCCGCCGCCAGCTGGGCCTTGGCGGTGACCTTGCACGGCACCGTCTCCTCGGTGGAGCCGTTGATTATCCCGCCCGCCCCGGTATGGATGGTGCGCTTGGTGCCGCCGGGATCGAACTCGACCTTGGGCAGCAGGCGCAGCAGGGCGCCGTCCTTGGTCACGGTGGCATGGCCAGCCAGCTTGGTCATGGGTGATCTCCCTTAGTTGATGAAGTCGATCAGTTGGTGAAGTCGATTCTGGCGGCGAAGACACGGAACTGGTTGACCAGATCGGGCGGCACGATGGCGTTGACGCGATTGACGTTGTTGCCGTCGCGCTCGACCATCAGGTCGCGCTTGAACTGCTCGATGGACTCCACCAGGCCGGCCTCCTGCCAATCGCCGGCCAGGGCGATCAGCTCGTTGCGGATATCCTTGGGCCGCACCACGAACTGGCCGGGGCGAAGCGGGAAGGAATCGCCGGCCAGCTTGTGGCGGGGGAACCGCTGGGCAATGCGGGCCCGCATGGAATAGCGCAGGAAGGCCAGGGTCTTGACCGTCTCCAGCTGGAGGTACGAGGTGTCCTCGTAGCCGGAGGCGTTGCGTTGGTAGCTGGTGATGATGTTGTCGAGACGGATGGTGCCGTCGTCATCCACCCAGAAGGTGGAGATGCCGTCCTTCAGCAGCTGCTCGCGGGCGTCCAGGTCGAAACGGTCGGCCTTGGGTGGGGCCAGGACCTGGGTGCGCGGCAGGGCCAGGGTCTGAAGCGGCCGGGCCGGGTCTTGCTTCATTTCGAATGCGGCGTGGCCCACCAGGGCGCCGGCCCAGCGCCAGGGGGCGGACGGGCTGTTGTAGCCGCCGAAATAGCTGACATTGGGGGAGTTGCGGCCGTTGCCGAAGGTCGCCAAAGCGCCATAGGTGCCCTGGCGGCCGACGTAATAGTGGGCGTCGGTCATCACCGTGCCGCCCCAGCGCCGGGCGCCATCCTCCTCCAACTGGGTGATGTTGGCGGTGTCGCCATAGGGGCAGATGACGTCGGTGTACCAGTCGCTGGCCACCACCGCCAGGGCGGCGCCCACGTCGGGATCGGTGGCGCCGCCGGCCATGGGAACGATGGTGACGGACAGGCCGGCGGGCGGCGCCTCCTCGTCGTAATAGCCGGCGCGGATGTCGATCAGGTTGCCGGTGGCGCCCTTCCAGCGGCAGGTGAAGGTCACCACCCCGGCGACGGCGACGGCGGTCACCGGCAGGGCGGGTTCGGCATTGGCCGCCGCCGCCAGGGCGGTGGCCATGGAAGATACCGACTGCCCGGCGGTAATACCGATACGGATGCGGATGCCGCCGATGCGGAGCGTATAGGTGTCCGACGCCAGGGCGGCGGTGGTGAAGGTGACGCTACCGGCGGCGGCGGTGGCGGCCTCGTCGTCGGGCAGGGCGACGGCCCAGCTTTCCACCGAGGTGTTGACCGATTTCAGCGCCACGAACATGTCGTAGAGCAGCGATCCCTTGCCCGCCAGGCCGGCGGCGGCGGACAGGTTGGCCACCCGCGTGGGGGTCAGCGTGGCCATGGTGCCGGCGGCGATCTTCTGGCCGATGACCAGGATCTTGACCGGCATGCCCACCAGCTTCTGGCCGGCCCGGCTGTTGTTGTATTCCACGTACTGGCCGGAGGAGCGCAGATCGATGGGGATGCTGTCGAACTGGATGGACATGGACTACTCCTTGGCCTTGGTCTTGCGCGGGGCATCGGCCTCGACCACGTCACCGTGGGCCAGGCGCTGGCGCCAATAGGGGGCGAGCTTGACCGTCGCTCCCTCGGCCGGGATGGGCAAGCCGGTGGCGGGGTCGCGGATCACCAGCGGCTTGCCGTCAGATTGGGTGGCGGGTTTAACGGTGACGGTGGTCATGGGGTGGCTTCCCTCGGTTTGATCAGATCTTCGGCGTCGGAGGTGGTGGCGGGCATGGGGGGCTCGACGTTGCCCAAGGGCGGCACGTCCCAATCCACATGCAATTCGAGGAATTCACCCAGGGCGTCATCGGTGACGATCACCCGGTCCTCGTACCAGATGGTGGTGAAGGTGCAGGCGTAGACTGAGATGGGCTGCGAGGCGTAGCGGCCATTGATGACGCTGGTCACCGCGCCGGGGGTGAGTCCGTCGATGGCGTCGCCGTGGCCCAACTCCTGGCCGTCCAGCAGCTTGCGGATATCCCACATCATCTGGTAGCTGCCCACGGCACCGGCCGCGCCGCGCCGACGGGCGACCTCGTTGCGGCGATTCTTGGCGCCGACGAAGATGGTGTAGGAGATGGGCACCTTCTGGCCGCCACCCACCTGAATGCCCTCGCCGATCTCTTTCAGCAGCACCAGGGCACAGGGGAACTTGAGGGTGGCCTTGGCCAGGTCGGCCTCGGAATCGAACTCGCCGCCATAGCCCGCCACATGCAGGGCATAGCCCAGCTTGCCGTTGCCGGTCCCGGAGACGGCCGCGATGCGGTCCATGATGGCCTGTTCCAGGTCGCCGAGGATCATTGGCCGAGCCCCTTGCGACGCAGATAGGCCTGGGCCAGGCCGTCGATCATGTCCTCGTCATGGCCCCCCAGGCCCAAATAGGGCCGGGCCGGGATGGTGATCTTGCGGCCCCGCCCGGCCTTGCCGCCCAGTTGGTGGATTCCGGCGTATTTGAGGTTGCTGCCCCATTCGACACCGCCCGCCGTCAGGCGGAAGGTGACCGAATTGCGCAGATGGCCCTGGCGGAACAGGATGCGCAGGCTGGCGATGCGGTCGGCCACGCCCTTCCTGAAACGCATCTTCTTGGTATAGGCCCGCTTCACTCCGCCGACACGCGACAGGATGGTGTCGGCGGCCAGCGACGCCCAGCGGCGGCCATCGGGGCCGCTTTGAGTGTCGAAGCGCCCCCGGGTGGACTGGACCATGGCGGCGCCAATCTCGCGCATCAGGGGCGCGGGATCGTCGATGCCTTCGCGCACCTGGCGCAGCACTCCTTGAGTGCGGTGCAGGCCGGAGAAGTCGAAGACCAGGGAGGCGCTCACGGCCAGTTCCTCCCCAGATTTTCGCGGGTGAATACCTGGGTGGCGGACGAGCCGCGTACCCGGCGGCGCGCCTGTTCCTCCACCGCCGGGGCGGCGCTCTCCAGGGAGACCACGCCCTTGGCGATCTGCTCCAGGGTATGGACCGAATCCTCGTAATCCACCCGCACCCGGCCCTCGGACAGGTCGGTGGACAGGCGATAGCGGGCGATGGTGACACCGATCCGCACCAGCAGGGGCGGTACCGTGGCCAGCGGCAGATTGGCCACCCGGCCGACATAGCCGTCGATCTCGGCATCGGCGGCGGCCAGCGCCGCCCCCAGGACAGCCGCGTCGATACTGCCGGCGCCGGAGCGGTCGGTCAGTTCGATCAGTTCGTCCTCGCCGAGAGCGGCGACCATGTCGGCCTGGGTGGCGTAGGTCATGGGCTAGCCCTCAACCACCACGACGCGGCCGGCCAACTGGGCGGCGAGATCGTCGGTGAGGGTCATCGTCTCGCCCTCCTGGTACCGCCTGCCGCCCACCTTGACGGCGGAGAGCACGGTATAGGCCGTGCCCTGGGCCCCATCGGAATCCGGCCCACCGGCCGGGGACGCGGCGGGGGTCTCGGCGGGCGGCGTTTGCGCGGCGGCCATGGGCGTGGCGGGCGCCTTCCGATCGGCATTCTTGGGCGTCGCCATGGTCAGCTCACCACGTTTTCGAAGAAGAAGCCGAGGTCCGGCGCAATGTTCAGCTCGCGGACCTGTTCGCCGACGCGCACGCGGACGGAGCCCATCAGGCCGATCTTGGGCTCGGGGATGTCGCCCGCGATCCGGCCGCCCCACTGGGCGGTCAGGCAGAAGGTGGGGCGCAGGTTGTTGAAGTCGGCCAGGGGATCGCGCACCAGCAGGGCGCAATGGTTGCCCCACACCCGGTGGCGCTGCGGCGCCTGGCCCGGCTTGGCGATGTTGACCCAGCCCTGGCCGACGATGACCTCGTCCAGCTCGAACAGGTCGGCCACTTCCTGGCGGGTGGCGATGCCGCCGTTAATGTTGAGCTTGCCCACGCCGGCCAGGATCTGCGGATGGGAGTTGAGCTTGCTCCAGGCCGCCCGCCCGATGACCATGACGTTGGGCAGCACGATGCAGGCATCCAGCGCCGTCTTGATGTCATCGATAGGAGCGGAATTGACGTAATCGTCCCAGCGATCGTTGCCGGCCAGGGTCAGCTTGTTGCCCGCCGCATAGGTGGCGGCGCTGAACACCAGGGAGGCCACGCGGATCTCGCGGCCCAGTTCCAGCAGGTCGGTCAGGTTCTCGGCGGCGCTGGCCAGGGGGTCGAAACCGGGGATGTTGGCGGCGTTCTTGATGTCCTTGTTGGGCACCACATCATCGACGCCCCAATCCTTGGTGGAGCCGTCCTTTTCCTCCATTTCGAACTCGATCTCGGCGGGCTGGCCCTTGCGCCCGACCTCCAGCTCGGGGACGGTGATCTTGCCGCCCAGCTTGTGCTGGTACCACTTGAACTGCTCGCCACCCACGGGCTTGCGCGGGCAGATCAGGCTGGCGATCAGCTTGTTGTTGATGAAGGCACGGGCGACGCCGGTGAGGACCGGATTGATGGGGAAAGGCGCGGTGACCATGGGTGGGAACCTCCGTTAACCCTGGATGCGCTGGGGCGCGATGTTGACGAGGCCGAAATCGCCGGCCACGCCGGAGACCTCGGCCCAGCCGCCGATCTGATTGTTGACGCCCGCCGCCGGGTCGGCCTTGACGGCGCGGCCGGTGGCGTCGGCGGTCAACGGGTCACCCCGGGTGACCACGCCGCCATAGACGATCTCGGCCAGGCCGGTCTTGACGATGTCCACGCGCTCGCCGTCGGCGGCGTCCAGGCGCTCGGACACGCCCATGATGGCGTCGGCGGCGGTGGCGGCCAGGGTGGCGGTGCGGTCGGCGGTGCCGTACTTGACGAAGTGCCGGCCGCCGATGGCGCCTTGGGCGGTATAGGTCTTGGTGAGGCCGGGATTGCTCACGGATCAGCCCTCCTGCTTGGTGACATGGGTGACCGCCTGGGCGGCGGTGACGTGGCGCCCAGCCTTGGTTTCGGTATCCATGTAGGCGCGGGCGCGCTCGGCGATGTCGTCGGCGCTGGCCAGATCGGCGGGGCCGGGACCACCGTTGAACTCGCCCAGTTGGACCAGCTTGGGCGCCTTGGCCAGGCGGGCGCGGTAGGCCGCCCGCGCGGTCAGCTTGGCGGTACCGTCGCCGTCGGCCAGGGCGATGATGGCGGCGCCGTCATCCATGGCGGCCAGCTCGACCAGCACCGAGTCCTTCTCGCCCGGCGGCAGGCGGCCATCCTTGATCAGGCCATCCACGAAGGCGGCATCGTCGGCCTTGCGGGAATCGGCCTCGGCGGCGGCCAGGGCTACCTCCTTGTCGCCGATGGATTTCTCGCGGATGGCCAGGTCGGCCTCCCGCTTGTCGAGGGCGGCCTTTTGGGCCACCAGGTCTTCGGCGTTCGCCATGGGATCTCCGGGGTGAGGGGACAAATCAGGGGTGGAAAAAGCCGGGGTCTGGTCCTCGGCGGCGGCACGCACCGCGTCGGCGGCGGAACGGAGGTCATCCGCCACATAGGCGGGCAGGATGCCGTCGGCGGCCTCGATGCCCCGCTCCTGGATGATCCAGTCGCGGAAACGACCCATGGCGCCGGCCACGGAACGCAGCGCCCAGGACATGGGGCCGGCGGCCTCGCACAATTCAACGGTGACGGCGCCGTCGTCGGCGGCCAACGCGATGGGTTTCAGGCCCTTGACCGCCGGGGCGCGGGCGCCCAGCAGGCCGAGATGCTTGATGTAGTGCTTGCCCGGCTTGGGATTGCCGGGGGAATCGGGGAGATAGAACGACAGCGACTTGTGCTTGAAGCGCTTGTCCTTCAGCGTCTGGGCGAATTCCGGGTCCACGTCGCAGGCGTCGCACAGCAGCACGCCGTCCTCGACGCGGGGGTTGCGCAGCCAGCCATAGGCGGGATCGTCCATCTTGGGATGGCCCACCACCGCCGGGGCGTCCTGGAGATCGGGATCGTAGACGGCGGCCATCTCGGCCACATGGGCGGCGGTGACCACCACCGGCTTGCCGTTGGCGTCGGTGTAGGTGCCGGGGCGCAGGACTTCCAGCGCTTTGAGGTGACGTTGCCCAAGGGTGATCCCCGCATGGTGAGTGCCATGGGGAGCAGCCTAGGGGGGGCGCGGCGGGGGAACAGCCCTGAAGGATTTCAGGCGGGGATGATCCGGGCGGATCGCAGTCGGATGGTGCCCCCGTTTCGGCCCCCGCGCAAGATGCATGCGCGGGGGCCGCCGGCATTGCCCCCGTCCCGGCGCTCTAACGGGGGTCTAACGGGGGGTGACGGGATCGGCACGGGCACCGCGACCGGAAATTGCCTTCGCCGCCCCGTGGCGCTATAATGGCCTCACGACGGCGATGGTGGGCAGCGGCGCCCGCAACCATCGCCCGGCGCTCCGCCGGCCGCTTCGGCGAGGGCCCCAATCCTCTCATTTCCGGCCATACAGCAGCTTGCCCTGGCGCGAGCGGCGCAATTGCTGCGGCTTGTCGGACGGCACCAGGGTCCAGGCTTCCAGCCGGCCTTTGTTGGCCTGGGCCACCAGGGTCATGGCGCCCTTATCGGTATCCACCATCTTGACCAGGCGCCTGCGCAGTTCCACCTTGCCGGTGCCCTTGTGCCGCTCGAAGGTCATCCAGATCTCGAAGGGATCGGCCAACAGATCGGGCAGCAGGGGCAGCCACGGGGCGCGGGCCGGGTCCACATGGGCGGCCAGGGCGGCGGCATCCACCAGCAGGCGGGACCCGTCGGGCAGTTGAAACACCTTTTCCGGCCCACCGATGACACGACGGGTGATGGCCTCCATGGCGCCCTTGTCGGCGGCAGGCGGCCCCAGTCTCGCCTGGGCCTTGTCCACCGGCACCTGGGCGGGCCGTTCGGCGCTCTGCCAATCGCCTGGGGTCAGCACCTCCCAGGCGTCGCGCTTGGCCTGCCGCCACTGGCCCATGACCTGGTCGTTGAGCTTGTGTCCGAAGGCGGCCTCGCCCGGATTGTAGTCGAAGCCGGGGTCGATGCCCTTGGGCACGGTGACCGTGCGGGGGCCTGACGGCGTGTTGACCGTGCGGGTCACCATGGGATCGGGGGGCGGATCATCGCTCACCGTCCAACCGGAGATCCGTGCCGCCTCGCCCGACAGGATGTCCACCTGGCAATGGCAGCCCCAGGCGTTGATGGGCCAGTGGGCGCCCCAGAAGGCGTGGCCCAGCGGCAGGGTGATGCCGTTCCAGGCCTTGTGCTCGGCGCGCTCGTGGGCGCTGGGGTTGTGACGGTAGCGGGCGACGGCGTCGGGCAAATTTTTGCCCTGTTCCCACCGTCCGGCGCTGTAGGCCTGGGACAGGTTGGTGTTGTAGATCACCCCCGACCGCCAGCCGCGCGAGCCGTTGTAGCTCCAGCCGTGCTCGGCCACCAGGCGGTCGAAGTCCTTCCTAAAATCGGCCAGCGTGCGGCCCTCGGCGATGGCCTTGCCGATGGCTTCGTGGAATCCGGTGACCAGTTCGTCGGTGGCGGCGCCGGCCACGACGAAGGCGCGGCCGTGCTCGCGCCCCCAGATATCCGTCCAGGCCTTGGTGGGCAGGGCCAGCTTGGCCTGGTGATAGGCGATGGCCTCCGTGAAGTCCACGCCCTGGGGCTTATCTGCCATGGACGATGTCCGATCGGCCCGTCAGGTTGGCCAGGGCCATGGCCTGGCCGATCAGGTTGGCCAGGTCGCCGGGGTCCTGGGTGGGATAGATCTCGGCCAGACGGGACAACACATCGGCCAGGGTGCCGCCGTCCTCCTCCACCTGGTCGAGCAAGGCGCGCACCCGGCCGACGAGGGCGGACATGGCGCCGGCCGACAGCGTGTCCAGCTGGTCCGCCAGATCGCTCACCTGACCCTGGCTGCCCTGGGCCTGCTTACCCTGGGTCGGCGCGGCCAGGGCGGGAACGGGATCTGGGGACGGATCGGCGGAAGCGGGAGGCGGATCGGCGGGGCGGCCCACATAGGTCCAGCGCCCGCTCCACTGCTCCTCGATGTCGGCGGCCGAATCCTCCGGCTCGTAACCGGCCTGGCGCATGGCGCTGACATATTCCAGCACCATCTGGCGGGCCTTAATCTTTTCTTGCCGGGTCTTGGCCTCGGCATCCTCCTGGGTGGGACGGTCGCGCCAGACCTGAGGGGGCACGGCGTCGGGATAGTTCAGTTCGGTGATCCAGGTCAGCAGCTGGGTGTTGAGGGTAGCCGACAGCAGGTCGGCATCGGCGTCGATGATCTCGTCCTTCACCGCCTGGTGGACCTGGCCCAGGGCGCGACTGCCCGCCTTGCCCTCCGACGTGGTCAGCGTCTCGCCCAGCACCGCCACGGTGATCATGCGGTCGCAATATTCCACCAGGTCGGGATAGGTCACCTGGCCGGAACGCGACGCTTCCAGGAATTCGACGATGGCATCGGACGGAATGGTCATGGCGGTGGATTGGGAGACGGCCTCCAGCTTTTCCAGGAAAACGTCCTCTTCCTCCACGGTCATGGTGTTGGGCACCTTGCCCACCGTGGTCGGGCTGCCGAACTTCTCGGCGAACACCATCCAGAACTGCACGCCCAGGCGCTTGAAGAAGCACCACCAATACAGCTGATGGCCCAGGCCCCGCCCGTAGGGATCGCCGGTCTGGTCGCCGAAGCGATGGACGATGAACTTGCGGGGCGGCAGATCAATGCCGGTCCAGGAATTCTCCCGCGTCAGCATGCGCAGCTCACCGTCCAGGCCGAAGACGAAGCGGCGCTGGTTGCGGGGCTTGATGGCCACCGGCACGATGAAGCCGTCGCGGATGTCCCAGATGGGCTCGGCCACGGCATAGCCCTTGAGGGTAGCGCCCAGCAGATCGAGGCAGAGCTTGTCGAAGGACAGACCCCACTCGCCGTTCAGCACCCGTTCGGACAGCTCGGCCGCCTTCTTGTCCTGGCGGTGTTTGCCACCGGGCACCAGTTCCCAGTCGCGGGCCACCAGGCCCATCTTGCGCTTCTGTAGCACGGCGAAGGCCATGGGATCGCGCTCGATCTCCCCGTAGAGCTTGAGGCCCTTGCCCCGCCCCTCCTCGGCCAGCACCTCGTCGGTGGGCCGCATCATGTCGGTGAATTGAGGCACCGTGGGATCGGTGAGCGGCAGGGCGAGTTCGGTACGCAGCCCGGCCTTGGACGCAGGCTTGGGGGTATCGGTCATCAGAATCTGCCTTTCAGGCCGGCGGTGGCGGTCTTGCCCTTGCCCAGACGCAGCGCGCCCCGGCCCGAGCGGATGGATTGGGCCATCTGCCACAGCATCTCCAGCATGTCGGGGCCGTCGTCGTGGGGGGCCTGGGGATAGAACAGCAGTTGCTCCTTCAGCACCGCCTGGTTGGCGCCGATGCGGATCAGGCCGTTCCTGATGTGGGGCTCCAGGCTTTCGATACGCAGTGCCTTTTCCGTGGTGGATTGGATTCCCACCATGGGAATGGGGGTGCCGCGTATCGCCGATTCCTTGACCAGCTGCTGGGCGAAGAAGGCCTGGAACTGGACGATCTCGACGCCCCACTTCAGGCATTTGTATTCGCGGTGAAGCGCCTCGATGTCGGCCATGATGACGCTGGGCACCCGCTTCCTGATCGAGGCCTCGACCACGTCGAGGATGCCGGTGGCGCGGTTGAAGCCGCCGACGCCGATGGCCGAGGGATCGGCGTTCTTGCCCGCGCCCCCCATGGAGGGATCGCAGGCGCCGACGAACACCCATTCGGCCAGGCGCGAGGTCCAGAAGGTCAGGTGCGCGAACATCTGGTTGGCGCCGTCCATGGGCTCGTTTTGGTATTCCGAGCTGAAGGGGCCGTCGCCGATGCGGACCCTGATCTTGGCCAGCTTGACCAGGGGCTGGACGGCGGGCCATAGCACCCTGCTACCTGCCAGCATCTCAGCCTCGTGGTCGCGGAAGAACTGGTCGGCCAGTGCCTCGGCCAAAGCGGGATCGGAATTGCGCAGGATGCCTTCCCACCGCTCCCACAGATCCAGGCGGTCGGGCTGGCGGATCACCGCCTTGAACACCTTGCAGCGCCACAGGGGATTGCGGGATTTCCGCATGGCCACGGCGTCGTAATGCAGGAAGGTGTTGACCCAGATCAGGTCCATGGAGCCGTCGGGCGGGCCCAGGGGCTCCACCGTTTTGTCGATCCAGGATTCTAGCTTGTTGCGCTGGTCGGGGTTCTTGACGTTCTCGTCGTTCTCCAGATCGTCGGCGATGACCAGGTCGGGGCGCTGGGCTCCGTGGCGGAAACCGCGCAGCGCCTTGCCGGCGCCGCCGATCTTGACCTTGGCACCGGTGGCCGTGACGATCTCGCCCGCCTGCCACACCGGCCCGGCGCCGGTATCGTCCGGGAAGTCAGCCCGCAGGCGGGGATTGAACTCCAGCTCGGATTTGAGGCCCTGAAGGTGGACGGCGGCCTGGTCGAAGGTGTCGGACAGAATCACCGGGAAGCGCTTGATACGCCGGATGATGCACCACAGGGTGAACAGCAGGGTGACCACCGTGGATTTGGCATTGCCGCGCGGCGCGGCGATCAGCTCGCGCCGCCCTTCCGGGGCCACGGCCACCTGGGGCAGGTGGTCGAACAGCCACTCGTGGAACTCGCTGGACTCCCCCTTGATGTAATGGGGGAAGTAGGTGCGGCAGAAGAAGCGGAAGCCGTCATCGGCCAGGGCCTTGGCCCGGCGTTGGGTCGAGGCGATCCGGTCCATGATGAAACCGGGGCACTCGGTTTCGATCAGACGGCGCTGTTCGGCCGCCAGCTCGGCCAGGGACTTAAGGAAGTCGTCGGCGGTGACCTGTTTGCCGCGCCCAGCCATGACAATCAGCCGTATTTCTTGGCGACGAAGGCGCCGAAGGGCTCCAGCATCTCCACCAGGGCGGCGCGATGTTCGGGGAATTCGCGGACCACGAAATCGGCCAGGTCGCCCAGCAGCTCGGTGGCCACGGCAAAACGCCCCAGATCGGGGGCGGCCTTGGCCACGGCGCTCATGGTCTTCTGGAAAGCGTCGGCGAGACGGCTCAAAGTTTCCGCCTTGGCCGAAGGGGGCATGTCGGGAGTATCGCGCACCCCATCCACCGTGGCCTGGTACATGGCCAGGAAGTCGTGCAGCACCAGCTGGGCGATGGTGCCGGCGCCGGACGAGGTCAGCGAGTGGGCGGCGCGGGCCTTGTCCCAATCGTCGCCGTTGGCGGCGGCGGCGGATTTCCACTTGCGTGCCGTGGGCGCCGGCACGCCCGCCCGGGCGGCGGCGGCTTCCAGGTCCAGCTTGTCGATCACATAGGCAGATCGGATCGCGGCCTTGGCCTCGGGGGGATGGGCCATGTCACTCCCCCAGGCGGCCGAGGGCGGCGTTAACCGCGCCGCCCATGACATCGGCGGGGGACGGCTTTTTAACGCCCGGCACTCGCGCCCGGCCGGTGGCCACGTCGGCGCCACGCTGGGTCAGGGTGACCACGGTCACCGCGCCGTGGCGGGCGATAATGGCCAGGCCCTGCTCCGCCAGCCAGGCGCAGATGGTTTCCACCTGGTCGCGGGACATGCCGAAGCCGATGGATTCCAGCAGATCCTGCAACACGCTGGTGTTGTGGGCATAATCGCCGTCGTCGGCCAGGAAGCGGAGCACGGCCAGGCGGGCGGATTCGAGGATCACGTTGCTCATCGCTTCTGGGCCTCCAGCGCCCCTTCGACCATGGACCTGACCGGGGTTTCGACCCGCTTCAGGATCTCGGTCACCACCTTGATCTCGCCCCGCAGATCGGCCATCCCCAGGGCGAGATCGTGGAACTGCTCCTGGGTGGGAAGGTTATCCAGGGTGGATTCCAACCGGGTGAAGCGGGTATCGCCTTCGCGGAAGCGGTCCTCCAACTCGTCGTGATGGGCGGCGTGTTCGTCGCGGAACTTGTCGAAGGTCTCGTGGCTGACGAATTGCTGGTGCACCGACCACCGCGCCCACAGGCCGATGCCGGCCAGGGAGCCGCCCAACACCACCGATATGACCGGCCACCAGGCCAGGAACCATTCAGCCACTCTTCGTCTCCTGTTTCTCGGTTTCCGGCGGGTTATCCGGGTAGTGGGGCGGCGGAATCACCAACGGACGGGGCTTCACCCCGGCCCTCGCCAGGGCGCGAGCCAGATGACGCTCCTGGGCGGATTGCGCCTGGTCACCGAAATCGCTCACGGGGCGACCTCCGGGCCGGCGTCGCGGGAAGCGGACTGGGCGGCCGTCCGCGCGGCCTGGGCGGCGATCGTCGCCACGTCTACGGCGTGCTGCCCGAGTCGAGCAGCTTCGTCGCCGCCTCGACGGAGGATGTCCAGCGCGCCAAGGGCCCGATCGAGGGCGGCTCGTAGGTCCGCACAGCCGCCGGGGCTTCCATCGGCCGGGGACACGCCGCCGTCACCGCCACCCCGATGGACTGCGGCCCCGCGCAGGCGGAGAGCAGCAGCAGACAGATCAGCGGATAGCCGAGCGCCGTCCTGGGCGAGCCGGTCGCGCTCCTGGGAAAGTTGGACATAGGATGCCTCCAGACTGGCCAGGGTGATGGCGTGATTGTGCTCGGCCTCGCGCGCCGCCGCTTCGGCCGCCCGCAGCGTGGTGGCGGCCCGTTCGTGCAGCTCGGCCACCGCCTTGTCGTGCTGGGCCTGGTCGAAGCGATGCACCATGATGCCGGTGGCCACCGACCCGGCGGCGGCCATGCCCAGGGCGGCAAGAATCGTCCAACCCAGCAAGGCTGCCGAGGGGAAGCCCAGGAAGGCGGCGAACCGGGTGATCAGCGTGATCACAGCCCGGCCTCCATCTGCGCCTGGTAGCGGGCGATGCGCTCCACATAGGTGGTGGTCTCGTGGGCGTGGGCGGGGCCGGTGACATGGCCCAGGCAGGGGGCAATCACGGCCCACAGCCGTGCGCCGCCGCAGGCCTTCTGGGCGTTGATGATATTGCCCGCCCCGGCGTTGTAGCTGGCCTGGGCCAGGGGCTGGCGGTCAGCGGGATCGCGGCCGGTACGCCAGACCTGACGCAGCCGGGCCATGTAGTAGGCCCCCGCCTCGATGGCGATAGGGGCATGGGGCGAGACGGCACCGAGCCGCAACTCACGGGTGATCTGTCCCCAGGTGGCGGGCATGAACTGGGCGAGGCCCTTGGCGCCCACCGGCGAGACGGCGCGGGGATCGAGGCGGGATTCCTGGTACAGCTGCGCCTTCCAGGCAGCCGGCCGGGGATAGTCGGGCCAGTAGGTCTTGACCGCCGAGGCGATCTCGCCGTCATAGCGAGAGGGGAAGGTCGGCCCGGCCGAGGCGGCCGAACAGCCCATCAGGGCGCCCATCAGAAGGGCCAGACCGACGAAGCGCAGGCCGTAGTAGATTGCCAGGGCGACGGCGCTCTTGGCTATCCGCTCCATGCTCTGGCCGAAGGTGCGTCCGGCCCGTTGGTCAAGCCAGGTAGAGACCAGGATCAGGCCGGTGACGGCGGCGAGGGCAAAGCCCAACCGCATCAGGGTGGCGAGAAGCGCGAAATCGTCGAACATGAGGAGTCCCTTTGGACGGCGGTAACCGTCCAAAGGGTAGATGCGGTGGGGAGAGAATGAAGACCCTGAAAAGCTTCAGACGAGGCAGTGCCAGGATGCGCCGCTGGAGGCGCGAATTACATCGGGCCGTTGGAGGAAGTCACTGTACTCTTCGTACAGTCGGCGCCGATCGAGGAACCACACTGGGACCGTGCCGTCATCAGTCATATGCTCGGCAACGAACATATCCCAAGCCACCACACGCCCCTCCTTGGCCACAAGGACTTCGTTATCAGGACCCTTGAGCCAACTGGGCAGGGTGATCTTGGTCATGGCTTCCTCATTAATCGAGTGATCTTGCCGCCATCGGCCGAAGGAATCAACGCCCGCCCATGAGGGCCAGCAGAGGCGGCTCCTCGGCCG
Source organism: Paramagnetospirillum sp. (assembly GCF_058402745.1). NCBI lineage: Bacteria > Pseudomonadati > Pseudomonadota > Alphaproteobacteria > Rhodospirillales > Magnetospirillaceae > Paramagnetospirillum > Paramagnetospirillum sp. The sequence goes on from NZ_JBZVFI010000017.1 coordinate 112,262, forward strand.
GTGTCCCGGTCGCGCCCTTGGGCGGTGGCCCGGCCAGGACGTTGTAGACGGTGCGCTCGGTGCATTTCATCTCGGCGGCGATCTTGCGGATGGAGCACCCCTGGCCTTTCAGCTCCCAGACCCTGGCCCGCTTGCCCGGCCCGATGGGCACGTCGATGCGGGTGCCGCCGAAGCGCTCGGCCAGGGCCTCGGCGGCCTCGTGCCCGATCAGCGCCACCACCGGCGCCGCCGGCCCCAGGCGACGCGGCGACGGCACATACAGTGACCGTCCGCCCCAGGCCTTGGACAGGGCCAGCGCCTTGTCCTCGCCGATCAATTCGGCGATGACGGCGTAGTTGACGATGGGATCGAGGGCGGCGGACATGATCATGGCTCCCTGGAAAGCTCGGCGGCGGCGGGGCGGTTGTGGGTGATGCGCCGGACCTCGATGCCGCCGTCCTCCAGCCGGATGAACCAGTGGAAGGGCTGGCCATCGAAGCCGGCCGCCCACATGTCCTCGTCATCCAGCAGACGCAGGATCTCCTGGCGCTGGCTTTCGTCCGGTTCGTCATAATGCTCGGCGATCACCGAGGCGCACATGGCGGACCAGCCGTGGACCAGATAGGCGCCCGCGCCGTCCCCATGGACGGACACCACGTACATGGCGTCTCGCATGTGCTGGTAACTCGCGGTCATGTCTTACTCCTCAGCTGAGAGGGCGGTTGGGTCGGTATTCCCGGCGGATCAAGCTGATCGCGTGCCCGAAATGGGCGGCATCATCGAGCCATCCGTCGCGGTCTTTTCCGACCTTGCCGGCGGCGATACGGATGCAATTCGCCTTGCGCTCCTCAAGCCAGTCCAGGGTGTCGTCGATGCTGTCCCGTTCGCTCACGCCGGCACCTTCTTCCGGGCCTGGGCGGCCTCCTTGCGGCGTTCACGGCGGTTTCCCTCTCCCGGATAGCGGGGCTGGGAATGGATGTTCGGGGTGCCGTCATCGGGATCGGCGGGGGCGATGTCGCGACGGCGCATCGCCTCAACCATCTCGGCATAGGAGGTGGGTTCGCCCCGCTCATCCATCTCTCGGCGCCGCAGCTCCAGTTGGCGGATCGCTAACGCATGGTCGATCATCTGCATGGTCATGACTCCTTGGGAGTGGGTGTGGTCGCCCGCGCCTTGCGGACCCAACGGCCGAGCATCTCGGCGGCCTGGTCCAGTTGCTGCTCCGACAGCATGGTCACCGCCGTGGTGTGGGGCGAGATGCGCGAGGTGGACAGCCAGTTGTCGAGCGCGGCTGTATCAGTGATTCGCACGGCGCCCAGGGCATGGAGCTTGGCCCATTGGGCATGGAGCAGCAGTTGCTTGGATAGCGTGCCGTCGCGCTGTGGCGAGAAGCCCTCGCGCAAGCACCAATCCTTGAGCGCTTCGATCACCCGGTTGGCCTGGGCGCCGGACAACCATTGCAGGGCATCCCTGCCGGTCATGCGCTTGGCGAAGGCGGCGAGGGCCGATTCCTCGGGGCTGCGCACCGCGCCCAGGTGGTACAGCGCCAGCCAGAGGGCGCGAATCTTGGCCGATTGGGGATCGCCGGCCATGGCGCGGGTGCCGGCGCGCTTCGGCGACGGCTTCCACAGCCCCTTGGCCTTGAGGTCGTCGATGCACTTGGCGAAGTCGCGGGCGGTCATGGTGCTGGCTGAGGCGTCGGCGCCGCAGATCCGCGCCTGGATGGCCTTGCGGTCCTCGTCCGAGACCTTGGCCTCGCGGCAGGCGGCGAACCATGCCCTCCGGGCCTGGGGGGTGTCAGTCGAAGGGATCATAGCAAGCCTCCTGCGGTCTGGTCCGGGTAATCTCCGGGGCGCTCCAGCCGGGTGCGGGCATCAGGGGGAATCCAGAGAAGGCTGGTGCTCCGCCCTCCGCCGAAAATTCCGCACACCGGGATTTTCCAGAAGATCCAGCAATAGGCTGTGGCGCTGCTGGCGGCGGCATCCAGGCGTCCCATCACCATGGGAACCCGGCCGGAAAACTGGGCGACGAACCGGGGAGGAAATCGCTGGAAGAGGTCGTAGCGTTCCCCCGATTCGAGGAAAGCGGTGCGCACCAGCATGGCCACGCCCATGGTCGCGATGTCCAAGGCATGTTCGATGAACTGCTGCCCCACCGAGAACGGTGGGTTGGTGATGACGAAATGCGGCTGCTTGACCGGGGCCGGCGACGCGGCGAGGTCATTGACGCCGAGGAAGTCATGGACCGCCGCGCCGATGCCGTAATCGAACACGTCGCTGGCCACCACCAGGCCGAAACGCTCGGCCAGCACGCGGGCCATATGGCCCTCGCCACAGGCAGGCTCCCACACCGTGAGTTCGTCCCAGGGAATCTCGCCGCCGCCCATGCCAGCGGAGACGCCCCGGATATTGACGTGCTCCAGCAGCGCCCGTGTCGCCCAGGGTGGCGTCGGGAAATAGTCGAGCGCGCGCGGTGGCGAGCGGCGCTGGGACATGACGGCGGAACTGATGTTCTGGCCGGTCATTCCGCGTCCGCCTCCTCGATGTCCTCGTCCTGGTCCTCGGGCTCCTCGACCACCTGGCAGTTCCGGCGGCCGCAGCTGGCGCATTGGGTGTGGGTGAGGTCCGACAGGGGGCCGCGCCAGGTGACGTGGCCGTCGCAATAGGCGCAGATCATGATGGCTCTCCGAACAGCGGAAGCGCGGCAGGCTGGGGCGGGACGGCCTCTTTCGCGGCGCGGCGGTGTTCGCCGGGCCAGGCGCGCATCCAGGCCAGCGGTTCGGCCAGGGTCCCGGACTGGCGCCACTGGAAATAGCCCAGGGCGCCGGTCGCCGGGATGGGGGGGCATTGACGCTGGTTGGCCAGCACCAGCCCGCGCGGGCCGAAGAACCAGGGGCTGTCATGGTCCTTGACGATGGCGGTGATGTCGGCGGCGCCGATGATGGCGCCGCGCACCAGTTCGTCGGGACGCGGGCATTCGACGCCCAGGCGGGCCATGAAGTCGGCGGCACCCTCGTACTCGTCCCGCGTCATGCCCTTGGCGGCGTGGATCGCCACCGGCCGGGCGTCGAATCCGGCCTTGGTGACGGCGAAGGTGGAGCGGTTCTCCACGCCCTTGTAGCCCAGCACGATGGCCCAGGCCCAAGGCTGGCGGACGCTGAGGGCGAGATCGGGCATCATGACGACACCTCCGTCACCTTGCCGAACAGGCCGCCGGCATAGACGGTGACCGTCCAGCCGGTACGATCGATGACGGCTCCGGCCTTGGTCCCGGACTTCCGGGTGTAGCGGAACGGTACAGAGAGCGTGCCGTCCTTGCGGATCGCCGCCGTCACCGGGGATTTCAGTACATATCCCTTGGCGGTCAGGTCGGCGTGCTCATCGATCATCTTGGGCGCGAAGAACGCCACGTCGATGGTCAGGGAGCCGCCCAGGATGTAGGGATAGAGGGTGGGTTTGGATTTGGTCATGACGGATCTCCGAAAAGGTCGCCGGTCTTGGCGCAACGCTCTGGCACGTCCTCGGTGGTGAAGGCGGTGCAGACCGGCTGGCCATCGGTGCCGAACTGCCATTGCTCGGGATAGAGCGGGTCGGTGACCATGAAGGCCATGGTGGCCGATTGGATCGAGCACGGCTCGCCCAGGGCGGGATCGGCGCGGAAGGCCGCCTCGCGGGCGCAATGGGCGCACCAGGCGGCCATGAAGATCTCGCCCTCGGTACCGTTGGAGGGCTGGTATTTCCCGCCGGCCTGTTTGGCACAGGCGGCGGCCAATTCCGGCGGGTAGATGGCGGGGGCATGGGTGGTCATTCAGCGGCCTCCTTCAGGATCTCCGCCACGGCCGGCGCCAGGGCTTCGGTGATGATCGCCTGGGCCATGTGGACGGGGATGGCGTTGCCGATCTGGCGGGTGACTTCCTCGGTGGTGCCGGCGAACTCGTAGGAATACTGCTCGGTGGTAAAGCTGGTGGCGGCCGCCAGCTCGGGGTTCGACAGCATGCGGAGCGGCAGGCACAGCAGACCGAGGCGGCCATGCTCGTCCACGATCAGGCGACGGCTGGCAACGGCGGCGGCCAGATCTTCGGGGGCCTCGCCGACGATGGCCTGCACGAGGGCGAAGCGGGCCTTGGTGGTCACCGTGGGCAAGGGCTCGTCAACCGGATGGCAGCTCAGACCCGAGCCGTTGCTGTAATGGGGCGCGATCATGGCCGGGCCGACCAGACCGATGCCACGCTTGCTGGTGATGGTGTCGAGGGGCTCGGACACCGGCTTGACCCGGTTGGGATCGCCATCGGCATGATTGACCGCCATAACGAAGGGATGCACCAGCGCTTGGTTGGCCTTGGTGATGATGGTGGGTACCGGCGCCGACAGCGGCGAGACGTGGGCGCCACCGTTGGCTTGGTCGATGGCCATGACGAAGCCGGGCTCCACCAGCGCGATGGCGCCGGCCGTGGCCACCGTCATCAAAGGATCGTCCACCGAGCGCGGCGCGCTACAGCTCTGCTGGCCCAGCACGAAGGGCTTCACGTCCGGCTCGACCACACCGAACTGGCTGCCGCTGGTGGTGATGGTCGGGATCGGCTCATCGACGCTGCGCGGCTGGGGGCCACCCTTCGGATCAGCATGGCGCGGGGTGAAGACGAACGGTTTGGCCTCCGGTTCCACCAGGGCGATGTTGCCGCGCGTGGTGACAGTCGGGATCGGCGCGACGGTTGCGTCCGCCGGAACGTTGTTGGTGCGGTTGGCCAGGACGAAGGGCTTGGCCTCGGCCACAATGATGCCCAGATGATTGCCGCCAGCCGTTACGGTGGGCAGCGGCTCGGACACCGGGTGGGCTGTGGACGTGCCGCGAAGCTCAATGACGGCGGCTCCGGCAGCGGTGGGCGTGCCGCCTCGACTGGCTCCTTTTTGCTTGCCCTTGTCGCCCCAGCGGGCGATGGAACGCTGCAGCTCCAGTTCGAGCGCCGGCATATAGATGGGCGCCATCCAGCCGAAGTGCCGCTGGACGCCCACCATGACGCGGCGGATGGTGTTGGGCCGTAGCGGGACCGGCCGCTCGAAGACGCAGCGCCCCCGCTTGCTCCAGTCGATGATCTTGGCCGCCGGCACCCATGGCTTCAGGCCCAACGGCTCATTCTCGTTGGCCGGGGCGTGGGTGCGAGGCGGCCAGGTGATGGGATGGCCGTCCCGGCGGGCCTGCATGATCCAGCGCTTGCGGGTCGTGGCGTCGCCATAATCGGCGGCGCAAATGATGCGCCACTCGACGACATAGCCCAGCGCGCGCAGGGACGCGATCCACGCCCTGTAGTACTCGCCCTTGCGGGCCGGGTCGCGCACCATCCACGGGCGGTCGTGGCGGTCGTTGAGCGGGACATTGCCCTTGCCCAGCTTGCGTCTCAGCGGCCCCCAGCCGACGATGTCGGGCACGTTCTCACAGACGATGATGTCCACGTCCAGTTCGGTTGCCCAGGTGTTGATCGCCCAGGGATGCATGCGCTGCTGGTCATTGATTGGCTGGCCGCCCTTGGCAGTCGAATGGTCCGTGCAGGTCGGGGCGGCGAGCAGGATGTGCAATTTGCCGCCGGGCACCGCGACGATGGGCCGGAGCGCGTGTACATCGGCCTGGAAGTGCTTGGCGAACGGGTGGTTGACGGTGTGAGTCTGGATGGCCCGTTCCCAGTGATTGAGGCAGACCAGCTCGACCTCGACGCCCATTGCCTCCAAGGCGCGCACCAGGGCCGTGCTGAAGCCTCCGGCGCCGCAGAACAGATCGGCCGCCTTGATTCTCACCGGGGTGAGAGCCGAGGTATCAGACAGCTTGTGGGCAAAAAGAACAGTCATACCTACACCTTCTACGGGGGAAGCACCCCGGCGCCGCTTCCGGCGCCGGGGCTGGGGGTTACTCGGCGCCAGCGACGGCGGCGAGGGCCTTGGCCAGCTCGTAGACGCGCTTCCTGACCTGCGGATCGGTGATGTTGTAGTAGGCGCGCACCAGCTCCAGGGTTTCCCGCTTGGTCATGGGGTCGGCCTCGAAGGTCGCCGGCTCTTCCGACAGGCCGACCGAACCCTTGATGATGTTCACCGGGCTCTGTGCCTGGACGCCGTCCGCCATGTCATCGAAGAAGTAGGAGACCGGAACGTCCAGCACGCGCGACAGGTCGAACAGGCGCGAGGCGCCGATGCGATTGGCGCCGCGCTCGTACTTCTGCACCTGCTGGAAGGTCAGGCCGATGGCCTCGCCCAGCTTTTCCTGGCTCATGCCGAGCAGGGTGCGGCGCAGGCGCATGCGGGCGCCGACGTGGATATCGACGGGGTTCGGGGCTCCGTTCTCCTGGCGTCCACGGGTGGAGACTTTGCGCTTGCCCGTCTTGTCCGGGGTGGTCATCATGTTCATCTCAATCCTCCTTGATCTGGGGCATCCGCCCCGGTTATCGACCGGTCCCGCTGCAACGGGGCCGGCCGGATTGCGTGTGGTAGTCGTTGAGCGCGTCCCGCATGTCCGGCCAGTCGAGGCCGGCGGCCTCGGCGGCGGCGAAGATGCGCATGAGGTCGGTCTTGGGGTCGAAGGTGGCGGCCTCCTCGGCCATGGCGTGGGTGGCCAGCTCGCGGCGCAGATCGGCGGCGGCGGCGCGCAGATGGCGGCCCAGATGGGACTGGGTACCGACCGCACGGGCGGCGGTACGGGCCAAGGCGTCCACCAGGAGCAGGGCGTCGAGGAGGCGGGCCATGGCGATCACCAAGCCCGGAGGTCATCAAGGGCGGAGGCGTTGCTCCGCTGGCAGGTCGGGCAAACGTGGTTGTGCGCCCCCGCGCTCTGGAACGTTCCCCGGCACTTCAGGCAGGTTTTGGCCTTGGGCCAGCCTTGGACGGGGCGGGCCGCCTCGACCTTCTTGGCCGCGATGGTGGCCTTGCGGGCCGCAACGGCCGAGCCGCCACGCGGATACTTCTCCGGCAGGCCGAGGGTCTTGGCATGGGCAAACACCGCCTTGTCGCTGGGCGCACCCAGCAGTTCGGCCAGGCGCTTGTAGGTGTGGCCCTGGGCGAACAGCTCTTCCAGCAGGATGGGCGTGCTGCCCGGCTTCCACCAGGAATCGACCTCGGCCACGGTGCGGGTCAGAACGGGAAAGGCCATGGTCAGGCCCCCCGGATCTTGGCGGGCGGCCAGGCCGGAACCGGCTCACGGATCACCTCGGGCTTGGGGATGCCGTCGGTGCAGGCGGCGGGACGACGGGCTTCAGCGCAGGCCGACAAGGTATCGTCGGCCCAGGCGGCAATGTCGGAAACGAAGCCGATCTCAGGCGCGTGGGCGGGCTCGAAGCGATCGCCGTCGGTGCAGCCCGGGCAGGTGCGGCCATGGGCCTCGGCGCCCTGGTGGTGGCATTCCGGGCAGGCGGGGAAGCGGGGGGAGTGCTGGGCCATGGCTACTTCTCCTCTTCGGGATAGGGCTCGCCGCAGAAGGGGCAGAAGGTGGCCTGCATGATCGGGGGCTTTCCCCGCTTCGAGGCTTCCTTCTTGGCAGTCCGGATGGAGACCCGCTGGCGGCCGAACAGCGGCAGTTCCAGCATGGCGTTGTGGTCGGCCAGGAGCTTGTCCACGGTGGCGATGCAGTCGCACATGGTCAGGATTCCTTGTGGTTGGAGAGCATGGCCGCCGTGCGGTTGAACCGCTCGCGGGAGGTGGAGCGCCCAGCCTTATCCTGGCCGGCACCGACAAAAGCGATATCGGGGCGCTCACGGCGGGCCAACCAATCCAGCCAATCCAAAAGCGCGTCCTCGGCATCCTGGGGCGTGGCGGCTTCCGGCATGCCCGGTACCAGGAACACGCCGGGCTCCCAGCCATGGCGGGAGACGACGTGGAACAGGTTGCGCATGGAGCGAAGAGGCCCGATGGCGATGATGCGGGTGCCCTTGGTCCGCTGGGGGTTGACGCCCACCCGGATGCGCCCGCCGGGCTCGACCCAGGCGAAACCTTGCTGCTTCTTCTGGGCGACGAGAGCCGGGGGACGTTGGACCAGGACCTTGGAGGGAATGATGTGAGACGTGATCATGGGGCCACCTCCTCCAACTGGGTTTCGAAGGGCTTGACGATGAAGTCCTCGCCGGAGCTGCCGATGGAGATGCCGGCGACGGTGGTGGCCACCCCGGGCTCGGCCAGCATGGCCTCCTTGTTGGGCTCTTCCTTGACGCGCAGGAAGCGGTCCAGGCCCAGGCGCTTGAGCGCCGCGATCACCGTCTCGGCGCCCCGGATGGTCACCTTGGGCGGACGGGCGCGCCAGGCGATCTCGCCCGCCGCGAAACGGTGGAACTTGACGCGGTTGTCCTGGGTCAGCGCCGCGCGGTGAGCCTCGGCATAGGTGTGCAGGCCTCGGGTCAGGGCCTCGATCTCCGCCTTGAGGGGCTGGGCCTCTTCCTCGTAGTCGGCCTTGACGGCGGACAGCGCCTCGTTCATGGCGGTCTCCAGGACCTGGCGGTCACGCTGGGCGGCGCCCAGACGGGCGACGAAGTCGTTGGCCTCCTCGGCGGTCTGGGGCACCGCGAAGGGGGCGGCGGCGGTCTTGATGCGGGTGGCGGCTTTCGCCATGGGGGGCTCCTTAGGGCTGGGGCGGGATGAAGTGGTTGCCGGCCAGGGTGGACGGGCGGACGAATGGTGTCGGGGCGGCAGCCTGAACCTCGGCGCTGATCTCCGCGCCGGACTGGACCACCAGGGCGACGAGCACGGCGATCAGCAGGGCGATGGTCAGCCGGGGCATGGCGCGGCCTCCTGCTCGGCGCAGATCCGCGCCACCAGGCCGATGGCCAGGGTGTTGACCAGGGCGGTGGCGGAGCCGTGATCGCGGATGCCGGCCACCACCAGCTCGGCGGCGTGGAGCGCTTCCTGGCCGGTGACCGGGCCGGAGCAGATCTCGAAGGTCTGGCCGTTGGTACCGACCTCGGCCACCCAATGGCGGTCGAAGGCATCCAGGAGCACGACGCGGGAGCGCCCCCCGATCTCGATGGCGCCAACGGGACGGGCGGAAACCTCCTCCGTTCCGCTCATCCAGGCGAAGACGGTGTCGCCGTTATAGGGCAGCGCGCTCATGCCGCGTCTCCCGCGCCGCCCGGCGGCGCCACGACCGGCTGCGCCAGGGAGATGGCGCGGCGGATGCCCGCCCGGTTGAGGATGGTGGCCAGGGCCAGGATCTCGCGATCCTCGTCGCTGTCCCCGCCGTGGAGGAGACGCAAGGCCAGCTCGATGGCGGCGGCCTGGGCGGCCAGGATGTCCACGGAAGCCTGCAACGCCCGGATGGAGCGGCCATACAGGACCGTGCCGTCGGGCCATTTGGCGATGGAGGCCGACAGGCTGCGCAGCCCGCCGGAGACATCATCACCAGGGGGGGCGCCATCGAGGGCGGCCTGCCCCTCCATCAGCGCCACATGGTCGCGGACGGACTCAAGGTTGGCAACGAAGGCCCGCAGCTTGGCGGTATCCTGGCAGCGGCAATCGGCCTCCACGGTGGGGCCCAGCCAGGTCCGGGCGGTGACCAGCAGATCGTCGAGCAACTGGGTGCAGGTGTCACGCATGATCGGCCTCCTTGGCGGGATGCTTGGGGGCAGGGCGGTGGGGACAGGATTGGCAGGCGCGCCACAGGGCAGCGGCGCGCCCCGAGGCGGCGGAAAAGGGCTTGGCGGCCTGGACCCGGCAACGGTCCAGGGCGATGGACTGGCCAAGGCCCGGGCAGGCGACCTGGTCCATCAGCTTGGCCCGCACCCGCGCCTCGACGCGGACGGTGCCGCCGGGATAGGTGCCGGACAGCACCAGGGAGACGGCGGCGCGGCTCATGCCGATGCGCGTGCCGGCCTGGGTGATGGAGGTGTCGCGGGCGCAGGTCCGCAGGACGGCCAGCCAATCGGGATCGTCCTGGCGCGGGGCGAGAGTGTCGGACTTGGCGGTCGCGGAGGGGGCGGTCACAGGCATTCTGGGGCCTCCTGCGTCCAGGTGACCTTGGCCAGGTTGGGGTCCCAGATCTGGTGGCTGCGCTGGATCTGCGGCGGCATGGGGCCGGTGTTGCGCGACGGCAGCAGGCGCCAGATGGTGGGAATCGTGGTGTCGGTGGGCCGCTCAACCACCATCAGGTAGCCAGCCTTGCGCAGCCATTTGACGTAATGCTCGGCGTCGGAGCGGGCGATCGCCACCTCCTCGGTGGAGCCGAGCTTGACCAGATCCTGGAGGGTGAACTCGCCGAGGATGCGGATGGTGCGCCAGATGGCGCGGCGGCCGGCGCCCTGGCGCACCGGGGTGCCGTCAGGACGGAAGCGGGGGGTGGCGGGGCCGGGATCATCGACCAGCACCAGGGCGCCGTCGTCGGTGGCCACCAGCAGTCCGCCCGCCGTTAAACGGCGCAGGTAATCCTTGGCGGTTTTACGGTCGGCGCGCAGGCGCGGCCAATCCGTCCGGTCCATGTGCGCCAGCAGGCCGGTGAGATCGAAGCGATGATCGGGGCCGAGTCCTAAAGCGCGGATGGCGATCCAGATGGCATCCTGGCCGGTGACGGTGCGGCGGGTGGACAGCTTGTCCGCCGGCTTGCGTCCGGTGGCCATGATCAGATCACCCCCCGGCGCCGAGCGGTGACATCGCCGGTGTTGAACTTGCGGTCGGCCCAGGTGCGGCGATCCACGTTGTCCCAACCGAGGCGCAGGGCCTCCTCCTGGATGTCGTCCAGGTTGGCGGCGACGCGCCGCGTGCAGCCCTTGACCTGATCCACCAGATGCTTGAGCAGATCGTCGGCCACATTGATCTGGTCGGCATAGAGGCGGGCCAGGTGGCGGGCGTCGTCGAGGCCGCAAGGCTGGGCGGCGACGGGACGGGCCATGCGGTTGTGCAGGCGCTCGTAGCGCTCCAGTTTGACCGGCAGATCCTCCTCGCCGATCAGGACGATGGGGGTCTTGGCGATCTCGTAGAGGTCGCGCAGCACCTCGGCATAGCCCCGGTCCACGACGAAATCGGCCTCGTCCACGAACAGGACGATGCGGCCCACCATCATCTTCTCGGCGGCGATCTCGATCAGGTCGTAGGTGGGCTTGGAGCCGTACCGCGTGCCGGGGGACAATTCGCCCAGCAGGGCCTCGACGAATTTCTTGCGGGTCCAGGTAGAGCGGACCTCCAGGTAGGCCGCGCGCTCGTCCAGCTTGTTGACGGCGTAGGTGGTGGCGACGGTCTTGCCGTAACCGGAGAAACCGTAGAAGCAGCCGATTCCGGGCAGATCGGACTTGCGATGCTGGATGCGCCCGACCAGTTCCTGCATCAGGGCGACGTTGGTCAGGGGGGCGACGGTGTTGACGGCGGGGGCGGTCTGCGACATAAACTTGGTCTCCATCAGTATTGTTCGTTTTTTCCGACGCCCGCCGTGCCACCGGCGGGCGTCGTCGTCATCCGGCGGCGCCGGACATCTCGTCAAAATTCGCGGACATTTCGGACATGGCGCGCCACTCGGCCGACAGCGGGTAGCGCTGGTGCCAGCGGCGCGCGTCCTCGGCGACCTCCCCTCCTGCGGCGATGGCGGCGTCGAGATCGCGCCAGCGGGCGAAGCGGGTCGTCGGCGTCTCTGGGATGGGGGCGGCGGTGGCGGACGGCGCGGCGGTCAGCTCCAGCACCAGGTGCTGGTGGAGGATCGCGACGTTGTCCGACAGCACCGGGGTGGCGGTGGCGTCGATGACCTGGATGCCGGCCTCGGCGTGAATCTCCCTGACGTGCTCCATGGCCCGGTCCAGGCGGCCCTTCTCGCGGCGTTCGATGGAGCGGTCCAGGAACGACCGGGGCAGCACGGCGCGCTTGTTGGCCTCGAATCCCGCCTCGCAGATCAGGCGGCCATCCAGGTCGCGGACATAGACCTTGGAGGCGTCGTGGACGTCGTAGCCCACCATCACCTCGTGCCCGTGCCAGTCGGCCAGGATGCGGCTGAAGTAGCTGTTGCCCAGGACCGAGACCATGCCGCGCGTCACGGTGCGGATTTCGTAGGGGCGGGTGAGGTCGGCGGCCTCGACAGCCGAGACCACGGCCGGGCACCAGCCGCGCGCCACCGCCTCGGCCCATGATTCGGCGGGGGTCATGTGGCGGCGGCGGCCGGTGACGGGATCGGTGATGCGGGGCAGGCCGCGATGGGGGGTGTTGTTGTATTCCTGGACCCGGGCCTCGGCCCAATCCAGGAATTCCGGCCAGGCCATCATGAGCCGCGTGGTGCCGGCGCGCTTGATCTCGGCCCTGGTGATCTTGTGGACCACCTGGCCGGCCTGGCGGTCCATGTCCTGGCCCATATAGGCGGACAGGCGCTTGGCACCCTTGATCCAGATGCTCTGGTGCGAACGTTCCACGTAGCCGCCGGCCTGGGGGTTGTTGGGCAGGCGGTTGAGCTTGGTGGTCTGGATGCGGTGCAGCAGGCCGGTGCGCTCGTCATCCATCAGCTGGTTGTTGTAGCCCGAGCCGTTGTCCACGTACCACACGGCGGGGATGCCCCAGCGGGTGACCATGTAGACGATGGCGTCGGCCACGCCCAGGGCGTTTTCGGCCAAGCCGGCCGACCAGCCGACGCACATGCGGGTGGCCAGATCGATGATCGTGGTCATCTCGGGCCGGAAGGGGCGGCCGTGGCGGGGGTGCAGCACCTCGGCATCCAGGCAGTGGCCGTCGCTTTGGACCACGTCGAGGGGATCGAGGCCGGAGAGGTCGCGCTTGACGTAGGGCTTGATGGACTTGAGTTCCTTGGGCCCCATGCGGCTGCGGTTGCGCTCGATGGTGCTGACCTTGCCCAGCCACCGGCGGGCCTGGCCGTAGCTGGGCGGATTGATGCCGGGCGGCAGGGCGCCGGGCGCCGACAGATCGGTGGCGATGATGTCGTGCAGGCTGCGGTTCTGATGGTTGGCGATGGCCAGCAGGGCCGGTCCCCAGGCCGGAACGCTCATGTCGGGCTGGGGGACCTTGGGGGCCAGGGCGGCGGCACCGGCGGCGCGCTCGTTGTGCCAGTTGATCAGGGTGCGCGGGCTGACGGTGCGGCTGCCCGCCTTTCCCGCCTTGGCATTGGCGACGGGCAGCAGCCGGGCGATGGCCGGGGGCAAATGGCCGATCGTGGCCTCCTCGACCACCCGGCTACGGGCGCGGGTGATGCCGCCCTCCAGCATGGCCAGCTGGTCCACGTATCCCAGCACCGCCATGCGGGCATCCATGGTGGCGCGCTGGGCGTTGGTCAGGTGGGTGGTGTCGCCGATCATGGAAACGGCGACAGAAGCCCCGGCCGGCGGAGAGGATTCGCCGGCCGGGGAAGTGGCCGGGGGCATGGGCGGGAGGAGACCGCCCCCGGCTGAAACCACATGTCTGATCAGGATGTCGCGGGCGGCCTTTGGAAGTCCCCTGGAGAAGGCGGAGACATCGTATTCCCAGGCATGAGTGGAATCATCGCGGCGGCGGCGCGGCCATTTTTCCGTGGCGGCTCGCTTGTTAACGCCCTGGGGCGTGGCGGGCAATCCGGGAAGCTTGAGCGCGGCCAGCTCGGCGGCGGTGTGCCAGATCTCAGCCATGGTCCACCTCGCGGAACAGCGGGGTGGCGGCCACCAGGCGCCTCTGCTCGGCCCGCGCGAAGCGGATGAACAGGGCCAGCCGATCAAGCCGGGAACGCACCAGGTCGGCGCTTTCGGCCACGACGCATCCTGAAGATTCCGCCAGGCCGTGCAACAGGATGGAATTGCCCAGCGCCACGCAGAAGGCCGGGATCAGGTCGGCGGGAAAGCGATGGGGACGGCTGGCCCCGGTCCAGCTGTCGATCATCGCCTTGCTGATGGGCCGTCCGGCGTGGAAGGCGACCATCTGGGCCAGGTCGTTGCGGTCGGCGAAGGGACCGGCGGCGATGGCCTGGTTGAGCAGGCGGCGCATGCGCTGGTCAAGATTGAGGGCACCCGGTTCGCGCCGGGGTTCGTGGGGATCGGGAAGGTCCACGGCGCCTTCGAGCAGACGCATGAAGTCGAATTGATTGGGGTCGGCCACATGGTGCCGGCCCTTCTGGGCTCTGGGCATGGGTGCCTCCATTCGGGGGTCGTTGAAAACCCGCAAAAAGAGGCCGGACGCGACGTTTTGCGCGCTGCCGCGCCCGGCCTGAAGTTGCGGAGACACGGCGGAAAGCCGCCGCAGCCGGCCGGCGGGCCGGCGGCCTTTCCCTCCAGGGAGGCAGAGGGAAAGTGGTGTGGAGAGGGCCGCGATCATGCCGCCCTCTCCGAAACCGGATGCGCCATTTGTGGCGCAATCTGCACGCCCAATTGGGCGGCCCATTGGAACAGCCGCAAGCCGGAGGGATAGGCGTCTCCCGCCTCCCAGCGCTGCACGGAACGGCGCCCGACGCGCAGGGACGTGGCCAGGCCGTCCTGGCTGATCCCCATCTCCGCCCGGCGGCGGGACAGCAGTCCGGCCAGCGACATGTAGGAGATCTGCCAATCGTGAGCCCGGCGAGTGCTCATGCCGCCGCTCCATCTTGGACATTGCCGCAGGGGCTGCGCGTGATACGGTGTTTCTCTCGGGTTCGTCCCAGCCGCTTGCCGTCTGGGGCGAAGTACTCGGGAAACAATTGCTGGGGCCGCAGCTCCAGGATTTCGGCGATGCGTTGCTGGAGGTGCGATGAGGGCACCAGCGTAGCGTTGCTGACGGCCTGGACCGAGGTCCCCTGTTCCAGCGCGATCCGGGTGAATGACCATCCACGGTTTCGCAGCTGCCAGATGATCCACCCCCGCCGTTCGGTGGGGTTTTTCGGAATGCTTATCGTTGAGGTGTCAGTCGTCATGTCGATGGTTATAGCGGACAAGTGGGCGTCACGACAAGCGTCAAAAGCGCCCAAATGGCATTTTCAGCGACGCCCATTCGTGCGTCGCCGATCGATTGGCATTTTTTCATTCGCAGTCAATGCGTTACCGCTCGCCGAAAGCGTTTCAGCGGCAAATGGACGGATTTTCAGCCATGACCGGTGCCGCTGAAATGCTGGGAGATCGCTTGAGGATCGTTCGCGGGGGGTTAACCCAGCCTGCATTTGCCGCCCGATTGGGCGTTGCAAAGGATACGATCGGCAAGTATGAGCGCGGCGAACGGCGTCCCGAGGCGGACGTGCTCGCTCGCCTGCACGAGGTCTGCGGCGTCAACATCAACTGGCTGCTCACCGGCAAAGGTGAGAGGCAACTCGGCCCTGGGGTTCAAGACGCGGCTTCCGTCCCCGGCGAAACCGAAATCAACAGTGACGCTCTCGCGGGCGCCATCGCCGCCGTAGAGGAATTGCTGGCCGCCCGAAATCTCACGCTGGCGGCGGAAAAGAAGGGGAAACTGATCACCCTCGTATACAAACAGTTGACCCACGATGGCGCGGAAGGCCAAATCAAGAGAGGTCTGATCAATGACCTGCTTGATCTGGCGAGTTGAGGACGATGGGCGGAGAAGATTGGGCAGCAAAGGCACGGCGATTACTGGCCGATGCCGTGGGAGCCAACGACAACGGTATTGCGTGCTTGACGCCACAGACAGTGATCTTCCAGGCACCGGTAACCATGAATGTTAGTCTTGGAGGCGGAGCAGATGCCGCCGAGCAACAACGCCGTACCCTGGTGCATCGCCTGGAGGGTGTCCTGGCCGGGGAACCCGACACGGTCTGTTCCGAGTTCCAGGACGAACTGCGCCGAAAATTCGGTAAGGATACGATTGCCTCGCTGGAAGTGGATGATCTGGTCAATCTGCTGGCCGGGTTCTCGGCAATGATTCGCGTCGCCCGGCTTTTGGCCGGGACGCCGAAGCGTTAGAGGAGAGCAGCATGCGTCTGTCCGTCATCGCATTTCTAACGCTGTTGTCCATAGCCGGATCGGCCAGGGCCAACGATCATGACGACACGCTCAATCGGACGATCGCTCAATACCTTAGCGCCAACACGACGATCATCCAGCGCGCGGACACGCCTGCCGATGTCGTGCGGGTTTGGCGCGACATGGTGATGGTGAGCGACATGATCGGCCTGTCGGCTCGTAACGCCTTACCGGACCAGGTCAGGCCCCAGATCGCGAGGCGCCTCAGCGCCACCATGGGCAGTGTGATCCGGGTTGGTGGCTATGATGATTGGCAGGTGGCGCTCCTAGCCGACATCACTCGGGCGTTCGCAAGTACGGCGGCGGAATATCGGCAGGAACGGGTCCCCTACACGACCTTTGGGACCGCCTCAGGCCTGTTGAACGCCAGTAAGACGCTCGCCCGCCAGATCGAGGCGAAGTACGCCAAGCCCGGCTCCATCATTCCGCCCGAGCCGACGCTCGAAAAATGGTAGCTCCGGTGCAAAATCGCGCGGCTCACTGACCACTTTTGACCATTTTGTTCCGGTCACCGGTGCAGAATGGCGACCTCTCCATCCCCGCACAAACACTGGCCTTCAGCCCGATCCTCCGAGACCGAGGTCGGTGCAGAATTGGTCACCTCCCCACACCGACGCGAAGCCTGCATGGCAGGCTCGGGTGCGGATCGTGGGCTACGGCACGAAAACGGCCAGTGGCTTCAAGACCAAGAAGGAAGCCGAGGATTGGGCTGCGGGCGTTGAGCGCCCCATGCGGCGCCGCACCTACCGGGATGACGCCAAAGCCCACCAGACGACGCTCCTGGAGGCTCTGGAGCGGTACGAACGGGAAGTGACGCCCACTAAGAAAGGCGCAGCCGAGGAGCGGTATGTTCTGGCGGCGTGGCGCCGCGATCCCCTGGCCCTTCGCTCCATGGCCTCTATCACCGCGTCGGACGTTGCCGAGTGGCGGAATCGCCGCATGACGGCCCCCAGAAAGCTCAAGGATGGCACGGAACGCCTTCCGGCACCGTCCA
Organism: Paramagnetospirillum sp.; assembly: GCF_058402745.1. NCBI lineage: Bacteria > Pseudomonadati > Pseudomonadota > Alphaproteobacteria > Rhodospirillales > Magnetospirillaceae > Paramagnetospirillum > Paramagnetospirillum sp. Next base: position 129,091 of record NZ_JBZVFI010000017.1, read on the forward strand.
CCGTCGCCAACGCCATGAACCTCCTCAGCGCGATCTTCGTTCACGCCGCCAGTGAGTGGCACATGCCGAGCCTGAACAACCCTGTGGCCGGTGTGAAGCGCCCTAAGGCCAATGCGGGGCGGAAGCGACGGCTGGTCGGTGATGAGGAAGAGCGGCTGCTGACGGCCTGCAAGGCGTCCGAATTCAATTGGCTTGAGGCAATGGTGATCATCGCCATCGAAACCGGCATGCGTCAGGGAGAGCTTCGCCAGCTGATCTGGCGCCATGTCAACGGCTCCACGGCGCACCTGCCGGACACCAAGAACGGAGAGCCCCGGACGGTTCCCCTATCGACCAGGGCGCGAACGGCGTTCGCACAGCTTCGCAAGCTCTATCCTGATGCGGCAGAGGTGTTTCCCCACACCAAAGGAGAGGTCATCCTGGCATTCAAGGACGCTTGCAAGGCGGCGGAGATCGCAGGGTTGACGTTCCACGATCTCCGGCACGAGGCGGCAACCCACTTATCCAAGAAGCTTCACAACGTGCTGGAACTGTCGGCGGTCACCGGCCACAAGACCCTTCAGACCTTGAAGCGCTACTATCAACCGGACCCTGAGGAATTGGCGAAACGGCTGGATTAGGCTGCATTACCCACCCGTGGGATAGCATCCAGAAAGAGGGAGTGCCTCTGTCAATAAAAACTTTACACAGATTCATGTTTCGTACACACTCTCCTGCCGTAGGCAACGTCAAAGCGCCATCAATGACATATGCACAAGCACAAGCCTGCGGACTTTCGAAGCATCAGGTCTTCGAATTTGCGGAGCACGCCTATGAGGCGTTAAAGCTGACCCCAGGCGCAGATTTAGAGCCAATTATCGACACTCTGGGAGGTCGAATTAGGTGGGTCAGCTCTCAGGATTTCAATGCGACTTTAGACGGTTCTATAGTTGTCCATCCTGGCGGAAAATTTGAAATTTTTGTCGCGCAGGATGGGGGGCCACTGAGGGCGCGATTTACCGTCGCGCATGAGCTCGGTCACTACCTTCTGCATTCAAGAAACGCCCCTGCTGGAATGACTGCAGAGCGGTATGGAACGGGGCGTGTTGAATGGGAGGCAAATTGGTTCGCCGCAGGGTTTTTGATGCCTAAGAAGGCTTTCGTTGATGCTGCAGGTCGCCATGCCGGCTATCTCGCCAATGTGGCTGGCGAATTTAAGGTGTCGTTGGCTGCGGCAGAAATACGCGCCAAGGATCTCGGGCTGAGTGTATGGTAAATAGTGGCGACAAGGCGCAATTTCCGAGATCAACGCTTCGGCTGTTCTTCAGTGTTGATATCGTTGGTTCGACTGCTTTTAAGCAGGGTCGGAAGAAAATAGCCGATCAATACGGCCAGCAGTGGCTCGAACCATTTTCAGCTTTTTTCTCAGGATTGGCCGACCAGCTACGCTACCAGTGGCAGGCTTCAATGGCTAATTTGGGAGAAGACATTTCGAAGGAGATACAGAGTCCGCCAAGCTTTTGGAAAGCGGCTGGCGATGAGGTTCTGTATGTCCAGGAAATATCGTCACCACTTCAGCCTCTTTTCACGTTATCAACTCTCAGGGAGGCGATTAACAAATACAGGAGTGAGCTCAAGCGCGTATCATCGTCTCTTGATTTGAAGTCGTGCGCATGGCTGGCTGGGTTTCCTGTAAACAACGCTGAAGTTGTCCTTGGATTTAATAGGGATGACCTTAAGAAGGTTACGCCTGTATTTGATGAGTGGGTTTTTCAGCACTCACTGCGGCGGTTTTTATTTGAGCAAGAAAAACGCCAGGGCGAGGTATTGGATTTTATCGGACCACAGATGGATTTGGGGTTCCGCCTTGCTGCCAAGGCAACTCCTCGCAAAATGATGCTATCTGCTGATCTCGCTTTAATGCTCGTCGAGGCTTTTCATGACAAAAAAGACGGGTGGACAGGAAGATTTGATATCCACGACAGAATATATTTTGATGGAACAGAGCCGCTAAAAGGTGTTTTGTCAGGAATTCCGTATCCTCTTATTTGGATGGATACGCAGTGCGATCTTCCGCTTAACCAAGCTGAAGATGCAATGCGGGGAATAATGAGCTACTCCCCAGAAATCGGACACTGACGGAAGCTACGATCTGATGTTTGCTGATCCTCAACGACGAGGAGATCAGAGATGTCGAAGCGCAGGAATCATGACGCGGCGTTCAAGGCGCGTGTCGCCCTTGAGGCGCTGAAGGGCGAACGGACGGTATCGGAACTGGCGTCGGCCTACGGCGTCCATCCGACCATGATCCATCAATGGAAGAAGGCCCTTTTGGACGGGGCTGCTGATATCTTCGAACGCGGCGGCAAGAAGAAGGCCGAGGTGGACGAAGACACGGTACGGTCCCTGCACGCCAAGATCGGGGAGCTGGCCGTGGCCAACGATTTTTTGTCTCGAAAGCTCAAGCCGTGGACCGGCAAGTGAGGCGGACCATGATCGAGCCGAAACACCCGGCGCTGTCGATCGGCGCCCAATGCCGTCTGCTGTCGATTGCACGCTCCTCGTTCTATTACGAGCCCCAGGGCGAGACGGAGACCAACCTGGACCTGATGCGGCAGATCGACCGCCAATTCCTGGAGACGCCGTTCTATGGTGTCCGTCAGATGGCTTGGCATCTCCAGAACGAGGGCCATCCGGTCAACGTCAAGCGCGTCCGGCGGCTGATGCGGCTCATGGGCCTGATGCCGATCTACCAGAAGCCCAATACCAGCAAGCCCGCCAAGGGCCACAAGACCTATCCCTACCTGCTGCGGGGCCTGCGGATCGACCGGCCCAATCAGGTCTGGTGCGCCGACATCACCTACCTGCCCATGCGCAGGGGATTCCTCTATCTGGTCGCCATCATGGACTGGGCCACCCGGAAGGTCCTGGCCTGGCGTATCTCCAACACCCTGGAAGCCGATTTCTGCGTCGAGGCCCTCAACGAGGCCATCCTGCGCTTCGGCCCGCCCGAGACCATGAACACCGACCAGGGCAGCCAGTTCACCTCCTTCGCCTGGGTCGACCGGCTGAAGCAGGCGGGAACCCGCATCTCCATGGACGGCAAGGGCCGCTGCATCGACAACATCTTTATCGAGCGGCTGTGGCGATCCCTGAAATACGAATGCGTCTACCTCCATGCCTGGGAAACCGGCTCGCAAGCAAGGGCGGGGATCGGACGCTGGATCACCTTCTACAACCACCAACGGCCTCACGCCGCCCATGGCGGCAGAACCCCTGCCGTGGTCTACTGGAACACCATCAACCAAACCGATCAGCAGGCCCGGAGAGTAGCTTAAACTTCCCCGAAATCTGTCCAGCCAACGGGGAGTAGCTCATAAGTCCACCAAAGCTTGACGTTGTAAAAAGATACTGTGAAGCATTTATGGCGCATAATACGGACAGCTATAGGTGGATAATAGCGCCTTTTATTCGGTCTGAAATATCAGAATATGGTGTTGAGCCGCCATACCACAAGGATGAGCTGTCGAATATGAGGGATCGTTGGGAGCGGTCGTACAAATCATATTTGGACCCAGAGGACAGCGGAGAAATATCATCCGCCTCCAATTCCATAGATCCATCTTCCATTATTTCGATGCTAACTTCATCATCTTCCAAAGCTGGGGAATAGAGAGGGTGATGGTCGGGGAAGGGGATCGGCCCGGCGCCACCTACCCATACCGGCGCTGGCTTCGAAATCCAGGAAGATCATGACGCCCCCCGGCCATACTGGCTCACCAACCCACGAGCCCGTTCCACCAGTTGCTGACGGAAGCCGTTGGCCGCCGCTTTCCCCTTATCCTTGGCCAGCTCCAGCATGACGACAGCTCCCAGGCGGAGGGCGTGGCCAATGGCGTCATCGAGGGCGCAATGTGTGATCAACGTAACCGTCCTCTGACGGCTACGGCGTTGCCTTGGGTTTCCGCTTACGCCGATTGGCAAACTTGGTGAATTCCTTGCGGATAGCGGCTTCGTCGATGGTCGATGGATCAAATCCGGGGCCGCGCCATTCGATCATGTTGTCATGGTCTTCATGGTCGGGATCGGCGATGACTTCGAGGTAATGGGCGTAGCCCCAGGGCCCGCCGCAGTCTTCTGGCGGGCAGGCGCCTTGGGCGTCCAGCAAGCGGGGATAGCTGACCTCGGGATCGGCTTCGGCGAGAGCTTCGAGTTTCACCGTATGCATCCAATCGTCGCCGAAATCGTAAACGTATTGGAATGTTTTGTTCCGTTTGAGGTGGAGGAGGAGATCGGCCAGGGTCGCCGTTTTGGCGGAGAGGGTGTTTGAGTCCGGCCAATCCGGGTCGGGAATGCCATAGGCGACGGCGCGGCCGACGCGGAATTCGTAGAGGTGATAGTTTTCCCAGCCCATGGCGATCTGGATGACAAGGTGCAGATCCGCCAGACGCATGGTGAGTGGCACTTCGATCCGCCGGATCACGGGCAGGTCCATGTCATCGAGTTGGATCTTGAGGCGGGCAATCTCGGTCATGGTGCGATGTTCCAGGGCAGCAGGGCGGCGATGCGGTTTACCGGGTGGTCGGCAATCCGCGTCAGAACATCGCGCAGATAGGCCTCCGGGTCGAGGCCGTTGAGCTTGGCGGTCTCGGTCAGAGTGTAGATGGCGGCGGCGCGGTCGCCGCCGGCATCGGAGCCGGCGAACAACCAGTTTTTTCGGCCCAGTGCCAGCGGGCGCATCGCCCGTTCGGCGGCGTTGTTGCTGATCTCCAGGTGGCCATCGTCGAGATAGCGGGTGAGCGCTGACCAGCGCGAGCGGGCATAGCGGATGGCGGCGGCCAACTCGCTTTTGCCGGAGATGCGGGTCAGGCTGGCGTCGAGGTAGCCTGCCAGATCTCCCATGATGGGACAGGCCTCGACCTGTCGGATGGCGCGACGCTGGTCGGGTGGGATGCCGACAATGGCGCGCTCGACGGCGAACAGGCGACCGATACGTTCCAGCGCCTCCGCGGCGATCGGTGCCGTGGTGGCGACATGGACATCGTGGAATTTGCGGCGTACATGCGCCCAGCAGGCGACCTCCGTCACTGGCGGTGGTTTGCCCTCCTTGGCCAGGTACAACTCGCCGAAGCCGGCATAGCCATCGGCATGGAGGTGGCCACGGAAACCGGCGAGATGCTTCTGTGGACGCTCGCCCTTGCGGTCTGGACTGTAGCGGTAGGCCACGGCGGGTGGAGCCGGTCCATCCCAGGGCCGCTCGTCGCGCAGATACGCCCATAATCGGCCGGTTTTGGTCTTGCCGATCCCCGGCGCCAGCACGGGCACCGGCGTGTCGTCACCATGGATCTGGCCGCCGGCCATGGCATGGGCCTCGGCCGCGTCCACCAGGGGACGGACCAGGGTGGCGGCCTTGCCGACCCACTCGGCCAGGAGTCCACGGTCGAGATCGACGCCATCGCGGGCATAGATCCCCGATTGGCGGTAGAGCGGCAGGTGATCGCAGTATTTAGACACCAGCACATGGGCCAGCAAGGCGGCGGAGGGCAGACCGCGCTCGATCGGCATCGAGGGCATCGGCGCCTGGACCATGCCCTCGCAGGCTCGGCAGGAATAGGCGGGCCGGATGTGGCGGATCACCTGAAAGCGGCCGGGGACGTAATCGAGGATCTCGGTGACGTCTTCGCCGACCTTGCGCATCGCTCCGCCGCAGGAAGGGCAGGTACAGGCGCTATCGTGGACCACCTCGGTGCGCGGCAGGTGTGGCGGCAGCGGCCGCCGGGCACGATTGCGCTTCGGCGCGGGGCCGTCGCTCGCACCGTCCTCGGCTGGCGCCAAGGCGGCGGCGGCACTCGATTCGACCTCCTCCAGCATCAGCTCCAACTGATCGGCGGCGCGGCTGATTTTCTCCGACGAGCGGCCGAACTGCATCCGGCGCAAACGGGCCAGCTCGATCCGCAGCTTCTCCACCTCCAGCGTCTTGCTCATCAGGCCGGCCTGGGCGGCGGCCAACGCATCCGCCTGGGTGGCGATGATGGCCTGTAGCGCGACGATATCGGTGGGCAGGGCGTCTGGAACCATGCCGTCGATTCTACCGTCAGAAGCAGATTCCGACCAGCGCCAGCCCCTCATTTTGTGAGGATTCCCGCCGGGTGTGGCGGGAATGACTCACCCCGCCGATTGCGGCTTCCAGGTGCGGATCGGCATCCTCCAGTCGATCCCCTCCAGCAGCATGCCGAGTTGCGCCGGAGTCAGCCCGACGATGCCGTCCGCCGGCGACGGCCAGACGAAGCGGCCCTTCTCCAGACGCTTGGAAAATAGGCAAAGACCTTGGCCGTCCCACCACAACACCTTGATCAGATCGCCCCGCCGCCCCCGGAACACGAAGACCTGGCCGCCGAAGGGATCGCGAGACAGCTTCGCCTGCACCAGCATCGCCAGCCCGTCAAAACCTTTGCGCATGTCGGTGTGCCCGGAAGCCAACCACACCCGCGTCGACGTCGGCGGCACGATCATCCCAGCGCCGCCAGTACCCGGCGTAACGGCTCGGTCGCCACCTCCGGCCCCACCCGGACCATCACGCCAGTGGGCAGCACGATTTCAATCCGCCCGCTATCGTCCGGCACCACAGCCGGGGGCTCCGAAACCGCGATCGCCAGAAAACCACCATCAGCGATCCCAGTAGCGGCCGCCAGCAACTCCCGCCGCCAAGTGAACAACTGCTGTGGCGCGATCCCATGGCGCCGGGCCACGCTGGACACTGTCCGGCCCGGCATCGCCGACTCCGCCACCATCTGCTGCTTGTCCGCCGCACTCCAACGCCGACGGCGCTGAACCGACGTGATCACCTCGACCTGGGTCATCGTGCCACGCATTAAAGTCACCATAATGCTTGGCACTTGGCCTCAACTCGCCCCGCCGCACAAGGCAGCCGTCAGAGGACGGTTACTGATCAACCCCGCCTCGGAATGGAGATCCGCAGCCAATCGCTCATGGTTCTCGGCCGGAACGCCGGCCCGCATGCATGCCTCGGCAATCATTGTGTCCATATCAAGGGACTGGCTGATGCGGAATGACGAAGCAATGTCCGTGGCGGCATAGAGAGTCTGGAGCCATCGGCCATCCGTCCCCGGGCTGTCGCTCAGCACCTCGGCGCCGGCCAGATCGGCATTCAGCCGGGTGGCCACCTCGCGCACGTCCATTCCAACCATGACGAGCTGGTGACGGGAAATCCGATGTATCTTTTTGCTCTCGGCACTCCAGTCCAGTTCATCCCAGCCAGCGGCGGGCCGGATCAGGGCGGACCATCCGCGCAGCAGATCATGAGACACCCAAGCCACCTCCAAGGGGTAGCTGGTGACATGAAGTCCGGATGCTTCGACGTCGAAGAAGATCACCGCCCACCCTCCACCACACCGCGACACCAGCGCGGCACCGAGGGAATGCCCGGCTTCGGCTCACCAAGAGTCTGCCGGACGATCTCCTCAATGCGGGATGGCCCAAGACTACCGGCGGCCACCTTCGTGGCCACCTCCATCAGCATGGCGGCGGTCTGCCGGTCATCGATTCCCTCGGCCCACGTTTTCTCAAGGGCAACGCCGATGGCATCAGACAGAATCTGCTCGAGGTCGGTCACCACGATCATGGCTCATGTCTCCCGTTTGAGATGGCGGAGCACTCTTTTGAAAGCACCCAGACCGAAGCCGCCAGCACCAATCTCAACCACCAGCCCCCGGTGATCCTTCAGCGCCTTGACGGCTCGGCAGACTGCCGGGTCATCGTCCAGCAGGACCCATGCTTGGACATCGGTGCGGCCAAGGAGCCAGGTCGCCACGTCCTCGGCCTTGGTCGAGAACTCCGAAGATTCCGGCAGGCAGCAAAGTGGCTTTGCCAGCCCAGCCGCGACCAGCGCATCAATTGTTTCCGCCGGCCCAATATGGCGACGCCACGATGATGAGACGACGATCTCAGCGCTAGCCTGGTGGGCGAGGGCATTGATCTGCTCGATGCCAGCCCGGTCGAACTGCTCGGCCCGCAGCGGCAAAATGACGCCATCGACGTCTAGGAAGATGATCTTGGTCATGGTTTGGGCTCCAAATTGGAGCCGAGCGTTTGACGGAGCCGCCCCCGGCGCCCGGAACCGTTTCATCCGGGTCGGCAGTGATCTCCCCGTCACTGCTCGGGCCGCCCATGATGGGCACGTGGCGGCTCAGCCCTGCGCGGCAGATTTCGCGCAAAGCCAATATTCGCATAAGCAGCCGGCTGAGGGAAGGCTAGGGGCTGAAGCGCGAGCGCTTGCCAAGCCCCTCGAAGACAGCCGCCGAGGCTGCGTCATGGCGTACCTGGTCTTGGACCGCTTCACACGCTGCTTGCCATGCGATGGCGTGATTCACCGGGCTTCGCATTGCCGCCACATAGCTCAGCATGGCAGCGGCCCGTAGCAGTGTGGCGCATTGATCCGGCCCTGTAATGTCGCTCCCGCTCTCAATGTCCGCTTCATGCAGGAGTACCTCGCCGATCAGCCGCAGGGCATGGTCGGGGTCGTTGGCCACGTCGTTTTGCTCCCAGGCTTGCCCAAGAGCGGCGCGATAAACCGTCGTTGTTGGATCATTGTTCATTGGTCGCCTCCATCGCCTCATCAAGGTCAATATCCGATATGTCGGCGAAACAGTAAATTGCACTGCAATACCGTGAGTAACATACGGCAGGGAAGCCAACTGTTACTCACGGCTTGGCCGGCCGAATTAAAGCTGACGCCAAGAGAAGCCAAAGTCAGAAATTGATTATGCTTGCATAAAATATTCGCCACTGCTTACCTGAGTGAGCAAGGCACCTCCCGAAGGCCCGCTTACGCGGTCCCTGGGAAGCCTTGGAAGGGGGCTCCGCCCCCTTCACCCCCACAGGGCGATAGGGAGAAGAGGGATCATGATTACGGACGACGATGCCCAGTCTTTTGACGCGCTGAACCGCCTGCTGAAGATTGCCCAGAGCGATACCGGGCAATCTCGTCGGGTTGCCAATTTTCTGCTCGCCTGGTGGAACGCGGAAAGCTGCGGCGGGTTCGATTTCACCGACTTGTGGTGTGTCGATCGCGCCATCGCCGACGACATGCTCTCGGTGACTCGCTTGGTTGCCACGGCACACAACTACCCCACAGCCTACGGCCTCGGCGAACACTTCGAAAAGCTGGTTGCAGACTGGCGCCCGCATCTTCTGAAGCCCGCGCTCGAACAGCAGCAAGTGCAGCGGACGCTACGCTGATGCCGCGCCCCCGCCTTCTGTCAGATGGCCCCGTGATCAAGGTCCGCGTGACCCGTGGTCAATACCTCGACCTGAGGGCCAAAGCCCAAGCGGCGGGGATGTCGATGGCCGAGTTGTTGCGGGACCATGGCGACCAACTCGCCGTGGTCAACCGCACCGACTGGCGTCTCCGGACCTACCAGCTTGGCCGAATCGGCACCAACCTCAACCAACTTGCCCATTGGGCCAACGTCCATAAATCCGCCGCCGAAGCCCGGCAGGTGATCGTCGCTCTGTTGCGCCTGGAGCGGGCGCTCCGCAGCGAATATGGCCTCGACCAGGGGGAGCCATCATCATGATGGTGATGTGGTCGAACCATACCGGAGCAAAAGATCCCGAAGGCATCATGGTCACCGATTACATGGCTGCCCCGACTGTCTGGAAGCCCCGCCCAGAAGGTGGGCGGGAGCGGGTTCAGCGTATCCCGCCGCCGGAGGTGCTGAAGGGTGACGAGGTTCTGATGCGCCAAGCTATCCGGGCCGTTCCTTTTCAATGCCGGTATTCATCGGGTGTCTTGTCGTTTGAGCAGGGTGACGTCGATGTGACGGCCTTCAATGCCGGCGATGACGAGCTGCGGCGCCAAGTGGCGGAGGTCATCCGAGAGTTCGAGGCCACGGCCTATGCCGGCATTGCCGAGGAACATCGGCCGCCGACCTTCTGGACCACCCATACGCACACGGGCCGCCTCGAGCTGAATTATTGCATGCCGAGGGCAATCCTTGCTGGTGATGGCAAGCTTCGGTCGATCAATCCGCACCCACCAGGCCGTGAGAGCATCAAGCTGTTTGATGCCTTCCGGGATGTCTTCAATGCACGCTATGGCTGGGCCGATCCAGAAGACCCAGCCCGGGCGCGGCTGACCAAGACTCCGAACTGGGTGCAAAAGGTGGCAGCCGAAGCCGCAAGGCTGGGAAAGGAAGGCAAAAAGCCTCTCGTCGAGAAGATTGGGGAATGGGTCGAGGACGGATTTGCTGCCGGCGAGATCAGCCGCCGAGAAGACCTGATCGCCCAGTTGAAGGCGGGTGGCATTGCCGTGACCCGAGCCGGCAGGGATTACATCACCTTGGTGAATGACGCGGGCATCAAGGTCCGTCTTCGCGGCCGGCTGTTTTCGGAAGCCTTCACGTCGCCAGAGGCCATCGCACCAACGTCTCCTGTCGAAGCTCCACCACGATTGTTTCTCCCCGCGTGCGAGGAACGCCTGGCGGAACTCCGTGAGCGACGTGCGCGGTTTCATCGCCTGCGTTATGGCGGTCCGGAATGGGAGCCGCCAGAAGCCACGACCGGGCCGGAGACGCCGCCGCCATTAGAGCATCTGATCGATCAGGATGCGCCGCCGTCGCTCCATGCAAAGTCACTTGGCCATCGGCCGCCGGCAGCATGGCCCAAGGCGAAGCCATTCCGACCAGTCGGCCAGGGCGAAATCGAGCCGGATGAGCCGCGCGATGTTGCTCGACGCCGATACAAGGCCAAGCTGTTCGTTCTGATCTTCGGCGCTACGCTGCCAGATGACTTGCTGATGGCACTGCGCTGGATCGACCGCGATAGCCGCACGGTCCGTCTTGCCGATGGATCAGCGGTCACGGATCACGGCGACCGGATCGCTGCCACACATGCCAGCGAGCTGACCATCCGACTGATGATCGCCGAAGCCCAGGCCAAAGGCTGGGAGCGGATTAGGATCAACGGCACGCCTGAATTCCAGCGCCTGGCCGTGGCCATGGCGGTTCGCGCGGGCCTGGACGTTGGGAATCCAGACTTGCAGAGCCAAGTCGAACGGGAGCGATCAATCATGAAGGAGAGCGATGATGGCAGGCCTGACCCCGATGGAGCGCGAATTGCTTCGGTCACTGGAGCAGATCGAGGCCCAGGCGCAGCGGCGCGAAGAGGGGATGATCGAGCAGATCGCCAGTTTGACCTTGCACTTCGAGCAAATGACCACGCGGTTGGACGGCTTGACCAAAGCATGCGACGGCTTGGCGCGGCTGCTCGTCCAGGAGTGACGCGCGTCCTTCGTCAACGCCAAGATCAGGCTCAGGAGGTTGAGCGGTTCAAAGCGGAGATCGATTTATGCGCCGTGGCGGCCACCCTCGGCTTTGCTGAAGACCGGAAGGCTGGGGATCGGAATCATCGTGTCATGCGCCACGCGGATGGCACCAAGTTGATTATCGGCGCCTCCAAGGCAGGGCATTGGGTTTACTCATCGAATTGCGGGCAGGCCGGAACCGTCGTCGATCTCCTTGGTTGGCGTGTGGGGGGGGAATCTGGGCGAAATCCGGAAGCAACTGCGGCCATGGATTGGCGAGGCGGCAGAGAGGCCGAAGGTCGATATCCAGTTTTACGCGCCTCAGCCGAAGCCGGCGCCGGCACCGGCGGACGCCATGAAGGCCGTCGCAGATTGGGAGAGCGCCAACATCACCATGCGCAGCATCTTCCTGGAGCGGAGCCGTGGTCTCGACCCCGCCACTCTGGCCAGCAATCGCTTCGCCGGAACCTTCCGCGTGGATGAGCGACAGAACGCTGTCTTTCCTTATCGGGACGGCTCTGGGGCGATTATCGGCACCGAGCGCAGGAACCGGCCGCCCCAGAGATCAAAGGACTCATTCAAGCACTATTCCGGGGCGGTCGGCATTTGGATGTCCAATGCCTCATCGGTCGATACCAGGCTGGTGTTCACGGAATCGCCAATCGACGCGATGAGCCACTGGGAAATGCTGTCCCCACAGGACCAGGCTGCCACCCGCTACGCGGTCATTCGCAGTGGTTCCCGTGACGAAGACCTGGAGGCCATCATCGGAGCGATGCCTGACGGTGCAGTGATTGTCTCGGCGTGCGATCCAAACGAAGCCGGGGACGCGTAACGTTCCATAGCCCGGAGACGGGTTTCTGCGTCCTGCGCATCAAGGCCAGAGGACAGCGCGACTTGGTGACGTTGACTGGATCCGCCGCCACGGTGCAACCCGGTGAATATGTTCACGCCAGCGGCCGCTGGGACAACCACCGGGATCATGGCCTGCAATTCAAGGCCACCTTCCTCAAGGTGACGCCCCCGACTTCCCTGGACGGGATCGAGCGGTATCTCGGGTCGGGGATGATCAAGGGCATTGGCCCGGTCTACGGCAAGAAGCTGGTGAAGGCATTCGGCGATGCAGTGTTCGATGTCATCGAGCAGTCACCGGATAAATTGCGTGAGGTCGATGGCATCGGCCCGGTCAGGGCAAAGCGCATCGTCGCAGGGTGGGCCGAGCAGAAGGCCATTCGCGAGATCATGCTGTTCCTGCAGTCCAACGGCGTCAGCACGGCACGGGCGGTTCGCATCTATAAAACCTACGGAAGTGAGGCTGTCCCACTGGTCAGCGAGAATCCGTACCGTCTTGCTCGCGACATCCGGGGCATCGGATTCAGAACCGCCGACCTGATCGCCGAGAAACTGGGCATCGAGAAGACCTCCATGATCCGCGCCAGAGCGGGACTGTCCTATGCCCTGATGGAGGCCGTCGGGAATGGCCACTGTGCCCTGCCCGAAGATGATTTGCTGACCCTGGCAGAGCAACTGCTGGAGATACCCCAGCCCCTGCTGACCGAGGCGCTCGATCTTGAGCTTCGAGCGGGCAACATCACCAACGACACCATCGGCGACCGGCACTGCATCTTCCTGCCCAACCTCTGGCACGCAGAGCAGGCTATCGCCACCCGACTCAAGGCCCTGGCCATCGGGGCCCCGCCATGGCCGACCATCGATCCGGACAAGGCCATTCCTTGGGTTGAAGCCAAGCTGGGCGTGACCCTGGCCGACAGCCAGCGAGCCGCCGTCGGAGTGGCCCTGTCCTCGAAGGTGATGGTCATCACCGGCGGTCCCGGCGTCGGCAAGACCACCTTGGTGAATTCCATTCTCCGGATCCTGGCCGCCAAGGGAGGAGACGTTGCGTTGGCTGGCCCCACAGGCAGGGCGGCCAAGCGGCTGTCCGAGAGTACCGGCTTGGAGGCAAAGACCATCCACCGTCTTCTGGAGTTCGACCCGACCAGCGGGGGCTTCAAGCGGTCGGAGGAGATGCCCCTGGAATGCGACCTGCTGGTGATCGACGAGACGTCCATGGTCGATGTGCCGCTGATGGCGTCGCTGCTGAAGTCCGTACCCGGCCATGCGGCCATCATGATTGTCGGGGACGTGGACCAACTTCCCTCGGTCGGCCCTGGTCAGGTTCTTGCTGATATAATCAGTTCAGGCGTCGTATCCGTCGCCAAGTTGACTGAAATCTTCCGCCAAGCCGCCAGCAGCAAGATCATCATCAACGCTCATAAGGTCAACAAGGGGCAAATGCCGGAACTGGCTCCGCCGCAGGACGGGCTGACCGACTTCTATTTCGTTGATGCCGCAGAGCCTGAGGATGCTGTTCCCAAGATCATCGAGGTCGTAAGCAAGCGTGTTCCTCGCCGATTTGGGATGGATGCCATCCGGGATATCCAGGTTCTATGTCCCATGCAGCGGGGCGGTGTTGGCGCTCGTTCGCTCAACGTTGAACTTCAGAAAGCCCTAAATCCAGGGCAGCACGGTGAAGCGGCGGTAGAGCGGTTCGGCTACACCTATCGCGTCGGCGACAAGGTGATGCAAACGGAGAATGATTACGACAAGGAGGTCTTCAACGGCGATATCGGCTTCGTGATCTCCATCGATGTCGACGCCAACGAGATCGTCATCAACTTCGACGAGCGACAGGCCAGCTACAGCTTCGGGGAGTTGGATGAGGTGTCGCTGTGCTACGCCACCACCATCCACAAGTCCCAAGGGTCCGAGTACCCCTGCGTCGTCATCCCGATCATGACCCAGCATTACATGATGCTGGAGCGGAACCTGCTCTATACCGGGATCACCAGGGGCAAACGCCTAGTCATCCTTGTCGGACAGCGCAAGGCTGTCGGCATGGCCGTGCGGGGCGTCAAAGACAGAAAGCGCTGGTCGAAGCTGGGAGAGCGCCTTGCCGCCTTTGCCGCGGAGACCAGAGATTAATGTCGGCTCTCTCCCTCGTTCGGGATTGGGCGGAGAAGTTCGTCGATGGCATTGCAGATGTGCCGCCAGACCGCCCAGCCTTCCGTATCACCAGCCGCCATCAGATCATCGCAGCGCATGGCGGCGTGCACTGGCGCCTCGTCACCATGGCGCTCGATCAGCAGCTTTGCTGCCCGCCAGATATCGGGGTCAGAAACCGGCATGGGCGGAACTCACAGCAGCCATCTCACGATCCCCAGGATATTGATGGCGACGAACGTCACATTCAAGGCCACCAGCGATGGTTCACGCATCAGAAGGCCAGCGGCCGACCATGACAGCGACGACACCAGAAACAAGACGAATCCCCACCCACTTGAAGGGATATTGGCGGCGACAAGAAGCGCCCCCAGGATGCCAGCAGCCGTCCCCAGCCATTTCAAAACGCAGAGCATGCTCATCGTCCGGCATACCGTTCGGAATGCTCGGCATGAAATTGCCAGTTCCGGGTATATCGCTGCGCCTGGGCGGCGTCGGTGATTACCAACAGATTCTCGGCGTTCTTTTCCTGGGCGGCACGGCTGAAGTTGAAACTGCCGGTGATGACGCGTTCCCGGTCAATCACCATGATCTTGTTGTGCGCGATGGCGTGTTCGCGGTCGACCGTCACCGGCACTTTGGCGATGGCCAAGGTGTCGGCTGCAATCTGTCCCTTGTTTTCACATGCCGCCTTTTCAGCCCGGCAGAAATTCGATTTGTCGAGGATGGCCCTGACGTCGACGCCCCGCTTCTTAGCGGCAACCAGCGCCTTGACGATATCGGGATTGGTGAAGCTGTACGCCTGAACCAAGACTTCCCGCTTGGCAGCGGCGATTTGATCCACGATCACGCCGGTGCAATCCTCACCGGGGGTGAAGCATACGCGAATATCGCTGGCATAAGCTGTGCCGAACGCTAGGAAGAGGACAAGAAGGGGGGCAGTGAATATTTTCAACATGAGAGTCCCTGGATCAACTGCGAAGAAGGTCAGACAGCTTAGGACGCTGGCCTTCTGGAAATGGCAAGGGGCGGCATACGCTCATGGCCAGAAAGCCAATGCGTGCCATTCGCTGTCCAGCGATAATGCCCTCGCCAGCAGCGACCGTCACCTTTCCCAGAGCCTTCCCGACCATCTCGCCAGCCGCCGTCGTAAAAGCATCGCCCAAGACATCTGTGGCAGCAACCACGCCAACTTCGCGCATCAGACGGCGCATCAGGGCAATGGTTGTCAGCTTTCCTGGCCGATGTCCGTAGACGGATGCAATTCCGCGGATCAGAGACGCTGATCGAGCGAGAAAGACTGCAGAATCTGTGAGTGTGGTCGGACTCATGGCTACCAGCATGGCTGTATCGGCAGCGGCCCGCTTCACAAGCAGGGATGCCTGCTGATCCAGCGGCTCAAGCACCTGTCGATTGAACTGAGTGATCAGGCCAACTGCATCGCCACTCTTTGATGCCTCATGCCACTTTGCTGGATCGTTAGACGTCGCCAGCGCATCTGTGACGTCCTTCAACAATTTCAGCGTCTCACGTGGATCCTTGATCCTTGTGGCCCGAACACGAAGTTCATCAACATTTTGCAGGCGCCCCTGAGCAACCATCTCACGCCCGATCCAGACCAAGGCGCCCAACACGGTAGCGCCGACGAAGAGCCCGCCGGCTGCAGCTAACGCCCAATGCCGGTCAGCGAGATCGAGCAGCCATTCGCCAACCGAAAGGCCAGCCAATCCGACCAAGCCGAGGGCAAAAAGGCCTAGAGCGATCCCCACCTTACGCTGAGAGGGCGAGAGGACCTCCGTAACCGGTAGTGGTGTGGTTTCAATAACAATCCGCGACATCTCCTCCGCTTCTACGGTGAAAGCGTCGCGAGGCTGCAAGGAAGGGGCAAGTGGCTCGCATTCGGTAGGAATGGCGAACGGATCCGTCATTTCAGGATGTCCTTAAGGATGAAATCGATTGCCCGGTCCAGATTAATGTTGGGGATGCCGCCGAAGGCTCCTGCATCAAGTCTAGGTGGACTAAAAATTGGATAACGGATGGCAGTGCGCGACCAATAATCGGGACGCGGACGATCGCTGGGAATGACGCCAGGATAGATTTTCAGGCCCTTGTCGCTGTCGATGGGTTTTCCAACCACGACATCAACCTCACCAACATCCACCAACACCTTGTCATCCTTGGTGCACAATACGGATGCCAAGGCCATCGATTGCACGCGAGAACCGTCAGTGAGATCGCGTGAGATGCGGTCACCGATGATATTCTCAAGCAATCGTTCAAGAGCATGGCGCTGACTTTGCGGCACATGATCCGCTTTCGTGACAGCGAAGAGCACCCGATCGAACTTGCGGTGCTGCATGCGAAGCAACTTCCACCACCGAGATCTTCCCAACCCCAGCGCATCAAGGGCCGTACCAATGGCCTCGCAGGCATCGTCAAAAACAACCTGGCCACCGTTGAGGGCGGTCAGCAAATCGACGAGAACGACCTGCTGATTGCATCGGTCGAAGGTTTCACGAAGGAAGCCGGTAACAATCTTGTCGCAGTAAGCCTTGTAGCGCTGCGCGAGGGTGGCCCATAACGTGTCCTTACCGGATTTGTCAGCCTCAGGCGGGGGCTCCATTGGAAAGAACCACAGGAGTGGCTTGTCGCCTCCGCCGTCGGGCATGATGAACCGCCCAGGCTGCAGAAATGACAAGCCGAGCTCATCGCGCATCTTGAACAATGCGTCCTTGTAAAGCTCATGGCCTCGCCGGGAGATCAGGTCAATGTCGGCTCGACTGTTGCCGTTGGCGGTTGACAGGAAGCCCAGGAAATCGGTGGCGACGATTGAAATTGCCCCGGTCCGCAACCGCGATAGCGTTTGGCGCGACCATTCCTCGAAACTCAGGTGGAGCAGTTGGACGTCATTCAGCCATTCCCCTGGGTAATCGATGATGCCTAGCGTCAGGATGCCGTCCTTGCCCAATGGGTTTGTAATGCTTCTCGCGCGCTTGTAGCGAATTTTCAGCTCGGTACGTGAGATCGAGTCTGTGGATTTCGGCCAGCGCGGCGGATCAGCCTGCAAATCCCGGAAGTATTTTTCAGTTTGAAATGGGGGCAAATCAGCGATACCTGCCGGTTCCTCTTTGACCCCGATGATCTCCGGGCGAAACCCTGGCAGCGCATCTGGGTTTCGGCTTCTGGCCAACAGGTTACGGATCAAAGATGCGACAAAGACCGTTTTTCCCGCTCGCCGCAACCCGGTAACCGCGATATCAGCACGGCGGCCCATGGCATGCTCCACGCTATCCACGATGCTCGTGATAGCATCCTTGCCATAGTTCTTATTCATCCAATTTCCCCAAAGCGTCGTTTGCCCTGAGGACTCGTCTCATGATCGGCTTCGACGAAGATCTCGACGATTTCCTCGCTGGAATGGATCTCGACACGAACGGGGGCATCCCCAAAATCCACCTCGTGGCGGCATCTGTTACTTCCCCGGATGATTGCGCTTGGCACCATGACCCTCCTGAAATTTCGGCTGGCTTAAAACTGCTTCGCCGCCCAGATGACGCGACCGATGATGTTGACCTCGTCGGCGGTACGCTCGTAGGTCTGGTACTCCGGGTTGATTGACCGGATGACCACTGTCGGTGGATCTGAGTGAGGGATGTGCTCGATCCGCTTGGTCACCAACCCCATACCGTCCCAGATAACAAAGATTCCCGGCGGCACCGGCACCTTCTGACTGGTGTCGATGAGGATGCGATCCCCACTGGACAGGAGCGGTTCCATGGAATCGCCGGTGATGGTGATCATGCGAAGGTCACTTGGCTGAGCGCGAAATTCATAGCGAACCACCGCATCGGGAAATAACCAGGTCGCCTTGGTTTCTTCCAAGCCGTCATGCACGGCGCCGTACCCTGCTGAAGCACGAACATCAATCTCGGAAACCGGCAGGAACCCATCCGGGAGAGCCAGACCCACATCGTCCCGCTGGTTCGGTGATCGTGGCTTGCGCGTCGGGATCTGCGAGTGACGTAGTTCGTCCTCTTCGACGGCCAAATGTTCCGCCAGCGCTTGGCGGACGTCCTCAGCCAGGATTTTCGGCGT
Source organism: Paramagnetospirillum sp. (assembly GCF_058402745.1). Classification (NCBI taxonomy): domain Bacteria; kingdom Pseudomonadati; phylum Pseudomonadota; class Alphaproteobacteria; order Rhodospirillales; family Magnetospirillaceae; genus Paramagnetospirillum; species Paramagnetospirillum sp. Next base: position 147,488 of record NZ_JBZVFI010000017.1, read on the forward strand.
TCCCCGAAACACGAACTGGTGCAGATAGGCGGCATTGCGCCCGATTGCCAGCGAGAGATTTTTCAGATCGGTCTTCTGCTCTTGCACGAGCTGGAGAAGGCGGAGGCGGACAGGGTCGAGGTCCATGCTGGTATCCCATTGATTCGGCTATGTAGGAAATTAACAATCTTTTCCGTTTGACGCAAGAGGCGCATGCGGATTTTATATTTCCTATCATGAGCACATTAAGCGAACAGTTCCGCGCCACCGTCGAGGCTTTCCTCGCCAATAGCGGCTTCAAACCCACCGAGTTTGGGCGCCAAGCCGTTGGCGATCCATCGTTTGTGCTCGGCATGCGACGCGGCCGCTCACCGACATTGGCGACCGCCGACAAGGTGATGACCTTCATTCGGACGATCGAAACGACCGTCCCGCGAACGGCAGGGAATAGGAAGAATGACGACTGATCGTCCTATCTCACACATCAATCAGGTCCAGCTTTCCCGCCGGTGGGGCTTGAGCCCCCGCACGCTGGAGAAGTGGCGCTGGCGCGGCAAAGGCCCCCGCTTTCTGAAGCTGGAGGGCAAGGTGGTCTATCGCTTGGACGATGTGGTCGCCTACGAGGCCGATCATATGCGCGAGCGGACCGGCGAAACGCGGGTCGCATCATGACGCCCCTTACCCTGCCCGTTTTGAGCGAACGCAGCTTTCTTGCCTGGATTAATCAAGCCCAGCCTGGAGACCGCATCTCGTATCACGAGGGGCTCCTGGCCGTTGATCGGGCACCTGGTCCATCGGCTTTGCACGGATCCGCTCGTTCCGAACTCGACCGTATCGCCGACCACGCCATGGCGCAGGCCAAAGACGGTTGCCTGCTGCTCGTGCAGCGCCGCATCGCCGAAGACCGCATCGCCTACATCGCCATCAAGGCGAGCGGCGACAAGCCCCGGAGGAACTGATTATGACCATCCCCAATCGTCCCAGCCTCGCCGACATGATCCACCTGCCGCTGGGTGAGGCCGCCAGCCTGCCAGCGGACATTCTGGCCCTGCTGCAGGAAGAGGCCGAGCAGACCGTGCGTCTCGCCAAGATGCAGAAGGACTGGCTCGACGGCGTGCTGACCCGCCGCTACGCAAACCTCGCCACCGAACTGCGCAGCCGTGAGGGCAAGGATACCGGCACGGTGCGGTTCGATGACGGCGACATCACCGTGGTGGTTGATCTGCCCAAGAAGGTGGAGTGGGACCAGTCGATGCTGACCGCCATCGTCGAGCGCATCCGCGCCAGCGGCGATGATCCGAGCGAATACATCGAGACCGCCTTCAAGGTGCCGGAGCGCAAATACGGCGCTTGGCCCGCCCACATCCGTACCGCCTTCGAGGCGGCCCGCACGGTCAAGACCGGCAAGCCGACCTTCACGCTGAAGCCCAACACCCCCTGAGACAGCGGCGGGGCTGCCCGTTCCGCAAGGGCGGGCCGGCATCCCTTCGGCGCCCGGTCAACGCCCCGCCGCCCCCGACATCAAGGAGACATGATCCCATGGCCGTTCGCATCATCACCGCCGACGAGCGCCTGTCGTCCGCCGGCAACAAGACCTCGGTGGCCATTTTCGGCCCACCTGGAGTCGGCAAAACCTCGCTGCTGAAGACCCTGCCGCCCGCCCACACCGTCTGCCTCGACTTGGAGGCGGGCATGAAGTCGGTCCAGGACTGGTCCGGCGCCAGCATCCCGGTGCGCAGCTTCGGCGACTTCCGGGACTTGGTGGTGCTGATCGGTGGCCCCGATCCGGCGGCCGATCCCAACGCCTATTACAGCGCCCAGCATCACCAGCATGTGCGTTCACTCTATGCCGGATCGGGCGTCGAGGAATTCCTCGCCTCCATGCCGGTGATCTTCGTCGATTCCATCACCGACCTCACTCGCCAGGCCATGGCCTTCGCCAAGCAGCAGCCGGAAGCCTTTTCCGACCGCACCGGCAAGCCCGATATCCGTGGCGCCTATGGCCTGCTGGGGCGCGAGGTAATCCAGGCGCTGAAGCACCTGCAGCACGCGCCGGGCAAGACGGTGATCTTCGTTGGTGTGCTGGAGAAGGTCACCGATGAGTTCAACGCCACCACTTGGCAGCCGCAGATGGAGGGATCGAAGGCGGGGCGCGAACTGCCCGGCATCGTCGATCAGGTCATCTCCATGCACCTGTTTTCCCACGACGCCGACGGCAACTGGGAACTGAACGAGAAGGCCGCCGAGCGCCGCCTCGTTTGCCGCTCGGGCAATCCCTATGGCCTGCCCGCCAAGGATCGCTCCGGTCGACTCGATGTGACCGAACCGCCGGACCTCGGCGCCTTGCTGTCCAAGATCAACCGTATCCCCGTCTGATTGAAAGGAACACATCACCATGTCCTACGATTTCAACGACGCCCAGGCCCAGCGGATGCCCGCGGGTGAACTGATCCCGGACGGCACCTTCGCCAAGGTCCGCATGACCATCCGCCCCGGTGGGGTCAATGGCTCGGTGCCGATGGATGCCGGGCTGCTGAAAGCCGCCGCCGAGAGCGACGCCAAGATGCTGGACTGCGAATTCACCGTGGTCGAGGGGCCGTGCGTGCGCCGCAAGTTCTGGCAGAACTTCACCGTGGCCGGCGGCAAGCTGGACGACAAGGGCCAGTCCATCGCCTGGAATATCTCCAAGGCATCGTTCCGCGCCATGGTCGATTCGGCCCTTGGCCTCGACCCCAAGGATATGAGCGATGCCGCCAAGGCCAAGCGGGTCTTGCTGGGGTTGAAGCAGTTGGACGGGATCACCTTTGTCGCCCGCATCATGGTCGAGCCGGCCAGTGATCCGGACAAGTATCACGACCAGAATCGGCTGGCCAATGTGGTGCTACCTGGGGACCAGCAATACGCCCCGATCATGAAGGGCGAAACGGTGGAACCGGAACCCATCAACGCCAAGCCGCGCAAGCCGACCAAGACCGCCGCCGGAGGCAATTCCCCTGCCTGGGCCACCGAGGCAGCCCCGGCCCAGGGGCCCCAACAGCAGGGGGGAGCGGCGTGGTCTCAGCAGCCCCCGGCAGCGGCCCCGCCGCAGGCTTCACCGCAGCCGGCGGCCAACGGCCCGGCTTGGCTCAATGGCTGAGGGAGATGCCGCTCGTCCTCGGGCGGGCGGCCCCACCATGACCGATGATGAATGGCAGGCGCATACGACGCGCCAAGCGGCGAAGGCGATCGGCGAATGGCTCGAAGCCCGAGGAAAACTGCACCAGCCCATAAGGGCGCTGGCCATGTGGGAGTTGGAGGCCATGGCGTCCAACGCCATAGGCAGCTTCATCGTGCTGGCCTCGCAACGGATCAAGGCGGAGCCCGATCAGCACCCGGAGCTGACCCTGCTCTTGCTGGGCTGAGTCTTTGCGCCATCTGCGGTCGCGAGGCCAAGGGCTTTGGCTATGTCCATCGCCTGCGCCACGACCTTTACCCATTTCATCGCTTCTGCTCGGCCACCTGCCAAAAGGCCGGTGCCGAGATCGCAGGGAGACAGAACGGCATGATCGACAAGACCGCCCGAGAAACCCAGGCCATCAAGGATGCCCGCCGTACCTTCGCCGAGGCACTGACGGCGCTGGCCCTGATGGAGCCGTTCTACCACCGCACCGCAGAGGATATCGACCGCCTGATCGAAGCCGCTGTCACCGGCTACGTCGAGTCCATGCAGCGACAGGCTGGTGTGAAGGAACGCTCAGGCACCCCGTTCGACGACGAAATCCCATTTTAGGGGGCAGATCATGCTCGACCTGAATCATGGATCCGGCTTCCAGTACCAAAAGCCCGACCGCGATCCCGGCATTACCGTGGCGGTCAACGCCGCCATCGATGCCGCCTTGGTGGTCCGCAACCGCTCTCAGGTTGCTCGTCAGTACGTCAGCACGTCTGGCATCGGCCGCGAATGCCTGCGCCAGATCCAGTACGACTATCTCGCCATCCCGAAGGACTACGGCCGGGATTTCGAGCCAAAGACGCTTCGTATCTTCGAGGCCGGTCATCGGGGCGAGGACGTGGTAGCGGCTTGGCTGCGGGCCGCCGGGTTCGATCTGCGCACCGAGCGCCGCGACGGGCGACAGTTCGGCTTCTCGGTGCTGAACGGCCGCTTCAAGGGCCATATCGACGGCTGCCTGATCGGCGGGCCGGTGGCCATGGCCTATCCCGCCCTGTGGGAGAACAAGGCGCTGGGCGTTTCTTCCTGGAAAGACGTGGTGAAACGCGGCGTGGTGCTGTCGAAGCCGGTCTATGCCGCCCAGCTTGCCCTCTATCAGGCCTATATGGATCTGCCGACCCCGGCACTGTTCACCGCGCTCAACCGGGATACCTGGGAAATCCACTGCGAACTGGTACCGTTTGACGCCGCCCTGGCCCAGACCATGAGCGACCGTGCCCTCCAGGTGGTCCAGGCCAGCGACGCCCAGGAGATGCTGCCCCGTGCGAGTGCCGAACGGACCTCGGTGGTTTGCCGTGGCGGCAAGACGGCCGGCGGCTGGCACGGGGCCTGTTCCTGGCAGGACCGTTGCTGGGGAGGGACGAGATGACCCGCCGTCTTCCATTTTATGGTGACCATGTGATCGAGGGTGAATTGTGGCGTCCGGTGCCCGGCCATTCTTCATACGAGATCAGCGACCACGGTCGCGTCCGCCGTTGTGTTACTGTACGAGGTCGACGCGCCGGTTCATTGCTGCGCCCAGGTCAATCTTACAGTGGCCATCTCTACGTCATCATCACCCCCGACGTTGGAAAACCCAGGAAACAGTGGGTGCATCGCTTGGTCGCGGCGGCCTTCATTGGCCCCCCTCCTTTCGATGGTGCGTATGTGCTCCATGGCGATGACGTACCCACGAATAATGTGCCTTCCAATCTGCAGTGGGGAGATCATCGCCAGAATGTCGCCGATGCCAAACTCAATCGAAAGACTCCCGGCGAGGTCAGCCAAGTCGGAGCACAGAGAGGCGAAAATAATCCAGCAGCCGTCCTTAATGCCGCCAATGTCATCCAGATCAAACGATACTTGGCGCTCGGGCTTTGCGGCTCATGCATTGCCCGGCTCTATGGTGTAAAGAAAGAAACCATCTATGCCATCGCAAAAGGCCGTATTTGGGCACATGTCCAACTCGTGCCTGCCGAGCCGCTCCTCATCGACTTGAACGACGTTGAGCCGCTGATCAACTGCCGTTTTAACGAGGACATGATCGCAAACGATCGCCACTCCGACCGAGAGTTGGAGGTGGCCCATGGCTGACGTGACGCCCTCCGATATCCAAATTCGGGCGATAGCGGAAATCAAAGATTGGTTCAAACACCGGAGCAGTCAGCAGCAGGTTTTTCGTGTTTGGGGATGGGCTGGGGTCGGCAAGTCCACCGTGCTGAAATTCGCCCTCGACGATCTGGGCCTCAGCCCCCATGCCGAGGATCGTCCCGGTGTGGTCACCGCCACCTTCACCGGCAAGGCCGCTCTGGTGCTGCGGCGCAAGGGAACTCCGGCGCGGACCATCCACAGCCTGATCTACAGCGTCATCGAGGCGACAGAAGAAGAGGTCGAGGAAGCCCAGAAGCGCATCGCCGAGGCCGAGATCAAGGCCCGCACTCTCGGCGGGTTCGAGCGGACCACGGCGGAAGCGGCCATCGAAGCCATGCGACAAGCGGTGCGCGACATGAAGAAGCCACGATTCTCCCTCAACCCCGCCAGCGCGGCCGCCGAGGCCAAACTGATCGTGTTGGACGAGGTGTCCATGGTCGGCGAGGAGATGGCCCGCGACCTGATGAGCTTCGGTCGCCCCATCCTGGTGCTGGGCGATCCCGGCCAGTTGCCGCCGATCAAGGGCGAAGGCGCCTTCACCAAGGACGCCCCAGACGTCATGCTGACCGAGATCCACCGCCAAGCCGCCGAAAGCGCTATTATCCGGCTGGCAACGATGGCGCGTGAGGGCCGTCCCATCGGCTTCGGCCAGTACGACGACCATGCCTGGAAAATGCCCATGGCCGACGTCACCCCGCCGCAGGCATTGCGCGGCGGACAGGTCATCTGCGGCCGTAACGCCACCCGGTTCCAGTTGAACAACGCGCTCCGCCGCGCCGCCGGGTTCGGTGGATCGTACCTGCCCACCGGCCCCGACGAGAAAATCATCTGCCTTAAGAACCAGAACGATCTCGGCCTGATCAACGGCATGTTCGTGTCGCTCTCCGACATCGTCGACGAGGGCAGCCTGTATTTCTCGGCGGTGGGCATCGACGAGGACGGCAAGCCGGTCGGGCATCCGGGGACCAACGGCAAGCCCGGCCGTCTCCTTATCTATAAGGGCCACTTCGAGGACCATGTCGCTCTCGATGCCCATCGCCACGACCGCGATTGGAAGAATAAGCGCATGCTGACCGAGGCCACCTTCGGCTGGGCCATCACCTGTCACAAGGCCCAGGGATCCAGTTGGGAGAACGTCGTCGTCTGGGACGACGGTCTGGGCCGCACCGAGCAGGATCGCCGCCGCTGGCTGTACACCGCCATTACTCGTGCAGAAAGGGGGCTGGTGATACTCGCATGATCGACCTCAACGACGTCTGGCAACCGCCTGCCCGTTTTGACCTGCCCGAAATTCGTGGTCGCCTGGCCGCCACGGCACCGGACTGGCTGCCCGGCCTGTTTCCCCAAGGTCGGCTGTCCCCGGATCGCCGGACGTTGCGCTGTGCCGATCTGTCGGGGCGTTCGCCACGCAAGGAGGGCTCGTGCATTATCCATCTTGGTGGCCACCATGCAGGTTGGGGCTTCGACCATGCCACCGGCGAGAGCGCTGGGCCCATCGACCTGATCCACCACGCCACCGGTCTCGCCGACCGCGATCTGTTCGAGGAAGCCGCCCGGCTGGCGCGGATGGATCTGCCCGCCCCACAGCGAGCCATGACGCCCAAGCCGACACATGACCTGGAAATCGCCCGCATCCTCGGCGGTGTCCAACCGCTGGTCGGCACCATCGGCGAGACCTATCTGAAGGGGCGTGGCATCGGCGATCCGCGGTCGCCCGATCTGCTGTACCACGACGACCTTCCCGACTTCGATGGACGGCGCGGCTGGCCGGGGCTGGTGGGGATCGTCCGTGACGGTGCCGGCAACCCCGTCGGCGGCATCCACCGCACCTTCCTGCTCGACGACGGCAGCGGCAAGGCGCCACCGGGCAAGAAGATGTTGGGGGCAATCGACAGCGGCAGCGTGCGCCTCGCCCCCATACCCGCCGATGGCCACCTCGGAATCGCCGAGGGCATCGAGACCGCCCTGTCGGCCTGGGCCATCTTCGGCATCCCCACCTGGGCGGCACTGTCGGCGGGAGGTCTGCGTCAGTGGCAATGGCCCGAGGGCACCCGCCGCGTCACCATCTTCGCCGATGCCGGTGACGCCGGTCAGCAGGCTGCCGCCGCCCTGGCCGACCGTCTCAATCTGGCCGATATCCCGTCCACCATCGTCTCTCCCCTGCACGGGGATGATTTCAACGACGACCTCGGGAAGGGCGCGGTGGCTGCACATTATAACAAGCTGCCGTCAATCGTGGAGCCGCAGATCCCCACCTGCTTCAATGATCTGCGGGCTGCCGCGCTGAAGCTGACCTTTCCGCCCGACATGGACGTATTCAGCCAGGTGCTGGGGCAGCTTGCCCGCGCCAAACTCGAACCTGCTCATGAACGCGAGGTGCTGGTGGCCATCAAGGCGACGGCCCGTATCCCGATCGCCACCACAGAGAAGCATCTTGCGACACTGCGCAGTGAATTGCGCCGCAGCGACAGCACGCAGTCCACCCGCCCGGCCTGGTTCGCTCAGATCCGCACCAGCCCCGACGGCACGCCCGAGCGCAACGAGGCCAACGTCATCACCGCCCTGTCGAATGACGAAGCCTTCTCCGGGGCACTGATCTTCGACGAATTCCGCCAAGAGATCGTCGTCAACCGACTGCTGCCCTGGGACGATCCACACAAGGCCACCATTCCCCGTCCGTGGTGCGAGGCCGACGACATCCGTTGCGCCGAATGGCTCCAGCGCCGCGACATCAACGTTTCCTCGCAAGTGGTGGCCCGCACCATCGGCGCCATCGCCCGCGATATCCGCATCCATCCAGTGCGGGAATACCTCTCCAACCTGAAATGGGATGGCGTGCCCCGTCTGGAAGCCTGGGCCATTACCTATCTCGGGGCCGCCGACACCCGTCTGTCCCGTGCTTTCGGCTCGCTGTGGGTGCTGTCGGCGGTGGCCCGCGTCATGGACCCTGGGGCCAAGGCCGATCAGGTGTTGATCCTCGAAGGCCCCCAGGGGGCTAAGAAGTCCACCGCACTGAGGACCCTGGCCAGAGCGGACTGGTTCACCGACGAGCTGGCCGAGATCGGCAGCAAGGATGCCGCCCAGCAAACGCGCGGCGTGTGGATCATCGAGATCGCAGAACTCGACGCCATCGGCCGCGCCGAAACCTCCAGGATCAAATCCTTCCTGTCCCGGTCGGTCGACCGATACCGGCCCCCCTATGAACGCTACGTCATCGACGTGCCGCGCCAGTGCGTATTCGCGGGCACCGTCAATCCCGACACCTACCTGCGCGATGAAACTGGCAACCGCCGCTTCTGGCCCGTCCGGTGCGGCAAGATCGGCATCGCCGCTCTCCGCCGCGACCGCGACCAGCTTTGGGCCGAGGCCATGGTCTGGTACGCCAACGGTGTCGAATGGTGGATCGAAGACGAAGAAACCAAGCGCATGGCCGAAGACGCACAGGAAGAACGGTACCAGGGCGACGCCTGGGACGGCCTGATCGACCGCTGGCTGGTCTACGACAAGGAGCGGGTCAACCAAGGCTATGGCGCCTACGACAATTGGCGTGACGTCGAGGTTGCCCGATCCGAACCGCTGACAGACCTGTCCATCGGCGAGGTTTTGCAGAATGCCATCGGCATCGAGCCGGCCAAATGGACGAAGAGCGACCAAATGCGCGTCGGTGCGTATCTCAAGACCCGTGGCTGGGAGCGATACCGGAATGGAACCAACCGGCGAGAGTGGAGATACCGCAAGGTGGAGCGGGCATAAACGGCCAGCCCTGTTATCGGCCAACTTGAATGACCAAGCCAGGCAGGCTATGTTCCTGTCATGTTCGCATTCCGCCCAGATATGCCGCTGCCTCCCGGCACCTGTCAGGCTTCGAGCCGTGGCTTCGCGCCATCCGAGGCCACGGCACCGATCTATTCCGCCCTGGTGGCTGCGGGCTTCCCGTCACCGGCCGACGACCACCTTGAGGGCAAACTCGATCTCCATGAGTTGATGGTCAAGCGCCCTGCCGCAACCTTCTTTTGTAAGGCCGATGGCGACAGCATGACCGGCGCTGGCATCCAGAGTGGCGACTTGCTGGTGGTCGACCGATCGGTCCAACCCCACGATGGCGATATCGTCGTGGCGACTCTGGATGGCGGTCTGACTGTGAAAACCTTGCGGAAGACCGAGGATGGCTGGGAGTTGGCATCGGCCAACCCCGATTACCCGAGCTTCCCCGTTGACCCGGATGACGGCGTCCAGATATGGGGCGTCGTCACCTTCGCTGTGTCTGCGCTGACCAAGCGGTGATGGGCCATGGCGGTCTACGCCCTGGTGGATTGCAACAACTTCTACGTCTCATGCGAGCGGGTGTTCAACCCGGCCCTTGAGGGCAAGCCGGTCATCGTTTTGTCCAACAACGACGGTTGTGCAGTTGCCCGGTCGGCCGAGGCGAAGGCCATCGGCGTGCCCATGGGCGAGCCGGCATTCAAGTTGCGCCACTTGGTCGAGAGCCACGGCTTGGTGATGCTGTCCTCCAACTATGCGCTCTACGGCGACATGTCCGAGCGGGTCATGTCGGTTCTGGCGACATTCGCCCCCGGCGCCGAGGTCTATTCCATCGACGAATGCTTCCTCGATCTCGCGGGCATGCCAGTGGACGATTTGACAGCGTGGTGTCAGCAGATCCGCGCCACCGTGCGACGCTGGACCGGTATTCCGGTGTCGGTCGGTATCGGCACCACCAAGACCATCGCCAAACTCGCCAACCGACTGGCCAAGAAGTCGCCCAAGACAAATGGTGCTCTCGATCTGGTCGGCCATCCCGAATGGGTGGCGGCTGCACTGAAGCGAACACCGGTAGCCGATGTCTGGGGAATCGGGCGCCAGTATGCCGGCCATTGTGGGGTCAAAGGAATCCGCACCGCCTTTGATCTCATCCAGGCCGAAGATGGCTGGATCCGAAAGACCATGGGTGCGGTTGGGCTGCGGACCACGATGGAGCTTCGTGGAACGGCAGTCCACACCCTGGACACCATGCCATCGGACAAACACACGACCTGCTGCTCTCGATCTTTTGGCGAAACCGTGTCCGAACGCGGTCACGTCAGAGATGCCGTCACGCTCTTTGCCAGCAGAGCGGCAGAAAAAATCAGGGCCGAGGGCTTGGTGGCGGGCGCGCTTCAGGTCTTCGCCTACACAGACCGATTCCGACCCGATCAACCGCAGTTCTCGCTGACCTCCATGGCCCGGTTGTCGCCGCCGACATCATCCACTCCACACATTATCCGAACCGCTCTGCGGGGGCTGGAATCGGCATGGCGGGATGGATACGAGTACAAGAAGGCCGGGGTCATTCTGCTGGATCTTGTCCGCCCCGAAGATGTTCCGCGCGATCTGTTCTCGCCACCGCCAGAAGCCGGGGTGAAGCCGAGGGCGTTGATGGCAGCGGTGGACGGCATCAACAGTCGGCTCGGTAGCGGTTCGGTCGGGTACGGCCTTGCGCCGAAGGATGCGCCGTGGCGGATGCATTGCGGAAATCGAACGCCGAGCTACACCACCAAGTGGGACGACCTCCCGGTGGCGAAGGCGTGATGGATGATCTTCAGAACGGGAGTGTCCGTCCTACCTCGTCCCACCTCTGTTTGAAGGTAGGACGCCTGAAAGCCGCAGAAACACTGGCTTCGTCCTACCGTCCTACCTGTCCTACCTTTTTCAAAATCCTTATGGGGGAAAAGAAAAATTTACCATATTAGCTGCGCTATAACTCACCACAACAACCATAGTGTTGTAAATTTTATTTTCCCTGGAGAGGGTTTCAGAAATAGGTAGGGAGGTAGGACGAACCCACTCACGAGAGGTGAATTAATCAATTATTCCAACTAGATATATCACGTCTCACCTCGTTTCCCAGGTGGGACGGGGTATGCAGGAGGTGGGACGGGCAAGGCCCCTTGATGCCATTCCACGCGCCGACCCATTTCGCCACGAATTTTCTTGCCGCCGATTCCCCCTTTTCATAGACTCCCCCTCGACCAAAGCCGAAGGCCCACCGATCTTGTGAGCCTTCACCATGACCACCATCCTCGCCCTTGATCTGGGCACGACCGCCGGCTGGGCCATGCGCCTTGCCGACGGTGTCATTGTCTCCGGCACCATGGAGTTCCGCCCCGGCCGATTCGAGGGCGGAGGAATACGCTTCCTGCGCTTCCGATCCTGGCTGGACCACCTCGAAGCCGGTGCCAAGGGCATCGGCACGGTCTATTTCGAAGAAGTACGCCGCCACGCCGGCACCGACGCCGCCCACATCTATGGCGGCTTCCTGGCCCATCTCACCGCTTGGTGCGAACTCAAGCACATCCCTTATCAGGGCGTTCCGGTCGGCACCATCAAGCGCCACGCCACCGGCAAGGGCAATGCCGGTAAGGATGCGGTGATCGCCGCCATGCAGGCGCGCGGCTTCAATCCCGAGGACGACAACGAGGCCGACGCCCTGGCCATCCTGTCCTGGGCCATCGACACCGAAGGAGGTGTGCGATGAACTGGCATCCTCCCGGCTTCGGTGGCACCCGCCGTGATCCTGAGCAGGTCAAACGGGATGGCTGGCAGGAACGTGGCGTCCTGGTCATTGCCGAAGACGACCAGCGCCTGTCCTGGCCCGAGCGGGAACTGATCCGCCAGTTGGGCGCCAAGCTGTATGGTCCGCGCCCGGAGGTGTCCTATGGCTGAGATCCATTGGACGCCTTCCCTGGTCGAAGACCGCCTTGCCGAAGCCGCCGACACCCTGCGCCGACTTCCCGAAACCAGAATCCAGGGGCACGCCAGCACCTGGCCACCCTATGTGCAGGAATGCTTGGAATCCACCGAGGTGAAGCTGCGCCGTCCGCCACCTTCCGCAGCCGCCATCACCCGCATGGACGAAGCCTTGCCCTGGTTGCGCCACCTCGATCCCACCGACGCCAAGATCATCTGGCTGCGGGCCACCAACGCGCCATGGAAGGTGATCTGCTGGCAGGTCGGCAAGACGCGGGCGACCGCTCACCGGCATTGGCTGTTCGCGCTGTGCGTCATTGCCTGGAAGCTGAACGGCAAGCGCATCCCTCGTCACATCTCCAAGGTCGATCTGATCGCCCGCACCAAGGCGGCGGAGGAAAGCGAAAAGTGTATCGATACATCGCAGGGCGGGACAGTGATGGCCAGTTTGGGATAGATGTAAGTCCAGGCTCGCGGAACGGGCGGCGACGATCACTAAATGATCCGCCGCCCGAAGCGGGCGAAAGAATAGAACTCCGTACCGTGGAGAATTGGTTCCTCCCCGGCACCTTCCCCTATGCGGGGGGCATCAGCGCCCGATTTCGCTAGCGACAGCCGAAAATTCTGGGTTTCCACTTGGGTTTCCAGTTTCCACCCCACGAGGCGCGCAAGGCCATGGCCAGCGCGCCTTTCGCATTTCCGGGGGCCTGGAAACCAGGGTGGAAACCTTGCCGCTGTTAACTACCCAATTCCAACCCTAACGGGTCGTTTCCATGGAAACCGCCCGAACGGGTAGGGTTCCACTCCCAAGAGATCGCCCCATGCCCCATCCGCTTCCTGACACGGTCGAGCACTGGCCCGTCGACCGGTTGCGTCCCTATGACCGCAACGCGCGGACCCATTCGGACGGCCAGGTCGCCCAGATCGCCGCCAGCATCGTCGAGTTCGGCTGGACCAATCCCGTGCTGGCCGACGGCGCTGGAAACGTCATCGCCGGCCACGGTCGGTTGGCAGCGGCGAAGCAGCTTGGCCTCAACACTGTGCCGGTGCTGGTGCTCGACCATCTGACCGAGGCCCAGCGTCGCGCCTACATTCTGGCCGACAACAAGCTGGCGCTGAATGCAGGCTGGGATGAAGAGACCCTGGCGGCGGAACTGCACGCGCTGAATGCCGAGGGCTATGACCTCGATCTGATCGGCTTCTCGGAAGAGGAACTGGACGCCTTGATGGCTCCCCTTGATGACAAGGGCGACGGCCAGGGAGAAGGTGACGAAGACGAGATCCCCGAACCGCCCGTCGACCCGGTAACGCGGCCGGGCGATTTGTGGATCTTGGGCCGCCACCGCCTTCTGTGCGGCGACAGCACCGTCGCCACCGATGTGGAGCGTCTGCTGGCCGGAGCCACGCCGCACCTGATGGTGACCGACCCGCCCTACGGCGTGGAATACGACCCCACCTGGCGGAACGAAGCAGGGGTGTCGTCCTCGGCCCGCACCGGCAAGGTGGCCAACGACGACCGCGCCGACTGGCGGGAAGCCTGGGCGCTGTTCCCCGGCGAGGTGGCCTATGTCTGGCACGCGGCCATCTTCGCCAAGACGGTAGCCGACAGCCTGGAGGCGAATGATTTCAAGATCCGCGCCCAGATCATCTGGTCGAAGAATCGCTTCGTCCTGGGCCGCGGTGACTACCACTGGATGCACGAACCTTGCATTTATGCTGTGCGCAAGAACGGAACCGGCCATTGGCAGGGGGCGCGAGATCAGGCCACCGTCTGGGCCATCGGCAATAACGGCGACGAGGACGAGGCCACCGTTCACGGCACCCAGAAGCCGGTGGAATGCATGCGCCGGCCGATCCTAAACAACAGCGCCGAGGGCGATTCGGTCTACGAGCCGTTCGCGGGCAGCGGCACCACGGTGATCGCCGCCGAGACCACCGGGCGGGTCTGCTTCGCCATGGAATTGAACCCCGCCTATGCCGATGTGACCGTCGGCCGCTGGCAGAAGATGACCGGACAGAAGGCCATCCTGGACGGAGACGGGCGGTGTTTCGTGGAAATCGCCGCCGGGAAAGCGGTCAGCGCCGGGTGATCCGGCGCAGGGAATGCTGGTACTTGGCGTCGGTGGGCTTCCAATCAAGCGGCTTGCAGCCGAGCCGCAGATCACGGTTCCAGAATTCCAGGATCTGCTGGTTGGAATAGCCCCGGCCCCGGGAGTACTCGAAATCGGTCTGCGACCATTGAGGATGGGCCTTCAGCAAGGCGCTAGGACGGACGGTCAACCGGGCCGCCATGGTCACTTCGCCTCCTGGCCAGCGGTAAATGCGGCTTCCAGGGCCTTCTTGATCTGCCAAGCCGACAACTCGTGGAAGTCCAGCCGGTCGCTCTTGCGGGTGTCCAGGGTCTCCAGGTCGAGGATCTGGGTGGCGATCTCGGTCAGGGCTTGGTCTCGGGTTTTCATGCTCTTGGCCTTCCGTTGTGGTGAGGCCAGTACCGCTCTATGTCGCCGACAGATCAAGTCGATTAAGTGTGCGATTTCAATAAGGTGATCGATTGCGCCAGTCCCATCGAATGTCACTGGCCGAGGCCGCCGCCAACGTGGTGATCGGCTACGCCATCGCGGTCGCCACCCAGGTGGTGGTGTTCCCGATCTTCGACATTCACATTACCCTGGCCGATGATCTGGCGATCGGCTTGGTGTTCGCCGTGGTGTCCTTGGCTCGGGGTTTCATGCTGAGGCGGGTCTTTGAACGGCTCCGGTGACAAATTGGCGACATGCCCTTAATCTTCTTCCGGGATTCTTGTCCGGGAAGGAAAAACAGCATGAGCAAGACCGCGATTTCCAAAGCCATTCGCACCGCCGCCCAGGCCGACGAAGCTGTCGATGCCTTGGTGGCCACCATTCTGGATGGCGTGAAGTCCGAAGGCCGCTTCCGGATGATTGGATTTGGGACCTTCTCGAAGTCCGAGCGCCCGGCCCGGCAGGGCCGCAATCCCCAGACCGGCAAGACCATTGAGATCGCGGCGTCCTCGACCATCAAGTTCAAAGCGTCGTCGTCGCTGAAGAAGTAGGCTGAAGAATGGCGGTTGATCCCGAGCAGGTGGCGCGCAGCGCGGACGATCTGATCGATCACTACGGTCAAACCGCTCTCGAAGTAGCCCGCCAGCAGGCTGAACGTGCGTCGAGGACAGGTGATCATCCTGCCCTCGATCTCGCCCTGATGGTTTTGACGGAAATCGAGCGCCGTCAGACTGCAGAATCCAATTTGTAAACCCGGCCCCGGCCTTCGATCTTCTCGCTGGTGACGTCCAGGCCGAGCTTCTTCTTTAAGGCCCCGGCGATTGCGCCCCTTGCCGTATGTGGCAACCAGCCGAACTCGGCGGTAATCTCGGCGATGCTGCTGCCCTCGGGCCGCTTCAGCATGGCGATCAGGGCCTCCTGCTTGGTGCCTTCGCGGGGCTTGCGGGCCGGTTTCGCGACGTGGGCGTCCGTGGGCGGGGATTCTGCCTCGTCGGCCATGTCAGCCGCCGGTTCTTCTTCCGGCGCCGTGTCGGCGCCCGTGTCGGCGACAATGCCCAACACCATGTAGGCGGCGGCCGTGGCAACCAGCGTCAGCGAGGTTCCATCCTCGGCCTCGCGCCAGACCGGAGCGCCGGGTTCGGCGGGGATTTCCTCGGCCAGTTCCTTCTTGATCAGGCTGGTCAACACCATGTCGACCGCAGCGCCCTTCAAGGATGTGGTGATCGGCAGGACCAGCCCGCCCTCGCGGGCGCAGGCAGCGGACAGGATGACGGACTGGGTATCGGAAAGTTGAATCGTGGTCATGGTGGTTCCTCTCGGGTGCGGCGCGGTCAATCCGCGCCCTGTACCACCCCGAGCCCAACCGGGCGGACCCGGTCGGGCGATGCGGGAACCAAGGGCGTCAGGCCGCCATGTTGGCCAGAAGGCGTCGGGCTTCGTAAATGGCCGTCCACATGGCGCGGTCATCGGCTGGCCCGTCGGTTGTTTCGATCTCGGTGGCGGCGCGGTCGATGGCCCGCAGCGTTTTCACCATGGCGGCATTATCAGTGCGCAGGCGGTCGAGTTCGGCGGAGTCGGTCATCTATGTCTCCTTATCTTGACGGTGCTGCCGACGAGGCCCGACGTCAGGCTGCCGCGTCGGCCATGACCTCGAAATGGGTGACGAAGCCGGTGAGGTAGGGCAGCCCGTGCGGGATTCCGGTTTCCCGCGCCGTGTGGCAACTGATGGTCCAGGCCATCCAGCGGGCCTCCGCCGCATCGATCGCCGCCGCCAGCCCGAGACCGCGAAACAATCCGTTCGCGACGTCGTCGGCGAAGTGGCGGCCTTGGGTGCTGTCGAGGAAATCGCGCACCGCCGTGTCCGGGCAGCCGGTGGCGGTCTGGATCGCGGGCATCGCCAGTTCCCAGGCTTCGGCCGGGTCGGCGTGATCGCCCATGGTGCCGAAAAAGCCCCAATCAATATTGGCGGTGGGGAGGATGGTGTTGGGCATGGTGGTCTCCGTTGTTCGTGGGACCATCCATCGCTCTGTCGGCCCGGCACATCAACTGGAATAGCGGATCATTTCCTTTCGTTTTAAGGCTTCGATCATGGGGGTGTCCGTTCGCGAATATGCCCGCAGGCGTGGCGTCAGCCATACCGCTGTGCGCAAGGCGGTGCAGACGGGCCGGATTCCCCAGGAGCCCGACGGCACCATCGACCCGGCAAAGGCCGACGCCGCCTGGGATGCCCAGACCGACCCGGCCCGACGGGCGGCAGCACCGCCGCCCTCAATGCCATCCCCCACCCCGAAGCCATCCTCGTCGCCATCACTCCAGCGCGAGACCGTTCCGCCATTGCCCAGCACATCCGGCGCCACCTTCAACCAAGCCCGCACGGCCCATGAAGTCGCCAAGGCCCAGAAAGCCCGCATCCAGGTGGATCGCCTCAAGGAAGAGGTGGTCGATCGGGCGCGGGCCACCGCCCTGGTGTTCAAGCTGGCCCGGCAGGAACGCGATTCCTGGATCACCTGGCCGGCGCGGGTCGCCGGGCAGATGGCCGCGGAGATCGGCATCGACCCGTATGTGATGCAGACCCTGCTGGAAGCCCATGTCCACGCCCATCTCGACGAACTCGCCGCCATCGAGCCGAACTTCCGATGACGCGTTTGGGTTCCGTGGGGCCGATGCTGTGCTGCTGGCATGGCAGGACGGGATGCGTCCTGATCCCAGCCTGACCGTCTCGGAATGGGCCGATCAGCACCGCATGCTGTCCAGCCGGGCTTCGGCGGAACCGGGCCGCTACCGCACGGCCCGGACTCCTTACATGCGCGACATCATGGATGCGCTGTCGCCCACCAGCCCGGTGCAGCGGGTGGTGTTCATGAAAGCGGCGCAGGTGGGAGCCACCGAGGCCGGATGTTGCTTCATCGGCTTCGTCATCCACCATGCGCCGGGGCCGATGCTCTGCGTCCAGCCGACAGTGGAGATGGCGAAACGGGCGTCTCGCCAGCGCATCGACCCGCTGATCGAGGAAAGCCCGGCCATCCGGGAACGGGTCAGACCGGCCCGCTCGCGCGACGCCGGCAATACCATGCTGTCGAAGGATTTCCCTGGCGGCACATTGGTGCTGACCGGCGCCAACAGCGCGGTGGGCCTGCGTTCCATGCCGGCCCGTTACCTGTTCCTCGACGAGGTCGACGCCTATCCGGCTTCCGCCGACGACGAAGGCGATCCGGTGGGGTTGGCCGAGGCGCGGTCTCTGACCTTCGCCCATCGCCGAAAGGTGTTCCTGGCCTCGACGCCGACCATCCGGGGCATGTCGCGCATCGAGCGGGAATACGAGGCATCCGACCAGCGCCGCTTCTTCATGCCGTGCCCTCATTGCGGGACCATGCAGTGGCTGAAATTCGAGCGGCTGCGCTGGGACAAGGGCCGCCCCGAGACGGTGCGCTATCACTGCGAAGCCTGCGAGCAGGAGATCGCCGAGCACCACAAAGGCGCGATGCTGGCGGCAGGCGTTTGGCAGGCGACGGCCACGGGCACTGATCCCGGTACCATCGGCTTTCACATCTCGGCGCTGTATTCACCGCCGGGCTGGCAATCGTGGCGGGACATCGTCCGCCTGTGGGAAGCGGCACAAGGAAATGACGATGCGCTGCGGGTGTTCAAGAACACCGTGCTGGGCGAAACCTGGACCGAGTCCGGCGAGGCCCCCGACTGGCAGCGGCTCTACGACCGCCGCGAAAACTGGGCCAATGGCAGTGTGCCGGAAGGCGCCCTGTTCCTCACCGCCGGGGCCGACGTCCAGAAGGACCGTGTCGAGATCGATGTCTGGGCCTGGGGGCGAAACCTGGAAAGCTGGCTGGTCGACCACATCGTCATCGACGGCGGTCCCGAGAAGGCCGAAACCTGGACTGCGTTGGAGCAGGTGCTGGCGAAGACCTGGCAACATGCCAACGGTGCCGCCCTGAAGATCGCCCGTCTCGCCATCGACAGCGGCTACGAGTCCTCGGCGGTCTACACCTGGGGCCGCCGGATGGGCGTCGGCCAGGTCTCGCCCATCAAGGGTGTCGAGGGTTTCAACCGCTCCAGTCCGGTCTCCGGCCCCACCTATGTGGACGCCACCGAGGGCGGCAAGAAGATCCGCCGCGGCGCCCGCCTCTGGACGGTGGCGGTGTCCACCTTCAAGTCGGAGACCTACCGGTACTTGCGCCTGGAGCGGCCCACCGACGAGGAACTGGCCGAGGGAATCCGTTACCCGGCCGGAACGGTGCATCTGCCATCGTGGGCGGACTCAGAGTGGTGCAAGCAATTCGTGGCCGAGCAGTTGGTGACGGTCAAGAACCGACGCGGCTTCACCAAGCTGGAATGGCAGAAGCTGCGCGAACGCAACGAGGCGCTGGATTGCCGGGTTTATGCCCGCGCCGCCGTCTGGATCGTCGGCGCCGACCGCTGGTCAGAGGCCAAATGGCGGGATCTCGAGAAGCAGGTGGCGGTGACCGACCGGCTTCCCGCCAGTGACCCGGAGGCCGGGCGGATCCGCCGAATCGCCCGCCGTCCCCGGCGGATCATCAAGTTCAGCGGGATGCACTGATCATGACTCTCGACGAGATGAAGGCCGAGCGCGAGCGGGTGCTGGCGCGGCGCAACTCGCTGGTGGCTCGCGTCACGGTGGGCGACCGCACCGTCCAATACGATCTGACCCAGGCCAATCACGTCCTGGCCGATCTCGACCGTCGCATCGCCCAGGCCGAGGGCAGGAAACCCCGCCGCCGCATCCTCGCCGTCGCCACCAAGGGGCTGTGACCATGCTGGGGAGTTTCCGCCGTCGCCTCGGCGCTCTGATCGGTGGCTTCGAGGCCGCCCAGGGCAGCCGCCGGCTCAAGGGCTTCCAGCCCAGCCGCGCCCACGTCAACACCCTGATCGCCGCTGCCGGTTCCGACATCACGGCGCGAGCCCGCTATTTGGTGCGCAACAACGGCTATGCCCTCAACGCCGCCGAAAGCTGGACCGGAAATGCGGTGGGCACCGGCATCAAGCCGTCGTCCCTGATCGCCGACAGGGATCTGAAAGCTCGGGTGCAGCAGCTCTGGCTGGCCTGGACCGACGAATCCGATGCCGAGGAACTAACCGATTTCTACGGCCAGCAACGCCGCGCCGCCCGCGAGGTGTTCATCGCAGGCGAAGTGTTCTTCCGCCTGCGCCCGCGTCGTCCGGAAGACGGCCTGACGGTGCCGTTGCAGCTTCAGATGCTGCCCTCGGAAATGTTGCCGTTGACCCGAACCGAGGTTCTTCCCAACGGCAACGTCATCCGCCAGGGCATCGAGTTCGACCGCATCGGTCGGCGGGCGGCATATTGGTTCCTGCGCCGTCATCCCGGCGATCTTACCGACCCCGGCATGGTCGGCGAAATGGTGCGTGTTCCGGCCGCCGAGATCATCCATGTCATCGACCCGGTGGAATCGGGGCAGTTGCGCGGGGTGTCACGGCTGGCCCCGGCCATCGTCAAGCTGTTCCTGCTCGACCAGTACGATGACGCAGAACTTGAGCGCAAGAAGATCGCGGCGATGTACGCGATGTTCGTCATCTCGCCGGCACCAACCGATATTATCGATGTGACCCCAGCCGACGATGGTTCCGGCGACCGCATCGTCGAGGTCCAGCCCGGCCAGGTGGTGCCGTTGGAGCCGGGCGAGCAGATCCAGACCTCGGCCCCCGCCGATGTGGGCGGATCGTATGAGCCGTTCGAGTATCGGACGCTGCTGCAGATCTCGGCCGCCACCGGCATCCCTTACGCCTATTTGTCAAACGACATGCTGAAGGCCAATTACTCCAACTCGCGCATGGCGCTGCTGGAATTCCGCCGCCGGGTCGAGGCATGGCAGCACTCGGTGATGGTCCACCAAATGTGCAGGAAAGTGTGGCAGCGCTGGCTAGATGTGGCGGTGCTGTCCGGGGCGCTCGACATTCCCGGCTACGAGCGCAACCGCGCCAGCTTCATCGCCTGTTCCTGGCTGCCGCCGAAATGGGACTGGGTCGATCCGCTGAAGGACGCCAAGGCCGAGATCGAGCAGATCGGGGCGGGTCTGAAAAGCAGGACGCAGGCCCTGGCCGAGCGTGGCTATGACGCCGAACAGGTCGATGCCGAGATTGCCGCCGACCGCGAGCGCGAGCAGCGGCTGGGGCTGACCTTCGGTTCCGATCCGACACCGCTCTTGTTGCCCCCACCGACATCGTAAGGACGGACATGCACGATTTGCCCCATCTCGCGGCTCGCCTGTATGGGACGCCGCTGCTGGTCGCCCGCAGTAAGCTGGATGTGATCCTGGGTGCTCTCGGCCCCCGGCTGGCTGGGCAGTCCATCTCCTTCGACGGCGATACGGCTCCGTCCGCCGATGTGGCGGTGACGCCCGACGGCATCGCCATTATCCCGGTGATCGGCACTCTGGTGGCGCGGTCGGGATACCTGGGGGCCGCCAGCGGGCTGACCGCCTATTCGGATATCGCCGAAACCATCGAGGCGGCGGCCACCGATCCCGGTGTCCGGGCCATTCTGCTGGACGTGGACTCCTCCGGCGGCGAGGTCGGCGGCCTGTTCGATCTGGTCGACCACATTCAGGCCGTCCGCGCCCAATGTGGCAAGCCCATCTGGGCGATAGCTGACGAAGCCGCGCTCTCGGCGGCCTATGCCATCGCCTGCACCGCCGACCGCCTCTACGTCACCCAGACCGGCGAGGTCGGCTCCATCGGCGTGGTCGCCGTCCACCGCGACGAATCGGGGGCCGATGCCCAGGCTGGGCTGGCCTGGACTTTCGTTCATGCCGGTGCCGCCAAGGTGGATGGCAATCCCCACCAGCCGCTGTCCGGCTCTGCCCGTGCCGCCCTTCAGGCCGATGTGGATGCCCTCTACGGGAAGTTCGTCGCCCTGGTGGCCAAATGCCGCAAGCAGCCGCCCGAGGCGATCCGCGCCACCGAGGCCACCGTCTATCGCGGCGATCAGGCGGTGACCGCCGGATTGGCCGACAAGGTCGGCACGCTCCGCGTTGCCCTGGCCGATCTCGGCACCACCCTGGCGCGCCCGTCTATCCGTTCCCCCGTCCTGTCCAAACCCAAGGAGACCACCATGTCCGAGCAAACGGGGGACATCCCCGTCATCGAAACCGAACGTCCCACTCCAGCAGCCATTGTTCCGGTGCCCGGCGCAGTAACCGCCCAGGTGGAACAGCGTCTGCGCGCCGAATATTCCGAAATCAGCGCCGTTGCCGCCCAGGCCGCCCGCCTGGGTGTGACCATCGATCCCGCCGAGGCCATGGCCAAGGGCATCCGCCCCGAGGCGCTGCGCCGCTCGGTTCTGGAGCAACTGGCTGAGCGCTCCGAGGCCACCGATGTGGTCGCCGCCGCCCCGGCGGGTGCGGCCCCCAAGACCGAATCCGAAAGCCCCATCGTCCGGCGTGCCCGCGAAGCCGCCGCCCGGAAATAAGGACACGCTGCCATGCCTGTGCTGACCGCTTCGCCCACCCTGGGCGATCTGCTGAAGTTTGAACTGAACGCCAGCTACACTCGCGAGACCGTCACCCTGAAGGCGGGGACCAGTTATCCCCTGGGTTCCGTGCTGGGCCGCATCACCGCCAGCGGCGAATTTCGTCTATCCCCCGCCGCCGAGGTGGTGGGGGACGAAGGGGCGGAAACCGCCATCGGCGTGCTGCTGGAAGCCGTTGATGCCACCGATGCCGCCGTCACCGGCCTGATCGCCGCCCGCGGCCCGGTCATCCTGGCCGATGCCGCCCTGGTGTTCGACGCCTCGGTCGATCAGCCGACCGAACGAGCAGCCAAGATTATCCAGCTTGCCACCGTGGGGCTGGTTGCCCGCGCCACCGTCTGATCGGAGCCTTTCCCATGACCCAGATCATCAATCCCTTCGACGTGGGCGGCTACTCGCTCGCCGAAATGACCCAAGCCATCAACATCCTGCCCAACCTGTACACCCGGTTGGGCCAGATGGGGCTATTCCGCTTCGAGGGCGTCACCCAGCGCAGCGTCATCATCGAGCAGGCCGAGGGTGTCCTCAACCTGCTGCCCACCGTTCCCCTGGGCGGCCCGGCCACCGTCGCCAACCGCGATGCCCGGAGCATGCGGTCGTTTACGGTGCCGTGGATTCCCCACGATGATTCCATCACGCCCCAGGATGTCCAGGGCGTGCGCGGCTTCGGCGTCGCCGATGCCGCCGATCCCCTGGCCACCGTCATGGAGCGCAAGCTGACCCGCATGCGGAGCAAGCACGCCCAGACCAGGGAATTCATGGAGGTCAACGCCCTGAAGGGCGTGGTCCGCGACGGCGGCGGGTCCACCCTGTACGATTACTTCAGCGAATTCAGCCTCGCCCGCCAGCAGGTGGATTTCGCCCTCGGCACCGCCACCACCAACGTCCAGAGCAAGATCCGCGATGTCCTGCGCAAGGTGGAGGTCGAGTTGAAGGGGGAGACCATGACCAGCGTGCTGGCCCTGGTCAGCCCGGAATTCTTCGACAAGCTGATCGGCCATGCCAAGGTCGAGCAGGCTTACCAGTATTATTCCTCGACCGGTGCTCAGCCGCTGCGGGAAGACGTCCGCCGCCGCTTCCCCTTCGCCGGCATGGTGTTCGAGGAATACAGCGCCACCGTCACCCTTTCCACCGGCCAGACCGAAACCCTGATCCAGCCGGGCGAAGGCATCGCCTTCCCGCTGGGCACCATGGACACCTTCGTCACCTATGGCGCCCCCGCCAATCTGATCGAGACGGTCAACACCCTGGGCGTGCCCATGTACGCCCGGCAGTTGGCCCGTCAGGACGGCAGCGCCATCGACGTCAAGACCGAGGCATCCATCCTGCCGGTCAACAAGCGGCCCCGGCTGGCGGTGCGGTTGTTCTCGGGCAACTGAGCATGACCGCCTTCGCCGACGCCTTTGACGACCTGTTCGCCGATCCGAACATGGCCGTCGCCGTGACCTACCAGGGCAGCCCCGTGCGTGCCCTGGTGCGACGGCCCGACCGCGACATCGAGTTCTCGGACATCACCGTCCACACGGGGACGGCGGTCTTCGAGATTCGGCGGGGGGAGGTTCCGGCACCCCAGGCGGGGGATGTGATCGTCCATGACGGCGCCAGCTTCGTCGTCCAGGGAGAACCCCGCCTGGATGCCGAGCGGCTGATCTGGACCTTGGACACGAGACCGGCATGAAACTGGCGGCGGCTATTTCCGGCGATCTGCGCAAGATCATGGCCGAGGAAATCAAGGCTGCCGAGGACGCCGTCACCGCCGCCATGCGCCAAGCCGCCGACGGATTGAAGGCCGATCTTCGCCGCCAGGTCACCGAGGCTGGCATGGGCCAGCGCCTCGCCAACACCTGGCGGGCCGAGCTTTATCCCAAGGGCCGGAAAAGCATCAAACCGGCGGGGTTCGTCTTCACAAGGGCTCCCACCATCATCCGCGCCTTCGACCAAGGGGCGGTGATCAAATCCAAGCACGGTTTCTGGCTGGCGATCCCCACACCCGTGGCCGGGGCGGGACCGCGGGCCAAGCGCATGACGCCCGACCTGTGGGAGCAGATGCACGGGAGCCGCCTGCGATTCATTTATCGCCGGGGCGCTCCCTCGCTGCTGGTGGCGGAAAACATGCGGGTCCGCGCCGGCAAGCGGGGCGGCTTCGCCAAGGGCAGCGCCTCGGCACTCCGCTCCGGGCGCGGGATGACCACAGTGGTGATGTTCATCCTGGTGCCGCAGGTGAGCTTGAAGAAGCGCCTCGACGTGGACGGCGTCGCCGAGCGGTGGGCCTCTGCGCTGCCGGAGCTGATCGTCAGGAACTGGCGGTAACGCCGATCAGAACAATCGCAAATCGAAGACGAAGGGCCGTTGCGATTCGACCTGAATGTGCTGAGCATGGGGATGAAGTGGATTGATCAGGACGTTCCACTCCTCGGGCACGATGACGGACGGCACCCGTAGAATCGCGCTTCTTCCCGATGCAAGCCACTTGTCGCCAAAGGCCCTGGCGGTTTCCGTAGCTTGGGGCTGCGCGTCTTCGTATCCCACATCACCGGTCTCGATCGCGACGAGCCGGTAATCCTCGGGCAGCAGGTCGAGAGGCAAGTCCAGATGGACGCGAACCTCAAGAACGGCCAGAGCGGCCGATCCGGCGCAATACACAACGGGACGTCCCGGTGAATTCCAGCGTCCCCCGAACATGCGGGCACCTTCGCCGTCCAAGGCGGAATGGGCCTCGCGGGCCAATCGCCACAAACGCATCAGGCCGCGATCCCATGGGCTATGCGGCCAAGAATGGTCTCGACCTCGCGGGCACCTTCTTCGGTATCGAGCAAATCGAGTGGAATCTCATTGGCCAGTGCGGTGGTGGACCGTCGCAGCCAGCGATGAGCCTTGTCCTGAGTGCCGAAGACCTCCTCGGCGATCGCCATGACGCGGGCGACCCGCATCAGCCGGTCGGATTGATCCGTGGTCAGGGTGCCGATACGCTCCCGATGGGCCAGCGTCTTGCGCGGCAGTACGACACGATCGGTTTCCGCACGGGACAGCCGCCCCGACTGCATCAAGGCATGCACAGCACTGACCGGTAGTCCGGCCCGAACGGCACGGATCAGATCGAATTGACTGAGAATAGCAGCCCCGACGACTGAGGGACCTCCGACGACATCAATGATAGCGGTTGGTGTGGGCATGGCTGCGCTCCTTGGCGATATGCCCAGTATGTACGTGCAAATTGCCAAATTGCAAGGGCGAGCATTCTCCGCAGAACATGCGGAGAAACAGCCCATATTCTCCGCATCCATCTCGGATACCCGCCCATGCCCAGCATCCGTGAGCAAATTCTGTCCGCCCTGCTGGCGCTGCTGGAGACCGTCCCCGGCGCCACGGTCAAGCGGGAAGCGCCGCTGCCTGAAACGGTCCCGGCGGGTGGCCTGATCATCTTGCGTGACGGCGATCCCGGAGACTCGGAGGTGGTGTTGTCGCCCGTTACCTACCTGTGGGAACACCAAACCGAGATCGAGATCATCCTCCAGCGCGGCCAGGACGACGACAGTGCGGCATTGGACAACCTGCTGATGGCGGTGGGCGTCGCCCTGGCCGCCGATCGTTCTCTCGGTGGTCTGGCCGAATGGCTGGACTGGGGCGCCCCCAAGACCTCCGGCCTCGCCATCGACGGCGCCGCTTCCTTACGCGGTGCCACGGTGCCGGTCACCATCCATTACAGCAGCCCCGATCCGTTGGGCTGATTTCCAATCCATCAAGGATTTCGATCATGGCGAAAACTCGGGCCTATGGCGCCGATTGCGTGCTGCTGGCCGCATTCGAGGCGAGCTACGGCGTGCTTCCGGCCGACGGCTATGGACGGCTGTCGTTTAAGGACTCCAGCCTGGGGGCCGAGCGACCGCTGGGTTACGACCCGCTGCTGGGCCAGGGTCGCGACGCCCAGGACCCGTTCTATGAGGCGATCAAGGACGAGGGCGATATCGGCGTGCCGCTGGATGTGCGGGCGCTGGGGTTTTGGCTGAAGGGCTTGTTCGGTGCTCCCACCACCGCTGATAACGGTGATGGTACCTTCGACCATGTCTTCACCTCGGGCGGCACGCTACCCAGCCTCGTCATCGAGATCGGCCACGCCCAACTGGCGGTGCCGAAGTTCTTCCGCCATGGCGGGGCCAAGCTGGACAAGCTGTCCTTCGATATGGCTCGCTCCGGCGCAGCCAATGCCAGCATCGGGGTGATCGCCCAGGGCGAGGCCGAAGCCTCCACCACCATCGACGCCAGTCCGGCCAGCTTTGCCCTGAAGCGGTTCAGCCAGGGCAGCGGCACCATCCGGGTCGGCGGTGGCCAACTAGCCAACGTGGTGGGCGGAAAGCTGTCCTTCTCCAACAACCTGGATCGGGTCGAAACCATCCGCGCTGACGGGTTGATCGACGGCGTGGACGAGACCGAGGCCACCGCCGAAGGCACGGTGGATATCCGCTTCGGCACCGACACCACGCTGACGGCTGCCATCGCCGCCGAAAGTCCGGTGGCCATGGAATACGGCTTCACCATTCCCGGCTCGGCCTTCGCCCTGACCTTCCATCTGCCCCGCGTGTTCCTGCCCAAGAAAAAGCAGGAGATCAAAGGCCCCGGCGGTATCCAGGCCAGCTACGACTGGCGGGCGGCCCGCGATCCGGTGGTGGGGTATCTGCTCCGCATCTCCCTGGTCAACGACGTGGCGGGGTACTGACCATGATCCGCTTGTCCATCCCCAAGGAACCCTACTGGATCGATCTGCCCCACGGTGTCCGGGTCTTTGTCCGCCCCCTGACCACGGCGGTGTACGAGGCCGCCCGGTCACGCGGCTGGCGCATGGCCCGTGCTATCGCCGCCGAACATGCCGATCTGAAAGCCGCCGGAGCCGACATCACCGGCCTGCCCGATCTGTCCGACGAGGACGCCCTGGCCGGGTTGTCACAGATGCTGTTCGCCCAGGGTCTGGCCCGCTCGGCCATCACCAAATGGAAGGGCGTGCTGGATGCCGATGATCGGCCCGCTGAGATCACCGACACCGCCATTGCCGACCTGATGCAATTGCCCCGCATGGCCGAGAGCTTCGTCGTCCAATACACCGAAACCCACGAAGCGGTCATCGCCGAGGGAAACGTCTCCAGGCCCGCGCCGAATGGCACTTCGGCGGCGGGCCTGACTACTGCCGAGGCTGTGGCGGAAACTGCGACTGCCCCTATGACCGCAACGCCCCACTGACCGAGGCGGGCTGGCAAGCCTGGGAATTGCTGACCGGCGCCATCGGCGCCATCCGTATCGGTCCCCGTGGCGGCATCACCGGGCTCGACCTTACCGCCCTGCTGATCCAGGCCCAGGCGCTGGGTTACGACCAGCCCCTGCTGGCCCACCTGCTGCCCTTCACCGAGCGCGGCATGGTGGCAGGGGCCGCCAAGGCTCAAACAGAGACCTGATCCATGGCCACCAAATCCGTCTCAATTCGCCTGTCGCTACAGGATGGCGAAACCGTGCGCCGCGCCCTGCTGAAATTGGGCGAGGATGGCCAGAAGGCATTGGCCAGGATTGAAGGTGCGACGCAACCGGCGTCGAAGTCGCTGCTGGCCATGAATGCCGCCAGCCAGGATATCCAGGGCGGCATGGCGGGTTTCGCCTCGCGGCTTGGCCCCATCGGCTCGGTGATGATGGCACTGGGCCCGGCAGGATTGGCGGCGGGAGCGGCCATCGGCTTCTTCGGCAAGGCCATGGTGGAGTCCACCATCAAGGTGGAAAGCCTGGAGGCCCGCCTCAAGGGGCTGGTCGGCGCGGCGGCGCTCACCGAAACCACCTCGTATCTCTATGCCCAAGCCCAGAAGACCGGCACCGCCCTGGAGACGGTGGTCGGAGCCTATTCTCGGCTGGCGGCATTGCAGAAGGCCGGGATCATCACCACTGGTGAATCCCGTGCCCTGCTGGAAGGTTTCCAGTCCACCGCCATCGCGCTGGGTGCCTCGTCCGAACAGTTGGAGCAATCGCTGTTCGGTCTGGCCCAGGGCCTGTCGTCGGGCACGTTGCGGGCGGAAGAACTCAACCAGATCGTCGAGCCCATGCCGGGCCTGCTCCAGGCTCTCGACCGGGCCGCTGCTCTGCCCTCGGGCGGTTTCCGCCAGATGGTCACCCAGGGCAAGGTGACGGCGGATTTCTTCCGCGACACCCTGATCAAGGCGCTGCGGGGCTTCGACGAAGCCGCCAAAGAAAGCGCCGATACCGCCGAGCGGTCATTCACCCGCATGGCCAATGCCTGGCAGGGATTCACCAACGCCCCCTGGCTGCGCAAGGTTCTGTCGGGTGGCGCCAATGCCGGGGCGGCGACGCTGGAATCCCTGACGCCGGGGGAATCGACGGTCAAGTCGCGGCTGGCCGATCTGGATCGCCGCATCGCCGCCCTGGGGGGCGAGCAGGCGCTCGACAAGCCGTTGCCCGCCGGCACCCATTCCGTGGTGGTGATGGCGGTCAGGGAGGAGAACGAGGAACTGCGCCGCCTGCTGACCGAACGCCAGGATGTCGCCGCCGATCTCGACGAGATCACCCGCAAGCGGGCGGGCATGGAAGCCCATGCCAAGATGGAGCGCGACCGGGTCCGGGCCGAGCAGCGCGAGCCCAGCTATCTGGAAAAGCTGACCGACCTCAAATTCGAGGTGGAATGGCAGGAGAAGCTCAATACGGCCCGCGCCGCCGGCAACGCGGAATTCTCCCGCACCAAGTCCCAATACGAGGCGGCCAAGGGATTCCGCCAGATCGAGAAGGAGTTGTTCCAGCAGGGTGGCGTCTATCGCACCCAGCCCAAGGAACATGAGATCAAGGATCTGCTGGCCCGCGAGGCCGAAGCCAAGGGAAATGGCGAGAGGTCCGCCCAGGCTCAGGCCGAGGTGCTGGGCTTAAACCTCCAGGCCCGAGGCCAAGAACGTCTGGCCGAAGCCGCCCGCACCGGCGGGCAGGCCCAAATCGATGCGGCGCGGGCCGCCAAGGTGCTGGAATTCGCCTTCAAGAATAACGGCGCGGCGGTGGCCGAATACGACCGGGCGCTGCGCCGGATCGATTCTGCCAAGCTGCTGGAGCAGAAGAACGGCCTGATCCGCACCATGGGGCAGGAAGCAGCCGCCAATGACCGTCTCGCCGATGCCGCAAAGGGATCGGTGGCCGATACCATCCTGGCGGAGCGCACCAACTGGCTGGCAGAGCAGGCCTCCAAGGGGCTGAGTGATGCCAATGGCGAACTGGCGGCCTCCTACGCCCAGGTGCAGAAATCCCGCGCCAACAGCGAGGCCGCGCGTGCCGTCGCCGATCTGGAGCGTGAGATCGACGCCCAGGTACGGCTGGCCCAAGCGGTGCGCAGCAGTGATCGCACCAAAGTCCGCGACGTCACCATCGACAATGATGTCACCAAATTCGCCCGCAGCCATAAGCTGGCCGAGGACGATCCCAAGGTGGATGAGTACCGGGCGGCGCGATCCCGCCAATATGCCGAAGCGGTCAAGGACGAGGCCCGCCAAACCACCCTGGCCTATGACGCCACGCAGCGGTTTACCGAGGAACTGGCCAAGCTCAACGAGCAGCGGGCCAGCGGCGCCTTGTCGGAGGAAGCCTATACCCGCCGTTATCGGGAATTGGAGCAGGACAAGCTGGCCGCCAGCCGCGACTGGCAGGACGGCGCCATCCGGGCGGTGCGGGCCTATGCCGACGAAGCTGGCAACGCGGCGGCCTCCGCCGAACGGGCCATGTCGGGAGCCTTGCGGGCCAGCGAGGACGCCTTCGTCAAATGGGCCACTACCGGAAAGCTGGCCGGGCAGGATCTGTTCAACAGCCTGGCCGAGGAGGCCCTGCGCGCCGCCTGGCGCATGTCGGTGGTGGCGCCCCTGTTCGGCGGGGCCGGTGGCGGCATCTTCGGCGGCATGATCGCCGGCATCGGCAGTTTCTTCTCGGGCGCCGGATCAGCTGGGGCCAGTTCCGGCGGTGCAACGCCGGTGCCCGATACCGGCGCCTTCGCCATCGCCCATTCCGGCGGCCTGATCGGTCTCGACCGGCTGGAGACCCGTTCATACAGCGCGTCGGTCTTCGCCAATGCGCCGAAATACCACGGCGGCGGTCTGGTTGCGGGAGAGCGCCCCATCGTCGCCCGCATCGGCGAGGGCGTTTTCACGCCAAAGCAGATGGACAATGCCGACCGCATCTTGGATGCCGCCTTGTCGCAGCCGACGGCGGTGGGCGTGGTGGTGACAGTCAACAACAATGCGTCCGGCACCCAGGCCCGTGCCGAACAATCCCAGGGGGCCGATGGCCGCATCCATCTCGATATCATCGTTGAGGAGATTGAAGGCCGCATGAGCCGCCGCATCGGTCGCGGCGAGGGCATGGCCCCGGTGCTGGAGCATCGCTATGGACTGAACCCGGCGGCAGGGACCTATCGATGACCACGCTCGTCTCCTGGCCCACCCGGCTGCCGCTGCCGACCTATGACGGCTATGCCCTGGAACCGGAATCGGCCGTTACCCGCACCGACATGGAATCCGGCCCCGCTCGGCAGCGGCGGCGGTTCACCCAAACGCCGACCCGCATCCCGGTGCGATGGCGCATGTCGGCGGTGGACTTCGCCACCTTCGAGGCATGGTTTCGCCTGAAGCTGGCCGATGGCGGCGATTGGTTCGGCATCTCTCTGCTGGGCGGGATCGGCATCGCCGCCCACGAAGCCCGTTTCGTCGGCCAGGGCAACGCCCCCTACAAAGCGGTGCCCAGCCGAGGCGGGGCTTGGATCGTCACCTCGGTGTTGGAAGTCCGTGAGCGCCCCATGCTCGACGCGGGGGCGCTGGAAATCCTGCTTGTCGAGGACGTGGTCGTTCTCTTTGCCAACATCCAGACCCTCCATTCCATCCTGCATGTCGGCTTGCCCGTCAGCATTCGCTGGTGATCGTTCATGACCCTGCAAACCGATCTCGCCGCCGCTGTCGCCCAGGTGACCGCGAACAGTACCCTGCTGCACAAGGTGGTGCATGGCCCGGCCAGCGGGACCGAGTCCCAGGTCGTCACCGAGGGGGGGCCGGTCAAGACGGTGGCCAAGGCCATCGCCGATATCGACACCCGGCTTCAATCCGGTCTGGCAACCCTGGACCAGAAGGTTGCGGCGGCGGCGGCCAGCGCGACGCTTGCCGTCCAAAGCGCCGATACCGCGGAGACGAGCGAGGCGGCCATCGCGGCAAACGCCCAGGCCGCCAGCTTGTCGGAAACGCATGCCGCTGCCAGCGCATCATCGGCATCCGGAAGTGCCGCCGCAGCCAATGCCAGCGCGGTCGCGGCACTGGCAGCCCGGCAAGCGGCAGAGAATGCCGCGATCCTCGCGGAACAGTCCAAGATAGCCACGGTGGCGGCGAAAGCCGTCGCCGCGCAGGCAGCCCTTGATGCAGCCGCCTCGGCATCGGCTGCCAACGCCTCAGCCATCGCGGCTAATACCAGCGAAGTCGCCACCCGGTCGAGTGCGGAAGCGGCGCATCTGTCCGAACAGCAGGCGACTGCATCCTCGGCCTTGGCGATAAGTGCCGAAGCCAGCGCCACCGCGTCGGCGGCCCAGGCTCGCGCCTCGGAAACCGCCGCCGCGGGGTCGGCAGTTGTTGCGGCTCAGGCCGAAACCGATGGCGCCTTCTGGGCCGGACAGGCCGAGAGCTTCGCCGTGGCGGCCGAAGCGGCGGCAACCATCGTCGCTGAAGCAACCGGCCTGGATCTTACGACGCTGATCGTTTCCGCCCGCAGGGGCTCGGACTACCGAACGCTCGGCATCGAGTTGTTCTGAGAGGAAGGCCCATGACCACCCTTGCCCATTACCTGACGGTCAAGGCCGCCCAGGACAACGCCTTCGCCACTATCTCGGCCAAGCTCGACGATCCCAACCTGCGGATGGACGATTTCGCGCTGATGGTAAAGGCTATCGAGTTGATCGAGACCGTCCAGGACACCGATGCCTACGACGCCCTGCTGCGCAAGGTGGCCGCCAAGGCAGCCGGTCTCTATGCCCCGGACTTAAGCGGCGAGGACATCCTCATGCTCACCCGGGCCTCCCGGCTGGGCGACATCCCCCATGGCGGGGAGGAACGGTGGATGCTGCTCAACCGCGACGAACGGAACATGGATGTCACCGGGGCCGTGATGATCGGCGAACGCACCCTGGAATCGTTCGGCGACCGTGTCCTAGAAACCTTTTACGCGGAGACCTGATCCCATGCCCCTGACCATCACCCCGATCCCCAATGCCGCCCCCTTCGCGGCGTTCTCCGACAATGTCGGCATCTTCAGCAATTCCAAGGCCCGTGAAATCCCGGCCCGGCTCAATGCCATCGCGCAAGGACTGAAGGATCACATCAACACGCTGTGGCTGGCCACGGCCACCGGCTTCATCAACGGCACGGTGATCGCTGGCCTGAACGCCGCCATCGCCAAGATCGAGACCTTCTCCAACGGGATCGAAACCCGCATCAACAATCAGATGGCCGAGTTTCAGGTCAATCTCGCCAATTACCTCGGAACCAATGCCGGGTATTCGGTCAGTGCTGCCAACGCAGCCCTGTTCACCGGGGGCATCGTCGCAGGCGACGTCGTCTACGACGTTGCCGGAAGGGCGGTTTCGATCCGCCAGGGGCCGCGTCTGATCAACGGCATCACCTACAACGACGACGGCACCATGGCTGGCTATGCCGAGAAGCTGACCCTGGGCGGCATCACCTACACCCGTGCCTACAGCTTCACCTATACGCCCGACGGCCAGATCGCCGCCATTACGGAGGCTTGACGATGGATATCCTGACGTTCAACGCGCTGAAACAGGTCCAGCGTCGTCTTGACGGCGATCTGCTCGATCCCTGGAAACGCCCGGCCTTCGCCGTGGTTACCATGAGCAGCTCGGCGCCCTGGGGCACGGTGGTCTACAACCACTATCTCCAGGAGCTTTGCCGCCAGCATTACAATGACAGCGGCTATATGCAGGGCAGCACCAGCAGCTTAGGGACCGAGTTCTTCAACAACTGGTATTCCTACGGCCAGACCAACTCGAACATCTCTTCGACCGACACCTCCTACGGTGATGGCACGGCGCGGTGCGGGCATCTGGGCCATATCGCCCTGGGCGTCGGCCCCGACGGTTCGATGATCGGCCGCCCCAGCCCCTATGCTGGCACGGCGCTGAGAAATGTCGGCGTCTGGGTCAACAACAAGACCAACCGTAACCTCGCCCTATTTATGGAGAACCAGTACGCGGGCGTGGCACCGCGGGCCATCGCGCCCGGCCGCCTGACCGGCACCGAGGGTTGGCATCTGGCCTGGACCAACACCAAGTTCTACGCCCAGAACAATTTCGGGACGTACAGCAAGTACGGCATGATCGGCTACAACGAGAAAACCGGCACGCTGGTCATCAATGAGAACCGGAATGGTGGCACCTCCATGAGGCTGCACGTCTATTCCAACGTCGCCCCGTTCGACATCTCCGCCAGCAACCGTCGCGCCTGGTTCAACAATCTCGATGAGACCAAGCACATCTTCTACGATTGGACGGCCAATTCGGCGGGGTATGCCGAGAGCCTCTATCGCGGCATCGTCATTCCCTGCGACGACGGCAAAATCCTCATCGTGCGGATGGAACCCAGCAATTACTGCATGCTGGACCGCTTCACGCCGAACGGTTCCGGGGGCTACACCAAGGAAGCCACCCACACGCTGAGCACGACCACCACCTACGGCATGGAATCCGGAGATCGGAACGGCATCCGTTTTCAGATCTCCAACGACGGCAAATACGTCATCTGCTACCAGCCCTATTACTACTATGGGGCCGGGGCCGAGGTGTTCCTGATCCGGGTGTCGGACGGGAAATACGCCTTCCTGCAATACCAGGATTCCGGCTATGGGCGGTCGTTTGCGCCCATCCGCGACAGCGACTTCATGGTCTCCTACAGCCCGAATTCCGACAGCGGCTACGGCATCTACATGTCGCACATCGACACCCGGACGGTGTTCCAGGCCATCGCCGACAAGGGCGACATGAGTTCCAAGGTGCCGGGCTTCAACGTCTACATCTTCGACAGCGCCTATCACTCGACCAATTACCCCTACATCGTCCCGATCATCGGAGGCATCTGATCATGGCCGGCAAAATCAGCTTCCCCCACGGCAATGACTGGGGCGTCATCGGCCCCGAGGGCGACCACGATCTGCCGGTGGATTCGGTGCTGGGTCACCGCTTCCAACTCGTCGATGGCGAGGTCGTCGATCGCTATGACGGCGTCACCGATGATGAGGTCCGCGAGATTGATGCCGCGCGCGTCGTCGAGCGGCAGGCCGAGGAACTCCAGGCGGCCAGAACCGCCCTGGTTCGCCGGGTGAAAACAGAAGCGGCGGGGCGCATCGCCACTCTCGACTGGAAAGTCGAACGCGCCCGCGAGCGGGATGCCCTGAACGGCACCAAGACCCTTCATGAGGTCTATGCCGAGCGTGAGAACATTCGGCTGGCGAGCAACCAGGCCGAAGCCGCCATCGCCAAGCTCACCTCCCAGGAAGAGATCCAGGCCTTCTCCTGGTAGATCTTCCCCCCGACCCGGACTTCAATGCCATGACCGAACAATCCCCGGAAATCTGGGCCGGCGTCGCCACCCAGTATGTCGGCGCCTGGGGTCAGGCCGCCCCCATGGTCCAGATCGCCGCCATCGCCGCCACGGTGCTCATCATCGCCATCATCGCCTGGGCATGGTCGAGGAAGCAGGGGGCACCGGACGCATCCGGCGTCCCCGTTGAAGCCTTCGCCCATGTGGTCGAGGAGCAGGCCCGCCAGACCGAGGCTTTGCGCTCGGCGGTAGAGGGCCTGTCTGAGATCGTCCACGAGATGCGCAAGCTGCTGGCGGCTCGGACCTTCTGTCCGTTCCCGTCGCCCATGTGCGTTCCTGGCAAGGATAACCATGCCTGATCCGGCGTTGTCGCAGGCGCTGAGGGAGGCGTTTGCATCAGCCCCGGCTGGAACGGTGATTCTCGATACGTTGGAGATCTGGCATCCAACTTTCATTGAGCCGATCCGGGTGGTCCGAGACCATGCCGACCTCACCGCCCGGCTGGAAGCTGGCGCTCCCCGCGATGGCGGCAAACGGGTGACCTTCGCCGCGCTGGCCTTCGAGTTCTCCCCGCCGCCGGTGGATACTGCCCCGGTGCCGGAAATCACCGTCACCCTCGACAATGTCGGCAGCGACATCACCGACGCCCTGGAAGGGGCCGCCGTCAGCCAGCAGGTGATCGAGATCACCTGGCGGCCCTATCTCTCCACCGATCTCAACGGCCCCCACATGGACCCGCCCATCACCATGACCCTGACCGATGTCGAGGCCGACACGATGAGGGTCACGGGGCGTGCCCGCATGCTGGATGCGGGGAACAAGTCGTTTCCGTCCATCACCTATACCGCCCGGCGGTTTCCCGGTCTGGCGCGGTAATGACGTAGCGGGCTGCCGCCCGCACCCGCTCGGAGGCTGGCCTCCAAACCTCCATTCCTTTCGAGGTCATCATGCACTGGGCTGCCGCCTATATCGGCCTGCCGTGGTCCGTCCACGGCAGCGGGCCGGACTCGTTCAATTGCTGGGAATTCGTCCGCATAGTCCAAGCCGAGCATTTCGGCCGCCTGCTGCCCGAGATCGGCAATCCCGAAGACATGCTGGTCATGGGCCGCACCTTCCGCGACCATCCCGAACGGCAACGTTGGGCCAAGGTTGACCCGCCTTCAGAGGGTGATTGCGTGCTGCTGCGCCGGTCCCGCCATCCCATCCATGTGGGAATCTGGCTCGACGTGGATGGCGGCGGCGTCCTGCATTGCGCCGAGGGCGCCGGGGTGGTGTTTCAGCGTTCGGACGCGCTCGCGCTCAACGGCTGGTCCATCGAAGGCTTCTACCGGTTTTCGCCATGACCGTCTCCATCGTCATCGTCACCAATCCGTTCGAGCCGGTGGCCAGCCGCTCGGTGCATGCGGTGGAAGCCGGGATTACGGTGGGCGGCCTGTTGCAGGCTTGCGGCATCGCCGATGATTGCTGGTCCGATGGCCCGGAAATCCTGATCGGCGGCATGACGGTGCCGGTCGGCATCTATGCCGTCCGGGCCATCGTCGATGGCGAGGTCGTCACCATCATTCGCTGGCCTCAGGGCGGCGGGGGCGGTGGTGGGGGCGGCAAGAACCCCATGCGGATCGTACTCACCATCGCGGTGATGGTGGCCGCCATCTATCTGGGCCCCATGGCGGCGGTAGCCATGGGATATACCGCCGCCGGCAGTGCCGCCGCCATGGCCACCGCCGGCATCGCCCTGGCCGGCTCGATGCTGATCAATACGGTGATTCCGGCCCCCAAGCCCTCCATGCCGTCGCTCAACTGGGGCGGCAGCGGCAGCGCGCCGGCCCCCAGCCCGACCTATTCGATCCAGGCTCAGGGCAACCAGGGCCGATTGGGCCAGCCGATCCCGGTGATCTATGGCCGCCACCTGATCTATCCCGACCTCGCCTCGGAGCCCTACCAGGATTACGTGGGCGGCGAGCAGTACCTCTACCAGCTCCACGTCATCGGCCAGGGAGAATATGCGGTCGAGCAGATCCGCATCGAGGACACCCCCATCTCCTCTTTCGAGGAGGTCCAGACCGAAACCGTTCCGCCCGGCAGTCGGGTCACTCTGTTCGAGCCGGATGTGGTCACCGCCGCCGAGGTGGCGGGCCAGGAACTGGTGGCCCCCAATCTGGTGCAATCGGGCGACGACGGATATATCGGCCCGTTCACCGCCAATCCAGTCGATACCACGGCGGGAGCGCTGGGCATCGACGTGGTGATGCCGCGTGGCCTCTATTACGCCAATGACGGCGGCAGCCTCGATAGCCGCACCGTCCAGTGGCAGGTCGAGGCGCGCGCCATCGATGCCGAGGGCGGAGCCATTGGCGGCTGGGCGGTTCTGGCGCAGCCGTCGCATAGTGCCGCCACCAACAGCACCATCCGTCTGTCCTTCCGCTATTCGGTCAGTCCGGGCCGTTACGAGGTCCGCCTCAAGCGTCTCGACACCAAGGACACCGCCGAACGTGCCGGTCATGAAATTCGCTGGGGCGCTCTGCGCGCCTATTTGACCGGCCAGCCTGATTTCGGCGCCGTCACTCTGCTGGCGGTGAAGATGCGGGCCACCGACAACCTGTCGCAGCGCTCCTCGCGCATGATCAACGTCATCGCCACCCGCAAGCTGCCGGTGTGGTCGGCGGTGGGCGGTTGGTCGGCTCCGCAGCCGACCCGTTCCATCGCCTGGGCCTTCGTCGATGCCTGCAAGGCCGAATACGGCGCCAAGCTGGCCGACAGCCGCATCGACCTCAAGACGCTGGCCGCCCTGGATGCCGTTTGGGCTGCCCGTGGCGATTCCTTCGACGCGGTGTTCGACTCCAGCATGACGGTGTGGGAAGCGCTGACCCGTATCGCCCGCTGCGGCCGCGCCGTGCCCATCCAGCAGGGCGGTATCGTCCGCATTATCCGCGACGCGCCCCAGACCATGCCGGTGGCCATGTTCGGGCCGCGCAATATCGTCAAGGGCTCCTTCAAGATCAAATACGTCATGCCCGGCGACGACACTGCCGACGCGGTGACGGTGGAGTATTTCTCGTCCCGCACTTGGAAGCCCGACGAGACCACCGCCAAGCTGCCCGACAGCCAGGGCGACAACCCGGCCAAGGTCAATTTGTTCGGCTGCACCGCCAAGGATCATGCCCAGCGGGAAGGTCTCTACATCGCCGCCAACAACCGCTATCGCCGCCGCATGGTCACCTTCCGCACCGAGCTGGAGGGCATGATCCCGACCTACGGCGATCTGGTCGCCATCACCCACGACATGCCCCGCTGGGGCCAGGGCGGCGAGGTGATCGATTGGCGGGCCGAATCCGCCAAGCCGCCCTGGATTGGGGCGGTGCTGGTGCTGTCCGAGCCGCTGATCTGGACCGAGGGCGCCAGCCATTACCTGGCGCTGCGCCGCCGCGACGGAAGTCTGGCAGGGCCGTTCCGGGTCGATCCGGTGGCCGATACCCCCACCATGGTGCGTCTCGCCGAACCGCTGACCGTCACGCCTTATACCGGCGGCTCGGAGGAGCGGACCTACTTTTCCTTCGGTCCCGGCCAGGCTTGGGCCCAATCCGCCCGCATCCTCGCCATCCGCCCCCGCGCCGAGCAGGTGGAGATCACCGCCGTCGCCGAGGATTCCCGAGTGCATGTGAACTGATTGCGGGGCGCTGCCCCGTTCCCCGCCAAGGGCCGCGAGGCCCTTGGAACCCGATCCTTTTCTGGCCGCCCATCCGGGCGGCTTCTCTATTGGGCGTTCATGAGTCAAGCACCTTCTTGTCTCCATCTGCCTTATTGGAGAGCATTGTCCCGCCAGGTCTCTGGCTTCTCTCCGAAGTCGGCGCGTTGGCCGCTTCATGGTTAGGTCCGAAGAGTGGTGGCTCAAGCTTTTTCGCGAAGTCGCTATTTGGCGCTTCAAACCGCCCTCGATCTCACCGACCCTCGGTCCCCGGAGGGACTTCGCTCCGCCTCGCGGCAGATCCTAAATTACGACGGACGCAATAGCTCAGACAGTGGCTTCGGCCTTCCAGCAGAACTCTGTGCGATCGATCCACATGCGGTGAAGAATCACCGCCAGTTTGCGTGCGACGGCAACCATCGCCCTGGCCATGCCTCGGCGTTTGGCAATCCGCAGGCCCCATGCCTTGAGCGCTGATGGCTTCGAATTCGGGCGCAGCAGCACCAAGGCCGCCTCGAAGAGCGTCGATCGCAATGTTTCATCGCCGTTCTTGCTGATCCGGCCCCGGCGGTCGATCTCGCCGGATTGGTGCGTTCGAGGAACCAAGCCGAAATGTGCACCAACGGCTCGTGAACGCTGGAAGCGGGCCGGCTCATCAATGGCTGCCCGGTAGGTCATCGCGACCACCGGCCCAACCCCAGGTGCGCTCATTAACAACCGGCAATCCTCATCGGCGCGGACCAGTTCCAACATTTTCCGATGAAGAGCCGCGAATTGCTCACGGGTGACGCGCCGGACGATGAGCATGGGTTCGATCACCGCCGCCAGCGTAGGGTCGCCGTCAATCAGCTCGCGGATCCGCGCGTCGTAACGGGCACGACTAATGACGCCGACTTTCATGCCGAAATTACGCAGCAGCCCCCGGATGCTGTTCTCGACGTCCAGAATCCGCGCCTGGAGAAAGCGCCGACCGTTGAGCAACGTCCTGATCTGCTGGCTCGCCAGGGTCTTCACATGCACGGGCCGATAAAGGCCGACACGCATCATCTGTGCGATGCCGCGGGCGTCGTTGCGGTCGGTCTTGTTGATCTGCGCCTTGAGCACCGCCTGCGCATGCCGCGTCTCGATGCAGATGACCGGCAGGCCAGCCTTTGCCAAGCCCGCGTACAGCCATTGGCAAAGCGGGCCTGCCTCGACGCCGACACGGATGTACCGCCTGCCGGGCACATCAAGGAACTGGATCAGCGCCTCGGGTTCGCTTTCGACCTTGCCTTCCTGAACGATTCTTCCGGTCTCGGTCATCACGCACACACTCGTCGTCCGCACCGACACATCCAAACCGACGAAATAGTCCATCACTTCTCTCCCCTGCTGGTCGGCGCCGCATCAGATCGCCGTCACGTCGAGAATTCTTACCACCCTACCGGGTGATGAGGGCGAGAGCCCAATGACCCAACCTTTTTCATTGGAGGTTCCCCATGACCAAGGACGCTGTCGTGCCGCGTGGCATTCGCCTCAACAATCCCGGCAATATCAAGGAATCCCCCGGCGACAAGACTCAGTGGCAAGGCGAGCGCGCCACCGATGACGATCCGGTGTTCGAGGAGTTCGTCAGCCCTGAAGCGGGCATTCGGGCGCTGGCCCGCATCCTGCTCGGCTATCAACGCCGCCATGGCCTCAACACCGTGACGGGGATCATCACCCGTTGGGCGCCGGGCTGCGAGAACGACACCGGCTCCTACATCACCCATGTTGCTGCCCGCCTGGGCGTGGCGCCCGATCAGGCCATCGACCTGACCAAGGCCGACACCATGGCCGGACTGGTCGAAGCCATCATCCGCCATGAAAACGGCCAGCAGCCCTACGCCAGAGAGGTGATCCTGGCCGGGGTCGGCATGGGGCTGGGGAGCGCCTGACCATGAATCTGCTCGATCTCCTCGGCGATGCCGCCGCCATCGCCGCCAATCCCATCGCGGGGCTGGCCAAGGTGGCGCTGGACGTGGCGCCGGACATCGCCAGCCTGTTCGGCGACGATGCCGAGAAGGCGGTCGGCAAACTGGCTGACACCGTCCGCGCCATCACCGGCACCGACGATCCCGACAAGGCCCGCGAGGTGCTGGCCGATCCCAATCTGGTATTCCAGCTTCGCTCCCAGGCGCAAGAATTCGCCCATGCTGAACGCATGCAGCAGATGACCGGGGCAATCACCACGCTGACCGCTACCCTGGTCGACCGCCAGAACGCCCGCGCCAGGGACAGCGAGTTCATCAAAGCAGGCAGGAGCAACACTCGCGCCAACGTCCTGCTGGTGACCGCCGGACTCGGCATTGTCGGCGGGATCGGCTTCATGGTGTTCGGCCATGTGGACGGCAACACCGCCGTCGGCGGCTGCATCATCTCGGTGGTGACTCTGCTGGCGGGCAAGTTTGCCACCGCGTTTGATTTCGAGTTCGGCGGATCGGCCGATTCGGAGCAGACCCGCACCCTGCTGGCTCAGGCGCCGCCCATCGGAAAATAACCTCCAACCACAACTATCTGATCCAGCCGACCGAGGGAGCAAATCCCCCCGGTCGGCTTTTTTCGTGTTTGTGGCCTGCGATACGGCAGGCCTGTGGTGGGCTCAGGTCAGGGTCGCTGCCGTTCCCACCCCACGATTGATCCGTCCCTCGCGACGGCGTCTCCCTGTGGTCCCCGCGCTTGAAGGGTCCGGGTCCCCTGATCAACTTGCTTTATCGATCCAGCATCCGGGCGTCGCCGCCGACCGCGTCGATGATGCTGCGCATCTCGAAGGCAAGTTCGGGGTGGTGACGATCCAGAAAATCAGAAATCGCCTCGTTGCGAAACAGCTTCGAGACATACCCCCTGGTTACGACCAAAGCCAACATGGTGTCCCCCAGGTTCCCTTCGACCGCCCGGTAGTCCCGGTTCAGTCTTTCCATCTCCCGTTCCATCCGCGCGATATCTTCCGCCGAAATCCCCTCCAGCTTCTTGGGCTTGTCCGAATCGACCAGATCCTCTGGCCTCGTCGCCGCCAGCAGCACCTTGGCGTAGGACACCGTGAACCGGTTGGCCAGGATCATCATCTCGGTCGCCTCGATCTGGCGCATCGGCTTCATTTTACGCAGGAGCGGAAATATCGCCGGTGTGACCATGCGGTCCTTCAGCATCTCCGCGACTTCCGGCGCGATGCGGTCCAGCATGTGCTGGCGCTCTTGGATCCTCTTGACGTCCATCGCCATCCCCTCGGCGATCTCCTCGGCCGGAACTCCCCTCTGGATGGCCCGGAGGATCATTCGGTGCTCCTGGACCGCCGTCATTCTGGCCACCCGTCGGTTGTAGGTGAAGCCCTCGTCGTCGGTGGACACCAAACAGATTGTTGACGTGGCCCCAATTTCCTTCAGGGCGTGGAGACGGAGATGCCCGTCCAATAGAATGTAATGGGGAGAACTGTCCTCGGCCTTGTCGGGATATACCGCCAGCGGCTCGATAACGCCGACCTTGCGCACCGAAGCCAGAATACTGCGGTACTTGGATGTTTTGAGGACAGTCTTGGCGACGATTCGGGTGGGCAGAATCCGCTCCAGCGGCAACGTGACCGTGGTGGTCTCAAAACCGAGATGGATGGAGGTCATGGGGCAGACCTGATCTGATTGGCCAAGACCTTGGGCAAGTCTTCCAGCCCCTCGGCCCTGAGCAGGGTACGAAAATGCTCGTCCGAGAACAGTTGACGCAACGCAGTCGTCAGCAGCAAAAGGCGTTGCTCGCCGATCTCGGCTTTCCGTATCAGCACCTCCTGACGTCTGACCTCCTCCTGATAGGCGCGCACCAGCGAGCGGGTCGAGGTGGCTGGCTGGCCCTTGCTTGCCAGAGAACGGCCATAGCCGGTGCCCAACAATCGTCGCCGTTCGATAAGGCGCCTGACCT
The DNA here is from genome assembly GCF_058402745.1 of Paramagnetospirillum sp. NCBI lineage: Bacteria > Pseudomonadati > Pseudomonadota > Alphaproteobacteria > Rhodospirillales > Magnetospirillaceae > Paramagnetospirillum > Paramagnetospirillum sp. Next base: position 189,786 of record NZ_JBZVFI010000017.1, read on the forward strand.
TGAGCAATTGCGTCCCTTTGAGGATTCCCTCCTGGTAGGCTTCCTGCAGGGTGTTCTGAAGGGCGGTGTCATCGCTGTGGGCGATCTGGGTGGCGAGATACATGGGCATCCATCCCCGCTCGACGGCAGCAATCAGCCGATCCTCGCCATTGTTCAGCAACACCAGGATGCCATCGACATAGACCTTGTTCAGTCCCGTCTTGGTGGCGATTTGAGTTGGCGAATACCCTCGCTCCTCCATGACGCGGATGGCCATCAGCAAATCCCGGTTGGAATGCTTCCGCCGCGCCATGTTTTCGATCAGGCTACGGAGGTAGCAGTCGGACTCGGTGGCCTGGATGACCAGGGCAGGGATTTCGCTCTCACCCATGGCCTGGAACGCTTCGATGCGCCCCTGGCCGCAGACGAGGTCGTATCGTGTGCCCCCGGCGTCGGCTCCATTTTCGCGCACCGTGATTGGCCGCTTCAAGCCGACGGTCGAGATGTTGTCGACCATGCTGGCGAAAATCTTGCTGTTGCGGCTGCGCGGATTGAGAATCCGGATGCGGTCGATTGGGATCATCCGAATGGCATTGTCACAGCCGTCCATCACGCGAACTCGCGGAGCGGTACCCTGCGGGTGAGATCGTAGAGGCGGTCCAAGCTGTCTTGGCGATAGATGTCGAGGCCCAGGCCGTTATCTTCCGCCAGCCGCAGCTTTGCTGCATTCATATCGATGGACGGCAGCAGGTAGTAGTCCTGGATCTCACGGTTGTCTGGAGCCATGCGGGCCGCCACCGTGATGTCGGGGGCGAGGCCCGTCTCCAGCCGAATGGTCCAGCGGAGCGACCCCGCCTTGGTTTCCTCACAACGGGCGATTACCAGGGAAATGGAGAACTCGTCATTGATGATGACCAAGCCACTTGCCAAATCCCGGCGGACCGAGCCGCCCAGGTCGCGGATGCGTCGCAGCATGTCCTCGACCACCGTGGGGAACATGCGACGAAGGTGGCGGTTGATCTCGATATAGCCATAGTCGCGGCCAGGATCGTAGCCGATCAGGGCATAGGCCCGCGGCAGGCTGCCGAAGCGATGCAGGTAGGCGCCACTGGAGGGGCCATTCTCGACCTCGTCGATGACAATCCCCGACAGTCGTCCATGCCGGTCATAAAGCGTCTTGAGATGCTCCAGCATCTCCTGATCGGAAAAGCGCCGCGCCCGTTCGACAATGATCGCCTGCGCAGCCCGGTAGTCCTGGATATCGACGATGGGAGTGAAGACGCCTTCGGCCCGGATCCACTCTTCGGGCGGGTTCCTAACCCGCTGAGCCTTCAATTTGAAGGACCGGCGGTTGAAGATATTGTTGCCGATATATTTCTCGTTGGTCAGCACCTGATGCACCGTCGAAGCACGCCAAGGCCGCCCCAAGTCGGTCAAGGTGCCCTCGGCGTTGAGCAAGGCTGCAATCTCACCCTCGCGGCGGCCCTCCCTCACGAACAGGCGGTAGATGCGTCGCACGGTCTCGGTTTCGTTCTCGGGACCGGGCTTGAGGATCACCCGGTCGGTCTGCAGGCATTTGTGCTGTCCCTTTTCCAGAACGCCAAGCTCGGCTCCGGACTGATCGATCCGCATCCGGCGCAGGCCATAGCCCGCCGGGCCGCCCTGGCGATAGCCCATCCGGATCAGACGGCATTGCCCGGCGAACACCTTGACCGACAGATCACGGCTATAATCTCCAGCCTGGCTACGGCGGATCATTTTCAGCAAGGAGGATGGCATGCTGCCGTCGTTGACGAACTGCTCGGCGCAGTACTCAACCTGAATGCCAGCCTTCTTGCACAGGTATTCGTAGTAGGCGCTCTCGTCGGTGTCCTGGAAGCGACCGAAGCGGCTGACGTCGTAGACCAGCAGCATCTCGAAATCAGCGCGGCCCTGGGTCGCATCGGCGATCAGCCTTTGCAAAGCCTCACGCCGATCCAGTTGCAACCCGCTTATTCCTTCGTCGGCGTAGGTGCGGACAATCTCCAGTCCGTGGCGTTCGGCGTATTGGGCGATGGCATCGGCCTGGTTCTCGGTGGAGTACTGCTGATGCTCCGTCGACATGCGCAGGTACTGGGCCACCCGCTTCGGCAATATTGCCCCGGTGTTCAGGCCGTCGTCTACTCGCTGTCTTCCAGCCACGTTGCCATCCCATTCTTTCCTGCCACGCTTCCAGAACCCCGGCGAAGCATGATTTCCGTCTTACCATACGGATGGAGATCAGGAATGTCGTGGCCGGAAAAGTGCAAAATCTTGCACCTTTCAAAGCTTGACAACGCCGTCGATGCTGATCTGGCGGTGCTGGTGTCCGTCGCCCTGCGCTCGGAATTGCAGGACGGTCGTGCCATGGTGAAAACCATCGGCCGCTGGACCGGCGCCAGCGACCGCACCATCAAGACATGGCTGGCAGGCACCGCAGTTCCGGGAAGCGACCATCTCATCACCTTGATGCGGGAGTCGGAAGCCGTTATGGCCGCTGTGCTCGTGGCAGCAGGGTGGGAGATACTTGAATGAGAGAAACAGTGAACTCATCAAGGGCAACCGCAGCAACATCCGCTCCAATGCTCTTCTCATCACTGCCGGACTCGGCATCGTCGGCGGTGAAGGCTGCATGGTGTTCGGGCATGTAGATGGCAACACCGCCGTCGGCGGCTGCATCATCTCGGTGGTGACGCTGCTGGCCGGCAAGTTCGCCACCGCCTTTGACTTCGAATTCAGTGGATCGGCAGATTCCGAGCAGACCCGCACCCTGCTGGCGCAGGCACCATCCATTGGCAGGTGGCACAATCCATACTGCGCACAACGCGGCCGGTCAGGGGAGCGCCCCCGGTCGGCCACATTTTGCGTTCTGGTGGGCGCAGGAGATCTTCGTTTCCACCGCTCCTGTCGACTTGGCGTCAGAATCTACTGACTGTTTTGATCGAATCAAATTGCCAGCCTCCAGAATGTATCTATCCTCTTCGTTTGGGGGCACCGCACCGAACTCTGCTGATGAAATTCCGGGGCTTAGAGGCTTTACGTCAATGCCCGATCAGCGCATAGGCACTAGTTGAGCAAGCTTCGGAGAGGGAATAATGAGCAGCATTACCCAATTGGCTGCACAAAATCCGCGATCAATGGTGCTTTCTGCCATTTTGGTGAGCTTAGCCATCGGGGTTCTGGCTGCATTCGGCGTCAACGATTTTAAGGAAAGGGAACGGCATTCTCTGTTGCAATCCGAGGCGCGTCGGAACGGTATCGAGATCATGTCGCAGACGTTGAACGGAAATCTGATGGGGTCCGTGGCCGTTCTCGGCCTTCTCGACGAAGACATCAAAGCCGAGGCCCAGGGGCATGGCCTTCCGAATGGTCCCAGGGTATTGGGGATATTGGAAAGTGTCGCGCGGGCCTATGATGCGCAAGGTCTTTTTCTGGTCGGTCGGGACGGCGTCGTCCGTTCGTCGTGGGACAGCGGGGGCAAACCTTCGACAGGGATCGATGTTAAGTTTCGGCCATATTATCAAATGGCGATGCAGCGTAAGGAGAATGTGTACGCCGCAGTCAGCTTGGCGCGGGGAGATCGATCCCTCTACTTCACTGCGCCGATCCTGTCCGAGCAGACCAGAAACAGCATGTCGGTGGGCGCAGTCGTGGCGCGGACCGATTTATCGAAAGTTGATGCCCTTCTCCGCGACAAGACCGATATCGCTTTGCTTTTGTCGCCTCAGGGGGTGGTCTTCGCCAGCAACAGAGCCGACTGGATTGGCTTTCTTTCCGAGCAGCCAACCGTCGAGCAGTTCAAGGCCATCCGTGATCTCAAACAGTTCGGCAATATGTTCGAGAAGCAAGAGCCCTCGCTGTTGCCGTTCTCCTCCCGCCAGGATCGCTTGTCGCTCGATGGGACGCGATATGCGGTCGCCAGTGCCCGGGTGCAATGGAACGATCCATTTGGCGATTGGAAGCTGACGTTGATGGAAGACCTTTCCCGCACGGTTCCGCGTCGGGATAGCGCGGTTATCGGTGCCTGCGTTGCTTTGGTCGTCGGAATCTTGCTACTGACACTGGTCAATATGCTGCGCAGTCGTCATGCCCAGCAGGTTTCCGCCGATCATTTGGCCGGGTTGGCAATGGCGCAGCAACGCAGCGCCGAGAGGAAGGCGGAACTGGCGGCGACGGCCATACGGCTGCAGCAAGCCAAGACGATAGCCGAACTGACCGAAGCCTTCCTGCGCGAAGCCCATCAACTGATTGGTACGCTTCAGGGGATTGTCTACGTTAAGAGTGATAAACCTGATGGGGTACTGTCGCTGGCCGCAGGCTATGCCACCGACAACAGCGTGAAGCCGGAGATTGCCATCGGTGAAGGTTTGTTGGGGGAATGCGCCCAGGAAGGCCGGATGCGGATCATTGCCACGCCACCGGACGGACTCTGGTCCATCGAATCCGGATTGGGCGGCGCGCACCCTCTGGCGGTGATCATGGCCCCGATCATGCTGAACGATTCTCTGCAGGGTGTGGTCGAGGTCGCCCTGCTGAGGCATCCCGACGAGGAAACGACGCAGCAGTTCGAGGGGATGGTCGATATTCTGGCCCTGAACCTGGAACTAGTGCGCCGCAGGGAGTTGACCGAAGAGCGGCTGCAGGCCGTCTCCGTGGCCGAGCGGGTCAAGGGTGAGCAACTGGCCTTCCAGCAGATTCTGGTCGACAGCATTCCGTACCCGCTGTTCTTTCTGGATGGCGAAACCCGGTTCCTGGGGGCCAACCACGCCTTTGAGGAGGCTTTCGGCGTTCGGCGGTACCAGCTTATCGGTCAAAGGATGATTGATCTGGACTATCTGCCCGAGGCGGAACGTCCCACCTTGCAATCGGAGAACGAAGCCGTCATCGCCGCCATCGGCCGGGGCCAGCGGGAGTTGCGGATCAGGCAGGCCGACGGCCGCGACCATGACACGCTGTATTTCCTGTCCGGCTTCCGCAATCCCGACGGGACACCAGGTGGATTGGTGGGGACTTTCATCGATATCAGCGCCATGAAGGACGCTGAGCGCGAGCTGGCCCGGCTGGCCGATGTGGACCGCTTCGCGCGGCTGGCGCGCGGACGCGAACAGCGTGTTCTCGAACTGAAGCGGGAGGTCAACGCGCTGTCCGCCCAGGCCGGGCATCCAGAGCCCTATGCCACCGAAATCGTCGAACTGGTCGGGGACCACGAATTCGCCCCTCACCCCGATTATGATACCCGGATCGATGGGGCCGACACTCCGCTGCGACTTGGCGATCTGGTCGATCTCAATGAGTTCCAAGTCCTGTTCGCCAACTTCTGTGACGCGGTGGGGGTTCCGGCCGCTATCATCGATTTACAGGCCAATGTCCTGGCCTCGTCACGCTGGCAGCGGGCCTGCACCGACTTTCACCGGGTCAACGAGCAATCTTGCGCCCGTTGTATCGAAAGCGACACCGACCTCGCCCTCAAGCTCCAGGATGGCGAGGATTTCACCACCTATAAATGCAAGAACGGCATGACCGATTGCGCCTCGCCGATCATCGTCGAAGGCCAGCATCTGGCCAATGTCTTCATCGGGCAATTCCATGTCGGCTCCCCCGACATGGATTTCTTCCGACAGCAGGCGCGGCAATTCGGCTATGACGAGGGCGAATATCTGGAGGCTGTCGCCTCGGCCCCCATCATGGATGAGGGGCGCCTTCCCGTGATTCTGGGATTCCTGTCGGGTTTCGCCCGGATGATCTCGACCATGTCGCTGGCGCGGCACCGGGCCGATGCCGCCCAGCAGGCGCTGTGCCGCCAAGCGGAACTGCTGCGTCAAGAACGTCTGGCCGCCATGAGTCTGGCCGAAGACGCTACGCGTCAACGACAAGACGGTGATGCGTCGGAGACGGAGGCGCGGCCATGAGAAGGATCGACACTGCCATCGAGAAATGGACCTTGGGCCGGAAGCTGCTTATCGGCTCGTTGACGACCATGTTGATCGTTATCGCCGTTGGCATCGTCGGCGTCATCGGTCAGTTGCAGTTGATCAAGACCGTTGAATTCTTCACCTCCACAGGGATGAACGTTGTCCCCCTTATCAAGGGCGTTCAACTTGATGCACAGGTCATCGGCCGATCATTGCGCCAAGCCGTACTCGCCACCAGTGCCTCCGACCGCCAGGATGCTCTCGGCCAGGTTGGGGCGTCCCACCAGCGCATCGCAAAGACAGTTCCCAATATCCGACCAATCCTGCTGAAGCACGAGAACAGCCATCTGGTTGATAAATTCGAAGCTATTTATGCGGCCTACATGGGCAACGTGGACAAGGTGCAAGGGCTTCTTCAACGGGGAAATGATGCAGAGGCCCAGGCTTTCGTGGCCTCGCCGGAGTTCCAACGGAGCGGAATCGCCCTGAACGAATTCCTGACGCTGGCGGTAAACATGGCCGAGGCCAACCTACAGGAGATGACGCGGACCTCCATCCGTTCGGCCATGGACGGGTTGCAGCTTTTCATCGCGCTCATGGTGTTCGGCGTTTTGGTGGGGCTGGGGACGAGCGTCATGGTCGGACGCTCCATCCGCCAGCCCTTGTTCAGGATTCGCGATTCGGTCTCGGACATGGCGGAAGGCCATCTGGATCGGGTTCTGCCCTGCATTGAATACAGCAACGAACTGGGTGATCTCGCTCGCGCGATCGGGGTGCTGCAGACCGAAGCGCAACGCATGGCTGCTCAACGATGGGTCAAGACCAATCAGGCGGCAATCCAGGCGAATCTGCAATCGGCTGTCTCGGCGCCGGAACTGACTCGGAACTTCCTGGCCGATATCGCACCACTCCTCAATGTGGGGCATGCCGTGTTCTACATCTGGGATGAGGACGGGCGGCAGCTGCGGCTGACAGGCAGCTACGCCTATTTGAATCGCAAGAAGCTCAACCCTCATTTCGCCCTCGGACAAGGACTCGTCGGCCAGTGTGCCTTGGAAAAGCAGCCCATCGTCATAACCGACCCGCCCGAGGACTACGTCCACATCGGCACTGCGCTGGGCGAGGCTACGCCCAGGGTTATCGCGACCGTTCCGGTCCTCCATAACGATAAGCTGATGGCGGTGGTTGAACTGGCGGCATTCGAGACTTTTGGTCCCGATCAGCAAGCCCTGCTCGATGGGGTAATGCCGATCCTGGCCATGACCCTGGAAATTCTTGATCGCAACGTCAAGACACAGGAATTGCTGGAAGAGACCACTCGCCAAGCCGAGAACATGGAGAAGCAGGCTGCCCGGCTGGAAGAGCAGTCGGTGGAGCTGGAGGCGCAGCAGACCGAAATCCGGGCGACCGAAGCCTGGTTTCGAGGGATTATCGAATCCGCTCCGGACGGCATGCTGGTGTCCGATGGCGACGGTGTCATCGTCCTGGTCAATCCGCAGGTGGAAGCCATGTTCGGTTACCAAGCGGGTCAACTGACCGGACGGCCAATCGAGATACTGGTGCCTGAGGCGGCAAGGCAAGGGCATGTGGTCCAGCGGGATGGCTATATCAAGAGCCGCGATACCAAGAAAATAGCGATGCGGGATCGCGAATTGCGGGGAGTCCGTAAGGATGGCTCCGAATTCCCCGTAGAGGTCGGCCTATCGCGCCTGCCGGCCATCGGTGGACGCGGACTGTGCATTTGCGCTTCGATCCGCGATGTGACCGAGCGCAAACAAGCGGAACAAGCCATCGCCCATGCCAATATGATGAGCGATTCCGCCCTGGATCTGGCCAAGGCCGGCTATTGGCTGATCGACTATGCCGATCCCGATTACTACACCAGCTCCGAACGAGCCACCGCCATCTTTGGCGAGCATCCCACTCCTGGCTATCGCTACCATCTGATGGACGAGTGGTACAGTCGGATTGCCGCCGCCGATCACGGGGTGGCGGAGGCCACCGCGGCCCATTACGCCGAGGCCGTCGAGGGCAAGGTGCCGCGCTACGACTGTACCTATTGCTACAAGCGACCCATCGACGGTCGGATCGCCTGGATCCGGGCGATCGGCAATGTGGTTCGGGACAAGGATGGAAAGGCGCGGTTCATGTACGGCGTTTCCCAGGATGTCTCCGAGATCAAGGAGGCGGCGTCCGAGATTTTGCGCGCCAAGGAGATCGCCGAGGAGGCCACCAAGGCCAAAAGCGATTTCCTGGCGAATATGAGCCATGAAATCCGCACGCCCATGAACGCCATCATCGGCATGAGTCACTTGGCCCTGCAGACCAAGCTGGACAAGAAGCAGCGCAATTACATCGAGAAGGTCCACCGCTCGGGCGAGAACCTGCTGGGCATCATTAACGACATCCTCGACTTCTCCAAGATCGAGGCCGGCAAGATGTCCATGGAGCGCATCGACTTCCGTCTTGAGGACGTGATGGATAATCTCGCCAATCTGGTCGGCCTGAAGGCCGAGGATAGGGGGTTGGAGCTTCTGTTCAACATTGCGCCGGATATTCCCACGGCTTTGGTCGGCGACCCGCTGCGCCTTGGCCAAGTGCTGATCAATCTGGGCAACAATGCCGTGAAGTTCACCGAAAAGGGTGAGATCATCGTCGGCGCCGAACGGGTCGGCCATTCCGACGCGGGCGTCGAGCTGCATTTCTGGGTGCGCGATTCCGGGATCGGGATGACGCCGGAACAATGCGGGAAGATGTTCCAGAGTTTCAGCCAGGCGGATTCCTCGACCACCCGCAAATATGGCGGCACGGGGCTGGGTCTTGCCATTTCCAAGACTCTCGTGGAACTGATGAACGGTCGCATCTGGGTCGAGAGCGAGGCTGGCAAGGGCTCGACCTTCCATTTCCATGTCCGGTTGGGCGTCCAGGCCCAACCCACCGCCCGACGCATCTTCCATCCTGACGAATTGATGGGGCTGCGAGTCCTCGTGGTCGATGACAACGCCTCGGCCCGTGAAATCCTCTCGGCCATGGCCAAGGGCTTCGGCCTGGAGGTTGATGTCGCTTGGGATGGACAGCAAGCATTGAACATGGTTGCGACCGCTGAAAAGAAGGGACTCTCCTACGACCTGATCCTGATGGATTGGAAGATGCCGATCATGGACGGTGTCGAGACCGTCCAGCACCTTCAGGCCGGTCATCATGCAAAGGTGCCGGCGGTGATCATGGTCACCGCCTATGGCCGCGAGGAAGCCCTGAATAACGCCCAGGAGCGCGGTGTCGCGGTTAAGACCGTCCTGACCAAGCCGGTTACCTCGGCCAGCCTTCTCGATGCGATCGGCGATATTCTCGGGAAGGGCGTGATTACCGAAAGCCATGCCCAGGATAAGGCGGAGGGCTACAAGGAGACCATGAGGGCGCTGGAGGGCTCCCGCGTCCTGCTGGTCGAAGACAACGAAATGAACCAGGAACTGGCGACGGAACTTCTGTCCCAAGCCGGCATGGAGATTGTTCTCGCCAATCATGGGCAAGAGGCGTTGGACATCCTCTCCAGGGATTCAAAATTCGACGGCATTTTGATGGATTGCCAGATGCCGGTGATGGACGGTTATACGGCGACACGCGCCATCCGCACCGATCCCGCCCTGAACGATATTCCCGTCATCGCCATGACCGCCAACGCGATGTCGGGCGATCGTGAAAAGGTCATCGAAGCGGGTATGCTCGACCATATCGCCAAGCCGCTCAATCTGGAAAACATGTTCGCCACCATGGCGAAGTGGATCAAGCCGGGGAAGGCTAACCCCCGCGTCGGAAACACCCCGAAGGTGGCCTCGCCGTCGAATCCTGCCGGCGGCCTGCCTGATTTGCCGGGCATCGATGTCAAGGCCGGGATGGCGACCATGGCCAATAAGGAATCGCTCTATACCCGGATGCTGATCAAGTTCCGGGATAGCCAGCGCAACTTCGCCGATATATTTGCGGCGGCCAAGGTCGATTCCGATCCTGCGGCGCCGATGCGGGCCGCCCATACGCTCAAGGGAACGGCCGGCAATATCGGCGCCAAAGGGGTGCAGGACGCGGCGGGAGTCCTGGAGCATGCCTGTAAGGAAGGCCGCCCCGACAACGAAATCGATGCCTTGCTGGCAAAGACCTTGGCCGAACTCGATCCCGTCATTGCCGTTTTGGGCGCGGTCGTTTCCGGCCAGACATCGAAGGCGCCGGCGGTCCCCGCGGCCGAGCTGAAAATGGCCCTCGGGAAGTTGGCAGCCCTGCTCGAAGACAGCGATTCCGAGGCTGGCGATCTGTTGGAGGAGTTGCTGCCGAAGCTTGACGGGACGGCCATGGGGCGAGCCCTGAAGCCCGTCGCGGACGCCATCGAGGATTGCGACCTTGACGCCGCCCTGGCCAGACTCAGGGATGTTGATGTCGAATGACTTTGTTCCCGACATCAATCAGGCAAGCAAAGCCCCCTCTGCATGTCGCGGGAATCGGGGCATCGGCCGGGGGGCTGGAGGCTATGCTGCTGATGTTCGCGCGCATGCGCCCGACCGGGCGCATCGCCTATGTGGTGGCCCAGCATATGGCCGATAACGGCCACAGCGATCTGGTCGTGCGGTTGATTTCGCGGGAATCCGTCTTGCCGGTGATGTTGGCCGGGCAGGGCGCCCGCTTGCTGGCGGATACTGTCCTGGTGATCCCCGCGGGCCGGGACGGCCAAGTGCATGGCGATACGCTGCGACTGTGCGATCCCGCCCCGGAACATCTGTCCACCCCCTCGGTGAACGCCCTGTTTTCCTCGATCGCGGAGACATGTGGATCCGCGGCCATCGGCATCATTCTTTCGGGAACCGGGTCGGACGGTGTCAGCGGGTGCCGAATGATCCGAAATGGCGGTGGGCTGACCCTGGCCCAGGAACCGATGGAAGCCAAGTTTGGCGGGATGCCCGAGGCGGCGATCAGGGCGAAGCTGATCGACGCGGTGCTCCCGGTCGAACAGATCGGCCAAGCCCTGGCTGCGCGCTTTCCTGGGTCCGCTCCCGGCCCCTCCGTGCCCCCGGTCATATCCGCCGGAGAGCCGGTGGAGTCTGGGATTTCCGAGGCGGTCCATCGGGATCTCCAGAATTTGATCCGACAAGTGCATGAGGCGACCGGAATCGATTTTTCCAGCTACAAGGAAGAAACCTTGTTGCGCCGTATGGAAAAGCGGAGATCCACCCTGGGGCTGGATTCCGCTGATGCCTATCAGGCGCTGATCCGTCGCGATCCAGAGGAACTTCATGTGCTGCAGCATCTGTTCCTCGTCTCTGTGTCCTCGTTCTTTCGTGATCGAGAATCGTTTCGAGTGTTGGAGCGGGTTCTGGCCGCCACCATTGCGGAAAAGCCGGACGGCGAGCCGATCCGGGGCTGGGTGCCGGGTTGTGCCTCGGGCGAGGAGCCCTTTACCCTTGCGATCATCCTGAGCGAACTTCTGGCGAGTCACCCCGACAAGCATCCGATATCGATCATCGCCACCGATCTCAACCCGGAAGCCTTGGCTATGGCCAGGGACGGCGTCTATCGAAAAACGGCCTTTAAGGAAATGGATGAAGCCCTGCGCGACCGCTACTTCCTGCCGCGCGGACAGCATTACGAGATCAAGCCCGATATAAAATCGCGTGTCACTTTCGAGCGGCGCGACGTCCTGGCCGGCATTCCTCCGGCCGACCTTGACTTCGTCAGTTGTCGGAATCTGCTGATTTACATGAAGGGCCATCTTCAGGACGACCTGGTGAAGCTCTTTCATCGTGCCTTGCGGCCCCAGGGGCTGCTGTTTATCGGCCAATCGGAATCGCTCAGTTTCATGGGCAACTCCCTCTTCGGCCCCATTGACCACTACCACCGGCTGTTCCGTCGGCGGCGCTAGAATTCCAGGAGAGGACACCCATGAATGCACTCTTGAATTTCGTCGAGCGACTCAAGCTCACAACCAAGCTGGTCATCGGCTTTTCCACCGGAATCCTGGTCGCGGTAGTGATCGGCCTGCATGCCCAATCCAATCTTTCCCATATGCATGCGGAAATGGAAAAGATGTATGAGACGGACTTGCTGGGGCTCTCGCATATCAAGGAAGCCAATGTCAATCTGATCTATATGGGGCGTGCCCTGCGGCACATGATGATTGCCCAGGATGCTCAGTCGCGGGACCGTGCTAGGGCGCAAGTCGATCAGGCCCGGAGTACGCTCCGCGACGAGATGGCTGAGGCGCGTAAGCGCCTGTTTCGCACAGAGGCGGTGGAACGTTACGAGCAGTTCCAGCGTGATTTCGCTAAATTCAACGAGAATGTCGAGCATGCCATGAGGCTGATCGAGCGGGAAAGCCTCAACCCCTCTGTCGCCGCAAAATTCATCACCAGCGCGGAATTCGCCGCAGTCGTCAATCAGGCGGACGACGAACTCGACAAGCTTACAAAGGTCAAGGAGCTTGGCAGCAAGGAAACCCTTGAACAGGTGCGGACGCAGGTGGCGGGGACCCAGCGCATGGCGATGTTGTTGTTGCTGGGGGGAACTTTTACCGCTGTCTTGCTTGGTTTTTTCGTCGGCGCCAGCATCCAGCGTCCCAATGACCGCTTGCGCGGTTCGGTGGAGGATCTGGCGGCGGGCAATGTGGATACCTCAATTCCCCATACCAACTATCCCAACGAAATCGGAATCATGGCCCGCGCCATCAGCGTGCTACAGGATATCTATCGCAAGGCCAATGAGCAGCATTGGGTCAAGTCGCATGTGTCGGACATCGGCGCGGCCCTGCAGCAGGCCGAGGATTTCGGCGCCCTAACCCAGGTCACGGTTTCCAAAGTCGCACCAGTAGTCGGAGCCGGACATGGGGCGTTCTACGTCGCCGATACGGAGGGCCGATATAACCTTCTGTCCAGTTACGGCTATCGTGAACGCAAGCATCTGAACAACAGTTTCATGGTGGGCGAGGGTCTGGTCGGACAATGCGTCCTGGAAAAGGCGACCATCGTACTGACGGCGCCAAAGGATTATATTCGTATCAATTCCGGTCTGGGCGAGGGGCCTCCCGCCAGCATCATCGTGCTGCCGATCATTCACAACGATCGCGTTCTCGGCGTTTTGGAATTGGCTTCTTTCCAACAGTTCAATCCGCGAGAACAGGCGGTTCTGGAGGCATTGTTGCCAACGCTCTCCACGAGCATGGAGATTCTCGACCGTAACCTACGAACCAAGGAACTGCTGATCGCTACCCAGGAACAGGCTGAGCGAATGGAAAAGCAGGCTGCCCAACTTGAGGAGCAGCAGGTGGAAATGGAAGCCCAGCAAGCTGAGCTGCTTGAAACCGAAAATTGGTTCCGCAGCATCATCGAAACAGCGCCAGACGGTATGCTGGTCACCGATTCGGAAGGCAGAGTTCTACTTGTCAACCCACATGCGGAAACTCTGTTTGGATATTCATCTGGCGAGCTGATCGGCGGGGAGATTGAGAAATTGGTGCCTGGATTCCATGAGATGAGTGGTAGCCAAGAGGTGACGGCGCGGAATAAGGACGGCACCTCGTTTCCCATCGTTCTTTTTTCCAGCGCACTCCCACCGCGAGGTGGCCGCGGTAGATGTGTCAGCATTTCCATAAGGGCGCTCCAGGACTCGTAAGTTATTATTGCGATACCGGAAGGCATAAGCGAATGCGCGTATCAACGGTCGTCAGTCTTGGCATGGGGTTGGTGGTTCTGGCCAATGTCGTGCTCATTGGGCGAGTCATCGCTCCGCAAGTGGACAAGCAGGCGAGTGTCCAGTCTGGCATGACGGCTGAAAGGCTTATGGTGCTCGGTCTTGACGCGGCATCGCGGATTTCGGCGGAACGCGGCCCGGCCAACGGCGTTTTAGGCAGCGACCTGCCCTTGCCGGCAGAGCGGATCGAGGCGCTGCGGCTGGCCCGTGCCGGAACCGACAAGGCATTGCAGGAGATCAAGGCGGCTCTGAGCAATGGGCATCCTCTGCGTAACCAAGAGGCTGTTGTCCGGTCCATTGACGTTTCCGATCGCCAATTGGCAACGGCACGGCGTCAGATCGATGACCTTGCTTCTCACCCGCGCTCGGATCGCAAGGACGCGGAGGTCATGACGGCGGTGAACGCCATGATCGATGTGATTCCAATGCTGGCGCCTGGGCTGAACGCCATCGAGAACAACCTGGCTCAGGCTGACCCGTCGCTGATCAATTTTGTCACCATCGCCCGGCTGGCCACGGAAATGCGAGACCATGCCGGCCAGCTTGGTTCGGTCTTCACGGCCCCCTTCGTTGTCCGGAGACCGATGACCGGCGATGAGCTTGCCCGAGTAGAGCGTTTACTGGGGACGATTCAGGCCCTGGATTATCAGTTGCGGCTTGCCTTCGACAAAACCGGCTCTCCCCAGGATCTCAAGATTGCCCTGGCGGCTATCGATTCCGACTTCATCGGCGGAGGGCTGCCGTTGGTGCGCCGTATTCGTGACGTAGGCATGAGCGGTGGCGAATACGGAATGAGTGCGGCTGATTTCGCCAAGATCTACGTACCGCAGATGAACGTGATTCTCGGGGTGCGTGCCACCGCGCTGAAGGCGATTTCAGCCCAAATAGCCGAAATTGACCATGAAAGCCGTTGGGCGCTGCGCACCAATCTGGTGCTAACCATCATTGTGGCCGCTTCGATACTGGCCTGCTTCCTGTTGATTGTCCTGCGGATGTCTCGTCCGCTGTCGCAGGTTCAAAAGGCGCTGGGACAGCTGTCCAAGGGGGAAGACCGGATCGATTTGCCCGCTGCCCGTCATCGTGACGAAATCGGTGAGGTCGTCGAGGCTCTCACCCAGCTGACGTCCGTCGTGAGGGAGCGGGCGAAGGAAACTTATGTCTCCGGCCGAGTGGCGCAGATCAGTACCGATTTGCAAGGAGCCGAAGATTTCGAAGGGCTCTCCCGTGCATTGTTCTCCAATCTGTCGACGGTTCTCGATATCGGTTTTGCCAGCTATTTCCGGCGTGATGGAGAGGATGACGCCCTTGTGTGCTGCGGTGGGTATGCTCGGCAGGGAGATGTCGTCTCACGACAGCGCATCGCCTTGGGTGAGGGGCTGATCGGCGAATGCGCCATGGAGCGGCGTGAGATTGTTATCGCCAACCCGCCGGTAGACTATCTGCGCATTCAAACCGGACTGATGTCGGCCCCGGCTCAGGCCGTACTGCTGCTGCCTGTTCTCAGCGGTGCCCAATGCCTGGGCGTCATCGAGATTGCCGCGCTACGGCCGATCGATGGCCGCGACCGAGAGGTCATCGATGCCGTTCTGCCGGTGCTATCCATGCGCATGGAAATCCTGGCACGCAACGAGCGAACCCAGCAATTGCTGATGTCCACCCAGGAACAGGCGCGTGAACTGACGGTCCAACAGGAAAGGATTCAGTCGCTGCTCTCCGAGCAGGACGCGATCTTTGAAAATGCACCCATGGGAATCATGTACACCGCCTCGGGGCGGGTCCAGCGGGCCAACCCGGTCATGGCCGAATTGCTCGGCTACACGGTGGAGGGCCTAAAGGGACTGGAGGCAGCATCTTTCTTTTCTTCGGCGGATAGTTATCACGAATTTGGCGTGCAAGTCGGGTCTCGGTTGGCTGCGGGCGAGGGCATCCATCTCGAATGGGATCTTGTCCGGGGCGACCACGCCATCTTCACGGCGATGATCTCCGCAAAGGCCGTCCAGCTTGAAGGGCTCGAACGTTCCTCCATCTGGATCGTCGAGGACATCACGGAGCGCAAGCGCCTCGAACGCGAGATGCAAGACAGCGGTGAGCGGTTACGCCATATCCTGGAAAACAGCCCGTCGGGCGTGTCGATCAACACGGAAGACGGACGTTCCATCTTCTCCAATCAGCGGCTTGCGGAAATGCTGGGGACCACGCCGGAAGAACTGGCTCAACGGAGTGCCACCGCATTCTGGCTCAATTCATCGGATCGCCAGGATTTCATCGAGACCCTGCGCCGCGATGGGTTCGTGCGCGACTACCAAGCTCAATTCGTGCGCGCAGACGGCACGCCGATCACGGTTCTCCTGGCATCGGCTCTTACCGAATTTGCCGATGGACGCTATCTGGTCACCTGGGCCTATGACATTACGGAACGTCAGAAAGCCGAGGATGCCGTTCGCTTCGCTGGGGCAGAGCAGCAGGCCATATTCGAAGCCGCCACGGTAGGTATCGCTTTCCTCAAGAACCGGATCATCATGCGCGGCAATCCGCAGCTTGATCGACTATTCGGCTATGAGCCTGGTGAGATGGTCGGCCAGTCCACCCGTATCTGGTTTGCCGACGACGCGGCTTTCGCAGACGTGGGGTATTCTTACCATGCCCTGTCTCGAGGCGAGGTTCACCAACGCGAACAGGAATACGTTCGCAAGGATGGCTCGCGTTTTTGGTGCCGAATCAGCGGCAGTGCCATCGATCCCTCGGACCTGTCCCGCGGCGCGGTCTGGATGTTGGAGGACGTGACCGAGGCACGGGCGGCGGCCGAGGCTCTGGCCCGCGCCAAGGACGCCGCCGAAGATGCCGCAAGGACCAAGAGCGATTTCCTGGCCAATATGAGCCATGAAATCCGCACCCCTATGAACGCCATCATCGGGATGAGCCATCTGGCCCTCAAGACCGAGATGACGCCGCGTCAGCGCGACTACGTGAAAAAGATCCAGCAATCGGGGCAGCATCTCCTGGGGATCATCAACGACATTCTGGATTTCTCTAAGATCGAGGCTGGCAAGCTGGAGGTGGAGGCTTCCGAGGTCCAACTGGACAAGGTATTGGAGAATGTCGGCAACCTCATTTCCGATAAGGCGACCGCCAAGGGGTTGGAACTCCTATTCGATATAGGCTCGGGCGTCCCTCTCGACTTGATGGGAGATTCCCTAAGGCTGGGTCAGGTGTTGATCAACTACGCCAATAACGCGGTGAAATTTACCGAAGAGGGCGAGATCACCGTGGCTGTGCGCCTGATGGAAGATCTCGGTTCCGACGTCATGCTGCGTTTCGAAGTCAAGGATACCGGCATTGGTCTGACCGAGGAGCAAAAGGGGCGCCTGTTTCAGAGCTTCCAGCAGGCTGATACCTCAACCACTCGCAAATTTGGCGGTACCGGTCTGGGGCTGGCCATCTCCAAGAAGCTAGCCGACCTGATGGGGGGAACGGTCGGAGTCGACAGTGTCTCTGGAGAGGGCTCTACCTTCTGGTTCACGGCCCGCCTGGGCAAGGGCAAGCCGCGTGCCCCGATGTTGCCCGAGACCGAGTTGCAGGGGCGTCGCATGCTGGTGGTCGATGACAACGAGAATGCCCGCGCCGTGTTGGTCGACATGCTGACCTCGATGTCATTCGAGGTCGATGCCGTCGATTCCGGGCGCAAGGCCATCGACATGATCCGTGAAGCCGTGCTGAGCGATCCTTACGAGGTGGTTCTTCTGGACTGGCAAATGCCAGAGATGGATGGCTTGGCGGTGGCAGACGCAATTCATTCGATACGTCTACCCTTTCCGCCGCGCCTCATCATGGTCACTGCCTATGGCCGAGAAGAAGTGATCAAGGGCGCGCAGGCAGCCGACATCGGCGAAGTCCTGATCAAACCGGTCAGCCAAGCAGCCCTGTTCGACAGCATCATGCGGGTGTTCGCGTCCGATGAGCGCCGCGGCGAGAGTGACGATGGTTCCGAGACCTGCGGCCCCAGCCTGGACAAGCTGAATGGCATCAGGGTGTTGTTGGTTGAGGACAACGAGCTTAATCAGGAAGTAGCCAGCGAAATCCTCAGTGATGCGGGGCTTATCGTCGAAATCGCCGAGAATGGCCAGATCGCGGTGGATAAGGTCAAGACAGGAGCTTACGACCTTATCTTGATGGATATGCAAATGCCGATCATGGACGGTGTCACCGCTGCTCGTGAGATCCGCAAGCTGGGCCTCGTAAAATTACCCATCATCGCCATGACCGCCAATGCCATGCAGATGGATAAGGATCGCTGTCTAGAAGCGGGCATGAACGATCATATCGCCAAGCCCATCAACCCGGACTCGATGTTCGCCACCTTGCTGAAATGGCATGCCCCGGTTGTTGCTCAGAATGCAGGTCCGGTGATAGCCAAGCCAGGACCGGAACCGGACGACCACAAGGAACTCGTCGCGCGCCTGCGCAGCTTGCTGGCCGACAACGATCCCGAGGCCGAGGAACTCGTCGACGCCAACATGGCGTCCCTTCGCAAGCTTCTGGGGGCTAAAACCAACCGCTTCGCCAAGTTGGTGAGCGGATTCGACTTTGACAAGGCGATAGAGCTGCTGCCGGGGAAAACCAGTCCGGCTGAGTGCCCCAATTTGCCCGAGATCGATCCCGACGTGTTCGACTTTGACCGCATGGGGCCGATCTATAAATGGGATATGGCGCGCATTCAGCCGTTGCTGTCTGCCTTTTTGGACGACGCTGCCGCCAAGGTGAGTCGCATTGGGAACGAGACCGATCTGTTGGCCCTGCGTGAAATCGCCCATGGGCTTAAGGGCACCGCCAACACTGCCGGGGCCGTGCGGTTGGGTCGACTGGCTGCTGATATCGAGACTTCGGCCAAGGGGGGCAATAACGAAGCGGTTGCCATGCTGGTGCCATTGCTGCCCGCTACATTGACCGAATTGAAAGACGCTTTGGCGTCGATTATCGACCACGAAGGTGACGCATGAATGACGCAGACTTACGACGTATCAAGGTGCTTCTGATCGACGACGAGCCGTTCATCCGGCTGACCATTCGGCAAATCCTGATGCAGATCGGCATTCCGCCGTCGAATCTTTACGACGCCGGTGACGTAAAGACTGGCTTGGCCGAGACGCTCCGGATGCGCCCCAGTTTGGTGTTATGCGATATTCACATGCCGGGCGAAGACGGCTTCGTCTATGTCACCAAGGTCCATTCCGCGCCAATTCCTGAAGTAGCCGCTATCCCAGTGGTCATGCTGACCTCGGATTCGGGAGAAGAGGCGGTGATGACCGCCAAGGGGCACAAGGTCGCGGGCTATCTGGTCAAGCCGGTGTCCATTGCCGCCGTCAAGAAAGCTCTCGAACGTGCGATGAAAGTGACCCTGCCATGAGCGAAGACCGCCGCCCGATTGTCCTTGTCGTTGATGACACGCCCGATAACTTGAAGTTGATGAGCGCCCTGCTCAAAGACCTCTACCGTGTCAAGATCGCCAATGCGGGAACCAAGGCGCTGTTGATCGCTGCTTCGGACTCCCCCCCTGATCTGATCTTGCTCGACATCATGATGCCCGAGATGGACGGATACGAGGTCTGTCGCCGCCTGAAGGCTGATCGAGCCACCCGCGATATTCCGGTGATCTTCCTGACCGCCAAGGCCGAAACCGAGGACGAGGAATTGGGCCTGAAGGTTGGCGCCGTCGATTACATCACCAAGCCGATCAGCCCGCCTGTCGTTCTGGCTCGTGTAGAGACCCACTTGAAGCTGAAGGCTAGCGCCGACTTTCTGCGCGACAAGGCCGATTATCTGGAGGCCGAGGTCGGCCGGCGCACCCGCGAGGTTATGGCCATTCAGGACGTTACCATCCTGGCCATGGCATCCCTGGCCGAAACCCGCGATTCCGATACAGGCAACCATATCCGCCGCACCCAGCATTATGTCCGTGCCCTGGCCGAAAAGCTGAAAGATCAGCCGCGTTTTTCCTCTTATCTTGACGCTTCCACCATCGACATGCTGTTCAAGTCGGCGCCGTTGCATGATATCGGCAAGGTCGGCATTCCCGACCGTATCCTGTTAAAGCCCGGTCGCTTCGAGCCCGCCGAATTCGAGATCATGAAGACCCACACCACGTTGGGCCGCGATGCTATCGAACATGCCGAGCAATCTCTGGGTACTCCCGTCGAGTTTCTATCGATGGCTAAGGAGATCGCATTTTCCCACCAGGAAAAGTGGGATGGCAGTGGCTATCCGCAGGGCCTCTCTGGTGACGACATACCGATCTCGGCTCGTCTGATGGCGGTGGCTGATGTCTACGACGCCCTAATCAGTCGGCGAGTATATAAGGATGGAATGCCGCACGACCGCGCCGTGGCGATCATTCGAGATGGTGCGGGCAGCCATTTTGATCCCGACATCGTCGATGCCTTCCTGGTTCTGGCAGACGCCTTCATGACCATCGCAGATCAGTTCTCCGACACTGACAGGGATATGGAGCAGAAACGCGAGTATCTCGAACAGGCTGGTGGTTAACCGGCTCCCCTTCCCGCGCGTCTCCGGGCATAGTGGGTTACGGTTTCGAAGCTCAGGCTGCTGTCAAATCCGATCTGATCAGACAATTTGAAGCTTCGAGCCTATCGCATTGTCGAGGCTCCTCGCCATCGGCCATTGACAACTCGGTATCTCATTGAATTTCAGTGAGAGAAGGTTCGCCACCAACCCCCAGCGCTCCGCCACTTACCTTGCGAATCCAGTTCTCCATGTTCTGGTGGGTGCCTGAAGTTCAGGCTGCCTGCGCCGTTTATGTGGCATGGCTGTTGACCGGGCAGGGCACCGGAGAGCGATTTCGCGGCCAGCATCACTTTCTCTTCCCTTCGCTATTCTCCGCTGGCTGTTGACTGCGAATCCGATGAAGGTACGGGTTTTGTCGGGTGGGTATTGAGTGGACTGTCACCGTAGTCGTCACCGTAGTCGTAGGTGAACTCCGCGCGCCCTTCTGCCCCGCCTCATGTCGAGTAAGTTGCGGATCGGTGAAGTGGAAAAGGGACTGGAAGCGGTCTGACCCCGCACGCGGTGGATTGATTTCTGCTGTCCGCAACAGATAATGGAGGTTGTGCCTCCGCTGCGGCCAGGGGCAGTAAACCCGGATAGAATTGGACTGCGGAGTCGTTTGATGGGTGGTGGCGATCAAGAAAATGCCAAACAGGGGCAACCGGAATTTTCTGATTACATCGTCTTCGTCGATGAAAGTGGTGGCCCGACGCTGAAGGAGATCGATCCGCATTTTCCGCTACTGGTGCTGGCCTTCCTGATCGTCAAAAAGACTGACTACTGCACCGTTTTGTGCCCGGCAGTGCAAAATTTCAAATTTCGCCATTTCGGGCACGACCAGATCATCCTGCATGAGCGGGAAATTCGCCGTGATCTCGGAGCGTTCTCCTTCCTGAAATCGAGGGAGAGAAAGGCGGCCTTCCTGGGCGAGTTGACTGATATTATCTCGGCCTTGCCCGTACATTTGGCGGCGGTGGTGGTCCGTAAGGACGTGCTGAAGGGGCGATACGTCACGCCCGAGAACCCCTATCACCTCGCATTGAAATATGGCCTTGAGCGGGTGGCGGCCTTCCTGCATCAGCAGCAGGCTTGGCAGGAGGGCAAGACCCCGACCGTTCATGTGGTCGTGGAATGCCGGGGCAAGAACGAGGATGACGAACTGGAACTGGAGTTCCGCCGGATTTGCGACGGCGGCAATTACAAGAGCCAGAAGTTGCAGTTCGATCTGATCTTTTCTGACAAGAAGGCCAATGCACCGGGTTTGCAGATCGCGGATCTGATGGCCCGTCCCGTGGGGATGTCGGTGCAGAAACCCAACCAGCAGAACCGGGCCGTCGATGTGCTGAAGGCCAAGCTTGTCCAACGGTATGGCCGGGTGGATGGCTGGGGGCTGAAGGTGTTCCCATAACCGGAAAACAAGCGGCCCCGACAATCGCTCGCCAGGGCCGCATGCCGACCGAGAATCCCCAGTCCATGAGGTGATCTTACCCTCTCTCAGCCTACACGGGCAAGCCGGAAAATGGGAGTACGGTGACAGTGCATTCAATACCCGAATTCCAGGCGGCATAACGCATTGATTTAGATGTTTAGTCCCGGCATTTGATGGATCGGGTCAAGCTTGAATCGCTTTGGCTCTGTTGTCCAGATTTTGCAGATGTATTCGTATGGTGTGAGGCCCTTGAGGGTCTTGAGGCGCTTGGCGAAGTTGTAGGCCAACACAAAGTCATCGAGGTGGGCGCGAAGCTGAGCGTGGTTGTCGTAGAAGAACCGCTTCACGGTCGCTTCCTTGATGGTGCGGTTCATGCGCTCGACCTGCCCGTTGGTCCAAGGATGCTTGGGCTTGGTCAGGCGATGGTCGATGTCGTTCTGGGCGCAGGCAAACTCGAAAGCATGGGCGCGGAACCGCTCGCCCCGTTGCATCGCCAGCTTGATGTCAGATGCTGCCGAGGCCTTGTTTCCTGGGGTCGTGAAGTGGGTGCCGTTATCGGTCAACACGGTGTGGATCGTGTAGGGCACCGCCTGGATCAAGGCCCGCAGGAAGTCAGCGGAGATACGTGTCGTCGCCTTCTCATGCAACTGGATAAACGCGAACTTGCTGGTGCGGTCTATGGCGACAAACAGGTAAAGCTTGCCTTCGGCGGTCCGCACCTCGGCAATGTCGATGTGGAAATAGCCGATGGGATAGGCCTTGAACTTCTTCTTGGCCGGTTTGTCACCCTCAGTCTCCGGCAGACGGCTGATGCCGTGGCGCTGCAAGCAACGATGCAAAGCAGAGCGGGTCAGGTGCGGGATCGTCGCCTGTAAGGCGTACAGGCAATCGTCCAACGGCAACAAGGTATGGCGGCGGAAGGCCACGATGATGGCCTCCTCCTCGATGCTCAGCACCGTGGATTTGGCTTCCTTCGGCCCCGTCGGCAGATCGCTGACGGATCGGCGCTTCTTCCACTTGGCAACCGTTTTGGGGTTGATCCCGTAACGCTTGGCAAGGGCCCTCAGGCTCTCTTGACTATCTTGTATTGCTCGACGGACTGCCTCTGTCGTCGTGGCGCTGCCGTGTAGAACCTGGCCCATAGTGCCTCCTTCCACTCCGTGGACAAGAATGCACCATCAAATGCCGGGACTAAACATCTAAAACGAGAGAAGGTTGGCCCGCAGCCCACTTCCCTCCGCCATCGAAATGAAAAGGCCGCCCTTGAGGCGGCCTTTTCATTTCGACCCATGTGGAGATCGGCGAAGGAGCGGCATTCCGGGGCTGAAGACGGGGGGCGCCTGGCGCCGGACCGAGAAGGCCGCCCTCCCCCCTCCTGCGGGCCGGACGGCGACGCAGCTGCTACGCCACGCCCCCGGCGCTCTTTCAGCCCGAGCGACGTCCGCAGGCGCTTGAAGGATGCTTCGCCGTTCCCGGCATGACGGCGCGTTTCATATTTGATGCCCGCCGCCTCAAACACCAAAAGGGCCCGTGGCTGCCCACGGACCCTTTTGCAATGCTTGACCTTCGAAGCCTTAAGCGGCGGCGGCCTGCTTGGTCGCCAGGGCGCGCTCGATGCGCTTCTTCAGGCGGCGGGCCTCGGCGCTGAGCTTGGTGGTGGCGATGGACAGCAGGTAGGAGTCGATGCCGCCGTTGTGTTCGATGGTCTTCAGACCGTTGGTCGAGATGCGCAGGCGCACGGCATGACCCAGGGCGTCGGACAGCAGCGAGGCCTCCTGCAGGTTGGGCAGGAACCGACGACGGGTCTTGTTGTTGGCGTGGCTGACGTTGTTTCCGGTCAGAACGCCCTTGCCGGTGATGGCGCAGCGACGAGCCATAGCGAAATCCTCATATCCAAAAATTCGGTCCCGGAAGAGCGCCCGTTGGCCGGGGCATACCGGAGGAAGCCGCGTTTTTACGGTGACCGAAGCCGCCCGTCAAGCGCGGAATCCGATTCCGTCGCATATATCGCCCTCAGGCGCCGGGCGGGCGCGGGCGCCCTGGGCTTCCGCGGCATAAGCCGCGCGGCGCCTTGCGCCTAGCCCATCCCGAAACGGGATGGGTCCCTTCCACTTATGGGCTCTACCTCACCCAACGGCCGAGATAGCTTTGAATCAGCTGGGCCATCTGCTGATCGATATCCTTCGCCAGGCTTTCGCTGATGTCGTAGAGCACCCGGTCGCGCTCGTTGAGCGTGATGCCCTCGGCCACGGTCTTGGAGCGGGTGGCCTGGGCCACGGTCTCGCCCTGGACCATGCCGCGCGCGTCGAGAATCTGCACCGCCACGTTGAGGGCGGCGTCGTAGCGCACCTCCTGCTCCTTCTTGAAGGCGCCGGAGAATCCCTTGTCGATGGCCAGCGGCACCTCGACCACCTTGGCGTCCCGGATCACCACGCGGGCCGAGCCGCTGCGGCCCACCGGCTTCAGGCGGTCCTGGGCCCAGCGCTGGATGGCGCCCTCGGGCGACACCGGCATCAGATGTTCGATATGGGGCGAGCGGCCGGGCGCGACGAATTCCGAGACGATTTCCAGCTGTCCCACGTCCAGCTGGAAGGGCCGCAGGTTGGCGAAGCTGATCTCGGGCAGCTTCTGCATGGGCGGCTTGGCGTTCTGGCAGGCGCTGGCGGTCAGGGCGGCGACAACGGCCACCACCAGGCGGAAATGCCGAGCGATCATCGGAATGGCTCCCCTTGAGCGTGCGAAACGTGCGGGATCAATATCGGTGCGGTACGGCAAGCCGTCAAGAATGCTGCAGTTCGGACAGCCGGAAGACATGGTCGGCGCGGCAGAACTCGCAGGTCACCACGATACGGCCCTCGGCATCGGCCACCGCGGCGATCTCGGCGGCGGGCAGCGAGCGCAGGGTGGTCTCCACCTTGGCCCGCGAGCAACGGCAGCGGGCCTGCAGCGCCTTGGCCTCGAACACCTGAAGCTGCTCGGCATGATAAAGGCGGTAGAGCAGCTGCTCGGGCGCCAGGGCGGCATCGGTCAGTTCGGCGCCGGTGACGCTGGAGAGCAGGATTTCGGCGCGGCGCCAGCTTTCCTCGGCCTCCTCGGCCACCAGGATGGGGGCGCTGCCGCTCCCCGAGGGCATGCGCTGGATCATCAGCGCCGCCGCCGCCCAGCCCCGTCCGTCGGCGGGCGGACGAACCATGGCCTCGATGGCGGTGTCCAGCTGTTCCGATTGCTTGAAATAGACCCGGGCGCAGTCTTCCAGGGTGGCGCCCTCCAATTCGACGATGCCCTGATAGCGCTCGGTATCCGGCCCCTGGTCCACGGTGAAGGCGAGATAGCCCTTGCCCAGCAGGACGGGCACCGAGGCCCGGTCGGAAACCTCCACCTGCCCCAGACGGGCGGCGTCGAAGCGGGCATGGGCGCGCACGTCGCCGCCGCTGGTGACGTCGGCCACCAGCAGCGAGACCGGGCCGTCGCCCTGGGCCTGGAGGGTGAAGATGCCGTCGAACTTCATGGAGGTGGCCAGCACGGCGGCCAGGGCCATGGTCTCGGCCAGCAGGGCGGCCACCGGCACCGGATAGGCGTGCTGATCGTCGAGAATGGTGTCCAGCGCCGCGCCCAGGCGGACCAGGCGTCCGCGCACCGCGCCGCCCATCACGGAAAAGGGCAGGACGGTATCGGTCAAGCCAGGCACCAGGTCAGGATTCCCTTCTGGACGTGCATGCGGTTCTCCGCCTCGTCCCACACCACCGATTGCGGGCCGTCCATGACCGGGTCGGTCACTTCCTCGCCGCGATGGGCGGGCAGGCAGTGCATGAACAGGGCATCCGGCGCGGCCTTGGCCATCAGCGCCTCGTTGACCTGATAGGGCTCCAGCAGCTCGTGGCGGTTGGAATCGGTGCAGCCCATGGACACCCAGGTGTCGGTCAGCACCAGATGGGCGCCCTGCACCGCCTCGGCGGGATGGGTGGTCAGCACCACGCCGGCTCCCCGGGCCCGGGCCCAGTCCACGGCGGCGCGCGACGGCATCAGGCTTTCCGGGCAGGCCAGACGGATCTCGCAGCCGAAATGGCCGGCGGCGTGAATCCAGCTGGCGGCGACGTTGTTGCCGTCGCCCACCCAGGCCACCACCTTGCCGGCCAGCGAGCCGCGATGCTCCTCGAAGGTCATCACGTCGGCCATCACCTGGCAGGGATGGGATTCGTCGGTCAGGCCGTTGATCACCGGCACGCCGGCATGCCGCGCCAGCTCGGTCATCTTTTCCGGCAGGTTGGTACGGATCATCACCGCGTCGACGAAGCGCGACAGCACCCGGGCGGTGTCGGCGATGGTCTCGCCCCGGCCAAGCTGGGTATCGCCCGCCGCCAGCATGATGACGTCGCCGCCCAGCTGCTTCATGCCCACCTCGAAGGACACGCGGGTCCGGGTCGAGGGCTTCTCGAAGATCATGGCCAGGATCTTGCCGGCCAGCGGCGCCTTGGGGCCCCTGCCCTGCTTGTAGGCCAGGCCGAGATCGAGGATATGGCGCAGCGTCGCCGTGTCGAATCCGTCGAGGTCGAGGAAATGGCGGGGCGCGCCCGATGCGTTGGAAGGGATCATTTCACCTCATCGAAGGCACGGGCCAGGATGCCCACGGCTTCGTCCACATGGCTCTCATCGATGATCAGCGGCGGCAGCAGCCGCACCACATTGTCGCCGGCCCCCACGGTCAGCATTCCGTGGCCCGCCAGCCTGGCCACCATCTCGGTATTGGGCATGACGGGCTTGAAGCCCAGCATCAGGCCGAGGCCACGCACCTCGGTGACCACGCCGGGAGAACGGGCGCAAACCTCCTCGACCCGGCGGCGCAGCAGGGTGGCCATGGCCTGGACATGCTCCAGGAAGCCGGGTTCGGCCATGACGTTCAGCACTTCGTCGGCCACCGCCATGGCCAGCGGATTGCCGCCGAAGGTGGAGCCGTGGGTGCCCGCCACCATGCCCGAGGCGGCCTTTTCCGTCGCCAGGCAGGCGCCCACCGGGAAGCCGCCGCCCAGGCCCTTGGCCGCCCCCATGATGTCGGGGGTGACGCCAGCCTGCTGATGGGCGAACAGGGTGCCGGTGCGGCCCATGCCGGTCTGCACCTCGTCGAAGATCAGCAGCAGGCCGAACTCGTCGGCGGTGGCGCGCAGGCGGCGCAGGTAATCGGGATCGCCGGGGACGATGCCGCCCTCGCCCTGGACCGGCTCCACCAGGATGGCGGCGGTCTCCTTGGTGATGGCGGCGCGCATGGCGTTGAGATTGCCGAACGGCACGTGGTCGAAGCCTTCGACCGCGGGGGCGAAGCCCTCCATGTGCTTCTTCTGCCCGCCGGCCGCCACGGTGGCCAGGGTGCGGCCGTGGAAGGCGCCCTCGGCGCAGATGACGCGGTAGCGTTGGGGATTGCCGGCGGCGTAGTGGTAGCGCCGGGCCATCTTGATGCAGCATTCCAGCGCCTCGGCGCCGGAATTGCAGAAGAACACCGTGTCGGCGAAGGTGCGCTCCACCAGCTTGGCGGCCACTTTCTCCTGCCCCGGCACCCGGTACAGGTTGGAGGTGTGCCAGACCTTGCCGGCCTG
The DNA here is from genome assembly GCF_058402745.1 of Paramagnetospirillum sp. NCBI lineage: Bacteria > Pseudomonadati > Pseudomonadota > Alphaproteobacteria > Rhodospirillales > Magnetospirillaceae > Paramagnetospirillum > Paramagnetospirillum sp. The sequence continues at coordinate 216,998 of NZ_JBZVFI010000017.1, forward strand.
CTCGGTCAGCGCCTTGACCAGACGAGGATGGCAATGCCCCAGGGCGTTGACGGCGACGCCGGCGGCGAAATCGAGAAAGCGTCGGCCATCGGCCGTGAACAGATGGACACCCTCGCCCCGCTCGAAAGCGAGGTCGGCACGCGCATAGGTCGGCATCACCACTGGAATCACATTCGCTCTCCCGAGAATGCCCGGCGGTCTCGCGAAAGCGAGCGAAAAGGCCGGCGCGCTCATGGAAAGCGGCAGAATATCGGTTGGAAAGCGGCAAATGTCAATGGGCAGGCGGCTTTTCAGCTTCTGAGCTTGTATCCGCTGTCCAGCATGCGCCAGGTGACCAGCAGCAGCACCAGATCGGCAACCGCCATGGCGGCCACGCCCACCGCCACCGAACCGTCGCTCACCCCGATGAAGCCCGCCCGGAATCCGTCGATCATATAGAAGAACGGATTGGCCAGGGCGATGGCGTGGAAGGCCTGGGGCAGGCGCTCGATGGAATAGAAGGTGCCGGACAGGAACGACAGCGGCGTGACGATGAAATTGGTCACCGCCGCCATATGGTCGAACTTGTCGGCCCAGATGCCGCCCATCATGCCCAAGAGCGACAGCATCAGCGAGCCCATCACCGCGTGATAGACGATCAGGGCGGGATTGTGGACCGGCAGGGGCACGAACAGGGCCATGGCGAGGCCCACGGCGATTCCCACCGCCAGCCCGCGCGCTACCCCGCCCAGCGCCACCGCCGCCGTCTGCTCGGCCCCGGTCAAGGGCGGCATCAGCATGTCGACGATGTTGCCCTGGACCTTGGAGATGATGATGGAGGAGGAGGTGTTGGCGAAGGCGTTCTGGACGATGGCCATCATGATCAGGCCGGGGCTGAGGAACTGCACGAAGGGCACGCCCCGGACCTCGGCCGCCACCGGCCCCAGCGCCAGGGCGAACACCGACAGGAACAGCAAGGTGGTGACCACGGGGGCGACGATGGTCTGGAAATAGACCTTGAGGAAGCGCCGCACCTCCTTGCACAGCAGGGTCCAGGCGCCCAGCCAGTTGACCGCCCCATAGGAGCGGGGCGCGGGCGGAAGGATGTTCACGTCGTCTCTCATGCTACACTCGCTTCCATGACCAGCAGGCGCCCGCCATCCAAGATCACGCCATCATACCTCGAGAATGCAGCGCTGCATTATCTCGAACGCTATTCCTCGTCCAGGGCCAACTTGCGCAGGGTGCTCATGCGCAAGGCGGACCGCTCGCTGGCCCATTGGGGCGGCGAGCGCGACGAGGCCGTCCGCATGGTGGAAGCGGTGATCGCCAAGCTGGCGGCTCTCGGCTATCTCGACGACGGCGCCTATGCCGGCGTCAAGGTGCGGGGCTTGCGGCGCAAGGGGGCCAGCACCCGGCTGATCCAGGCCGCGCTGGCCGCCAAGGGGGTCGAGGCCGAAACCGTCGCCGCCGCCCTGTCCGAACAGGAGCCGGAGTCCGAGCTGGCCGCCGCCTTCACCCTGGCGCGGCGGCGCCGGATCGGCCCCTACCGTCCGGCCGACCGGCGGGCCGAGTTCCGGAGCAAGGACATGGCCGCCTTGGGCCGCGCCGGCTTTTCGTGGGAGATCGTCCGCGCCGTGATCGAGGCCGACGAGCCCCCCTCAGTCTGACACCATCTTCTGGGCCTGGGGCGAGCTCATGCTGATGCCGGCGGCGTCGAAGCGCTGCTTCAGGCGGCGGTTGAACTCGCGGATCAGGGTCATGCGGTCGCCCGGCGTGGTCTTGATGCGCACCCTGAGGATCACCGAGGCCGCGTCGAAGCGCTCGACACCCAGGACCTCGGCGGGATCGATCATCATGGCGCCCCAATTGGCCTCGCCCCGCATCTCGGTGCCAAGAGCCAGGATGACCTCCGTCGCCCGGTCGGTGTCCACCTCATAGGCCACCGGCACGTCGATGCCGGCGTAATTGAAGCCCCGGCTGGAATTGATCACGGTGGAGACCGCGCCGAACGGCACGGTGTGCAGCGAGCCGTTGCCGTCCCTGATCTTCAGGGCCCGGATGGACAGGGATTCCACCGTGCCCACATGCTCGCCCACCTTGACGGAATCGCCCACCGCCACGGTGTCCTCGAACAGGATGAAGGCGCCGGTGATGATGTCCTGGACCAGCTTCTGCGAGCCGAAGCCGATGGCGATGCCCAGCACGCCGGCGCCGGCCAGGAGCGGCGCGATGTTGACGCCGATCTCGGACAGCACGATCAGCCCCACCGTCACCACCAGCAGGATGAAGGCGGCATTGCGCACCAGGGGCAGCAGGGTGCGGGCGCGGCCCGAGCGCGGCAGCTGGTTGCCCTCGGCGTCGGTGGCGGAGAGATAGCGCTCGATGACGGCCCGCAGCACTTCCCAGAACACCACCGCCAGGGCCAGGACCAGGATGATGTTGATCACCCCGGACAGAATCCGCCGCCCCCACTCCGAGCCCACCACCGCCATGACGTCGTAGACGCCCAGCGACTGGATGGTCATCAGGCCCACCGCGCCGCCCAGCCCGACCAGCAGGACGCGGCGCAGCCAGCCCAGGCGCCGGCGGATGCGCAGGCGCTGCTCGTCGGACAGCCGCCGCCCGGCGAAGCGGTGCCAGGCGCCGCGCGACAGCCGGTCGGCGCCGAAGGCCACCGCCAGGGTGAGGACGACGATCACCGCCGTATGCTGCCAACGGTCGCGGCCCGAATGGTCGGCCAGCTTCTGCACCATGACGTCGGCGGCCTTGTCGCCGATGACGTTGATCTGAGCGGGAAGTTCGGGGCCGGGCGCGGCCGGCGGCGTCTGGGCCCGGGCGGGGCCGCACAGCGCGCCCAGCAACAACAGGGTGGCGAGCAGGCGCCCCAAGACGCCATTATGGGCAACAACACTCATGGTCTCAAACCGCTCCGAGGATCGAAGGCATGTCGGCTGGTGTCACCATCTATCACAACCCGCGCTGCGGCAAGTCGCGCGATACGCTGAAGCTGATCGAGGACAGGGGCATCAGCCCCACCATCGTGGAATACCTGAAGGAGCCGCCCTCGGCCGCCGAGCTCTCCCGCATCCTCTCCCTGCTGGGCAAGCGCCCCGCCGAGATCCTGCGCAAGAAGGAAGCCGCCGAGGCGGGCATCGACCCCGCGAAACTGGACGACGCCGCCCTGGTCCAGGCCATGGTCGCCAATCCCATCGTCATCGAGCGCCCCATCGTGGTGACGGCCACCAAGGCCGCCCTGGGCCGCCCGCCGGAAAGCGTGCTGGCGATTCTGTAAGGGCGGCCTTCACCGAAACGCAACGCTCCGGCGCTTGGCGTGAGAGTTGGAATTGGCATAGATTGCCGGAAGGGCCGTCTCCTCCTCGTCAGGGAAGACAGGCTTCTGGCGAGGGGGCCGGCCATTTTTCCCCGGATGGCCCCCTCGCCGCTTATTTCGATGCATCGCCGTCCCGACGCGTCTCGCGAACAGAGGCGGATTGTCACCCTGAGCAAAGCGAAGGGCCTTTCAGGCACTTGCGGCAACCGCCCCGGACTGAAAGATGCTTCGCTGCACTCAGCATGACAGCGCGTTTCGTATTTAACGCTCGCCGCTTTAGCGCGGGTCACCCCACCTTGCGGGAGATGGCCTGGACCCCCGTCTTGTCGGCGGTGAAGACGTGGTCCACCAGCCAGTCGCGCAGGAAGACCATGACCTCGGCCGACAATTCGGCACGACCGGCATCGAAGTCCTTTTGGAAGGCGATCACCTTGGCGGCCAGGGCGGCGTGGATCTCCTTGTGGCGGTCCAGGCTGTGCAGTTCGCCCTGGGCCCAGATTTCCTCCTCGCGGGCGAAATGCTCCCTGGTATAGGAGACCAGCTTGCCCAGGATGGCCGAGGCGCTGGCGCGCGGCGCCCCGCTCAGGGCCGCCTGGTTCAGTTCGTTGACGTATTGGACCAGCTTCTCGTGGTCGGAATCGATCACCGGGTGGCCGGTCAGCCAGGTGTCGCCCCACTGGATGGACGACGAGCTTTCCCGCACCCCGGCCAGGAACGATTCCACCGCGCCGCGCAGGGTGTCGGTCTGGCGATGCAGGTCGCCGGCGGCTTCGAGCACGTGGCGGGCGGCGGCGCTGCTTTCGCGCGCCCCGTCGCTGACTCCGGCGATATTGCCCGCCACCTCGCTGGTTCCCGCATGGGCCTGCTGGATATTGCGCGAGATCTCCTGGGTGGCGGCGCCCTGCTCCTCCACCGCCACGGCGATGGCCCCGGAAATCTCGTTCATGCGCTCGATGGTGCGGCCGATATTGGCGATGGCCGCCACCGCCTGATCGGTGCGGCTTTGCACCCCGGCGATCTGGGCGGTGATCTCCTCGGTGGCCCTGGCGGTCTGGTTGGCCAGGGTCTTGACCTCGTTGGCGACGACAGCGAAACCTTTTCCCGCCTCGCCGGCCCGGGCGGCCTCGATGGTGGCGTTCAGGGCCAGCAGGTTGGTCTGGCTGGCGATATCGTTGATCAGGCTGACCACGTCGCCGATCCGCCCCGCCGCCTCGGCCAGGCCGCGCACCAGTTCGTTGGTGGCGGCCGCCTCGGCGGCGGCGTCGTGGGCGATGGAACTGGCCAGGCCGACCTGGGAACCGATCTCGCGCGACGAGGCGGACAATTCCTCCGAGGCCGCCGCCACGGTGGAGACGTTGGCGGCCGCCTGCTCGCTGGCCGCCGCCACGGCGCTGGCCTGGCGCACGGTCTGTTCCGAGACCGAGGACATGCCCTGGGCGCTGGATTGCAGCCGGGTCGCCGCCGAGGCGACGATGCCGATCACCTCTCCGACCCGGCCTTCCAGGTCGTCGGCCATGCGGCGCAGGGATTGCTGCCGCTCGATCATGGCGCGGGCCTCGGCGTCGCCCTGGTCGTGGCGCAGTTTCTGGATGTTGCGGGCGTTCTCCTTGAACACCTCGACGGCGCGGGCCATGGCGCCGATCTCGTCGCTGCGCCGCTGCGACGGCACCTCGGCATCCAGGTCGCCCTCGGCCAGGGCGGTCATGGCCCGGGTCATGGCATTGACGGGACGCACCATGCCGAGGATCACCCCTGCCACCCCGGCCAGGGCGACGGCCAGCACCGCCGCCGCCACGCTCCACAGGACGATCATGAACCAGCGTTCGCGCTGGGCGGCGTGGGCCTCGGTCTCGGCGGTCAGCCGCTCGGCCCCCTTGACCACCTCGTCGATTTCGGCGCGGTGAGCGGCATAGGCCTCGGAAATGGCGGCGAAGGCGGCCCGCGCCGCATCCATCTCGCCCCGCTCCAGCGCCGGCAGGAAGCCCTGGTCGATCACCGTCCACAACCGCATGGCCGGAGCATGAGCCCCCTTGACCAGCCGGTCGCGCAGGACCGGATCCATGTCCTGGCCGACCCAATAGGCGTGGCGGTCGTCATACTCCTTGCGCAGCTTGGCCAGCGCCGCCTTGCGGCCGGGCAGGCTCGCGGGGTCGGCCAGGGCCAGGTTGGTCTCCAGATAGGCCTCGATGACGTATTCCGGCGGCGGCAGGATGTCGGCCACCAGATCCTTGCCCTGAATGATGCGCTGATAGACCGGACCGCCCACCTTCAACTCGCCGATGGCCAGATATCCGGCCACCCCCACCGCCAGCAGCCCCCCCACGACGGCGAATGCGAAGAGATTGGTCAGCCGGGCGATGGTCAATCCGTTGCGCATGGAACCCCCTTTGCCGCGCCACCCCAACGGCGCCTTGGAACGACTCTAGCATTGCACGCGAATTAAGCACTACATGACTATGGTATAAATTATGTGCAGCCCCCTGCCTCACTCTTGCCACAACCTGCCTTTAGACCCGGACGGCCGGACGTGATAAGACCGCCGCCATGGATCTGCACCATCCCGAACTGACCTCTGCCGCCATCGTCGCCCTGGCCGCCGTGCTGTGCGGCGGGCTGATGACGCGGCTCAGGCAGCCGGCCATCGTCGGCTACATCCTGGCCGGCGTGGTGCTGGGGCCTTCCGGCTTCGGGCTGGTGAGCAACCGCGACGCCGTGGCGGTCCTGGCCGAGTTCGGCGTGCTGATGCTGCTGTTCGTCGTCGGCATGAAGCTGGATATCTCGCGCTTCCTCGGCGTGTGGAAGGTGGCCGTGTTCACCACCCTGCTGCAGATCATGGGCAGCGTCGGCACCGCCCTGGCGCTCCGCCACGTGCTGGGCTGGAGTCTCGGACTGTCGGTGGTGCTGGGCTGCGCCGTGGCCATCTCGTCCACGGCGGTGGTGATCAAGGTGCTGGAGGCCTCGGACGAGCTGGACACCCCGGTGGGGCGGACCACGCTGGGCATCCTCATCGCCCAGGACATGGCGGTGGTGCCCATGATGCTGGTGCTGGAATCCATGCAGGCCAAGGCTCTGCTTCCCGCCGACGTCGCCCGGGTGGTGCTTTCGGTGCTGTTCCTGGCGCTGCTGTTCTGGTGGCTGTCCAAGCGCCGCATCGACCTGCCGCTCACCGCGCGGCTTTCCCGGGATTCCGACCTGGCCACCCTGTCCACCCTGGCCTGGTGCTTCGGCACGGCGGCCATCTCCGGCGTGCTGGACCTGTCGCCGGCCTACGGCGCCTTCCTGGGGGGCGTGGTGCTGGGCAATTCCGCCCAGCGCGACATGCTCCTGAAGCGCGCCCAGCCCATCGGCAGCGTGCTGCTGATGGTGTTCTTCCTGTCCATCGGGCTGTTGCTGGATTTCAAGTTCATCTGGAAGAACCTGGGGACCGTGCTGACCCTGCTGGCCATGGTCACCCTGTTCAAGACGGCGCTGAACGTCGCGGCGCTGCGCCTGGTCCGCCAGGACTGGCCCAGCGCCTTCCTGGCCGGGGTGGCGCTGGCCCAGATCGGCGAGTTCTCGTTCCTGCTGGCCGAGACCGGCAAGGCGGTGCGGCTGATCAGCGCCCAGGAGACCAAGCTGGTGGTCGCCGTCACCGTGCTGTCGCTGGTGCTCAGTCCCTTCTGGCTGTTCACCATGCGGCGCATGCACCGGGTGGCGGCGATCCACGTTCATTCGTTCCGCGAACTGGTGTCGCGGCTCTATGGCGACGAGGCCCGCGCCGTGGCCCGCACCGCCAGGCGGGCGCGGCTGCTGGCCCATCGCGGTTCCTGGAGGGATGATCCCCATGCCGGACCTGGCTCTGGAATCTGAAATCGGCGGCGCGGTCTGCGGCATCGACGAAGTGGGCCGCGGGCCTTTGGCCGGGCCGGTGGTGACCGCCGCGGTGATCCTCGACCCCTCCCGCCTGCCCAGGACCCTGCTGAACCGCCTCGACGATTCCAAGAAGCTGTCCAAGCGGTTGCGCGAGGAACTGGCCGAACTGGTCCCCGCCACGGCGATCATCGGCTTCGGCGAGGCCTCGGTCGACGAGATCGACCGTCTCAACATCCTGCAGGCCACCTTCCTGGCCATGCGCCGCGCCTACGACGCCCTGGGCCGGGACTGCGCCCTCGCCCTGGTGGACGGCAACCGACCGCCGAGACTGCCCTGTCCGGTGCGCTGCGTGGTGGGCGGCGACGGCATCTCGCTGTCCATCGCCGCCGCCTCGGTGGTGGCCAAGGTTCGGCGCGACGCCCTGATGGCCCAACTGGCCCTGTCCCACCCCGAATTCGGCTGGGAGAGGAACGCCGGATACGGCACCGCCGAGCATCTGGAAGCGCTGAAACGCCTCGGCCCCACCCCCCATCATCGCCGCTCCTTCGCCCCCGTGGCCCAACATATGCTGTTCTAACCTGTGGATAACCCACTACCTGTGGCAATGAATCATTAGATTCCAACAGGTTCTTGACGGACTCTCACGTTTGACTCAAATTGAGTCCTCCAACTCATTTGAATCGGTCCGCCATGACCCTGCCGCTCAACACCATTCTCTCCGGCGACTGCATCGCCATGATGAACTCCCTGCCCGCCGGTTCGGTGGATCTGGTCTTCGCCGATCCGCCCTATAACCTGCAGCTGGGCGGCGAATTGCTGCGCCCCAACAATTCCAAGGTGGACGGGGTGGATGAGGATTGGGACCGCTTCTCCGACTTCGCCGCCTATGACGCCTTCACGCGGGACTGGCTGAAGGCGGCGCGCCGGGTGCTGAAGGACGACGGCGGCCTGTGGGTGATCGGCAGCTACCACAACATCTTCCGCGTCGGCGCCATCCTGCAGGACCTGGGCTTCTGGATGCTGAACGACATCGTCTGGCGCAAGACCAACCCCATGCCCAATTTCAAGGGCACCCGCTTCACCAACGCCCACGAGACCATGATCTGGTGCGCCAAGTCGGCGGAGTCGCGCTACACCTTCAACTATGATTCCATGAAGTCGCTGAACGACGATCTGCAGATGCGCAGCGACTGGACCCTGCCGCTGTGCACCGGGGCCGAGCGCCTGCGCAAGGCCGGACGCAAGACCCACCCGACCCAGAAGCCGGAATCCCTGCTGTACCGGGTGATCATGGCATCGACCAAGCCGGGCGACGTGGTGCTGGACCCCTTCTTCGGCACCGGCACCACCGGCGCGGTGGCCAAGAAGCTGGGCCGTTCCTTCATCGGCTGCGAGCGCGACCCCGACTACATCGCCGCCGCCAGGGAACGCATCGCCAAGGTGATTCCGGTGGCCGATCCCTCCCTGCTGATGACTCCGTCCAAGCGGGCCGAGCCGCGCATTCCCTTCGGCACCGTGCTGGAACGCGGCCTGCTCACCCCCGGCGACCTGCTGTTCGGTGGCACCCGCCGGGACAAGATCGCCAAGGTGCGCGCCGACGGCACCCTGATCACCGACGACCATCGCGGCTCCATCCACAAGGTGGGCGCGCTGGTCCAAGGGGCGCCGGCCTGCAACGGCTGGACCTACTGGCACTTCCAGGCCTCGGGCGATGACTACCTGCCCATCGACGTGCTGCGCCAGAAGATCCGGGCGGAGCTGCATTGATCCGGGGCACCGCCGCCCTGGTCCTGCTGCTGGCGGCTCCGGCCCAGGCGGGGGTCTGCATCACCCAGGGCGAAACCCTGTCGTGCACCGATGCCGGCCAGACGGTGATTCTCAAGGGCGGGGAAGGCGTGGCCTATTCCAGGCTGGCCGGGCGGTCCATGACCGTGGCCAGGGATGCCCAGGGAAATCTGGTCGGCCTGATCGGCGAGCAGAAGCTGATCATCCAGAAGATCGACGGCCTGTCGGTGGCCCGCTTCGGCAACCGCAAGCTGATCTGCGCCGAGGCGGGGCCGGGCATCACCATCTGCAAGTGACATGGCGGGTGTCTCGCCCATGTCATCCTGAGGCAGCGCCGAAGGATCTTTCAGATCCCGACGGCCTCGGGCTGAAAGATGCTTCGCCTTCGGCTCAGCATGACAAGCCCAGAATCACTTCGGGCAGGGATGCCGTTGCGGGTCGGCCTCGTCGCAGACCGCGACGCCGCGCAGGAATTCGGACCATTCCTTGAGCATGTCGGGCGGCACCGGCGCGGTGGAATTGCGCTCGAAGGGCTGGCCGCGCCAGATGCGCTGGACCACGTAGAGCGCCTGGGCGCCCCGGATGGCCTTGACCGCCACCAATCCACCCAGGCCGGTCTGGCGGCCCTTGGTGCAGGTCACCGTGATCGTCGAGACGGGATAGCCGTTGATCATCCCCTCGGTCACCGGGCTGGGACCGGAAGCCTCGCAATTGCTGCGGCTGGCCTCGACGATCCGCTGGATGTGCTGTCGCGCGTCGGCCCGCGCGTCGCCCATCACCTGGATGGACAGCATCTCGCTCCATTTCTCGGCGTTCTGGCCCGGCGGAAACAGATGGGTCGTCATGGCGTTCTGGCCGCGGACCGTCCCCGCCTCCTGCCAGCCGGCGGGGGGCAACAGCAGCAGGCGCTCGGTCAGTTCGCTCCCCCTGGGCGCCTCGGGCGTCTGGGCCGGGCGGCCCTGCTGGCGCATCTGGGCGGCGGCGGGAAGGGCGGCGGCCAGCGACAGGGCGCAGAGCAGGGCAAGCGTTCGCATGGTCATTCCCGGTTCCTCGAATAAGCCTTGGCCAAAGCGTGGCGCGCCACCTTGCGCATCAGGGTGGGCAGCGCCTGATCCTCCAGCCGGTCCAGCGGGCACCATACACCACGAACCGCCGCCTGGGCAGGGGTGCGGCCGGCGGCGACGGCCAGTTCCAGATGAAAGTGGGTGAAGGTGTGGGTCACCAGCCCGGGCAGCAGCGTCCAGGCGCGGGGGACCAGCGGCGCGGCCGGGATCGCCTCGTCCAGGCTCCACCCCGCCTCGCGCCACTCGGTGGAGGGGAACTCCATCATGCCGCCCAGCAAGCCCTGGGGCGGACGGCGGCGCAGCAGCACCGAACCGTCGGGCGCCGTCAGCCAGAAGGCGATTCCCCTGCGTGTCGGGCGCTCGGGCTTGGCCGCCTTGGCCGGCAGGGTCTCGGCCAGCCCCAGACCTTGGGCCCTGCAGGCGGGTCGCCAGGGGCAAAGGCCGCAGGCCGGGCTTTTCGGCGTGCAGATGGTGGCGCCCAGGTCCATCACCGCCTGGGCGTAATCGCCCGGGCGGGTCTCGGGGGTCAGCGAGGCGGCCAGTTCCCTGAGACGCGTCTTGGATGCCGGCAGCGGCTCGGAAACCGCGAACAGCCGGGCCATCACCCGCTCCACGTTGCCGTCCACCACCACCGCCCGCTTGCCGAAGGCGATGGCGGCGATGGCGGCGGCGGTGTACTCGCCGATGCCGGGCAGCTGGCGCAGGGCCGCCTCGTCGTCGGGAAAGCGTCCGCCCCGCCATTCGGCCACCAGCCTGGCGCAGGCGTGCAGGTTGCGGGCCCGGGCGTAATAGCCCAGGCCGGCCCAGGCGGCCATCACGTCGTCCACCGGCGCGGCGGCCAGATCCTCGACACGGGGCCAGCGGCGGGTGAAGTCGAGAAAGTAGGGAATCACCGCCGCCACCGTGGTCTGCTGCAGCATCACCTCGGACAGCCAGACGTGATAGGGGTCGGCGGCGGCGCCCGGCGCGTAGCGCCAAGGCAGGACGCGGCGGTCGCGGTCGTACCAGGCGAGCAGGACGGAGGCGGGGTCGGCGGAATGCATGCCCCGACCATAGTGCAAAACCGGGGTCTGGGGTATGCTTAGCCCATGGCCGACAGCACGCAAAAGCCTTCCGACGAACGCCGCACCCATGGACTGGTATCCATCGCCGTGCCCAGCGACCGGGTGACGCGGCCCGTGTTCGGCCGCCACGGCTTCGCCGGCGGCGCCCTGGTGGTGGACTGGCCGGCCATCGTCGGCAGCGCCGTGGCCAGCCACACCCTGCCGCTGGGCATCCGCTTCCCGCCCAAGGAGCGCACCGAGGGCACCCTGACGGTCAAGGTGGATTCGGGGGCCTTCGCGCTGGAGATGCAGCACCTGGAACCGCTGATCCTCGAGCGCATCAACGGCTATTTCGGCTGGAAGGCGGTGGCGCGCCTGAAGCTGCGCCAGGGCCCGCTGCCGGAGGCGGCCGCCAGACCGCCGCCCGCCAGGCCCGCCGCCCCCTCCGCGTCGCCGCCCGCGCTGGACCGCCTGTCCCAGGTGGAGGACCCCGACCTGCGCGAGGTTCTCGAGCGCCTGGGCCGCCGGCTGGCCCAAGGTCAGGGCTAACCAAATGCTAACCTCATCCCATATACTGTCCGGATACAGCCAGAGCCGCACGAAGGTGGCCGGATGAACGCGTTTCAGGATCTCGCCGAGATGACCCGTGATTACGGGCTGATCCGCTATTTCATCATGATCACGGCGGTGATCGCGGTGCTGGTGGTGATCCTGTTCCTGTGGGGCCACGTTCCCGAGGAAGCGGCCCAGCCCGCCCCCCCGCCCTCCGTCCCGGCGCCCTCCGCCTCCTATTGACGATTGAATCCCTACGCCTTGTGCGCGGGCGGTTCACCTCCTAATATCCCGCCCGGATTTCCGTTTCCCGGAGGGACCTCAAGGTGAAGCCGTTCATTCGTCTGCTCGGTGCCGTCGCGGCGCTGTTCCTGGTGACCCAGACCGCCGCCGCCGCCGATCTCAGCTATCCCATCGACCAGGTCCTGGGCAAGCCCGACGCGCCCATCACGGTGATCGAGTACGCCTCCACCACCTGCTCGCACTGCGCCACCTTCCACAAGAACACCCTGCCCAAGTTCAAGTCGGAATGGATCGAGACCGGCAAGGCCAGGCTGATCTACCGCGACTTCCCCACGGGGCCGCGCGGCCTGTCGGTGGGCGCCTCCATGATCGCCCATTGCGCCGGTCCCGACCGCTATTTCGGCCTGCTGGCCCTGATCATGGAGCAGCAGGAAAAGTGGATGGGCTCCCAGAACCCCCTGGTCGAGCTGAAGAAGCTGGCCAAGCTGGCGGGCATGGGCGAGGACAAGGTGGACGACTGCCTGAAGCGCCAGGACCTGGCCAACGCCATCAACGAGCGCGCCAAGGACGGTCACGAGAAGCTGGGCGTGGAAAGCACCCCCACCCTGATCGTCGCCGGCAAGGTCATTCCCGGCGCCATCCCCTACGACCAGTTGGACAAGGCGCTGAAGGCCGCGTCCAAGTAGCAACCGCGCCATGGCGGGCCTGGCCCGTCATGGCTAGGCGCAAGGCGCCGCGCGGCCTATGCCGCGGAAAGCCAAGGGGCGCCAGGGGCGCCCCGCCCGGCGTCTGAGGGGCATATACCAAAACGCCGCACGTGCTGCTGTCGGCCCAAGGGGATTTTCGCCGGTGATCCAGTTCACCAAGCTGCGTCTGTCGGGCTTCAAGTCCTTCGTCGATCCGGCGGAGCTCCTGATCGAGCCCGGCATGACCGGCGTGGTCGGCCCCAACGGCTGCGGCAAGTCCAACCTCATCGAGGCGCTGCGCTGGGTCATGGGCGAGACCTCGGCGCGGCAGATGCGCGGCGGCGAGATGGACGACGTCATCTTCGGCGGCACCTCGGGCCGGCCCGCCCGCAACGTGGCCGAGGTGATGCTGGGCCTGGACAACACGGCACGCACCGCGCCGCCCCAGTTCGACCGCGACGAGATCGAGGTCATGCGCCGCATCGAGCGCGGCAACGGCTCCAACTACCGCATCAACGGCATCGACACCCGCGCCCGCGACGTGCAGCTGCTGTTCGCCGACGCGGCGACGGGGGCGCGCTCCTCCGGGCTGGTCAGCCAGGGCCGGGTGGGCGCCCTGATCAACGCCAAGCCCGCCGACCGCCGCTCGCTGCTGGAAGAGGCGGCGGGCATCTCCGGGCTCTATTCCCGCCGGCACGAGGCCGAGCTGCGCCTCAAGAACGCCGAGCTCAACCTGTCGCGCCTGGACGACGTGCTCGCCACCCTGGACGAGCAGCTGAAATCGCTGCAGAAGCAGGCGAAGCAGGCCAACCGCTACCGCACGCTGTCCGAGCAGATCCGCCGCATCGAGGCCCAGGTGCTGTATCTCGGCTGGCTGGAGGCCCTGGTCGCCGTGGACGCCGCCCGCAGCGCCTTCCGCGACTCCGAGATGAAGGTGGAGGAGGCCACCGGCCACGCCGCCGCCGCCTCGGCCCAACAGGCGGAGACCGCCGCCGGCCTGCCCGACCTGCGCCGCGCCGATGCCGATTCCGCCACCGCCTTGCAGAAGCTGATGGCCGAGCGCGAGCAGCTGGAGGCCGAGGAAGGCCGCCTCGCCGAGCTTAGGCGCGACCTGGAGCGCCGCCTGGAACAGGCCGGGGCCGATCTGCAGCGCGAGCACGCCCGCGCCGCCGACGCCTCAGGGGCCCTGGCCCGCCTCGAGGAGGAGCGCGCCCTGCTGGCCGAAGCCGGCGAGGGCGAGGCCGAGGCCAAACTGCGCGCCGAGGAAGCCGTCGATCTGGCCGCCGAGGCGGTGGTGGCGGTGGAACAGGAGCTGTCCGCCCTGATGGAGGAGGTGGCCGCCGCCGACGCCGAGCGCGCGAGCGCGCTGCGCCGCCTGTCGGAATGCGAGACCCGGCTTGCCCGTCTGGCCGAGCGTCTGGCCCAGGCCGAGCGCCAGAAGGCCGAGGTGGAGGGGGAGAGCATCGACCGCTCCGACCTCACCGCCCTGGAGATGGAGCTGGAGGAGACCCTGGAATTCCTGGAGGAATCCCGGGAACAGGCCGAATCCGCCGACCGCCGCCGGGTGGAGGCCCTGGCGGCGCGCGAATCGGCCCGCGACGCCTTCCAGGCCGCCAGCGCCGCCCGGTCCCGCCTGCAGGCCGAGGCCGACGGGCTGCGGCAGGTGCTGGCGCAAGGCAAGGGCGGCGACCACCGCCCGGTGCTGGACGACGTCTCGGCCCGCACCGGGTTCGAGCCCGCCCTGGCCGCCGCCCTGGGCGAGGACCTGTCCGCCCCCCTCGACGCCGCCGCGCCGCTGCATTGGGAAGACCTGGGGCCGCTGGACCATCCCCCCGCCTTGCCCGATGGCGCCGAGCCCCTGTCCCGCTTCGTCGCCGCCCCGCCGCAACTGGCCCGCCGCCTGTCCCAGGTGGGCGTGGTCAAGGATGCCTCCGCCGGCGAGCGCCTGCGCCCGCTTTTGGCCGTCGGCCAGCGTCTGGTGACGCCCGAGGGCGATCTGTGGCGCTGGGACGGCTATGTGGCCCGTTCGGGGGCGCCGTCACCCATGGCTCTGCGCCTAGCCCAGCGCAACCGGCTGCGCGAGCTGGACGCCGCCCTGGACGACGCGTCCATCGGCGTCGAGGAGGCCGAGGAGAAGGTGGAAGCCGCCACCCGCGAAGTGGATTCCGCCGCCGAGGCCGAGCGCCGCGCCAAGGAGTCCGTCAAGCAGGCCGAGGCCGAAGCCGCCAAGGCCCGCGACGCCCACGCCAAACTGTCCCAGCGCTTCGCCGCCTTCGAGACCCGTCTGGCCGCCGCCACCCAGGCCTGGACCGACGCCAATTCCGACCACGTCCAGGCCGGGGCGGAACTGGCCGAGGCCCGCGATTCCGTCGCCGCCTTTCCCGAATCCAGCGACGGCCGCGACAAGGTCAACATGCTGCGCGCCACCCTGGCCGAGCGCCGCTCGGTGCTGGTGGAGGCCCGCTCCGCCCTGGACGGCGTCGCCCGCGAAGGGGCCGAGCGCCGCCGCCGCCTGGATGCGCTGGACGGCGACGCCAAGTCCTGGCGGGCCCGCGCCGAGGCCGCCAAAGCCCATGTGGAGGAACTGGCCGAGCGCCGCGAGGAGATCGCCCTGGAGATGGAGCGCCTCGCCAGCCTGCCCGACACCATCGCCCGGCGCCGGGACGAGCTGTTCAATCGCCTGGAGGCGGCGGAAGCGGCCCGCAAGGCCGCCGCCGATTCCCTGGTCGCCGCCGAACAGCGTCTGGCCGAGGCCGACCGCCGCATGCGCGAGGCCGAGGCCCTGCTGGCCAATGCCCGCGAGGAGCGCATCCGCCGCGAGGCCGCCGTCTCCGCCGCCGATCAGGCCTGCCGCGCCGTGGCGGTGCGCATCGGCGAGCGCCTGGACATGACGCCGGAACAGCTGCGCGAGGTGGCCGGTCTGGTGGAGGAGGAGCGCCCCGACCCCGAGGAGCTGCAACGCAAGCTCGACCGGTTGCAGCGCGAGCGCGACAACATGGGGCCGGTCAACCTGCGCGCCGAGCAGGAGGTGGAGGAGTTGGAGGCCCGCATCGCCGGCATGGTGGCGGAAAAGGACGACCTGGTCTCGGCCATCGCCAAGCTGCGCCACGCCATCGGCGACCTCAACCGCGAGGGCCGCGAGAAGCTGCTGGCCAGCTTCCAGGCGGTGGACCAGCATTTCCGCGACCTGTTCGTGAAACTGTTCGGCGGCGGCCGCGCCCATCTGGCGCTGACCGAATCCGCCGATCCCCTGGAGGCCGGCCTGGAAATCATGGCCAGCCCGCCGGGCAAGCGGCTGCAGCAGCTCTCCCTGCTGTCGGGCGGCGAGCAGGCGCTGACCGCGCTGGCCCTGCTGTTCGCGGTGTTCATGACCAACCCGGCGCCCATCTGCGTGCTGGACGAGGTGGACGCGCCGCTGGACGACGCCAACGTCGACCGCTTCTGCTCGCTGGTGGAAGGCATCGCGCGCGCCACCCGCACCCGCTTCCTGATCGTCACCCACCACCGCATGACCATGGCCCGCATGGACCGCCTCTACGGCGTCACCATGGCCGAGCGCGGCGTGTCGCAACTGGTCTCGGTCGACCTCGCCCAGGCGGAGCTGCTGAGGGACAAGGTGGTGTAGGGCCTATCCCCCGATGGCGCGGTTGATGCGCTCGATGAGCTCGCCGGGCACCGTCTTGCTGCACATCAGGTAGCGCTTGTTGCCCTCGGGCAGGTCCGGAAAGGACAGGACGTCGAGCCGGCTGGCGGAAACGTTGACGGAACGCGCCAGTTCCTCCCATTCCTCGTGATCGGCCAGCATGTAGTCGAAGCGCCCGGCGACGAGCATGCTGATCATGCCCGCCTGGGAGCTGCCCACCGGAACCTTGGCCCCGCTCATCCGGTCGATGACGGCGTCCATGCCGGCACCGTAGGAAAAGCCGTCCACCAATCCCAGCCGCAGGTCGGGCGAGGCGGTCAACTCCGCCAGGGTCTTGTGGCGGGCGAAGGCCGCAGCCCGCTCCTTGAGGATCACAACGCCGATCGGCCGGTTCTGGAAGATCGGCCTGGTGAAGACTGCATATGCTTCGCGCTCCGGCGTCTTGAAATTGCCGAGCAGGCAGATGGAGCCGCCCTCCTTGACGCTTTTCAGCATCCGTTTGGGCGGCAAGGCCTCGAAGCGGTAGTCAATGGCCGCGCGGGCCAGGATGTCGCGGGCGATGTCCACGAACAGCCCTTTGGCCTTCCCGTCTTCGCTCCAGGCATAGGCCGGACGTTCGATATAGCCTACGACCAGGGGCTCGGCCCAAGCCGCCTCGCCTACCGAGACCAATGCCGCCACAGCGGCAATGATCGGGATCAGATGCCGACACCGCATTTCAACCCACCCCTTTCGTCGCCTCTCACGATACAACCAGATGGATCGGGCTAGAAGATCGTTCTCGGAATTCGATGCGGCTCCCCCCCATGGGAGTGAGCCCCCCTCGCCCGACGCCACCCCCTCGGGTGGGAAGATTCTTTTCGCATCGCAGCATCCTTGGCGCGGCAATTCGCCAAATCCCCTGATTTCACAATGCAAATCAGCATATTGCCCCCGCCGGTTTGAGTCCTTGACACGGGTGGGTCCAGACCTTATGGTGCCCGCGCTTTTGGCACCAAGGGGCCAGAAGGGGGAATTTCGAGGACCGACCGATGGCTGACCGCGAGACTCCCCCGTCTTTCGATGACCTCGACGCCCGTCTGCGCGCCGCGCGCGCCAGGGAGGAAGAGGACTCGGGTCGCGGACCGGAGGCGCGTGGGCGCCCTTCCGGAATGGGTCTGGGGATGCGCATCGGCGTCGAATTGGTGACGAGCGTGCTGGTGGGGACCGGCATCGGCTGGGCGTTGGACGCCTGGCTGAGGACCGCCCCCTGGCTGATGGTGGTTTTCCTGCTCCTGGGCGGAGCGGCCGGCGTCATGAACGTGTACCGCCTTATGCGCGGCATGGACGAGACGGTGGGCCTGGGCCAGGCGCAGCGGAGAGCCGAAGGTGCCGGAGTTGATCCGGCGAAGGACCATTGAGAGAGGCAAAGCGGTGGCTAATCCGATCGAGCAGTTCAAGATCCAGCCGTTGGTTCCGCTCAAGGTAGGGAGCGTGGACATTTCGTTCACCAACTCCGCTGCCATGATGGTGCTGTCCATCTGCCTGATCACCCTGTTCCTGACCCTGTCGGTCCGGTCCCGCGCCCTGGTGCCCGGCCGCTGGCAGTCCATGGCCGAGGTGTTCTACGAATTCATCGCCGGGATGCTGCGCGACAACGTGGGGTCCGAAGGCCGGAAGTACTTCCCCTTCATCTTCACCCTGTTCATGTTCGTGCTGTTCGGCAACCTGCTGGGCATGATTCCGATCCCGGTGATCGGCTTCACCTACACCAGCCACGTAATCGTCACCTTCGCCATGGCGCTGGTGGTGTTCGTGGGCGTCACGGTGATCGGCTTCGCCCGCCACGGCACCCATTACCTCCGCATGTTCTTCCCGCACGGCGCGCCCATCGCGACGGCGGTCATCCTGATCCCCATCGAGCTGATCTCGTACTTCTCGCGCCCCTTCAGCCTCGCCGTCCGTCTCTTCGCCAACATGACCGTGGGTCACATCATCCTCAAGGTCATGGGCGGGTTCGTGGTGTCGCTGGGCGCGTTCTACGTGATCCCCGGTGTGGTTCCCTTTGCCTTCCTGTCGGCTATCACGGTGCTGGAATTCGGTATCGCGCTGCTGCAGGCCTATGTGTTCACCATCCTCTCCTGCATCTATCTGCACGACGCCATCCACATGCACTAAGTGGCTGGCCGGGCGGTTCGCCGGCTGAGGACGTTTCAAGTTTCACCCCTGTTCCGTTTTGTCCTGAAGGAGTTGAGTAAATGGAAGCGAGCGCTGCTAAGTTCATCGGTGCCGGTCTGGCTGCCATCGGCATGATCGGTTCGGGTATCGGCGTGGGCAACATCTGGGCCAACCTGATCTCCACCGTGGGCCGCAACCCCTCCGCCAAGGCCAATGTCGAGCTGTACGGCTGGATCGGCTTCGCGGTGACCGAGGCGATCGCGCTGTTCGCCCTGGTCGTTGCTCTGATGGTCCTCTTCGCCTAATCGCGAAGAGTCTCTCCTTACGGAACGGTAGGGTCCGCGGCAGGACGCCCCAAGGGCGCCCCGCCGCGGTTCACCGGCCGCTCCGCACAGTTTTTCGGGCCTTCCCCGTTTGGGAGCTTTGGGATGCCTCAATTCGATCCCACCTTCTTCGCGCCGCAGCTGTTCTGGCTGGTGCTCACCTTCGTCACGCTCTATTTCGTGATGTCCACGGTGGCGCTGCCCAAGATCGGCGCCGTCCTCGACGAGCGTCAGCGCAAGATCGACGACAACCTCGACAAGGCCGCCCAGCTGAAGGCCGAGGCCGAGGCCGCCGTGGCCGCCTATGAAAAGGCCCTGGCCGAATCCCGCGCCCACGCCCAGTCGGTGATCAAGGAAGCCTCGGACCGCCTGTCGGCCGAAGCCGAGACCCGCAACCGCGAGCTTGCCGCCCGTCTGGCCGATCAGGTCAAGGCCGGCGAGGCCCGCATCGCCGAAGCCAAGGACAAGGCCCTGGCCAACGTCCGTGACGTCGCCCTCGACGTCGCCGGCGCGACCATCGCCCGCCTGGTGGGCAGCCCGGCCGACGATGCCCGGCTCGAGGCCGCGATCGCCAGCGCCCTCAAGGAGCACGGCAAATGATTTCCGTCGCTTACGCCGCCGATGTCGCCGGCGCCGCCCACGGCGCCTTCTACCAGCAGCCCCATTTCTGGGTGAACGTCGCGTTCATCCTGGTGGTGGCCCTGGCCTTCAAGCCGGTCAGCCGCGCCATCGCCGCCGCGCTGGACGCCCGTTCGGCCAAGATCAAGGCCCGCCTGGACGAAGCCCACAAGCTGCGCGAGGAGGCCCAGGAAATGCTGGCCACCTATCAGCGCAAGCAGCGCGACGCCATGAAGGAAGCCGAGGAGATCATCGCCCACGCCAAGGCCGAGGCCGAGCGCCTCGCCAAGCAGGCGGCCAAGGATCTCGAGGTCTCCATGAAGCGCCGCGAGCAGATGGCCATGGACCGCATCGCCCAGGCCGAGGCCCAGGCGCTGCGCGAAGTGCAGAACCTGGCCGTGGACGTCGCCATCGGCGCCGCCCAGAAGGTCATCGGCGAAAGCCTGTCGGCCGCCCAGACCGGCGCCCTGGTCGACAACGCCATCAAGGACCTGCCGGGCAAGCTGCACTAAGCCAGCCCGATCGGACCCAAGAAAAACCCCCGCCGGGCGACCGGCGGGGGTTTTGCTTTGCATGTCCACGGGGGCTGGGTGCCCGCGCTCCGTGACGCCATCCATTCCGGGAGCGCGGCCGTCCCGGCCGCATTCAGCCCAGATCGAACAGCACGATCTCCGCCCCGTTCTCCGACGACAGATCAACCGCCGCCGCGTTCTCGATGGCGGCGCCGTCCCCCGCCGACAGAACCTGACCGTTGACCGCCAGGGCGCCGGCCACCACCTGCACCCAGGCGCCACGGCCCGCCCCCAGCTCATGGGACAGGCCGTGGCCGGGGCTGAGGATGCTGGCATACACCGAGACATCCTGATGAATGACCAGCGAACCGTCGCTTCCGTCGCGGGACGCGATCAGCCGCAGACGGTCGCGCTTGGACTCGTCGTCGAACTCCGCCTGGACATACCGCGGGGGCAGGTGCCGCGTCTCGGGCAGAATCCAGATCTGCAGCAGGTGCAGCGTCTCGTCCGACAGCGGATTCATCTCGGAATGGCGGATGCCGGTGCCGGCGCTCATCACCTGGATCTCGCCCCGGCGGATGATGCCCTCGCCGCCGGTGCTGTCCTTGTGGGCCACCGCCCCGGCGATGACGTAGGTGAGAATCTCCATGTCGCGGTGGGGATGAGTGCCGAAGCCGGTCTTGGGGGCCACCCAATCCTCGTTGATCACCCGGAGCGCGCGAAAGCCCATCTGGGCCGGGTCGAAATAATCGGCGAAGGAAAAGGTGTGGCGGCTGCTGAGCCAGCCGTGCTCGGCATGGCCGCGGGCGGCGGCGGGGCGGAGGGAGAGAGTCATGTCCGGTCCTTTCACGAGGAATTGGTCCTGACACGACATCTAAGGCGCCGGCCACATCTCAACAATCATCCCATTTCTCACAATACTGTTGCGCCATAGGGAACGCTATGTCGCCAGGGCCAGCGCCGACCACCCCAGCCCGAGAATCACGCCCACCGACACCACCCCGAGCGCGTGGCCGACCAGCACCCCCAGCCCGTCCTGCCACAGCAGCCCGGCGGCCAGCATCAGAATGGCCGAGGCGGGCGCGATGTTGCCGAACGGCAGCGGCACCGCCAGCACCAGCCCCTGCAGGACGATGGCGGCCAGCGCCACCCCTGCCCCCCGCCCCTGCGCCAGCAGCGCCAGCCTGGGCCGTGTGCGCCGCTCGACGCGCCGCATCAGGGGCACCAACCGGCGCAGCGCCGCTTCGAGGATCGGGCGGGGCAGGGTGCGGCGCGACAGACTCTCCGGCAGGCCGCCCTGACGGCCCCACAGGGCGGTTGCGCCCATCCAGGCGATGGCCAGACCGGTGATCAGACCGAGAGGCAGGCCGGGCGAGGGCACCATGGCCAGCCCCGCCATCAGGATGACGGCCAGGGGGGTCGAGCGCTCGGCCAGGTGATCCACCACCTGGGCCATGGTCGGGCCGGAGCCGCCGCCGAGATGGCGCAGACCGGCAAGTGCGCGGGCCGGAGAGCGGTGGCGGGTCACCCGCCGGCCCTCCCGTCCTCGGGCACCGGCGGAGCGTCGTTGCGCGACCGCCACAGGGAAACCAGCACACCGCCGCCGATCAGGCTGACCGTAACCGCCAGGGCGATGGCGGGATCGGGCTTGCCGTAGAACTGGGCCCAGAAGATCTTGCCGCCGATGAACACCAGCACCAGCGCCAGGGCGTATTTGAGATAGACGAAGCGGTGGATCATGGCGGCCAGGGCGAAGTACAGCGCCCTGAGCCCCAGGATGGCGAAGATGTTCGAGGTATAGACGATGTAGGGATCGGTGGTGATGGCGAAGATGGCGGGAACGCTGTCCACCGCGAAGACGATGTCCGCCAGTTCCACCAGGATCAGACACAGGAACAGCGGCGTCGCCCACCACACCATGCGGCCGCCGGCGTCGGCCTCGCGCACGAAGAAGTGGTTGCCGCGAAGCTCGGGCGTCACCCGCATCCGCCGGCGCAGGAAACCGAGCACGGGATTGTCGGCCAGATCGGAAGGCGGCTTGTCGGCCATCACCAGCATCTTGATGCCGGTAATCGCCAGGAAGGCGCCGAACAGCCACAGAACCCAATCGAACCGCTCCACCAGGGCGGCGCCCAGGGCGATCATGATGCCGCGCAGCACGATCACCCCCAGAACGCCCCAGAACAGCACCCGGTGCTGATGAATCCGGGGAACGGCGAAATAGGAGAAGATCATGGAGATGACGAAGATGTTGTCCAGCGCCAGGCTTTTCTCCACCGCGAAGCCGGTCAGGTAGTTGAGGCCGGATTCGGCCCCCATGGTGGACCAGATCCAGGCGCCGAAGGCCAGGCCGACCATGATGTAGCCCAGGCTGAGGACGAGGCTTTCACTGACCCCGATCTCCCGCTCCTTGCGGTGCAGCACACCCAGATCGAGCACCAGCAGAAGCACCACCAGACCCAGGAAGACCAGCCACAGCCACGCCGCCTTGCCCAGAAACGAAACGGCCAGCCCGCCGAGAAGAATTTCCATGACCCTCGCCCTCTCCTGTCATGCCTGGAGGCCGCGCTGCCAAGGCAGGCGGCCCCGCGTCATCGATTCATGCCGTTTATGGTGTTGCCGCCTCCGCCTCGGTCAGGCAGCGGGTGAGCGTAGCACGGATATCGGCCTCCGACACGCCGGCTGCGGCCAGTTCCACCCGCAGACGGCCGATGACGTCCTCGTCCCCCGGCTCGTCGAAATCGGTGGCGACCACGCTGCGGGCGAATTCCTCGGCGGCGGTGCCGGAAAGGCCGAGCCTTTCCGCCGCCCAAAGCCCGGCCATCTTGACCCCCTTGGCCCGGGCCCGGAACGCCCGGTCATGGTCGTGGGCCAGTTTGCTGTCGTGAAGCGCCTTGTCGATCGCCATCGCTTTCTCCCTTGCGAACATGATGGCTCCGCCGCATGGCGGGGCCAGTAGCTATGAGTTAAGGCGCATTTCGGCAAGGCGGAAGTCCGGCATCGGCTTAAACTTTGGTAAGTTCCGCCCGCTTGCGCCGCGCGGGCCGGGATCGGTTGACTCGCCGGGACCGGCAAGGCTATAAACTGAACTGAACGGTTTAGTTTTTGGATGCCGCCATGAAGAAGCCCATCGCGCTTGCCGCCCTTCTGACCCTCGTCGCCGCCGGAGGGTGGAGCGCCCATCGCTGGAACCAGGAATGGCGCTGGATGGAATCCACCGACGACGCCTATGTGGATGGCGACATCACCATCATCTCGCCCAAGGTGGCGGGCCACGTGGTGGAACTGATGACGCGCGACAACCAGCCGGTGGCCAAGGGCGACGTGCTGCTGCGCATCGACCCCCGCGACTACCGCGCCCGGGTGGACGAGGCCACCGGCCAGGTCAAGGCCCGCCTGGCCCAGCTGATGCAGATCGATGACAGGGTGGCGGTGCAAGAGGCGGTGATCACCCAGTCGGGGGCCTCCATCTCCGCCGCCCGGGCCGAGATGGTCCGCGCCAAGGCCGATTACGAGCGGTCCCGCCGGCTGGTGCGCGAGGATTACGTCAGCCGCCAGCGCTTCGACATCTCCCAGGCCGACGCGGCCCGCGCCGAGGCCAGCCTGACCGGATCGGGAGCGGGATTGCAGGCGGCGCGGCGCCAGCTGGCGGTGCTGAGCTCGGAGCGCCATGTCGCCCTGGCCCAGATGGAACAGGCCCGCGCCAATCTGGCCATCGCCGAGACCGAGCTGGACGCCGCCACCATCCGCGCGCCCCTGGACGGCGTGGTCGGCAACCGGGCGGTGCGCGAGGGCCAGTATGTGCGCCCCGGCCAGCAATTGCTGGCGGTGGTGCCGCTGTCCGACGTCTGGATCGACGCCAACTTCAAGGAGACCCAGATCGGTCGCATGAAGCCCGGCAACCGGGTGGAGATCAAGGTCGACGCCTTCCCCGGGGCGGTGATCGGCGGGACGGTGGACAGCTTCGCCCCGGCCTCCGGCGCCAAGTTCAGCCTGCTGCCGCCCGAGAACGCCACCGGCAACTTCACCAAGGTGGTGCAGCGCATTCCGGTGCGCATCCGCGTGGACCACGGCAACCCGCTGGCCGGGCGGCTGCGTCCCGGCCTGTCGGTGGTGGTCAAGGTGGACACCCGGGACGCCGGCTGATGAGCGCCGCTCCTCCGTCCGCCAATCCCCCCATCAACCCCAATGACCGCGTGGTCAGCGTCCGCGACTGGGTGGGCTTCATGGCCATGGTGGTGGGCATGTTCATGGCGATTCTGGACATCCAGATCGTCGCCAGCTCCATCGCCCAGATTCAGGCGGGCATCTCGGCCTCGGCCGAGGAGGTCAGCTGGGTGCAGACCGCCTACCTGATCGCCGAGGTGGTGATGATCCCCCTGTCGGGCTGGCTGGCCCGGGTGGTCTCGACCCGCTATCTGTTCTTCGCCTCCTGCGTCACCTTCACCCTGGCCAGCGCCGCCTGCGCCGTGTCGTGGAGCATCGAATCCATGATCGCCTTCCGCGCCATCCAGGGTTTCCTGGGCGGCGCCATGATTCCCACGGTGTTCGCCTCCACCTACATCATCTTTCCGCCCCGCATGCAGGCCAGCATGTCGGTGGTCATCGGCCTGACCGCCACCATGGCGCCCACCATCGGACCGACGCTGGGCGGCTGGCTGACCGAGACCTGGAGCTGGCACTGGCTGTTCCTGGTCAACGTCGTGCCGGGAGCGGCGGTCGCCACCCTGGTCTGGCTGTTCGGCCGCCGGGACAAGCCGCAGCTGCACATGCTGAAGGGCTTCGACCTGAGCGGCATCGTTCTGGTGGCGGTGTTCCTGGGAGCGCTGCAATACGTGCTCGAGGAAGGCCCCGGCGACGACTGGTTCGAAAGCGGCCACATCACCCTGGCCGCCCTGGTCTCGGCGCTGGCGGGGCTGGGCTTCGTCTGGCGCGAGCTTTCGGCGAGAAATCCGGTGGTGGACCTGCGGGCCTTCTCCGACAGCAATTTCACGGTGGGCTGCCTCTATTCCTTCATCATCGGCATCGGGCTCTACGGCTCGGTCTACGTCATCCCCCTCTATCTCGGGCGGGTCAGGGGCTATTCCGCCCTGGAGATCGGGCTGACCATGATGGTGACCGGCGCCTTCCAGGCCCTGTCGGCGCCGCTGGCCGGCAATCTGGCCCGCCACATGGATCTGCGCCACATGCTGGGCCTGGGGCTCGCCCTGTTCGGCGGCGGGCTGTGGCTGAACAGCCATCTCACCTCGGAATGGGGCTATTGGGAGATGTTCCTGCCCCAGGCGGTGCGCGGCCTGTCCTTGATGTTCTGCTTCGTGCCCATCAACGCCGTGGCGCTCGGCCACCTGCCCGCCGACAAGGTGCAGAACGCGTCGGGGCTCTACAACCTGATGCGCAATCTGGGGGGCGCCATCGGGCTGGCCGCCATCAACACGGTACTGACCCACCGCCTCGACCTTCACCTGAACCGCCTGTCCGAGACCCTGACCGCGGCCCGTGGCGCGGCCGTCGGCATGCTGGAAGGCCTGACCACCCGCCTCGCCCCCCTGCTGGACGGCGGCGCCGAGCGGGCGGCGTTGAAGCTGTTGTCGCAACTGGCCCGGCGCGAGGCCATGACCATGGCCTTCGGCGACGCCCTGCTGCTGATGGGAGCGGTGTTCGCCCTGGGCCTGCTGCTGTTGCCCCTGCTGCAACCGGTCCGCCACCCCAGCGCGGGTGGAGGAGGGCATTGAAATCGTTCTGATTGGGAAGGAATTTGACCGAAGCGGTGGAATCAGATGCCGGTTCCATGCATGATTGCCCGCAAGGGAGTCGCCAGGACCGCCACAGAAGCGGCCGGCCGTGAACGTCACATGGGGGAAGCGGTGCCCACCTCACGCAATACCGAATCCGCGCACGTCTTCGCCGTGCGGCTGATGCAGCATCTCGTCGTCCCCACCTTCGTGCTCAACGCCGAGCGCCGGGTGATCATCTGGAACAAGGCCTGCGAGCGCCTGACCGGCGTTCCGGCCCATGAAGTGATCGGCACCACCGACCACTGGCGGGCCTTCTACGACGAGGAGCGCTATTGCCTGGCCGATCTGGTGGTGCTGGGCCGCCCCGATTCCATGGACGAGCTTTACGTCACCCACACCGAGCCCAGCGACTGCAGCCACGGCCTGCGCGCCGAGAACTGGTGCGTGATGCCCCAGGTGAGGAAACGCCTGTACCTGGCGGTGGATGCCGGCCCCATCTACGACGAGGACGGCCACCTGCTGGCCGTGGTGGAGACACTGCGCGACCAGACCGAACAGAAGCTGGCCCAGATGGCGCTGCAAAGCCTGGCGGTCAAGGACGGGCTGACCGGACTGGCCAACCGCCGCTCCTTCGACGAGAAGCTGGAGGCCGAGTGGCTGCACAACCGGCGCGAGGCCACCCCCATGGCCGTCCTGCTGGTGGATGTGGACCATTTCAAGCTCTACAACGACACCTACGGCCATCAGAAGGGCGATTCCTGCCTGAAGGCGGTGGCCAGCGCCCTGGGCGAGCAGGTGTTCCGCCCCTCGGACCTGGCGGCGCGCTACGGCGGCGAGGAATTCGCGGTGATCATGCCCAACACCGACCTGGAAGGCGCGCTCCACGTGGCCGAACGCATCCGCGACGCCGTCCACGCCCTCAACCTGCCCCACGGGGCCAGCCAGACCGCCGAATGCGTCACCCTGTCCATCGGCGCCGCCGCCTTCGTTCCCACCGAGGAATGCCGGGCCGAGGATCTGGTGGCCGCCGCCGACGCGGCGCTCTACCGCGCCAAGCGCCAGGGCCGCAACCGGGTGGTCGGCACCGATCGGGTGGAGGAACTGGCGGAGGCTTGAATGCGGGCGGGACGCCCGCGCTCCAAATCGAGCGCGTCCCGGAGCGCGGCCGTCCCGGCCGCTTTCACCCGCCAGGGCCTATCCGGCTGAACGGGCCGCCCGGATGAAGGCCTGGATCCTTGCCGCGTCCTTGACGCCGGGCGCGCTTTCCACTCCGGAGGAGACGTCCACGGCCGGAGCGCCGCTGATGCGTACCGCCTCGGCCACGTTGGCGGGCGTCAGGCCGCCGGCCAGCATCCAGGGCAGGCCCCACTTGCGCCCGGTCAGGATGGTCCAGTCGAAGCTGACCGCGTTGCCGCCGGGCAGGACGGCCCCCTTGGGCGGCTTGGCGTCGAACAGCAGGCGGTCGGCCACCGCCAGATAGGGCTCGGCGGCGGCAAGGTCCTCGGCCACCGACACCGACAGCACCTTCATCACCGGCAGGCCGTATTCCAGGCGGATGGCTTCCACCCGCTCGGGCGTCTCGTGCCCGTGCAACTGCAGCAGGTCGAGCCGCACCCGGGTCAGCACGGCATCCAGGGTGGCGTCGTCGGGATCGACGAACAGGCCGACCTTGGTCACCTCGCCCGGCGTGAACTCCACCAGCTCGGCGGCGCGGTCGGGAGTGACGTTGCGGGGCGAGGGGGGGAAGAACACCAGCCCGACGTAATCGGCTCCGGCCTCGATGGCGGCATCCATGGCCTCTTCGTCGGTGATGCCGCAGATCTTGACCTCGACCGGCATGATCTAGAGTCCCAGTTCGGCCTTGATCCGGCCGGCGGCTTCGGCGGGGTCGGCGGCGCCGGTGATGGGCCGGCCGATCACCAGCACGTCGGCCCCCTTGGCGCGGGCCTCGGCGGGGGTGAGGAAGCGCTTCTGGTCGCCGGCCTCGCTCCAGGCGGGACGGATGCCGGGAATCACCAGCTTGAAATCGGGACCGCAGAGGGCGCGCACCGCCTCCACCTCCAGCGGCGAGCAGACGATGCCGGCGGCGCCGCTTTCCTGGGCCAGGGCGGCCAGGCGCTTGACCTGGTCCAGCACCGGACGCTCGAAGCCCACCTGCTCGGCCCCGGCCTGGTCCAGGCTGGTCAGGATGGTCACCGCCACCACGGCGGGGGGCGTGACGCCCAGGCGGGCGGCCTCGTCATGGGCGGAGTCCACGGCGGCGCGGATCATGGCGGCGCCGCCCGAGGCGTGAATGGTGGTGATGGCGGCGCCCAGGCGCACCACCCCCTTCATGGCGGCGGCCACGGTGTTGGGAATGTCGTGCAGCTTGAGATCGACGAACAGTGGCATGCCGAGGCCGGACACCGCTTCCATGCCGGCCGGGCCGTTGGCGGTGAAGTATTCCAGGCCCAGCTTGAAGCCGCCGACCAGCCCCTTCAGGCGTTGGGCGAGGGCCACGGCGCGGGCGGAATCGGTGGTGTCGATGGCGACATAAACGGGATTGGTCACGGGAACGTCTACCTCAAGCTTGGGACTGGGTCTTCCGGGTGGCATCCAGCTGGCGTCGCAGGGAACCGGCGCGCAGCCGGGCCTTCAGCCCCGACGCCCAGCCCAGCAGGAAACCGGCGGCGAGGCCCAAGGCCAGCGGCACCAGCACCGCCAGATAGGCGGGCAGGTCGACGCCGAAGGGCAGGGGCCACAGGTCGAAGCGAATCTCCGCCCGGTTGGCGACGGCGAACACCGTCACCAGCACGGCCAGGGGCAGGCCGACTATCCAGGCGAGCAGCCTCACGAGCCGCCGCCGACGTTGAGCTTCTCGCGCAGCTGCTTGCCGGTCTTGAAGAAGGGCACCGCCTTGCCCTCCACCGACACCGTCTCGCCGGTGCGGGGATTGCGGCCGGTGCGCGGGTCGCGCTTTTTCACCGAGAAGGCGCCGAAGCCGCGCAGCTCCACCCGGTCGCCCCGGGCCAGGGCCGAGGCGATCTCGTCGAAGATGGTGGTGACGATGCGCTCGACGTCCCGCTGGTAGAGATGGGGGTTGGCCTCGGCCAGACGGGCGATCAGCTCCGACTTGGTCATGGATTTCAAGTCCTTGGTTGTGCTTTCAGGTTAGGGCCAGCATGCCGAAGCCCCCCGCCCCCGTCAAGCCAAGTCTCTGAGGAGGAAGGGTTTTTAGCTTTTCGGCTCATCCTCGGCAGGAGTGACCACCTCCCAGGTGGCTTCCTGCAGCCGGCAGGCCACGACCTCGCGGGAATAGGAATCCGCCGCCTCGCCCGTGCGCCGCGCCGTCTGGGCCAGTCGCCGGCACCAGCGTCCGCCGCCATCGGTCCAGTCCTTGCCCAGCGGGATGACGGAGCCTTCCAGGCCGCGCTCGGCCCAGCGGACATCCTTGCCGCTCTCCGCCGCCTCGACGGTGGCCGAACTCCACAGCCGGTAGGCATGGGGATCGACCCAGCCGCCGACCATGTATCCCGCCGCCGCTCCGGCGACGGCGCCCACCGGCGTGAAGGTGGAAGCCAGGTGGGGTGCGCCCAGGGCCGCCGCCCGGCCGATTCCGCCGCCGACCACGGCACCGGCGCCGGTGCCCCACACCTGACCCTCGGTGGGATTTTCGGCGCAGGCCGCGAGCAGGGCGAGGGCGGCAAGGGCGAAGGCGATCTTGCGCATGGCTATAATCCTTCGTTGCGGAACGGGCGCGACAGCAGGGCGCGGATGGCCTCGTCCAGACTTTGCCCCTTGTTGATGACCGCGTCCACCGCCGCCGAGATGGGCATCTCGACGCCCATGCGCCCGGCCATGTCCACCACGGCCCCGGCGCTGTAGACGCCCTCGGTCACCGAATGGCGCTCGCCCAGGATGTCGGCCAGGGCGCGGCCCTCGCCCAGCGCGAAGCCCAGCGAGTAGTTGCGCGACTGGGTGGAGGAGGCGGTAAGAATCAGGTCGCCCAGTCCCGACAGGCCCATCAGGGTCTCGGGACGCCCGCCCTTGGCCATGGCGAGGCGGGTCAGTTCGGCCAGCCCGCGGGTGATCAGGGCGGCGCGGGCATTGTCGCCCAGGCCGCGCCCCTCGACGATGCCGCAGGCGATGGCCAGCACGTTCTTCACCGCGCCGCCGATCTGGGCGCCCACCAGATCATCGGACAGGTAGGGACGGAAGGTGGCGGTTCCCAGCGCCTCCACCAGCTTGCGGCCCAGTTCCGGGTCGGCGCAGGCCAGCGTGATGGCGGTGGGCAGGCCCCTGGCCACCTCGATGGCGAAGGTGGGGCCCGACAGCACGGCGATGGGAGCATTGGGCAGCTCGGCGGCGACGGCATCCTGCATCAGGGCGCAGGTGGCGAGTTCGATGCCCTTGGCGCAGATGACGGCGGGCACGCCGGCGCGCCAATGGGGCGCCAGGGCGCGGGCCGCGGCGCGCAGGTGCTGGGCGGGCGAAACCAGCAGCACCGCGTCGCAATCCGCCGCCTCGGCCAGATCGCCGGTGGCGCGCAAGCCGGGGTCGAGATCGACGCCCGGCAGGAAGTCGGGATTGGCGTGGCGGGAGTTGATGGCCTCGACCACCTCGGGCTCGCGGGCCCACAGCACAACGTCGCGCCCCGCCCGCCGGGCGGTCAGCGCCAACGCCGTCCCCCAGGCCCCTCCGCCGATCACACCGATTCTGTTCATGTAGACCCCGCGATTGCCGTCACCCGGTTTACCGCGTCAGGCGTGCGGGGGCAAGCGGGAGGGCCGATAGCCCTCCCCGCCGACGTCAGGCCGCCTCGCCCCTGATCTTGGCGATGAAGCCGTTGATCTGGGCTTCCAGGTCGTCGGCGCGCCGGGCCAGGCTGGCGGCGGCGGCCGAGATGTCCTTGGCCTCCTGGTCGGTGGTCTCGGCGGTGTCCTTCACGTAGGCCACCGCTTCCGACACCGAGGCGGTGCCGGTGGCGGCTTCCTGGACGTTGCGCGAGATCTCCATGGTCACCGCGTTCTGCTCCTCGACGGCACCGGCCACGGCGGTGGAGGTCTCCTGGATGGTGCCGACGATCTGGGCGATCTCGCGGATGGCGGCGGCGGCTCCTTCCGAGGCCTGCTGGATCTGGCTGACATGGGTGGAAATCTCTTCCGTGGCCCGCGCCGTCTGGTTGGCCAGCGTCTTGACCTCGTTGGCGACCACGGCGAAGCCCTTGCCCGCCTCGCCGGCCCGGGCCGCCTCGATGGTGGCGTTCAGCGCCAGAAGGTTGGTCTGGGACGCGATGTCCTGAATGAGCGACAGCACGCTGCCGATCTGGGCGGCGGCGTTGCCGAGATCGCGGACGGTCTCGTCGGTACGCTGGGCGGTCATCATGGCCTCGGACGAGATGGCGGTCGCCCGGGTGGTCTGCATGTTGATCTCGCCGAACGACGCGGCCAGTTCCTCGGCGGCGCCGGCCACCGACTGGACGTTGACCGAGGCTTCCTCGGCGGCGGCGGCCGAGGTCATGGCCTGGCTCACCGTCTGGGTGGCGTTGTTCATCAGGCGGTCCGAGCTTTGCCGCAGCTGGGTCGAGGCCGACGACACCTCCTGCACCAGGACGCGCACCTTCCGCTCGGCGAAGTCCAGCGCCTCGGCGTCGCGGCTCTTCATCAGGTCCAGCGAGTCGTTGATGATGCCGGCATAGCGCGCGAAATCGCCCCGCAGGCCGGTCTGGATGATCTTGCGGAAGTACTGGCGCTGGTTGGCGTGCTCCATGGCCGCCTGGGATTCGCGGCAATAGGCCTCGGTCAGGTCCAGCAGGCGATTGATGGAGCGCAGCATGATGGCCAGATTGCCGCTGCCCCGGATATCCATGATGCGCACGCCGAGATTGCCGTTGGCGGCGGCCTGACAGACCTTCACCGCCTTCTCGACGCTGGCGTTGGTGCGGCCCAGGAACTTGACGGGCAGCCAGGCGGCGACCGCCAGGATGGCGGCCACGCCGGCGGCCAGCCAGTTCTGCAGGATCAGGGCGAGAATGGCGAGGGCGGCGGCGATGCCAACGGCAGCCCAGGCCGCCCGGATGGCCTTAGAGACCGAGGACAAATTCTGCATAGGGCTTTCCTTCGCGCTTCAACTGATCACCCAGGGCGGCGAACGCCGCCTCCATGCCCTGCTTGCGGTCGGCGGCGGCCTCCTCGATCTTCAGCAGGGTCTGGTACAGGGGCTGAACCTTGGCCAGCGCGTCGCGGCGCGGCACCCGGCGGTTGGAGTGGTAGCCGACGATCTGCCCATCGGGGCCGAAATCCGGGGTGACATGGGCCAGCACCCAGTAGTGCTCGCCGGTCTTGGCCAGATTGACCACATAGGCGAACAGCTCCTTGCCGGACGCGATGGTGTCCCACAGCAGCTTGAACACGCAACGCGGCATCTCGGGGTGGCGGATCAGGCTGTGCGGCTGGCCGATCAGCTCGGCCTCGGTGAAGCCCGACACCGACAGGAAGACGTCGTTCACATAGGTGAGACGCCCCTTGGTGTCGGTCTTGCTGACGATGATCTCGTCCTCCGCGAAGGTCCGCTCCCGCCCCGAGGGTTGAATACCCTTGCCTGCCATTCCACTCCCCCACCCTTTTGACGTAGCCAATCCGGATCGTGCTGAAAATTGATATCAATAGGATAAGAACATTTCAACATACTCCGTGTAATTTCGTATGTCGTTCGTTTAAATCCATTTAAGCGGCGCGGTTATGACAGGGCCGTGAATTTCGCCGCGGCATTTCATCCCCGCATTGACCCAGGCCCCGCCTTCGGCGGATGAATCCGCACCGGGATGGCCGGCCGGAGCGATCGGGATGACCCGTCAAATCATGGACCCACACATCTTGGACGGCCTGACCATGGCGCTTCAGCCGGTGGTCGGGATTCATTCCGGAGACTGCCACGGCTACGAGGCCCTGTTGCGGGGCACCGAGGCGGCCGGCTTCGAATCGATCCAGGCCTTCTTCGACCATGCCCACGCCACCGGCTGCCTGGCCGAGGTGGAACTGGCGCTGCGCGACAAGGCGGTGGCCGCCTTCGCCAGCCTGCCCCACCATCCCCGGGCCAAGCTGTTCCTCAACATCGACAACCGGGTCCTGGGCATCGAGGGCGATTCGGCGCGCCGCACCCGGGCCATCCTGGACCGGCACGGCATTCCCGATTCGGCGGTGGTGTTCGAGATTTCCGAGCGCCACCCGCTGGAAGACGGCCTGGATGCCGTCGCCACCTTCCGCCATTTCAAGCGCCAGGGCTTCCGGCTGGCCATCGATGATTTCGGCACCGGCTTCTCGGGGCTGCAGCTGCTTTACTATTCCGAGCCCGACTACCTGAAGATCGACCGCTTCTTCGTGGCCGACATCGCCACCGATTCCAAGAAGAAGGTGTTCCTGGCCCACATCGTCACCATCGCCCACCTGCTGGGCGCCGTGGTGGTGGCCGAGGGGGTCGAGACCGAGCGGGAATTCCGCGTCTGCAAGGAGATCGGCTGCGACATGGTCCAGGGCTGGCTGGTGCAAAGGCCGACCACCCAGTGGAACGGCTTGCTGGCCCACTATCCCGAGATCGAACGCCTGGCCCGCCTGGACCGCCGGGCCGGAGCGTCGGACCAGCGCATCATCGCCGACCAGATCGCCCGGCCCGAGCCTCTGGGCCTCCACACCTCCATGGAGAAGGTCTTCGAACGCTTCCGCGCCGACAAGTCGGCCACCTTCTTTCCGGTGGTGGACGGCTCGGGCGTGCCGGTGGGCATCGTGCGCGACCAGGAACTGAAGGACTACACCTACTCCCCCTTCGGCAAGGAACTGATCGCCAACAAGAGTTACGGCCGCTCGCTCAAGGACTTCACCGTGCGCTGCCCGGTGGCCGACATCGCCGCCAGGGCCGAGCAGATCCTGGAGGCCTATTCCGCGGTGGAACGCACGGAAGGAATCCTGATCGTCGAGGACATGCGCTATGTGGGCTTCCTGTCGGCGGATTCACTGCTGCGCGTCATCAACGAGAAGAACCTGGCCACGGCGCGCGACCAGAATCCGCTGACCCGGCTGCCCGGCAACGCCCGCATCCTGTCCTGGGTGTGCGAGGCCCTGGAGAACCGCGCCGAGGCCTGCCTGCTGGCCTATTTCGACTTCGACAACTTCAAGCCGTTCAACGACAAGTACGGCTTCCGACTGGGCGACCGCGCCATCCTGCTGTTCGGGGAACTGCTGACCAAGGCCATGAATGCGGCGGGCGGCTTCGCCGGCCATATCGGCGGCGACGACTTCTTCGCCGGCTTCCAGGGGGAGGCGGTGGCGGACGCCGCCGACATCTGCCGTCGGCTGATCGCCGATTTCGCCCATGACGTGGAAAGCTTCTACGACGACGAGACGAGGGGAAGGGGGCACATCATCGGCCAGGACCGCCTGGGCAACACAGTGCGCTTTCCCCTGATGACGGTGAGCTGCGTCGCCGTCCACCTGACGCCGGGCTGCGGAACCTGCTCGTCCGACGACATTTCCCGCCTGCTGGCCGATCACAAGAAGGCC
This sequence comes from Paramagnetospirillum sp., assembly GCF_058402745.1. Lineage (NCBI taxonomy): Bacteria > Pseudomonadati > Pseudomonadota > Alphaproteobacteria > Rhodospirillales > Magnetospirillaceae > Paramagnetospirillum > Paramagnetospirillum sp. Next base: position 251,058 of record NZ_JBZVFI010000017.1, read on the forward strand.
GCCAAGCAGGCCGCCGGCCATCTGGTCATCGTGCATCCCTGCCCGGCCTAAGCCCCGCCCCTTTACAAAATCTCTCCTCAGGGGCGGCGCTTTCTGCTTTATTGGCGCCTTTCCGCCGCCCAAGGTCCCGAACAGAAGATGCAAAGCCTGAACACCTATCGCGCTGGTCCCGACGAACGCGGCCATTTCGGCATTTTCGGCGGCCGCTACGTGGCCGAGACGCTGATGCCCCTCATTCTCGAGGTGGAGAAGGCCTACGCGGCGGCCAAGGCCGATCCCGCCTTCCAGGCCGAGTTCCGCTCGCTGCTGGCCCAGTATGTCGGCCGCCCCAACCCGCTGTACTTCGCCCGCCGCCTGACCGAGGCCTTCGGCGGCGCCAAGGTGTTCCTGAAGCGGGAAGACCTCAACCACACCGGCGCCCACAAGATCAACAACTGCATCGGCCAGATCCTGCTGGCCCGGCGCATGGGCAAGCAGCGCATCATCGCCGAGACCGGAGCCGGCCAGCACGGCGTGGCCACCGCCACCGTCTGCGCCCTGTTCGGCATGCAATGCGTCATCTACATGGGCGCCACCGACATCGAGCGGCAGATGCCCAACGTCTACCGCATGAAGCTGCTGGGCGCCGAGGTCAAGCCGGTCACCGCCGGCGCGGCGACCTTGAAGGACGCCATGAACGACGCGCTGAGGGACTGGGTCTCCAACGTCGCCGACACCTATTACCTGATCGGCACGGTGGCCGGGCCGCATCCCTACCCCGCCATGGTCCGCGACTTCCAGTCGGTGATCGGCGAGGAAGTCCGCGCCCAGATCATGGCCGCCGAGGGGCGCCTGCCCGATTCCCTGGTGGCCTGCATCGGCGGCGGCTCCAACGCCATGGGGCTGTTCCATCCCTTCCTCGACGACAAATCCGTGCGCATCATCGGCGTCGAGGCGGCCGGCCACGGCCTGGACAAGCTGCACGCCGCCAGCCTCACCGGCGGCAAGCCCGGCGTGCTGCACGGCAACCGCACCTACCTGCTTCAGGACGCGGACGGCCAGATCGCCGAGGCCCATTCCATCTCGGCCGGCCTGGACTATCCCGGCATCGGGCCCGAGCATTCCTGGCTGCACGAGACGGGCCGCGTCGAATACGTCTCGGTCACCGACGACGAGGCGGTGGCCGCCTTCCAGCAATGCACCCGCCTGGAGGGCATCATCCCGGCGCTGGAATCCAGCCACGCCATCGCCCATGCCTCCAAGCTGGCCCCCACCCTGCCCACGGATCACCTGATGGTGGTCAACCTGTCGGGACGCGGCGACAAGGACGTCAACACCATCGCCAAGGCGCTCGGCGACGTGCATCTGGGGGGATTGGTCTGATGTCGCGCATTGCCAAGCGTTTCGAACGGCTCAAGGCCGAGAACCGCGCCGCCCTGGTGACCTTCATCACCGCCGGCGATCCCGACCGCGCCACCAGCCAGACCCTGCTCGACGGCATGCCCCAGGCCGGCGCCGACATCATCGAGCTGGGCATGCCCTTCACCGATCCCATGGCCGATGGTCCGGTGATCGAGCTGGCGGCCGGCCGGGCGCTGAAGGCCGGCGGCTCGCTGAGGCAGACCCTGGAAATGGTGGCGGCCTTCCGCACGACCGACGCGGAAACGCCGATCATCCTGATGGGCTACTACAACCCCGTCTACGCCTGGGGACCGGAAAAGTTCGCCAGGGACGCCGCCGCCGCCGGGGTGGACGGGCTGATCATCGTCGACCTGCCGCCCGAGGAGGCCGACGAACTGGTCCCCCACCTCAAGGCCAACCGCATCGACTTCATCGTGCTGACCACGCCGACCAGCGACGACAAGCGTCTGCCGGTGGTGCTGGCCAACGCGTCGGGCTTCGTCTACTACGTGTCCATCGCCGGCATCACCGGCACCGCGTCGGCGGCCCAGTCGGCCATCGACGAGGCGGTTTCCCGCATCCGCCGCCACACCGACCTTCCGGTCTGCGTCGGCTTCGGCATCAAGGCCCCGGCCCAGGCGGCCGAGGTGGCCCGCATCGCCGACGGCGCCGTGGTGGGCTCGGCCATCGTTTCGGTTCTGGCCGACAATATCGGCAAGCCTTCCGCCGTCTCCGCCCCCCTGGCCCTGGTCAAGGACCTGGCCCTGGGCGTGCGGGCCGCGCGCAAGTAGGAGCACTTTTCATGAATTGGCTGACCAACCTCAACGAGACCCGCCGTTCGCTCAAGGAGCGCCTGGTCGGACTGGTGGCGCCCAAGGAGGTGCCGGACAACCTGTGGCTCAAGTGCCCGGGCTGCGGCCACATGATCTTCCACCGCGACCTGGAGAAGGCGCTGCACGTCTGCCAGCATTGCGGCCACCACCTGCGCCTGTCGGTCAAGAAGCGCCTCGGCATGCTGTTCGATGACGGCCAGTTCCAGCGCATCGAGCTGCCCAAGGTTCCCGACGATCCGCTGAAGTTCAAGGACCAGAAGCGCTATACCGACCGCCTCAAGGACACCCGTTCCAAGACCGGCGAGACCGACGCCATCGTGGTGGCCCATGGCCGCATGGGCGGCATGAACGTGGTGGCGGCCTGCTTCAATTTCGACTTCCAGGGCGGCTCCATGGGCATCGCCGTGGGCGAGGGCATCGTGGCGGCGGCGGAACTGGCCGTGCTGCAGGACGCACCGCTGATCGTCATTCCGGCCTCGGGCGGCGCCCGCATGCAGGAAGGCATCCTGTCGCTGATGCAGATGGCCCGGACCACCGTGGCGGTGGACAAGGTCAAGGAGAAGCGGCTGCCCTACATCGTGCTGCTGACCGATCCCACCACCGGCGGCGTGTCGGCCAGCTTCGCCATGCTGGGCGACATCGCCATCGCCGAGCCCGGCGCGGTGATCGGCTTCGCCGGCGCCCGCGTCATCGAAAGCACCATCCGCGAGAAGCTGCCCGAAGGCTTCCAGAAGGCGGAATACCTGCTGGAGCACGGCATGGTGGACATGGTGGTGCCGCGCCGCGACCTGCGCGCCACCCTGATCCGCGTCCTGTCGCTGCTGCGCAATCGCGGCGCGGCCGGTGACCTGGTGGCGCTGCCCATCGACACCCCCGACAGCGTCGAGCAGGACTGATCGGGAAAGAACGCAACGCTTCGGGACTGGAAATTCCGTTCCCGATTCCCTATGTTACGAAAATGGTAATACCGGGGCCCCTGGCCTCGGTATTATTTTTTGAGCATAGGGAAACGGACGTGCGGAATCCGATCTCGAGGTTCGAGACGCTTTCATCGCTGGCACTGGCCCCGCTGCTGCTGCTGGCGGCCGCGCTGCTGTGCGGCCTGGTGGTACGGATCTTCCCGCCGGAACCGCTGTTCGCCGATTCCAGGGATTACCTGCCGGTCCACGCCATCCTGGAACTGCTGAGTATCGCCGTCTCGCTGATGGTCTTCTCGCTGGGCTGGGCGGTGCGCCGCGCCGACAAGAGACATCGCAACCTGATCCTGGGGCTGGCAGCCCTGTCGGCGGCCCTGTTCGACATGGCTCACACCCTGTCCTTTCCGGGCATGGCCGACTTCCTCTCCCCCAGCGGCACCGAGAAAGGCATCAACCTCTGGCTGCTGGGCCGGCTGGCCATGGCGGTCGGCCTGATCCTGGCGGTGACCTGCGCCGAACGGCACTGGAGCGACGGCAGGCGGCGGCTGTGGCTCGGCGCCGTCGGGTTGCTGAGCTCGGCGCTGGCCCTGGCCGGCCTGCTTCATCCCGAATGGTTCCCCCGGACCTTCGTTCCCGGCAGCGGCCTGACCGATTTCAAGATCGGCGCCGAATACACCCTGTCGGCCGTCTATGTGACCGCGGCCAGCCTGCTCTGCCTGCAATTCCGCCGCTCCGGCGACCGCAACGACCTGAAGCTGGCCGCCGCCGCCTGGATTCTGGGGCTCGCCGGCGTGCTGCTCACCCTCTACGCCGATGCCGCCGACTGGTTCAATCTGGCGGGCCACGTGGGCAAGACCTGCGCCTACGCGCTCATCTACGACGCCCTGTTCGTCTCGGGCGTCCAGGCCCCCTACGACGCCCTGGCCAAGGAGCGGGCCCTGCTGCGCACCCTGATGGATTCGGTGCCCGACCTGATCTTCTTCAAGGACCCGCAATCGCGCTATCTCGGCTACAACCGGGCTTTCGCCGCCTATTGCGGCCGCCCCGAATCCGAAATGGCCGGCAAGACCGACGACGAGTTCGCGCCCCCCGATGTCGCCGCCTTCTACCGCGCCAAGGACCGCGAGGCCATGGCCGCCGGGCATCCCACCACCAACGAGGAGTGGATCGACTATCCCGACGGACGGCGGGTGATGCTGGAAACCGTCAAGGTGCCGGTCCACGACGATGACGGGACGCTGCTGGGCATGGTCGGCATCAGCCGCGACATCACCGGCCGCAAATCGGCGGAGGAGAGGCTGCGCCGGGCCCATTACGACCTGGAAATGGTCACCGCCGTGGCCGCCCACGACCTGCAGGAGCCGGCCCGGACCATCGCCAGCTTCCTGCAACTGCTGCAGATGCGCTACGGCGGCAATCTGGGAGAGGATGCCGACCAGTACATCAACTACGCCGTCGAGGGGGCCCACCGCATGCGCGCCCAGTTGAGCGGCCTGCTGGACTACACCCTGATCGACCGGGGCGACCCGGTCTTTCCCGCGGTGGATTCCGGAGCCATCCTGGCCGAGGCGCTGGAGAACCTGAAGCCCCGGCTGGACGAAGCCAAGGCGGTGGTGGTCCGGGACTCCCTGCCGACCGTCAACGCCGATTCGGCCCAGTTGCGGGCCTTGTTCCAGCATCTGGTGGGCAATGCCGTGAAGTTCCGCCATCCGGAGCGCGTGCCGGAAATCAGGATCACGGCCAGTCGCCGCGACGAGTCCTGGGAATTCTCGGTCACCGACAACGGCATCGGCATCGATCGGGAATACTGGGAGAAGATCTTCGTGGTCTTTCAGCGCCTGCACCCCCTGAACCGCTACGAGGGAACGGGGATTGGCCTTGCCATCTGCCGCAAGATCGTGGAACGTCACGGCGGCCACATCAGCCTGGTGTCGGTCCCCGGCGAGGGCAGCACCTTCACCTTCACCCTGCCGGATCGCGCCTGACACTTTTCGGCCCGCAATGATCGACAGCATCCTCGACCGCCTGACCCGGCTGCATCCCAAGGTCATCGACCTGTCGCTGGAGCGCGTGGTTCGCCTGCTCGACGCGCTGGGCAATCCCCAGGACCGGCTGCCGCCGGTGATCCACGTGGCGGGCACCAACGGCAAGGGCTCGACCGTCGCCACCTTGCGCGCCCTGTTCGAGGCGGCGGGCATGCGCGCCCACGTCTACACCTCGCCCCACCTGGTGCGCTTCGCCGAGCGCATCCGCATCGCCGGAACCCTGCCCACCGACCCGGAGCTGCTGGCCCTGCTGGAAGAGGTGGAGGCGGCCAACGCCGGCAACCCCGTCACCTTCTTCGAGATCACCACGGCGGCCGCCTTCCTGGCCTTCGCCCGCGCTCCCGCCGAGGTGTGCATCCTGGAGACCGGGCTGGGCGGGCGGCTCGACGCCACCAATGTGGTCGAGCGCCCGGCGCTCACCATCATCACCCCCATCGCCATGGACCACGAAAGCTTCCTGGGCGGACGCATCGAGGCCATCGCCGCCGAGAAGGCCGGCATCATGAAGCGTGGCGTGGCCTGCGTCATGGCCAAGCAGGGACGCAAGGCGGCCAAGGTGCTGGACGCCCGTTCCACCGAACTGGGCGTGCCGCTGATCAAGGAGGGCGAGCACTTCTTCGCCCGCACCGCCTCGGACGGCGGCCTGATCTATCGCGGCCCGTCGGTGGAGTGGAGCCTGCCCGCCCCCGCCTTGGCCGGAGCCTTCCAGTACCGCAACGCCGCCCTGGCCCTGGCGGCCATCGAGCGGCTGTCGCGCACCGCGCCGGTCCCGGTCTTTCCCGATTTTCCCCAAGGCGCCCTGGGGCTCGGCATCCGCTCGGTGGAGTGGCCGGCCCGGCTGCAGCGCCTGACCAAGGGGCCGCTGGTGGACATGCTGCCAGGGGGCGCGGATGGGGGGTGGGAACTGTGGCTGGACGGCGGCCACAATCCCCACGCCGCCGAGGCCATCGCCCAGCACGCCCGCTCGTGGCGCGACAGGCCGCTGATGGCGGTGTTCGGCATCCTGTCCACCAAGGACGTGGACGGCTATCTCGGCCCGTTGGCGGCCCGCTTCCATTCCTTGCGCGCCGTTTCCATCCCCGGCGAGGCGGCCGCCCTTTCGGCCGAGGACGGAGCGGCGGCGGCCACCCGGCACTTCTGCCTGGACGCCAGGCCCTCGCCATCGGTGGCGGCGGCCATCGCCGAGCTGACCGCCTCGGCCCCCGCCCCCGCCCGCATCCTGATCTGCGGCAGCCTCTACCTGGCGGGAACCGTGCTGGCGGAGAACGGGTGAGGCGGCACACCACACGCCCGTCAATCAATAGCCGGCAGTAACATTATTGGTTCCGGCGCCAAATTACATTTGGGTGAACTGTGGACAACACGTATTTCTCAATATGCTCCGAGCCGGCGACTTGCCGGCCCAATTCCGGTAAAAATCCGATTCCTGACGTGAATCCAAGCCCGTGCATCACGGTATCAGGATACCAGAGGCTTGCTGCATGGATTCGTTGGTGAGAATCCCCGCGCCAATAATAGCCTTGCCAGGCTTGCGTCATTCGATGGATAATGATCTATATTAGGTTGCAGTTCCGCACCAAGAGTCAGCCCACAGTTTGGATGTCACTTCATGAACAGCATCGCGCTACCTCAGGGCGAGCCGACAACAAAAGGCAAGGCCAGCGCCAGGAGAAATTCCGCGCAGAGAAATAGTGACGCCCAAAATTCCGCAGGCCTGGATAAGGAGCTAGCCTACTCCATCGGCCTCGGCGATGCATTTTCCCTTGCCCAGGGGGAAGCAGGTCTCCCGAATAACAAGAAAGAGCTTCACAAGTTCTTTGACAAGACCAACGCCATCGAAAACGGCCGGCTGAATAAGAGTAAATAATGCCCGATCGAAAATGGGTGGCGGCCAAGCTGAGCGAAGTTCGGCGCGCCCTGCACTCAATCGGAGACATTAGCCGCAATCTCGGCATCACCCTCGATCAGAGGCTTGTCCCGATCATCGCAACAGACATGCAAGCCGCCTCACCACGCAACGATTCGGAGCGGTGGGCGACGCTGGCCGGATCGATCGTGCTGCGGCGCCCTTACTCGTCCCCCCATTTCGATCTCTTCTGGCTCAATTACTTTGCCGGCCATTGTGCCGCAGCCCTTTCCCCCCGCCGACGCGATCCCCGATGCGACAATTGCAAGGAGTCCCGGGGCTGCAGCAAGCGGGATAAGTGCATTCTGCGATACTTCCGCAACATCAAGGCCCGCGATCTCAAGACGCAAGACAGCGTCATCATCAAGGCGGAGCCGCGACTGCGGGCTCTTACCATCTATCAATGGGCGTCCCTCTTCTACACTGCCGCCGTCGATTACCGGAACAAGGGAAGAGACTACCGCCGCCGTCCTGGCCCCATGACGCTCAAGGCATGGCTGACCCGGACGGTGCAGCAGTTCATCCCCTGAGACTCCGAACTACTTCTTCCACCGCGCCGCCGCCTCGGCGACCCTTTTGCCCAAGTGGGCGGCGGTCTTGCGGTCGGCTTCGGTCACGCCTTCCGGCCCCTGGTCGGCATTGGCCTGGGCCATGGCGCCGAGGAAGCTGCCCAGGCGGTTCAGGTCATCGACGCTGCCCTTGGAATTGTTGTTGCCCGGCAGCAGGTCCAGCCCCACCCAGACCATGCCGTGCTGGGCGGCGAAGATGGACAGCTGGATCAGCGCGTTCAGCTTGTCGCCGCTCTGGCTGGCCGAGACGGTGAAGCCCGCCGCCACCTTGTCGGCCCAGCCGCGGCCGTACCAGGTCTTGGAGCTCCACTCCATGAACTCTTTGAACTTGGCCGACACCGAGCCCATGTAGGTGGGCGAGCCGAAGACGATGGCGTCGGCGCCGTCCAGCAGGGCGGCATTGGCCTCGGCCTCCTCGGCCGCGATCAGGTGGACCTTCGCCCCGGCAACCCGGGCCGCCCCTTCGGCGACCGCCTCGGCAAGCACCTTGGTGTGGCCGTAGCCGGAATGAAACACGATGGCAATGGACGTCATGATGCTCTCCTTGCTGTAATGGTATCTGTTACCGTTACGTTTAACCCTAAAAAAAACCGCCCTAACCCGCCTCCACCTTCAGCGCCCCCACTACCTCGGACAGCATGGTGGTGGAGAGCACCGCGTCGCGGGCGGCATCGGCGCGCTCGATCACCCGCAGCAGCACCGACTGGATGTTGCGCCCCACCGGACAGGCCGGGTTGGGCGGCTGGTTGTGCAGCGCCGGCTCGTCGTCCTCGTCCACCGCCCGGTGGATGTCGAGCAGCGAGATGCGGTCGGCGGGCCGGGCCAGGACCGATCCGCCGGTGCTGCCCCGCGTCGAGCTGACCAGCCCGGCCTTGGCCAGGGCGGACAGCAGGCGGCGCACCACCACCGGATTGGTGTTGACCGAACCAGCGATCCATTCCGACGTGCAGGCCTGCCCCTCCATGGTGGCGAGCAGCGACGTGATGTGGACGGCGACGGCGAAGCGGCAGTTTCTGGCCATGGAAAATATGTAACAAATATCGTTCCTATTCGCAAGAGGAAAAGCCGCCACCGCTTTCCCGCGTTGCTCCGCTCCGGGCTGACGGCCTATTCTGTAATGAGGAGTTGATCAGCATGAAACCCGATAAGCCGTTGAATATCGGCGAGGCCTTCGGCCGCGCCATGCAGGCCTGGGACGACGGCAACGCCGCCGAGGCCCGCCGGCTGGCGCGCGCCATCGTCGAGGCCCGCCCGGATTTCGGCGGCGCCCATTACCTGCTGGGCCTCGTCGCCCTGAACCAGGGGCAGGCCAAGCGGGCGGCCGAGCATCTGACCCGGGCGGTGGCCGCCGACCCCGGCCAGACGGTGCCGCGTCTGGCGCTGGGCCGCGCCCTGGAGGCCCAGGACAATTTCAACAGCGCCATCCTGCATTACCGCGCCATCCTGTCCCAGGAGCCCAACCACGCCGAGGCCAACGCCCGGCTGGCCGATCTGCTGGGCCGATTGGGCCGCAACAAGGCCGAGGCGCTGGCGCACGCCCGTCGGGCGGTGGAGATGGCGCCGCGCCACGCCGAGGCCCTGTGTACCCTGGGCACCCTGCTGCATCAGGAGGGCCAGCACGCCGAGGCGGCCCGGATGCTGGAGCGCGCCCTGGAACTTCGCCCCGACTGGGCGGTGGCCCTGAACAATTACGGACTGGTGCTGGGCGCGCTGGGTCAGCACGAGCGCGCCGTGGCCGTCCTGTCGGGCGCCGCGGATTTGCGCCGCGACCATGCCGGCACCCGGGCCAACCTTGCCGCCGCGCTGCGCGCCCAGGGCCGCCTGGACGACGCCCGCGTCCATGCCGAGCGCGCCACCAAGCTGAATTCCCGCGATGCCTCGGGCTGGCTGGAACTGGGGCTGATCCGCCGCGCCATGGGCATGCCCGAGGCCGCCGCCGCCGCCTTCGAGCGGGCGGTCACCGCCGCCCCCGATTCGGTGCATGCCCAGTACTGCCTGGCCGAGGAGCGCCTGGCGCTCGGCCAGAAGGATCGCGCCGCCCAGCATTTCCGCCGCTGCCTGGACCTGGACCCCGAGGACCGCCACGGCGCCGCCCTGGGCCTGGCCCAGGCCGGGGCCGTCGACGCCCCCGCCCGCGCTCCCGACGCCTATGTCCGCCAGCTGTTCGACGATTACGCCGAGAAGTTCGATTCCGCCCTGGTGGACAAGCTGGCCTATCGCGCCCCCGCCCTTCTGGCCCTGGCCCTGGACAGGGTCCTGGACGGGCGAAAGGGCCTGGACGTGCTCGACGCCGGCTGCGGCACCGGGCTGGCCGCGCCGGTGCTGCGCCCCCTGGCCGCCCGCCTGGACGGCATCGACCTGTCGGGCGCCATGGTGGACAAGGCCCGCGCCCGCGGCCTCTATGACGGCCTGGAGGTGGGAGAGCTGGTCGCCGGCCTCAAACGCCGGCCCGAGGCCTACGATCTGGTGGTGGCCGCCGACGTGCTGGTCTATTTCGGCGATTTGAACGACATCATGGCCGCCACGGTGCGCGCCCTGCGGCCGGGCGGCATCTTCGCCTTCACGGTGGAGCGGGCCGAGGATTGCGCCTCCTACGTCCTGGGCGCCAAGAACCGCTACGCCCATGCCCCCGATTACGTCGAAACGGTCGCGGCCGAGAACGGATTCGCCGTGGCCTCCATGGAGCGCGCCTCCACCCGCCAGGAGGCTGGCGACGACGTGCCCGGTCTTGTGGTGGTGCTGCGCAAGGGATAAGGTCCCGGCGGCTCCACCTGGATTGACACCGCATGTGCGGCTTCGCCGGCTTTCTCGACCTGACCCAGCCCACCCCCGACCGGGAAAGGGTGGTGCGCGCCATGGCCGCCACCCTGGTCCATCGCGGTCCCGACGACGATGGCGCCTGGGTGGATGACGAAGCCGGCGTGGCGCTGGGCTTCCGCCGCCTCGCCATCCTCGACCTCTCGCCCCAGGGCCACCAGCCCATGATCTCCCACGACGGGCGCTGGGTGATCAGCTTCAACGGCGAGATCTACAACCACGCCGCCTTGCGGACCCGGCTGGGCGACGGCATCGCCTGGCGCGGCCATTCCGACACCGAGGTATTGCTGGAGGCGGTTTCCGCCTGGGGGGTGGAGGCGGCGCTGGCCGAATTCGACGGCATGTTCGCTTTCGCCCTGTGGGACCGCCGGGAGCGCACCCTCACCCTGGCCCGCGACCGTTTCGGCGAGAAGCCGCTCTATTGGACTCGGACGGGCGGCGGCCTGCTGTTCGGCTCCGAACTGAAGGCGCTGGCCGCCCATCCCGGCTGGCGGGGCGGCATCGACCGCGACGCCCTGGCGCTGTTCATGCGCCTGGGCTGGATTCCGGCGCCCCACACCATCCATCCCGGCGTGTTCAAGCTGTCGCCCGGCCATGTGATGCGGGTGAAGGACGGCGAACTCTCGGCCAAGCCCTACTGGTCCGCCGCCCAATGCGCGGCCCGCCAGGAAGGGCGCTTCACCGGTACCGCCGGACAGGCCGCCGACCGGCTGGAGGAACTGCTGCGGGACTCGGTCGCCCTGCGCATGCAGGCCGACGTACCGGTGGGCGTCTTCCTGTCGGGCGGCATCGATTCCTCCATCACCGCCGCCCTGATGCGGCAATTGTCGGGCGGGCCGGTTCACTCCTTCACCATCGGCTTCGACCAGTCGGGCCTGGACGAAAGCCCCCACGCCCGCGCCGTCGCCGACCACCTGGGCACCATCCACACCGAAGTCAGAATCAGCGATGCCGAGGCGCTGGCCCAGGTGGCGCGCCTGCCCCGCCTCTACGACGAGCCCTTCGCCGACGCCGCCGCGCTTCCCACCGCGCTGCTGGCCCAGGTGACCCGCCGAAGCGTCACGGTGGCCCTGTCGGGCGACGGCGCCGACGAGCTGTTCGGCGGCTATGGCATCTACCGCTCCATCCCGAGGGACTGGCAACGGCTGAACAGCCTGCCTGGCGGAATGCGCAGCCTCGGCGCGGGACTGGCCCGCGGCCTGAGCGGCCCGGCGGAAGGCCTGGCCGCCCTGGCCGGTGGATTGCGCAAACGCCGCAGCCATCCTGGCCATCGCCTGGGACGCGAGGCCGAGCGGCTGGAAGCCGGATCACTGGCCGAGTTGCTGGGCCTGCACTATTCCCGCTGGCGCGGCATGGCCGGCGTGGTCCCGGGCGCGGGCCGGGCGGAAAGCCTGTTCACCGCCCCCATGCCGGGCGTGCGGGACGATGCCCTGGCCACCATGGTGCTGGATTGCATGGGCTATCTTCCCGACGACCTGTGCGTCAAGACCGACCGCGCCACCATGGGCGCCTCGCTGGAGGCGCGCCTTCCCTTCCTGGCCCTTCCCGTCGCCCAATTCGCCTGGAGCCTGCCCTCCGCGCTGAAGATCGAGGGAGACGTGGGCAAGGCGGTGCTGCGCAATGTCCTTTACCGCCATGTGCCGCGCCCCCTGGTGGACCGCCCCAAGATGGGCTTCGAGGTGCCGCTGCGCCGCTGGCTGAACGGCGAATTGCGGGGGTGGGCCGACGATCTGCTGGCGGAGGACAGGCTGCGCCGCCAGGGCTTCCTCGACGCCCCCCTGGTCGCCCGCTGCTGGCGGGAGCACCGCTCGGGCGCCAAGAACTGGCAGAACGAGATCTGGCACGCCCTGATGTTCCAGGCCTGGCTGGAAACCGTCAGTCCTTGAGCGAATTGCGCGCCCGTGCCGCCTGGACGGTCGCGCGGTCGGCGGCCAGGATGGCATCGATGGTGCCGTCCCGGCGCATGGCCTTCAGGGTCTCGGCCAGCGCCGGAGCCAGATGGGCATGGCGGGAATTGACGTAGTGATAGAGGGGGGTGACCGCCACCGGCTGGCGCAGCGCCCGAAACGGCCCCAGCCTCATCTCGTCGATCAGCAACCACACCGCCTCGCCCAGCAGGGCCACCTGGCAATGGCCGGCGTGGAGCATGCGCAACGCCGCGTCGTTGGTGGAGACCAGCTCGCGGCTCATGCCCTCGGTACCCGCCTCGCCCAGCTTGAAGCCCCGCACCACGCAGATGGTATAGGGCCGCAGGCTCTCCCAACCATTCACCGTGAAGCTCAGCCCGGCGGTGAAGGCGATGGTGTCGAAACTCAGCACCGGCTCGGGCACCCGCACCAGGTTGGGATAGCGGGCTTCCAGCCCGGCCATGCGCATGGTGTCGCCGTCGGTGTCGCCCGTATCGGCCGAGATGATCGCCCGCTCGTTGGGGCGGATGTCGGCGACCGCACGCAGGCCGATGCGGCCATAGGCCTCGCGCACCACCTCGAATCCGCGCACGCTGAGATGGTCGCCCTGAATCTGCGAGATGACGTGAAAATCGGCGGCGACAACCCGCCCCGTCGCCAGCCAGACGGCCAGGACGAGAAGGGAAAGCGCCGCCCGCCTCACGGCGCGTATTCCGCCGGATCGGCCAGCCCGGCCTCGGCGAAGCCCTTGAGGCGGAGCCGGCAGGAATCGCAATGGCCGCAGGCGCGGCCCTGCGGGTCGGGGTCGTAGCAGGTGGAGGTGATGGAATAATCCACGCCGAGATTCAGCCCGCGCCGGATGATGTCGGCCTTGGTGAGGTCGATCAGCGGCGTGTGCAGCCGAAGCGGCGTGCCTTCCACCGCCGCCTTGGTGGCGAGGTTGGCCATGGCCTCGAAGGCCCGGATGTAGTCGGGGCGGCAATCGGGATAGCCGGAATAGTCCACGGCGTTGACGCCGACAAAGATGTCGGAGGCGCCGATCACCTCGGCGAAGGCCAGCGCGAAGGACAGCATGATGGTGTTGCGGGCCGGCACGTAGGTGACCGGAATGCCGGCGGGGATCGCCTCGTCCAGGCCGCCCTTGGGCACCGCGATGTCGGATGTCAGCGCCGAGCCGCCGAATACCCTGAGATCGATGTCGGCGATGCGGTGGTCCGTCACCCCCATGGCCGCCGCCACCCGCCGGGCGGCGCCGATCTCCACGGCGTGGCGCTGGCCGTAGCGGAAGGTCAGCGCGGCAGGCTGGAAGCCCTCGGCCTTGGCGATGGCCAGCACCGTGGCGGAATCGAGGCCGCCGGAGAGCAGGACGACCGCCGGCTTCATGGTCACAGGGAGAAGTGGGACTTGATGAAGGAATCGATCTCCGCCTCGTTCCAGCCCTTGGCGGCCAGATCGGCGCGGACCTTGAAGACGTCCACGTTGGGCCAGGTGTGGCAGCTCTCGATGGTGTGCTTGTCGGCGTCGACGATGCGGAAGTCGTAGGGCCGCTTCTCGCTCTGGAAGACGTCGTAGTACAGCACCTGGTCCACGTGGTTGTCGGGCAGGAAGGTCAGGATGCGCGGCTTGATCTCGTAGAGCTTCTCCGGCCCGGAAATATCGGCCGACGCCGCGATGATCAGTTCGTCGCCCTTCTGGCAGGTCCGCGCGGCGGCGCCGTTCAGCACGCAGCAGCGCGAGCCCGGCTCGCCGAAGATGACGTAGGTGGAGATGCGCGCCGCCGAGTTCTTGTTCCAGATGTCGACGAATTCCATGGGATAGATGCCGGCCATCTCGCACTGCTCGGGATCAAGGGTGATCGAGCCGTGGTAGTTGAGGTCGGCATTGGTGACGCGAATGCCATGCAGCTTCGCGCGGATGATCTTCATCATGGGGCACCGGAACAAACTTGCAGCATAGTGCAGTGACGTAAACGTACCGGGCCCCCTTCCGCAACATCTTATTGAAGGCAGAGGCGCGGATTCGGTGCTTGACGCCCTCATGCGCGCTGTCGTTTGCTGGGGCTCCGAGTTGCTCAGTAGGATAATTCCTCCCATGTCCGCACCCGCCAAGCCCAGCGGCGAGCCCATCGCCGGCAAGCACCAGCTGGTCGAGTACCTGGAATCCGGCTGCAAGCCGAAGGATGCGTGGCGCATCGGAACCGAGCACGAGAAGTTCGGCTTTTCCACCACCGACCTCAAGCCGCTGCCCTACGAGGGCGAGAACGGCGTCAGCGCCATGCTGGACGGGCTGGCGGGGCTGGGCTGGGAGCCGGTGTTAGAGGGCGACAACGTCATCGCCCTGTTCGACCATTGCGGCGCCGCCATCAGCCTGGAACCGGGCGGCCAGCTGGAACTGTCGGGCGGATTGCTGGACAACGTCCACCAGACCGCCGCCGAGGTCACCCACCATCTGGCCCAGGTCAAGCACGTGGCGAACCGCCTGGGGATCGGTTTCCTGGGCGTGGGCTTCCAGCCCAAATGGGGACGGGGCGACATTCCCTGGATGCCCAAGGGCCGCTACGCGATCATGCGCCGCTACATGCCCGAGGTGGGGACCAAGGGCCTGGACATGATGCTGCGCACCTGCACGGTGCAGGTGAACCTGGACTTCGCCTCGGAAGCCGACATGGTGAGGAAGCTGCGCGTCTCGCTGGCGCTGCAGCCCGTCGCCACCGCCCTGTTCGCCGCCTCGCCCTTCGTGGACGGCAAGCCCTCGGGATTCGTCTCGGCCAGGGGCGACGTGTGGACCGACACCGACCCGCACCGGACCGGCGGCCTGCCCTTCGCCTTCGAGGACGGCATGGGCTTCGAGCGCTATGTGGACTGGATGCTGGACGTACCCATGTACTTCGTCTACCGCGACGGCAAGTACATCGACGCGGCGGGCCAGAGCTTCCGCGACTTCATGGCGGGCAAGCTTCCCGCCCTGCCGGGCGAACTGCCCACCATGGGCGACTGGGCCGACCACCTGACCACCGCTTTCCCCGACGTGCGCCTGAAGAAGTTCCTGGAGATGCGCGGCGCCGACGCCGGCCCGTGGCGGCGGCTGTGCGCCCTGCCCGCCCTGTGGACCGGGCTGCTCTACGACGACGCGGCCCTGGACGGCGCCTGGGAGCTGGTCAAGGGCTGGACGGCCGGGGAACGGGACGCGCTGCGTGCCGCCGTGCCCGCCCAGGGGCTGGCCGCCACCATCGGCGGGCGGACGGTGCGCGAGGTGGCGCTGGACGTGCTGGCCCTGGCCTCGAAGGGCTTGAAGGCCCGCAACCGCTTGAATGATTCGGGGCGCGACGAAAGCATCTATCTCGACCCCATCGAAGCGGTGGCGCGAAGCGGCCGGACCGCCGCCGAGGAGATGCTCGAGGCCTATGCCACCCGCTGGCAGGGCTCGGTGGATCCCATCTTCCGCGAATACGCCTACTGAATCAGCCCCAGAAGGCCAGCCCGAGGATCGCGGCGCCGAACAGGATGCGGACGAGGGCGAAAGGCGCGAAGGTATTGCGCCCCACCCAGGCCATCATGCCGGCCAGACCGAGCAGCGCTGCCAATCCCGCCGTGGCCGCCGCCATGAACAGGTCGGTGGAGAACACCAGTTGCGTCTGATGGGCCAGGCCCCAGAAGGTCTTGACGCCGTGCCCCAGGATCAGGGGCATGGCCAGCAGCATGGAGAACCGGATGGCCGCCTGCCGCTCCCAGCCCAGCAGGCGGGCGGCGGTGATGGTGATGCCGGTGCGCGACACGCCGGGCACCATGGCGAATATCTGCAGGGCGCCCAGGCCGGCGGCGCTGATCCAGCTCATGTGCTCGACCCGGCGCACGGTGACGCCCAGCTTGTCGCAGACCCACAGCAGCACGCCGCCGACGATCAGGATGACCGCCGCGCCGGTCGGCCCCACCAGGCCGCGGGCCTGCTCCAGCAGCAGCCAGCCGGCGATCGCGGCGGGAACGGTGCCGACCAGGACATGCAGCAGCAGATGGGAGCCGTAATCGGGCTTGCCCTTGGCAAGCCGCCACAGGCCGACGCTCATGGCCCAAACGTCGCGCCAGAAATAGGCCATCAGGGCCAGCAGGATTCCGGCATGGGCCGCCACCGACAGGGCGGCCCGCCCCTCGACCGTCCCGGCCAGATGGGGCAACGCCGCCAGAAAACCGGCAGCGCCAAGAGGCAACACCTCTCCCAGCCCTTGAATCAGGGCCACGACCAGGACTTCCAGGAACGTCACTCGGGTGCCCCCCGTATGCGGCTGCTTCCTTATAGCACCGAGGCCCGCGACTCGGAAGGGAGACGGAAAGGTCCGATGTGAGACCAATAATTCCTACCGCCGCCCCGCCAAACCCCCACCACCTCAGGTGACGCAGGGGTGCCTTTTTATTTAGGTCACTAATACTGACCAATTTGTCCAATTCCCATTGATTGGTCACCGTTTCTGTCGTATTTTCACCCCGACCCCAGGGCCCGAGGATTCGCCATGCCCCGCAAGATGCTGCAGTTCACCCACCTCCATCAGCGCCAGCCCGACAAGCGCGGCGCCGCCGAGCGCCGCAAGGATTTCGGCGAGATCAGTACCGCCTTCGCTCCCGAACGGGCCGGCGAGCAGGCGTCGCGCTGCGAGCAATGCGGCATCCCCTTCTGCTCCATCCACTGTCCGCTGGGCAACAACGTGCCCGACTGGCTGATGCTGGTGGCCCAGGACCGGATGGAGGAGGCCTACGCCGTCTCGTCTTCCACCAACACCTTCCCCGAGATCTGCGGCCGCATCTGCCCCCAGGACCGCCTGTGCGAGGGCAATTGCGTGCTGGAGCAATCCACCCACGGCAACGTCACCATCGGGGCGGTGGAGAAGCACATCACCGAGACCGCCTTCGCCCAAGGCTGGGTCAAGCCCGTGCTGCCCGGCGCCGAAACGGGGCGCTCGGTGGGCATCGTCGGCGGCGGCCCCGCCGGGCTGGCGGCGGCGGAATCCCTGCGCCGCAAGGGCCACGCCGTCACCGTCTACGACCGCCACGACCGCATGGGCGGGCTTTTGATCTACGGCATTCCCGGCTTCAAGCTGGAGAAGGACGTGGTGGAACGCCGCATCCGCCTGCTGGCCGAAGCCGGCGTCACGTTCGAGACCGGAATCGAGATCGGCAAGACCGTCTCCTTCGCCGAATTGCGTTCGCGCCATGACGCGGTGCTGATCGCCACCGGCGTCTACAAGGCCAAGCCGCTGGGGATCAGCGGCGCGGATTTGCCGGGCGTGCATGCCGCGCTGGACTACCTGATCGCCCAGAACCGCCGCGACCTTGGCGACACGGTCGAAGGCTTCGACGCCAAGGGCCGGAACGTGGTGGTCATCGGCGGCGGCGACACCGCCATGGATTGCGTGCGCACCGCCATCCGCCAGGGCGCCAAATCGGTGAAGTGTCTCTATCGCCGCGACCGGGCCAACATGCCCGGCTCCAAGCGCGAGGTGGCCCATGCCGAGGAGGAGGGCGTCGAATTCGTCTGGATGGCCGCCCCCGAGGCCGTCACCGGCAAGGGCAAGGCCGAGGGCGTCAAGGCCGTCCGCATGCATCTGGGCATGCCCGATGCCTCGGGCCGCCAGAGCCCGGTGGCCATCGAAGGCTCGGGCTTCCAGCTTCCCGCCGACATGGTCATCGCCGCCCTGGGCTTCGACCCCGAGGACGTGCCCGCCCTGTTCGGCGCCGCCGACCTCGAGGTCTCCAAATGGGGCACCATCGAGACCGACGCGGCGCTGATGACCAGCCTGCCGGGCGTCTTCGCCGCCGGCGACATCGTGCGCGGCGCCTCGCTGGTGGTCTGGGCCATCAAGGACGGCCGCGACGCGGCGGACGCCATTCATCGCTACGTCTCGGGCGTAGCGGCGAAGGCGGCCGAATAGACGGCAAGGGTGAGATCACCACAGAGACACAGAGACACAGAGAAGGCACAGAGAAAATAGCCTTCTTCTCCTCTGTGCCCCCTCTGTGTCTCTGTGTCTCTGTGGTTATTCCCCTGCGGGGGAGAGAAAATCCTGTGGAGAGTGCCATGAGCAACACCTTCGTTGCCGAGTATCTGGAGAACGCCGCCAAGCTGGAATCCGCCGGCATCGACACCAGCCCGCACGATGCCTGCGGCGTCGGCATGGTGGCGGCCCTGGACGGCAAGCCCCGGCGCGACGTGGTGGAGGCCGGCATTCAGGCCCTGTCCGTGCTGTTCCACAGGGGCGCGGTGGACGCCGACGGCAAGACCGGCGACGGCGCCGGCATCCACGTCGAGATCCCCCAGGACTTCTTCAAGGACCACGTGGCCCGCACCGGGCACGCGGTGGCGGCCGGCCGGCTGGCGGTGGGCATGGTGTTCCTGCCCAAGACCGACCTCGGTGCGCAGGAAAGCTGCCGCTGCATCGTCGAGACCGAGATCCTCAACTTCGGCTATTCCATCTACGGCTGGCGTCAGGTTCCCGTCGACGTCTCCATCATCGGCGAGAAGGCCAACGCGACCCGGCCCGAGATCGAGCAGATCATGATCGCCAACACCCTGGGCACGCCCGAGGAGCGCTTCGAGGCCGATCTGTTCGTCATCCGCCGGCGCATCGAGAAGCGGGTGCTGGCCAGCCACATCACCGATTTCTACATCTGCTCGCTGTCGTGCCGCTCCATCATCTACAAGGGCATGTTCCTGGCCGAGCAGCTGACCAGCTTCTATCCCGACCTCTTGGACGAGCGCTTCGTGTCGCGCTTCGCCATCTATCACCAGCGCTATTCCACCAACACCTTCCCCACCTGGCGTCTGGCCCAGCCCTTCCGCATGCTGGCCCATAACGGCGAGATCAACACGCTGACGGGCAACATCAACTGGATGAAGGCCCACGAGCCGCGCATGGAGCACGAGGTGTTCGGCGCCTCCATGGACGACCTGAAGCCCATCGTCCAGCCGGGCGGTTCCGATTCCGCCGCGCTCGACAACGTCTTCGAGGTGATGTGCCGCGCCGGGCGTCCCGCGCCGCTGGTCAAGCAGATGCTGATCCCGGAGAGCTTGGGCTCCAACGCCCTGATGCCGGAAGCCCACCGCACCTTCTTCGGCTATTGCAACTCGGTGATCGAGCCCTGGGACGGCCCGGCCGCCATCTGCGCCACCGACGGTTCCTGGGCGGTGGCGGGCGTCGATCGCAACGGCCTTCGCCCCATGCGCTTCACCATCACCAAGGGCGGACTGCTGATCCTCGGCTCCGAGACCGGCATGGTGAAGGTCAAGGATTGCGACGTGGTGGAGAAGGGCCGGGTCGGCCCGGGCCAATCCATCGCCATCGATCTCGACGCCGGCAAGTTCTACCGTGACGGCG
Source organism: Paramagnetospirillum sp. (assembly GCF_058402745.1). Classification (NCBI taxonomy): domain Bacteria; kingdom Pseudomonadati; phylum Pseudomonadota; class Alphaproteobacteria; order Rhodospirillales; family Magnetospirillaceae; genus Paramagnetospirillum; species Paramagnetospirillum sp. The sequence continues at coordinate 270,795 of NZ_JBZVFI010000017.1, forward strand.
AGATCAAGGACCTGCTGTCGTCGCGCCGCAACTACTCGGCCTGGGTCAAGCGCATCACCGAATTGGACTCACTGGTCAAGACCGGCGCGCCCGAACCCGCCGAATTGTCCTCGGACGAGCTGAAGCGCCGTCAGGCCGCCTACGGCATGACCATGGAGGACATGGAACTGATCCTCCACCCCATGGTCGAGGACGCCAAGGAGGCGGTGGGAAGCATGGGCGACGACACGCCGCTGGCGGTGCTCTCGGCGGGCTATCGCGGCCTGCACCACTTCTTCAAGCAGAACTTCAGCCAGGTGACCAATCCGCCCATCGACTCGCTTCGTGAGTCCCGCGTGATGAGCCTGCGCACCCGGCTGGGCAACCTGGGCAACATCCTCGACGAGGATGAAAGCCAGTGCGACCTGCTGCAGCTGGAAAGCCCGGTGCTGTCCAACGCCGAGTTCGCCGCCATGCGCAAGTACATGGGCGAGGCGGCGGCCTCCATCGACTGCACCTTCGATCCCAAGGGCGGCATCGAGGCGCTCAAGGACGCCCTGGCCCGCGTGCGCCGCGAATCGGAAGAGGCGGTCAGGGGCGGCTGCACCCATCTGATCCTCACCGACGAGGGCGTGAGCGAGGCCAAGGCCGCCATCCCCATGATCCTGGCGGCCGGCGGCGTGCACTCCCATCTGGTGCGCCTTAGCTTGCGCACCTGGACCTCGCTCAACGTGCGCTCGGGCGAGTGCCTGGACGTGCATTACTTCGCCGTGCTGATCGGCGTCGGCGCCACCACGGTCAACGCCTATCTGGCCCAGGAAGCCATCGCCGACCGCCAGCGCCGCGGCCTGTTCGGCTCCATGCCGCTGGAGGAATGCGTCCGGCGCTACAAGTACGCCCTGGACCAGGGCCTGTTGAAGATCATGGCCAAGATGGGCATCTCCATCGTCAGTTCCTATCGCGGCGGCTACAATTTCGAGGCGGTGGGCCTGTCGCGCACCCTGGTGGCCGAGTTCTTCCCCGGCATGACCAGCCGCATCTCCGGCATCGGCCTCTCCGGCATCCAGAAGAAGACGGTGGAGCAACACGCCACCGGCTTCGGCGGCCCGGTCCCCGCCCTGCCCATCGGCGGCTTCTACCGCTATCGCCGGGGGGCGGAGGCCCATTCCTTCGACGGCAGCCTGATCCATCTGCTGCAGATGGCGGTGGCGACCGATTCCTACGCCACCTACAAGAAGTACTCCGACGGCATGCGCAGGCTGCCGCCCATCACCATCCGCGACCTCCTGGACCTGAAGCCCGCCGGCACGCCCATCAGCCTGGACGAGGTGGAAAGCATCACCGAGATCAGGAAGCGCTTCCTCACGCCGGGCATGAGTCTCGGCGCCCTGTCGCCCGAGGCCCACGGCACCCTCAACATCGCCATGAACCGCATCGGCGCCAAGTCGGTGTCGGGCGAGGGCGGCGAGGACCGCGAGCGCTATCGCCCGCGCCCCAACGGCGACAACGCCAATTCGGCGGTCAAGCAGATCGCCTCGGGCCGCTTCGGCGTCACCGCCGAGTACCTCAACATGTGCCGCGAGATCGAGATCAAGGTGGCGCAAGGAGCCAAGCCCGGCGAGGGCGGCCAGCTGCCCGGCTTCAAGGTGACGGTGGAGATCGCCAAGCTGCGCCACGCCACCCCCGGCGTCATGCTGATCAGCCCGCCGCCGCATCACGACATCTATTCCATCGAGGATCTGGCCCAGCTGATCTACGATCTGAAGCAGATCAACCCCCAGGCCCGCGTCACGGTGAAGCTGGTCAGCCGCTCCGGTATCGGCACGGTGGCGGCCGGCGTGGCCAAGGCCAAGGCCGACACCATCCTGGTCTCCGGCCATGTGGGCGGCACCGGCGCCTCGCCCCAGACCTCCATCAAGTTCGCCGGCCTGCCCTGGGAGCTGGGCCTGTCCGAGGCCCATCAGGTGCTGACGCTGAACCGCCTGCGCCACCGGGTGAAGCTGCGCACCGACGGCGGCCTCAAGACCGGCCGCGACATCGTCATCGCCGCCATGCTGGGCGCCGAGGAATTCGGCATCGGCACCTCCTCCCTGGTGGCCATGGGCTGCATCATGGTGCGCCAGTGCCATTCCAACACCTGCCCGGTGGGGGTGTGCACCCAGGACTTGAGCTTGCGCGAGAAGTTCACCGGCAGCCCTGAGAAGGTGGTCAACCTGTTCAGCTTCATCGCCGAGGAAGTGCGCGAAATCCTCGCCTCCCTGGGCGTGCGGAGTCTGGCCGAAATCATCGGCCGCGCCGACCTGCTGCACCAGGTCAGCCGCGGCGCCAGCCACCTGGACGACCTCGACCTCAACCCGCTGCTGGCCCAGGCCGACACCGGCGGCTTCCCGCGCTATTGCGTCGAGGACAAGACCCAGGAAGTGCCCGACACCCTGGACGCCCAGATGATCATCGACGCCAGGCCGGCGCTCGAAGACGGCGAGAAGATGCAGCTGGACTACAACGTCAGGAACGTCCAGCGCGCCATCGGCACCAAGCTTTCCCACAAGATCTTCAAACGCCACGGCATGACCGGACTGGCGCCGGGCCACGTCACCGTGCGCCTCAGGGGCTCGGCGGGCCAAAGCCTCGGCGCCTTCGCGGTGCAGGGGCTGACGCTGGAAGTGTTCGGCGATTCCAACGATTACGTGGGCAAGGGCCTGTCGGGCGGCACCATCATCGTGCGCCCGCCGGTGGCCTCGAATCTCAAGAGCAACCTCAACACCATCATCGGCAACACGGTGCTGTACGGCGCCACCGCCGGCAAGCTGTTCGCCGCCGGCCAGGCGGGCGAGCGCTTCGCCGTCCGCAACTCGGGCGCCGAAACGGTGATCGAGGGCTGCGGCTCCAACGGCTGCGAGTACATGACCGGCGGCACCGCCGTGATCCTGGGGCCCGTGGGCGCCAATTTCGCCGCCGGCATGACCGGGGGCATGGCCTTCGTCTACGATGCCGACGAAAGCTTCGCGCGTCGGGTCAACCCGGAAAGCGTCATCTGGCAGCGCCTCGAGACGCCCCATTGGGAAGGGGTGCTGAAGGCATTGGTGCAGGAACACGCCGCCGTCACCGGCTCGGCCTGGGCGGAATCGCTGCTGGCCGACTGGGACCGCGAGTTGCCGCGCTTCTGGCAGGTGGTGCCGAAGGAGATGCTGTCCCGCCTCGCCCATCCGGTGGGCCGCGACCGCATCGCCGCCGCCGAATAACCGGAAGCATAATAAGGCCTAGCCGGAGGAGGGTTCCCCTCCTCCGGCCGGACATTCCGGCTACCCGTTTCCCCCCTTAAAATTGCGGGCTTCCCGGGGCACTCTTAAGAAAGGGTGAATTCGGGGCTGATGGGGATGATCGCGATCTGGGATGCTCGGTTTTCAGTGGGGAATGCCCTGGCCGATGCCGAGCACCGGCAGGTCATCAGCATCCTCAACGAAATCGACGTTGCCCGCTCGGTGGGCGCGCCACCCGAGGTGGTGGGAAAGGCGCTGGAAGCCCTGGTGCGGACCATCGACGCCCATTTCGCCCACGACCCGGCACCGCGCGGCGACCACCTCGCCATCGCCACTTCGGCCCGCCGTCTGCTTGAATCCTGGCGCGACGGCATTCCAAACACCCTGGAACGCCGCGTCCTGGTCAACCTGGCCCGCCGCTGGATCGGCCACATGGGCCGCCAGGAGGCCGTCCCGCCCGCCCAGCGCATGGCCGGCTGACACACCCCGCCTCACCGCTCCAGTCGGGCTCCCGTCAGCGCGAAAAAGCGATCCAGACTCATCAGGAACGGAGCGGGCTGAATGCCGAGGAAGCCCCCCCGATCGAACAGGGGAATCGGGCGATCTATCCGGGTCGTCAGCTTCAACTCTCCGCCGCGCTCCACGTATTCGCCGATCTTGGTTGCGAGGTCGGCGGACAGGCGCGGGTCGACACGCTGCTGCTCAAGCTGCTGACGGATACCCTTCGTCGCTTCCGCTCCCAAGGCCGCTGCCAATCCGTCGGCACCTTCGGTCACCAGGGCATCCTCCGCGACTTCCACGAGCAGGCGCTTGCGCAGGCCGCGATCCTTGATCCCGACCGACAGGTCGGCAAGTTCGAGACGGGCGAGCGCATCGACCATGACCGGCGCGTCGTGAAGCAGACGCATGGGATTGTCCGTCATGGCGGCATCGCGCGCCTGCCGGGCGAAATCGGCCAGGCGTTGATCGATGCGGTCAAGCGCCAGTTTGAGGGACGTGCCCCCAAGCTCGTCGAAATCCAGGGTGACCGCCACTTCGCCACGCTGCTTGTCGGGCTCGAAGCGGAAATAGAACTCCGTTTCCCCGGTCACGACGGGATAGCCCATGCCGACGAATCGCTCGAGATTGGCGTCGGAAACACCATTTCGCTGCGCCTGGGCGATTTCGAGCACGGGTATGGAAATGCCGGCAAGCCTGATGCGAGCCGCCGACAGCTGTTCGCGATGGGTGTCAACGTCCGAGATCCTGGCCGTCTTGACGGTCACCCTGGGGCCGCGCCCGTCGGGACCGGTCAGGGTCATGTCGGAAAGGGTCACGGAACGTCCAAATAGCGAAGCGCTGACACTGCCATAGCGGATGGCGCGGTCGAGGTCGACGCTGATCAGACTCCGCTTGATCTCGCGATCCGCCTTGTCGTTGGCCCAAGACTGCAGGCCAAAATACCCGGCGATGACCAGGGCGGCGGCTCCGGCAGCGGCGAGCTTGACGAGTTTGGACTTTTCCATGGCGACGCTCACTGAATGCTGCCGGCTGGCGCGGAAAGATCGGGATAACGCCGCCGGATGAGAGCCGGCACGTCATTGGCATCGGCGCAACCATCCTGCCGGCACTCCGACACGGCCCGCACGGCCAGTCGTCCCACATAGGGCTTGCCGTCCGCCTTGTCGGCATTGTCGGCCCGCAGGTCGCCCGACACCACGTACCATTGCCCCTTGACCAGTTCCGGCAATCCGCCGGCCAGATCGAGCTTCAGACGCCCAGGCCACGTGGTCTCGACCGAGGACGCGCCGCTGCCTGCCGCCTTCACCATGAAGACGGCAGGCTGCGGCTTGTCCTGGACCACGGAGCGGCCAATCGTCGTGCTGACGCTGGACAGGGCGCGGCTGCCGTCATGGAAATAGGCCACCCGCGCCGCGTGACCGGCATTGGGAAGGGTGCGCAGATCGGCTTCCGCCTGATAGCGCTGCTGCTGGACCGCGCGCTGGCGCGCCTTCTCTTCCTCCGCCCTGCGCCGGGCCTCGGCCGCCGCCGCCAGAGCCTGTTCGCGCGCCTTGGCGGCCTTGGCCAGTTCGTCGGCGCCATAGGTATGCAGCACCTTGGCCGATTCGCGGTCGAGATAGGCGGTCGCCTCGACCAGTTCGAACGTGACGTGGGCAATGCCGTCAGGTGTCGCCGGCACGAAGGCCGGTCTGGCGATGACCTCCAGATACACCTCGCGGGTACCGTGGCGGCGACGGTTGATGTGATCGACCAGAGCCTCGGCCGCATCGACATTGGCCGGCAGGCCGAAGACCGACTTTCCCGCCGCCCAGCTGCCGGCAAACCGCACGATGGCCGATCGCGGGTTCAGTCCCTCGCAATACTGGTAGGGCTGTTCCCAGGAAAAGCCGTCCGGCAGCGGGGTGAACTCGAAAGATCCGGCCGCCTGATCGTACTGGCCGAACTTGGCGTTGAAGACCAAACGGACATAGGGCTTGAGCGGCTCGGACATCAAGGTCGCCCTGGTCTTGGCCAGATAGTCGGTCAGGCGGAACTCGTTCTTGGCGACGGCGGCGTAATTGCGGCAATCAATGGCCCGCGCATAGGCCGATGCCGTGCCGGCATCATCCGCCGCCGCCGGGTACTCCCTGGCGTAGCGGACGATCAGCGGCCAATAGCCGACCGGGTCCGCCAGGTCACGTACCGACTGAACCGGAACGGGAGAGGGCGCGACGGCAGCGGCCGGAGGCGGGGGCGCAACCGGCGCCGGAGCGGCGGGGGCCGTTGGCGCGACCGTTGGTCCAGCCGTTGGCGCCGTTGCCGCCTGAACCGGCGTCGCGGCCCATCCTGCCGCCTTGGATGCGGTATAGGTGGTCCCCACCGGCGAGCGATCGGACGCCTTGTAGGCGGCGGCGGCGAAAGTGGTCGCAGCCGGGCATTCCTGTGCCAGTACCGGCGCCAGCTTGGGCAGGAATTCGGGAACGCCGCCCTGAAGCAACGGACTGCTGTCCTTGAGCATCAGGGACAGGGACAGGGCCGGCCGGCACCACTTCCCGGTGGCGTCGGGCTGGGCGAAGACCTCGACGCCCATCTTCTCGGAGAATGCCAGGCGGTGCGGGTCGGCGGCCAAGACCGGCTCCGCCGCCAGGATCAGCCCGGCGGCGGCCAAGACCACGCGATCGCGCATTTACAGAATCTCCCAGGCGCCATCCGTGCCCTTGCAGGCCTTCACGTTCTGCTGGCCGCTCTGTCCATCCTTTGCCGTCACCTTGACGTCCATGGTGCGGCAGGTCGAGGCGGTGTTGACCTCCTGAGTGACGGTGTTGGCGGCATCGAGATCCACGGCGCGATCCTTTTCCACCGCGTCGAGATTGACCGCCGGGCGCACGCCTGCGGCGGGAGCCGCCGCGGCCACCGCCGCCGGAGCGGACTTCTGCACCAGGGAAGCCGCGACGTAGCCGATGGTGCGCTTGCCCCGCCCGACCACGATCCAGTCGCTGCCATCCACCTTGCCGACGGCGGTGAAGGTCTCACCCGTCTTCAAGCCGCTGACGATTTCGGCATCGGTGGTGGGGGCGGTGCGGACGTTTGCCGCCTTCTTCGCCTCCCAGGTTTCTCCGATCAGCTCGAGCCTGGGCAGCGGAGCCACCCGCTTTTCCCGGACCAGCGCCACGGTGCGCGGCTCGGTCTTGGTTTCCTGGGGGGTGATCACCGCGGAGGCACCGGTCTGCGGATTGCTCCACCGCACCGTCTCGCCGTCCTTGGCGTTGGCGACGGCTTCGGCGGTCTTGGCATCGACGGCCTGGCGATCCTGGCAATCCAGCAGCGAGCCGATCTGCTGGCCGATCAGACCGCCCACCGCCGCGCCCAGGAGGGCGGTGCCGATCTTGCCGCTGGCCTTGCCCAGCAGCAGGCCGGCGGCAACCCCGCCCACCACCGCGCCGATCGCCGCACCACCGACCTTGCAGTCATTGTCGAAGGCCGTTTCCGCCGTCTTGCACCCGGTCAGCACGACCGGAACGCAAATCGCCGAAGCCAGAAGGGACATCCGTCCCAGCCTGGAGGTGCCGAAAAATGCCATGATCTCCCCCGAGATATGAAAATTTGCCGGCAACTATCTCTTGCCGAACCGGGGGCGTCAAGCGACCCTGAAAGGCATTCATGCGGCGAATAGGACCGACCACACCTGTTGTTCCGACACGGAGGAGCCCGAGGCCGTGAGTTTCCCCGAAGCCCTCAAACCCGCCACATTCTGGGATGCCGTTACCATCCGTATTCCCCAGACCTGGAAATGCGTCCGCGAGCCGGATGGCATGTGGGAATGCTACGAGAGCGACGACACGGAAATGGAGACGATCTGGGTCGATCATGATGTCTTCCGACTTCCCGACGACACCGCCAAGTCGGAAGAGGACTTTCCGGCCGAGGTCGCCATGCGCACCCCTGACGACATCATGCCCCAGCTTCGCGCCTTGCAGCCCGATCTGCGCCGCCGCTACCCCAGCCGCTCCATGGGGGTGTTCGGCTCGTATGGGCGCGGCGAGCGGCGCGAGGACAGCGACGTGGATGTGCTGGTCGAGGTCGTGCCCCTGTGACACGCGATCCGGCCGCCTGCCTTGCCGACATGCTGGACTATGCCCGCGACGCCCAGGCGTTCGTGGCGGGAATGACGGCGGAGTCCTTCGCGGCGGACCGCAAGACCCAATTCGCCGTGCTGCGGGCGCCGCCTCCATGACGGGCAGAGACCATCGGCACTACCGACCGGTGGCGGTACTCAGGGGCGAGATCGGCGTGTCCTACGAGGACACTGGCAGGCGCTTATCGCCGGACCCGGAGCGCCTTTCAAGGGCACTACGGAAGGCGCTACCGGAGAGTGATTCAGCGGCTGGCTATGGATGAGCAACGGCCATTTTTGGAAGTCGAAGGCCGTACTTATTTCCGCACTCCGACGGGAGGGCCGGGTCCCCGTGTACGTCGGAAGGGGGGATGGGTTAAGCCGGGAAGTCGGTGGAGGGCAATCCAGCGCTCTTGGCGGGATTGAACAAAGAACCTGTGCTGACGCTTGCTACGACTCGGGCGGATAGGCTTGCGCTCCGTGGAGCAGGCGCAAAACCACGATGATGCTGTCCGTGACAGCGTAGACAGCAATCCAGGGCAATCCGGCCAGGACCAACTCACGGGTACCATCGACACGACCGGGCCGGCCGCGCAGGGGGAAATCACTCAATCCCTGGATGGTGCGGAAGATTTCGCCGCCGATCCGGGCCGCAAGGACAGGATCATCCTTGGCGATATGATCGCATTGATCCGCGAGATCGGCTTCCGCCTTTCGGGTCCAGCGGATGATCACTCAGCCGCTCCAAAACGGGACTGAAAGCGGGCAACGACCTCCTCGTGGGAAATGGTGCGCCCCTCGTGCATGTCGGCCAAGCCATCCTCGACCGCCTCGACGAAGGCCAATTCGGCATCGAGGTAGGCTTTCAGCGCCTTGCCCACGACCCAGGATTTGCTCCGCCCCTGGACGCTCGCGAGCCGATTCAGCCGGTCGGACAGCTCGGATTCGATGCGGGCGGTGATTGTCACATCTTTCTGCATGGCGGCGGGACCTGTAAGAATACAACCGAATACAATGTAGTTTCCGCGCCGCACTGAGGCAAGGGTGAAGCGGCCTCCTATCCCAACCGCCCTCCCAGTCGATCCGCTCTCAGGTGCGTATATCTGCTCAGCATTTCCGGCCGCAGGTGGCCACTGATGGCCATGATCTCGTTGTCGCGGAGATCCGATCCCGGATCAGGCCGGCGAGTTCGGACTGACGCATGGCCGATTCCAGGCTGATGATGACCGCCGCCTTCAGCCACGACCACGAACTGGTCGCGCAGGCTTCCAGCACCATGGTTCCGGCGCACACGGGCTCGAAACTGATGGGGGCCGCGTTGGTCAATGGTCGCCATTTCCGCCTCCGGAATCACGAGCCGGGCGGACGCGCCGGACCAACCTTGGCCCACCAGCGCGGTCCAAATTGGTCCAAAAATTCAAGCTATTTCCAGGATTACGGGGCTGAAAGCCGCAAAATGCTTGGAGCGGGTGAAGGGAATCGAACCCTCGTCGTAAGCTTGTGAAGCTAAGCGAATAACCGCACTCTCACACATATATTCAATAAGTTCCACGCATCCTTGTAGCGTAAAATCATCTGAAAATCATCAAATATCTTTGATGAAGTCATCTGTCGGAGATGGATGACGATGCCCGGTTATTCTGACACAACGTGCGTTGTACGGGTGTCCAAGGGCAAATTGGGTGGGGGTGAGCGGTGCTGAAGCAGCGAATGGCCGAAATCGAGGCGACCAGACGGAATGCGGCCACCCCATTAGACATTCACGATCCAGATGCGCATAAGCGTTTCATCTTCGGTCCGAATGATGACAAGTACATCGGCAATGAGCAGCTTTGCTGGGAATTCTTGAGGCGCAGCCGCTTCTATCGGAAAGATTTCTCGGCGTTCATGGCCCGTTGGCAAAGCGCCGAGGAAATCGACTACCTGCGCATCCTAGATGCCCAGATGCAGAGCATGACCGCGAAAGAGATTTGCCGCCTGATCCACGGCCCCAGAAGCAAGCCAAGCGTTGAAGAAATCGACAAGGACATTGACCGGGCGAACGAATTGGCGGATCGCGACTACATCCGGCTATTGGACCTGACGCCGGTTCGAGAGAAATCCGGAACCTAAGAATCGCCGTCTAAAATTCCGGGTGATTTGCGTGACTGCCATCCATTCATGAACATCATAGGAAGCCTTCAACAACACGAGGGCATCCCCGATGGCATACAAGAAGAAGCTGTGCATCACCGGCAACATACCGCTTGCCCTGGCGGGGCGGCTCTACTCCCCGGAAGAGGCCGCCACCTATCTTGGCGTTGCCCCTCAGACTCTTGCCCATTGGCGCGTCCGAGGATGCGGCCCCAAATTCATCCACCTGTCAAAGCGTTGCGTGCGCTATTCCGAACTGGCGTTGCGGGATTTCGTCGAAAAGCGCACCCAGGACTCGACGGTCGAGAACCTGCGGCACCATCTGGGGAATGTTCGAGGACGTGCGGCGCATTCTCGAATCCATGGGGATTCGAGAGCCGAAGGTGTGACCGCCCCCCTGTCATCCGTCTTCAAAGACATTCCAGCCGCGCTGCTGAAATGGATGCGCTATGCCTCAAGGAACGGTTACCGCCGCGCCCAGTAGAGCCGTGCCGATCTTGCCGCTGGCTTTGCCCAGAAGCAGGCCAGCGGCAACGCCGCCAATCACTGCGCCACCCACCTTGCAGTCGCTGGCGGCAAGGTATAATGGGCATAAAATCCGTATTTGCGCGACAGTGAGGCAAAAATACCTTGACGCGAGTTCGCTCTTTGTTCTATTAGGCAATTTATCACGCGCAATGAGCGATGCTGCTGACGGAGGTCAGGAATGTTCGACTTTCAATCCCTGTTTTCCCAGGTACCCGAGAAGGAATGGAGCCCTGGCTTGGGCGCCGATGGCGGCAGTTGGGGCATCACGGCTTCCAGCTTCGAGGACGATGCCGCCGACCAACGTTTTCCTGCCTTCCTGCAGGCTTGGCGCAACGGCGCCGGCATCGACGAGATGTTCGGCGACGAACCGTTCAAGCTGCATGGTTCCGTAGGCGGTTCCGGGACCGATAATCACCGCCCCGATGTGGCCAAGGTGGAAACCTTTCTCGACCAAGCTGGTTACTACAAGCCAATGGACGCGGCTGGCCCCAGTGGCTGGCACAGTTCCGACCTGGACCGCTCCATCCGCAAGTTCCAGAAGGATCAGGGACTGGAGGTCGATGGTGTGCTCAAGCCCGAAGGCCCCACCATCAAGGCCTTGGAGGGCGAGGTCGGCGGTCGTACCCGGAAGGGTTTGTTGGGCGAATATGATGATCCGACCTTCGTCGCCCAGCCGTCTCACCGCGAGGAGCGCGATCCCTTCGCTCTGCCCAAGATTCCCAGGCTGGACTTGCCGGAAGCGGGGAATGACGGGCAGCGCCCAAATCCGAACCGGATCTTGCTGGCACAGGCGGATATGGGACGTGCGAGCGACACGTCTTCCTCTTCCGGTCCCTTTCGGCAAGGCGCGGCCGGGGCGAAAGGTACGGACCTCGCCTATATGGATACGGCGGATATGATCTACCCCCGGAAGCGGATTCTGGAGGGATCGGGTTGGGGCGGAGTCGGGGGAATTGGCGGAGGGGCAATCCTCGGAGGCTCACTTCTTGATGCCGCCACCAAGGGAGTGCCCCCAAGCCAGCCAGCAGATCCCACGCCGCCTCTTCCCGGAATTGAGCCGCCTGAAAAGCCCGGTTCCACCAAGACGGAACTGATCCCGCCGTTGATCAAGGTGGATAGCTATGGGACTCCCGTTTCAGATCCGGCGCGCCCGAATGTTTTTGTGTTCCCGATCCAGCAAGAGGAGCCTGGGGCGAACATCCTGGAGCAGCGACGCGAGCGGCCGGAGACCAAGGCTCAGATCGATACGGTCCGAGATGACATCCTGAAGGCTCATCCGGAATGGAGCCATGTGGCGGGCGGGCGGGCCCAGGGATCGGACCAGGAGGTGACCGAACACCATGTGGCTGGCCCTGGGAAGAACCTGCCTGCCCCCGGAGAGGGCGACAGCCGGCCGCGCGGCGGCTATACCGATCTGACCTTCAAGACCGAGGATGGCCATTTCGTCCACGTTCAGACGGTGGATGTCGATCCGCGAACGGGCAAGCCCTCCCCACGGGAACTGGACAATGCCGAACGTATCCGGCGCCTACTCCAGCGTGATCAGGGGGCGCGGCACGACGTCTACCTCATTCCGAAATCCCATCAGATGCCGCCCCGCCGGTGATATGAAGCAGCGGACCGACAAGGCCTCTACCATCTGCCCCACACTTGACGGAAACTCACTGCGCAGCCCCCGACACCGAGGAGCCCGAATCCGTGAGTTTCCCCGAGCCGCTCAAACCCGCCACATTCTGGGATGCCGTCACCATCCGTATTCCCCAGGCCTGGAAGTGCGTTCGCGAGCCGGATGGCATGTGGGAATGCTACGAGAGCGACGACACGGAGATGGAGACCATCTGGGTCGATCATGATGTCTTCCGGCTTCCCGACGACACCTCTAAGTCGGACGAGGCCTTTCTGGCCGAGGTCGCCTCTGTGGCCGAAACCGTGGGGCAATCCGGCGATCCGGGGGCATCGCGGAAGATCATTTCCGCCTCCAAGGCGCACACCATCGTCAACGTCACGGGAACGACCATGGCCCATGACGGCGACGGCGCCGAACTCTATTCGTCCATGTGGCATCACATCGGCGCGCAACGGCCATACTGCGTCATGGTGCATCTGAAGCTCATCGCCCCATCCCGGCGCCTTGGTGACAAGGACTATGCGGCCTTGGTCCGCAGTCTTGACCACAGCCTGATGAATGCGGCCATCGACTGGGAGCGCCTTTGCCCCTCCGCCCCGTGACCTCAGCGCGGCGAAGGTGACGGACAACCCCGCTGCGCGCTATAGTCGATGGGTAAGACACCGACGAGGCCACCATGCGCACCCTTGACGACATCATGACCCAGCTTCGCGCCTTGCAGCCCGATCTGCGCCGCCGCTATCCCATCCGCTCCATGGGGGTGTTCGGCTCGTATGTGCGCGGCGAGCAGCGCGAAGACAGCGACGTGGATGTGTTGGTCGAGTTGGGCGACGGCATGGACCTGATCGCCTATGCCGGGCTTCAACTCGAACTGAGCGACGCCTTGGGCGTCTCCGTCGATCTGGTGGAGCGTGAAGCCCTACGCCCACGCCTTGCCCCCCATGTGCTGTCCGAGGTCGTGCCCCTGTGACACGCGATCCCGCCGCCTGCCTTGTCGACATGCTGGACTATGCCCGCGACGCCCAGGCGTTCGTGGCGGGAATGACGGCGGAGTCCTTCGCGGCAGACCGCAAGACCCAATTCGCCGTGCTGCGGGCGCTGGAGGTCATCGGCGAGGCCGCCAAGCGCGTGCCGCCTGAGGTGCAGGACCGCTTCCCGGAAATCCCCTGGCGTCAGATCATCGGCATGCGCAACGTCATTGCCCATGACTATCTCGGCATCCGCCTGTCCCGCATCTTCGAGACGGCGACGGCTTTCATCCCGGACCTTGTAGAGCGGTTGCCGGGGGTGATTGCCGAGGTGGAAGGAAAAGGGCGCCGGTGACAGGCGTCATCGGACGGCCCCACGGCACCTCCCGCCCGAATCCGTTTACCTCACCTCAAACAGGCTGTTGATCGCCTCCGCCGCGTGACGCAAGGAACCGACCGCCTGATTGGGCGGAATGGTCGTTTGGTAGTCCGGGTGGGAGGCACTGTTCCGCAATCCCCGAAGGGCATCCCAATACGCCTTCCGATCCTGGGGAATAACGCCCTGCTCGATCAGCCATGCGATGCGCTTCTCATAGGTCGGCCTCTTCATGCTGGCCGAGCCCGGCACCCGAAGCTTCACAGCCGTCTCGACAACCCGGTAAAGCTGGCCGCAGCCAAGCACGAAGAGTGGGCGGAAAAAATAGCCATAGCAGAGGGCGCCCCGAGCCGCCTCGAACAGCACAACCACGTCTGCCGGAACGTTTGCCGATAACTGCGGCTGGCTGAATCGCCCGAGCCAGTCTTCCGCACATCCCGCACGGACAGCCCCATCCGTCCGCCGAATGGTTGGAGACATCGCGACGACCGGATCGGGCTGCAGCCAGCTTTCCATTGATACCGGCCTGAAAGGCAATGTTGGAACTTCCGGATCAATCTTCATTCTGCGTTATTCCTTATTGTTCCCCAATTTGCCCGCACGCCTTGTCAAGACTATCTACCCATGAGAGAGTATCTCAGCCAAGGGCGATGACTGAGGGAGGGGCTTGGTGCTTCAGGAAAAGCTGCGGGACGCGCTCATCGAGCATGCCCGAGAAGGCAAAACCATCGCATTCTCCGCAGCAGCCAAAGCCCTGGGCCTCAAAGCCACAGACCCGGCAGATCGCAGCGCCGTCTCGTCACACCTCAATAGAATCGCCCGCACCGAGCACGCCCAGGGCCGCCCCCTGTTGACAGCATTGGTGGTCAAGGCAAAGGATGACTGTCCCGGAGAGGGGTTCTTTGCCACAGCCGAGGAACTTGGCTGTTGCGCCAACGATCACGAGACCTTTTTCAAAAGCGAACTACAGCGGGTCTTTGCCCGCGATGGCGCCGCCGGTGTCAGTGGTGCGGCGATGGAGGTTGCGCACCTCCTCTCGCGTCACGTCCGCCACGGCCATGGTGCCCAGCAGCGGGCGGATATAGCGCTCGATCTGGCCGCTGTGCAGCTTGATGGTCGAGGCCCGCTTGCGACGGGGCATTTCGTCGTTGATGTAGGTATCCAGCAGTTCGGACATGCGCATGCGGGCGCGGGTCTCGCGGCGCTCCTTGGCGGGATCGCCGCCCACATCCACCTCGGCCAGCTTGGCGCGGGCCTCCATGCGTGCCCGGTCGGCGGCGAGGCGGTCGCAGCGCCCCAGCACCAGGCGGCGCTGACGGCCATCACGGGTGCGGTAGTTGATGATCCAGCTTTTCACGCCCAGGCTGGTGACGAAGACGCCGAACCCGGCAAGGTCCGCGTCCCAGACGATGAACTTGCCCTCGGCGGGCGGTTCGATCTTGTCTACCACCGACTTGGTGAGCTTGGCTTTGCGTGCCGCGACCTTCTTCATGGTCCTCTCCCATCTCTGAGCGCCCGCCGATGTAAGCGGACAAGTCATCTGAAAATCATCACGAACTGGGCAAGAACGAGCATAACCCAGCATCGCTAGGCATCCAGCGTTTTTGCTAACTCATTGATTTCAGTGGGAAAGCGTTGGAGCGGGTGAAGGGAATCGAACCCTCGTCGTAAGCTTGGGAAGCTTCTGCTCTACCATTGAGCTACACCCGCGCCGAGGCACGGAATATAAGGGCTTGGTGCGAGGCTTGGCAAGGCCCCAGCGGCGGCGCTGCCGAGAAATGCCGAGGGGCATCAATGGGCAGCGCCCCAGGAAGAGAGGTCGCGCGGCGACGCTCGGATTTACGACGGGAGGGGGATACGGCCCCCTAGGATCGGCTTGGCGCCAGGACGGCGCAAGACCGGCACGGAGATTGACGAGTCAGGCATCGGCCGCAAAGGGTGGATGAAGGCTCCCGGGCCGCGCATCTCGCCCCCCCCCACCTTTAATGCCTCGGGGGGGGGCGGCGTCCGTCGGAAGGGCTTTTCCGCAGCCGGCCTAAAGCATGCGCACGGCCATGAACTTGGCCTCGGCGGCGGCCAGGGAATCGCCGGCGATGGTGGCGTCGGCGATGGCCCCTTCCTTGAGCAGGGCCAGACGCCGGGCCAGACGCTCGGGTTCGGGCAGTTCCGCCTTGTGGCACATCTCGCCCAAGGTCTCGACGATGCGGCGCTTATGGTCGGCGGCGACCCGGTGAATGGGGTCGGCCCCCTCGGCATATTCCGCCGCCGCCTTGACGAAGGGGCAGCCGCGGAATGCCTCGGCTTCCGGCCCGCCAATCACCGCTTCGCTCCGGAACCACTCGCCCAGGGCCTCGAACATGTTCAGCACCTGGGTGCGCGGCGTGCCGCCCATGGCGTGCATGCGGCCGAACAGCCAGTCGCGGAACTGCCGGTCGCGCAGGTCCAGGGCGGCGACGATCAGTTCCTCCTTGGACTTGAAGTGATGATAGAGCGTCATCTTGGTCAGCCCGGCCTCGTCCAGGATGGCGGCGATGCCGGTGGCGTGGAAGCCGTCGCGCAGGAACAGGCGAAGCGCCGCCAGGACCAGATCTTCACGACGAGAGGGGGGAGCCATCCGTCATCTCCTTGCTAGACCAACCGGTCGGGCAAGCATGATGCCAGCCCTGCGCCCGATTCCACAACACCCCTTTGCGCACGCCACCATTGCTTTGCGGCGCGCGCGTCCTTATGTGTTGCCTTCATGAACGACACCAAGACCAATCTCATCGGCCTGTCGCGCGACCAGTTGATCGCCGAGATGGCCGCCATCGGCGAGAAGCCCTTCCGCGCCAAGCAGCTGTGGCATTGGATGTACAATCGCGGCGAAACCGATTTCGCCAAGATGAGCTCCATCTCCAAGACCATGCAGTCGGCCCTGGCCGAGCGCTACGAGGTGCGCCGCCCGCTGGTGACCAAGGAGCTGACCAGCAGCGACACCACCCGCAAGTGGCTGCTGAAGTTCGATGACGGCCACGAGGCCGAGACCGTCTACATCCCCGACGCCGACGAGGAGCGCGGCGCGGTGTGCATCTCCACCCAGGTGGGCTGCACGCTGACCTGCCGCTTCTGCCACACCGGCACCCAGCTCCTGGTGCGCAACCTGTCGGCGGCCGAGATCGTCGGCCAGTTCATGGTGGCCCGCGATTCCTATGGCGAGTGGCCCACCCCCGATGACGGCGGCCGCCTGCTGTCCAACATCGTGGTGATGGGCATGGGCGAGCCGCTCTATAATTTCGAGAACGTCGCCACCGCGCTGGAAATCGCCATGGACGGCGAGGGTATCGGCATCTCCCGGCGCCGCATCACGCTGTCCACCTCGGGCGTGGTGCCCATGATGAAGGAATGCGGCGAGCGCCTGGGCGTCAACCTGGCCATCAGCCTGCACGCGGTCACCGACGAAATCCGCGACCGCATCATGCCCATCAACAAGAAGTACCCGCTGGCCGAACTGATGCGGGCCTGCCGCGAGTATCCCGGCGCCTCCAACGCCCGGCGCATCACCTTCGAGTACATCATGCTGAAGGGGGTCAACGATTCCCCCGCCGACGCCCGCGCGCTGCTCAAGCTGGTCAAGGGCCTGCCGGCCAAGTTCAACCTGATCCCCTTCAATCCCTGGCCGGGTTCCGAGTTCGAGACCCCGGACATCAGGACCACCAAGGCGTTTTCCGACATCCTGCAGGATTCCGGCTATTCCGCCCCCATCCGCATGCCGCGGGGCCGCGACATCCTGGCCGCCTGCGGCCAGCTGCGCTCGGAAAGCCAGCGGGAACGGGCCAGCCTGGCCAAGGCCAGGGCGGCGGCAGGTATCGAGGATGAACATCATCCGTCGGTTCAGGGCCGGTGAACCTCTTTCTCGACGCGCGTCAGCACGTCGAGGAGAAGGGCTGCCTCGGCATCGTTAAGCCGCCCGTGCCGGGGAAGGTAATCGGCGATGCGCCGCCGCGAGTAGCGCCCCACCAGTTCACCATCCTGGCTGACCACCTGCTCGCGGACCAGTTGGGCGGCGGTCGGATGGCATTCGCCGCATTTGGCCTTAAACAGTTCCGGAGTTTGGACCTGGGCCAGCAGCATGCCGTAGATGGCGGCGATGTCATCCAGGCCGTAGCCGCCGTTATGGGTGCGGAGCAGGAGTCTCACGTCCCGGCCGTCGTCGCGGGCAAGCAGAACGCCATCGACCTCGACCAGGGATTTTCGGGCGAACGGGCCGGCGTGGCCATGGCAACCGCCGCACTGGCGATCCCACAGCACATGGATGTCGGCGGCCGCCACCCCTTGGGCGGCCGAAATCAGCGCGGCAACCGCAAGAGCGGCGGAAATCAGGCGCATGATGCCCCCTTTCGGCGGCGGACGCTCCCCATGGGGCAGATTGCACCCGATCCGCCGGCCACATCCATGATTTTCGTCAGTGGGCAAAAGAGGCAAGCGGGCGTTGCTGGCAAGCATCATCGGGCCGAAGCCGTTCCGCCCCGCCTTCCCAGATGGGAAGCGGCGGGGCGGCAGGCCGCATTTCCTACTTCTGCTCGGCCTTGGCCAGCTTCACGTCGGTGGTGAACTGGATGACGCCGCGCTCGGTGTCGGTGAACAGGGTGACGTTGGCGGTGCCGGTCTGCCAGTCGTCGCTGGTCACCAGCCGGACCTCCTCGTGCCGTCCCAGCAGCTTGTTGGAGCTTTCCAGCACCACCAGATGATGGGTGTTCTTCGGCATCACCGTCATGTCGGTGACGGTGCCATGCACCGGCAGCTTGACGTCCAGCGGCGGATTGGTCGCCTGGGTGACCTCGGAAATGCCGCTCGCCTGCTTGTTGACCGCGTCGATCACCAGACCCAGCCGCAGGGCATAGCCCCCGGCCAGCACGTTGACGCTCTCATAGTTCACCAGAAAGGTTCCAACAGCCATTTCCTGTCCCCTTGATTTGTCTCTTTGGTTGCTGACGGACGGCGATTTACCGACATCCGATTGCAGGACGACCCTACATCACGGCAACCATTAGACACAGTAACTTATTGAATCACATCTTTAGGAATCATGCCGCCGAAGCGCATACAATTTTTAAGCAGCAGCGCCTCTACCCATGCTTTCGTCATTGCCGGCCATCGCAATGCATGATCAACGTCATGATGCCGAATGTATCTTTTTGACGAAAATACGACACCGCATAACAACCCATTCATATGCGTGACGCCATGAATCCCCCTTTCGCCAGCGACACAGGATTGTTGCCTCGGCCGCCCCAATGCCTATACTGCGCCGCCAAATCCCTCCCCATCTCGGAAAGGCGTTTGCCATGAAGGGCGAAGTCAAGAAGGTCGTTCTGGCCTATTCCGGCGGTCTCGACACCTCCATCATCCTGCGCTGGCTGCAGGACCAGTATCAGTGCGAGGTGGTGACCTTCACCGCCGATCTCGGCCAGGGCGAGGAACTGGAGCCGGCCCGCGCCAAGGCCCGCCTGATGGGCATCAAGGAAGAGAACATCTTCATCGACGACCTGCGCGAGGAATTCGTCAGGGACTTCGTCTTCCCCATGTTCCGCGCCAACGCGCTGTACGAGGGCGTCTACCTGCTGGGCACCTCCATCGCCCGGCCGCTGATCTCCAAGCGCCAGATCGAGATCGCCAACCTGGTGGGCGCGGATGCGGTTTCCCATGGCGCCACCGGCAAGGGCAACGACCAGGTGCGCTTCGAGATGGGCTATTACGCCTTGAAGCCCGACATCAAGGTCATCGCGCCGTGGCGTCTGTGGGACCTCAATTCGCGGACCAAGCTGCTGGACTTCGCCGAGAAGCACCAGATTCCCATCGCCAAGGACAAGCGCGGCGAGGCGCCCTATTCCACCGACGCCAACCTGCTGCACATCTCCTATGAGGGCAAGGCGCTGGAAGACCCGTGGGTCGAGCCCTTCGAGGACATGTACACCCGCTCGGTCAGCCCCGAGAACGCCCCCGACAAGCCCACCTATGTGGAGATCGAGTTCGAGAAGGGCGACGCGGTGGCCATCGACGGCGTGCGCATGAGCCCGGCCACCCTGCTGACCAGGCTGAACGAGCTGGGCGGGGCCAACGGCATCGGCCGCCTGGATCTGGTGGAGAACCGCTTCGTCGGCATGAAGTCCCGCGGCGTCTACGAGACCCCCGGCGGCTCGGTGCTGATCGTGGCGCACCGCGCCATGGAGAGCCTGACTCTCGATCGCGGCGAGTCCCACCTCAAGGACGAGCTGATGCCCCGCTATGCCGAGCTGATCTACAACGGCTTCTGGTTCAGCCCCGAGCGCATCGCCATCCAGACCATGATCGACAAGGTCAGCGAGAACGTCACCGGCACCGTGCGGCTCAAGCTCTACAAGGGCGTCGCCTCGGTGGTCGGGCGCAAGTCGCCCAAGTCGCTCTATCGCCTCGACTACGTCACCTTCGAGGAGGACTCGGTCTACGACCAGCGCGACGCCCAGGGCTTCATCAAGCTCAATGCGCTCCGCATGCGGCTGGCCAAGATGGCTCGCGGATAAGTAGCATCCACGATGCGGGATTGACTATTTGGAGGGCTCCGCCACGGCGGAGCCCTTTCTTTATAGAAGATATGATCTATCCGCTTTACGTCTCCGACCGCCTTTTATACCATCGGTTAGAATCTTCCCCTTCCGATGGTTGTTTGATTGCCCCCCGCCGCCGGTAGCAGCCCCCAATCCCCCGCCAAGCCCCTGAAATGGTGGCCGTTGGCGCTGTGGGGCGTTGCCATGGCCGTGGTGGTCGCCTGGTCCGCCATGACCATCCTGCACGACCGCGAGTCCTTCATGGCCCAGGCGGCGTTTCGCACCCAGTCCATGGCCGACCTTGCCGCCGAACAGGTCCTGCGCACCGTCGAGGGCGCCGACACCGCGCTGCAGGCCGCCCGCATCCAGTTCCGCAGCATCGGAAACTGGGACGTCCTGTCCAACGACCGCAAGACCTGGCAGATCCTCCACGACTACGCCCAGGCGCTGTCGGCGGTCCCCATCCTCTACATGGTGGACCAGGACGGCGTCATTCGCCTGCACGGCCAGAGCTTCCCCTTCCGCCCCGTCTCCATCGCCGAGCGCGACTATTTCAAGCTCCACCGGAGCAGCGCCGTCGATCTGGCCCAGATCAGCACCCCCATCATCGGCGCCGTCACCGGCAATCAGGTGATCATCATCAGCCGTCGCCTCTCCCATCCCGATGGCGGCTTCGCCGGTGTCGCCGGCGCCACCCTGAAGGCCGACGCCTTCCAGGCCTTCTTCCAGACCCTCAGCCTCGGCGAGGGCGCCATCGTCAACCTTCAGCGCGGCGACGGCTCCATCCTGGCCCGCCATCCCTTCCGCGAGGGTGCCGTCGGATCGAAAGTCGATAATTCCAAGATCTTTCCCGCCATTTCCGAGGGGGCCGCCAAGGGAACCGCCGTCACCACCTCGCCCCTGGACGGGGTGAGCCGCGTCACGGCGTTCCGGCGCCTCGAGCGCTATGGCCTGGTGCTGATCGCCGCCATTCCCGTGGAGACCGTGCTGGGCGAGTGGCGGCGCCAGACCGTCCGACTGGCCGGCATGGTGGGATTCGGCATCGTGTCTCTCACCGCGCTGTTCGTGATGCTGCTGCGCCGCTACCACAACGAGGTGGCGGCCCGGGCCGAGCTGAAGAACAGCGAGGCGACCCTGAGCCGGGCCCAGAGCGTCGCCCATATCGGCTCGTGGCAGGTGGACATTCCCACCGACCGGGTCCGCTGGTCGGAGGAGACCTACCGCATCTTCGGCCTTTCCCCCGGCATTCCGGTGTCCTTCGCCACCGTGATGGAGATGATCCATCCCGATGACCGCGACCGGGTGCGCGACGGGTTGAACAGCCTCATGGACGGCGCCTTCCTCGAGGTGGAGCACCGCATCGTCGCCGCCGGCGGCGAGCTCAAATGGGTGGCCGCCCGTGCCCAGCTGACCAGATCGGAAACCGGCGAACCGCTGGAGATCCTCGGCACCGTCCAGGACATCACCGAGAAGATGCGGGCCGAAACCGCCATCCGCGAGCATCAGGCCCTGCTGCTGGAAGTTCAGAGCGTCGCCAATCTCGGCTATTACGACTACGACATGCGCGAGGATCGCTGGCGCTCGTCGCCCATCCTCGACGGCATCTTCGGCATCGGCCCCGACTATCCCCGCACCGGGCAGGGCTGGCTGGACCTGGTGACCCCCGACATGAAGGCGGAAATGGGCGCCTATCTGGCCGAAACCCAGGCCGGCGACCACGATTTCGACAAGGCCTACACCATCACCCGTCACGGCGACGGCGCCCTGCGCTGGGTCGCCGGCCTGGGCCGGATCGAGCGCGATGCCGACGGCAAGCCCATCCGCATGGTCGGCACCATCAAGGACATCACCGAGCAGCGCCGCGCCGAGCAGGAGCTGCGCGACAAGGCCGAGGAACTGGAGCGCTCCAACACCGAGCTGGAGCAGTTCGCCTACGTGGCCAGCCACGACCTGCGCGAGCCCTTGCGCATGGTGTCGTCCTATGTGGATCTGCTGGCCCGGCGCTACAATGACCGGCTGGACGACGACGCCCGCGAGTTCATCGCCTTCGCCAAGGACGGCGCGTCGCGCATGGATCGCCTGATCCTCGACCTGCTGGAATATTCCCGCATCGGCCGCATCACCCGCCCCATGTTGCCGGTGGCGCTGGGTCCGGTGGTGGAGCGCGCCCTGCGCGCCCTGTCGGTCAAGATCGAGGAAAGCGGCGCCGAGATCGCCACCCCGCCCTCCATCCTGCCCACCGTGCTGGGCGATGGCGAGGAACTGATGCGGCTGTTCCAGAACCTGATCGGCAACGCCATCAAGTACCGCGCCCCGGACCGCAAGCCGGTGATCACCATCGAGGCCGAGAACACCGGCAAGGAATGGATCATCACCGTTGTCGACAACGGCATCGGCATCGAGCCGAAATACTATGAACGCGTCTTCCTGATCTTCCAGCGCCTGCACCGCAGGGGCGAGTTCGAAGGCACCGGCATTGGCCTCGCCGTCTGCAAGAAGATCGTCGAACACCACGGCGGCCGCATCTGGGTGACCTCGACCCCGGGCGAGGGCTCACGCTTCTCCGTGACCCTGCCCCCCATCGGGCAGGTATAGGGGGAACGGCCTCGCCCCCCCCCGCACCGCTGAGGGGGGCGAGGCCCTCGCGCCCGCCCCCTATGCCATCAGGCCGCCAGCAGATCGACGATGTCGCCCATGATGGCGGTGATGTCGTAATCCTTCGGCGTGTAGATGCGGGCACAGCCGGCGGCCAGCAGCACCTTCTCGTCCTCGGGCGGAATGATGCCGCCCGCCACCACCGGGATATCGGCGAGGCCGGCGGCCTTCATGCGCTCCAGCACCTCGGTCACCAGGGGCACGTGGCTGCCCGACAGGATCGAGAGGCCGACCACGTGGACGCCTTCCTCGAGCGCGGCGTTGACGATCTGGGCGGGGGTGAGGCGGATGCCTTCGTAGACCACTTCCATGCCGGCGTCGCGCGCCCTGACGGCGATCTGCTCGGCACCGTTGGAATGGCCGTCGAGGCCCGGCTTGCCCACCAGGATCTTGACCCGGCGGCCCAGCTTGGCCGAGACCGCCTCCACCTTCTGGCGCACGGCGCCCATCTTCTCGCCCTTGACCTCGGCGGCGGCGCGGGCCACCCCGGTGGGGGCGCGGTATTCGCCGAACACGTCACGCAGGGTCTGCGCCCACTCGCCGGTGGTGACGCCGGCATGGGCGGCGGCGATGGAGGGCTCCATGACGTTGCGGCCTTCCTGCGCGGCGGCGCGCAACTCGGCCAGGGCCTTATCCACCGCCTTGGCGTCGCGGGCGGCCTTGAAGGTCTTCAGGCGTTCGATCTGCTCGGCCTCGGCCTTGGGATCCACCGTCATGATGGAGCCGTCGCCGGTGGTGAGCGGGCTGGGCTCGGTCTCGGTCCACTTGTTGACGCCGACCACGATCTGCTCGCCCGATTCGATGGCGCCGATGCGCCGCGCATTGGATTCCACCAGCTTCTGCTTCATGTAGCTGGATTCCACCGCCGCGACCGCGCCGCCCATGTCGTCGATGCGGGCCAGCTCCTGGCGCGCGCCCTCCTTCAGGGATTCGACCTTGGCCGTGATCTCGTGCGAGCCGTCGAAGATGTCGCCGAATTCCAGCAGATCGGTCTCGTAGGCCATGATCTGCTGCAGGCGCAGAGACCATTGCTGGTCCCAGGGGCGCGGCAGGCCAAGGGCCTCGTTCCAGGCGGGAAGCTGCACGGCGCGGGCGCGCGCGTTCTTGGACAGGACGACGGCCAGCATCTCCATGACGATGCGGTAGACGTTGTTTTCCGGCTGCTGCTCGGTCAGACCCAGGGAGTTCACCTGGACGCCGTAGCGGAAGCGCCG
This sequence comes from Paramagnetospirillum sp., assembly GCF_058402745.1. Lineage (NCBI taxonomy): Bacteria > Pseudomonadati > Pseudomonadota > Alphaproteobacteria > Rhodospirillales > Magnetospirillaceae > Paramagnetospirillum > Paramagnetospirillum sp. The sequence goes on from NZ_JBZVFI010000017.1 coordinate 294,692, forward strand.
CGCCTTCTCGTCCTTGACGCCGTAGCGGTCACGGCAGATCTCGTCCCACAGCTCGGTGAAGGCGCGCATCTTGCACAATTCGGTGACGAAGCGGATGCCGGCGTTGACGAAGAAGGAGATGCGGCTGACCACCTGCTCGAAATCGGCGGCCGGCACGGTGGGGCGCACGGTGTCGAGCACGGCGACGGCGGTAGCCAGCGCATAGGCCAGCTCCTGCTCGGGCGTCGCGCCCGCTTCCTGCAGGTGGTAGGAGCAGACGTTCATGGGGTTCCACTTGGGAACCTCGGTATAGGTGAAGCCGATGACGTCGCTGGTCAGGCGGAGCGAGGGCTGGGGCGCGAAGATATAGGTGCCGCGCGAGAGATACTCCTTGATCACGTCGTTCTGGGTGGTGCCGTTCAGCACCGACCGGTGCGCCCCCTGGCGTTCCGCCGTGGCGATGTAAAGCGACAGCAGCCAGGCGGCCGGCGCGTTGATGGTCATGGACGTGTTCATCTTTTCCAGCGGGATGCCCTCGAACAGGGTCATCATGTCGCCGATATGGCAGACGGGCACGCCCACCTTGCCCACTTCGCCCCGCGCCAAGGCGTGGTCGCTGTCGTAGCCGGTCTGGGTCGGCAGGTCGAAGGCGATGGACAGCCCGGTCTGTCCCTTGGACAGATTGGTGCGGTACAGCTTGTTGGATTCAGCGGCCGAGGAATGGCCCGAATAGGTGCGGAACAGCCAGGGCTTCTCCCGGGCGGGGGCGGCGGCTTCGCGGGCGGTCTTTTCGGTCATCGGGCGCTCCAGACTGAATCCATTCAAAAAAATGCAACTTTGCCAGGGGTTAGCGTCGTCATGCGACCTAAAATTTCTCTTTCCCCCGACTTCGCGAAACAAACTATCATTTTGTGCATTGCGAAGAAAGCGACAAAACGCTAAAAGGCGGTGTACCGAACGCCGAGGCCGGCCGTGTCGGTGAAGTATCGTCCAGAGGGTCAAGGAGTTCTAGGATGAGCGAGCAGGTGGTCAAGGATCTCTACGAGCTTGGCGAGATTCCGCCGCTCGGACACGTGCCGAAGCAGATGTATGCCTGGGCCATCCGCAAGGAGCGCCACGGCAAGCCCGATACCGCCATGCAGGTCGAGGTGGTGGACACCCCCGAGATCGATTCCCACGAAGTCCTGATCATGGTGATGGCCGCCGGCGTCAACTACAACGGCGTCTGGGCCGCGCTGGGCAAGCCCATCTCGCCCTTCGACTACCACAAGGCCGATTACCACATCGCCGGTTCCGATGCCTCGGGCATCGTCTACAAGGTCGGCTCCAAGGTGAAGCGCTGGAAGGTCGGCGACGAGGTGGTGGTTCACTGCAACCAGACCGACGGCGACGACGAGGAGTGCAACGGCGGCGACCCCATGAACTCGCCCAGCCAGCGCATCTGGGGCTACGAGACCCCCGACGGCTCCTTCGCCCAGTTCTGCCGCGTCCAGGCGCAGCAGGTCATGGTGCGGCCCAAGCACCTGACCTGGGAAGAGAGCGCCTGCTACACCCTGACGCTGGCCACCGCCTACCGCATGCTGTTCGGCCACCGTCCGCACGTGCTGCGTCCGGGCCACAACGTGCTGGTGTGGGGCGCCGCCGGCGGCCTGGGCTCCATGGCCATCCAGCTGATCGCCGTGTCGGGCGCCAACGCCATCGGCGTGATCTCGGAAGAGGACAAGCGCGAGTTCGTCCTCGGCCTGGGCGCCAAGGGCGTCATCAACCGCAAGAACTTCGACTGCTGGGGCCAGCTGCCCGACGTGGACGGCGACCCCAAGGTGTTCGCCGAGTACATGAAGAAGACCCGCGAGTTCGGCAAGGCCATCTGGGACATCACCGGCAAGGGCAACGACGTCGACTTCGTGTTCGAGCATCCCGGCGAGTCCACCTTCCCGGTGTCGTGCAACGTGGTGAAGCGTGGCGGCATGGTCGTGTTCTGCGCCGGCACCACCGGCTACAACCTGACCTTCGACGCCCGCTTCGTGTGGATGCGCCAGAAGCGTATCCAGGGCAGCCACTTCGCCAACCTGCTGCAGTCGGCCCAGGCCAACCAGCTGGTGGTCGAACGCCGCATCGATCCCTGCATGTCCGAGGTCTATTCGTGGGACGACATCCCGCTGGCCCACATGAAGATGCTGCGTAACGAGCACAAGCCCGGCAACATGGCGGTGCTGGTCCAGGCCCTCAAGCCCGGCCGCTACACCGTCGAGGACTGCATCGAGGGCTGAGACGCCCGCTGAACGGCCGATGGATTGCCGGGTCAGGCCCGGCAATGACGAAACAGAAAAATCGTCATGCCCGGACTTGATCCGGGCATCCTCGTGCCGGGCCCAATCTTTCTTCAGGTTAAGGACACCGCCATGACCGCCATCCTGCTCCCCGATCTGATCCCCACCTGCGAGTCCGCCGTCGCGGTGCTCGACAAGCTGCGGCTGGCCGCCAAGGCCAATGTCACCGCCATGGTCAGCAAGGACGGCAAGGTCAACGGCGCCCTGTTCGACGCCAACCAGACCGCCGCCCACGGCTATGCCTGGCTGGCCACCTATGTGGCGGCCCTGCAGCAGATGCTGGGCTGGGCCAGGCGCCTGGACGCCGAGGGCAAGCTGGGCGAGCTGGAAACCCTGATGCTGCAGGCGGCGTTCGGCGAATACACCGCCCAGATCTACGGCGGCATCCCCATGAGCCAGGGCGAGATGGTGCGCCCCGGCGATCTGGGGCTCGATTCCAAGGCGGTGCACGAGTTCTCCAACGACGCCACCTCTCTGCTCCGCCGCGACGGCTGCACCGCTTCCGTGCGTACCCGCATCGCCGAGCTGATCCGCGACGGCCATCATTTCGGCGAGCCGGGCCTGGAGGACGAGACCCTGGTCCTCATCCGCGACCAGTTCCGCTCCTTCGCCGAGAACGAGGTCATCCCCCACGCCCATGAATGGCACCTGAAGGACGAGCTGATCCCCATCGAGGTGGTGGACCACGTGGCCGAGATGGGCGTGTTCGGCCTGACGCTGCCCGAGGAATACGGCGGCCTGGGCCTGGGCAAGATGTCCATGTGCGTGGTCACCGAGGAGCTGTCGCGCGGCTATATCGGCGTCGGTTCGCTCGGCACCCGCTCCGAGATCGCCGGCGAGCTGATCCGCCTGGGCGGTACCGAGGAGCAGAAGCAGTACTGGCTGCCCAAGATCGCCTCGGGCGAGATTCTGCCCACCGCCGTGTTCACCGAGCCCAACACCGGCTCGGACCTGGGAAGCTTGCGCACCCGCGCGGTGAAGCAGGGCGACGAATACGTGGTCACCGGCAACAAGACCTGGATCACCCACGCCGCGCGCACCGACGTGATGACCCTGCTGACCCGCACCGATCCCAACACCAAGGATTGGAAGGGCCTCAGCATGCTGATCGCGCCCAAGCCGCGCGGCACGGAAGACAACCCCTTCCCGGCCGAGGGCATGACCGGCGGCGAGATCAAGGTGCTGGGCTATCGCGGCATGAAGGAATACGAGCTGGGCTTCGACGGCTTCAAGGTCCCCGCCGCCAACCTGCTGGGCGGGGTCGAGGGCCAGGGCTTCAAGCAGCTGATGGAAACCTTCGAATCGGCCCGCATCCAGACTGCGGCGCGCGCCGTGGGCGTCGCCCAGTGCGCCATGGAAGTGGGCCTGAAATATGCCAACGAGCGCGTCCAGTTCGGCAAGCCCATCTACGAGTTCCCCCGCGTCGGCGGCAAGATCGCCTGGATGGCGGTCGAGACCATGGTCGCCCGCCAGCTGACCTACTTCTCGGCCCGCGAGAAGGACGAGGGGCATCGCTGCGACATCGAGGCCGGCATGGCCAAGCTGCTGGCGGCGCGCGTCGCCTGGGCCAACGCCGACAACGCCCTGCAGGTCCACGGCGGCAACGGCTACGCCGAGGAATACCCCATCTCGCGCATCCTGTGCGACGCCCGCATCCTCAACATCTTCGAGGGCGCCGCCGAGATCCAGGCCCAGGTCATCGCCCGCGGCCTGCTGTCGGGCGCCCGGGACTAAGCCCACTCCGTTCCACCGTCCCCCCCCCGGGCTTGCCCCGGGGGGCCATGGATGGCCGGGTCAAGCCCGGCCATGACGTTCCATGGGGATGGTAACGGCCAGCAATTTGTTGATCTCGGCCCATAAATCGAATATCTGCCTGGGGCGACGAACAGGTCATACCTTTTTCGGAGCGCCGCCCTTGGCCGGACATTTCCGCCACCGCTTACTGGCGTTGAAGGACGCCGAGCAGGCGTTGCGCCATGAATTGCTGCAATCGGGCGAACCGGTGGGCGGGTATCCGCCGCAACTGCGCCGCCTCCACGAATCCAACGCCCGCGAGCTGGAACTGATCGTCGACGACGAGGGCTGGCCCACCGCCGATGCCGCCGGTCCCGACGGGGCCGAGGCCGCCTGGCTGGTGGCCATGCACGCCGTGTCGCGCCCCAGCTTCATGCGCCGCTGCTTAGGCCTCCTGAAATCCGCCGCCAACCGCGACGAGGTGCCCAAGCGCCACGCCGCCATGCTGGAAGACCGCATCCGCGCCCTGGAAGGCCGGCCGCAGAAATTCGGCACCCAGCTGGATTGGCAAGGCGGCCGCCTGTCGCCGCTCCCCATCGAGGACGAAACCGAGGTGGACACCCGCCGTGCCGCCGCAGGTCTCGCGCCTTTGGCCGAAACCATCGCCACGGCGCGCGCCGCCGCCCAATCCGATGGCGCGCCCCCGCCCGAGGAATGGGAAGCCTCCTCCTCGGTTCTGGAAGCCCTGGCCCGCGAAGTGGGCTGGCGGTAAGGAAAGAAAAGGCGAAGGGACTCGTCCCTTCGCGCATCCCTGGTCCATGGGCCGGGCAACAAGGGGAATTCCCATGTACAGTGACGACGATCTCGACGCGGCGGTGGGGGAAGGCATCCTCAGCCGTGACGCCGCGACGGCCTTCCGCGCCTTCGTCGCCAAGCGGCAGAATGCCCACGACGCCGACGAGGAGAGCGTGCGCCTCGTCACCAGCTTCAACGACATCTTCGTCACCATCGCCGCCGTGCTGCTGCTCTCGGCCCTGGGCTGGCTGGCGGGCAAGATCAGTCCGGTGTTGGGCGGCGTGTCGGTGGCCGCCGCCGCCTGGGCCTTCGCCGAATACTTCACCCGCAAGCGCCGCATGGCCCTGCCCAGCCTCGCCTTGCTGCTGGCCTTCGTCTATGGGGTGTTCTCCGCCGGTCTGGGCGTGGTGGGGATAGAGGATTTCGCCAGGGGCGGCTATGGCGTCGCCGCCTCGGCCGCCGTGGCCGCCCTGGCCGCCTGGGGCCATTGGAAGCGCTTCATGGTGCCCATCACCGTCGCCGCCGGAGCAGGCGCCGTGGCCGGAGCCCTGCTGGCGCTCGGCCTCGCTTTGGTGCCGGCGCTTCGGGACTTCTTCCTGCCGCTGGTCTTCGTCGCCGGGCTGGCCCTGTTCGCCCTGGCGCTCAAGTGGGACGCCGGCGATCTGGCGCGCAAGACCCGGCGCTCCGACGTGGCCTTCTGGCTGCATCTGGCCGCCGCGCCCATGATCGTCCATCCGGTGTTCTCGGCCCTGGGCGGCGGTAGCGGCGTTGGCGGAGCGGCCGGAGCGGTGGCCGTCTATCTGGTGCTGGCGGTGGTCGCCCTGGCGGTGGACCGCCGCGCCCTGCTGGTCTCGGCGCTGGCCTATGTGCTTTACGCCGCCACCACCCTGTTCGAGGCCGCCGGCTCCTCGGCCGAGGCCTTCGCGCTGACCGCCCTGGTGGTGGGTTCGTTGCTGCTCAGCCTGTCGGCCTTCTGGCACCATGTCCGCCGTCTGGTTCTCAAGACGCTGCCGGCGGCCCTGCGCCAAAGGCTGCCGGCCGCCTAGAACTGGCGGATTCCACCGATTAAGTATAAGGTGCCGGCCAGAAAGACCAACCGCCACCACAGGTTCACCGTCCATGTCCAGTGCCGCCCCCCGCCGCCCCCGTCCCGTCGTCCTGTGCATCCTGGACGGCTGGGGCTGGCGTGAAGACGCCGCCGACAACGCCATCGCCCAGGCGGACACGCCCAACTGGGACCGCTTCCTCAGCCGCTATCCCCACGCCCTGCTGCACAGCTCGGGCCTGCAGGTGGGCCTGCCCGACGGGCAGATGGGCAATTCCGAGGTGGGCCACATGAATCTGGGGGCCGGACGGGTGGTGATGCAGGACCTGCCGCGCATCGACGCCGCCGTCGCCGACGGCTCCCTGGCCGCCAACCCCACCCTGACCGGGGCCATCGCCGCCGTGAAGGCCAAGGGCGGCGCCATGCACCTGATGGGGCTGTTGAGCCCCGGCGGCGTGCATTCCCACCAGGACCATCTGGCGGCCCTGGCGCGGACCATCGCCGATGCCGGCGTGAAGGTGTTGGTCCACGCCTTCCTCGACGGCCGCGACACCCCGCCGTCCAGCGCCCAGGGCTTCATGGAGCGCTTCCTGGCCGACGTGAAGGGCCATGATGTCACCGTGGCCACCGTCTCGGGCCGCTATTACGCCATGGACCGCGACAAGCGCTGGGACCGTGTTTCGCTCGCCTGGAACGCCCTGGTCGAGGCCAAGGGCGTGGCGGGCGCCGATCCGCTGGCCGCCATCGCCGCCTCCTATGCCGACGGCAAGACCGACGAGTTCATGCTGCCCGCCGTGATCGGCGCGTACCAGGGCATGACGGACGGCGACGGCCTCCTGATGGGCAATTTCCGCGCCGACCGGGCGCGCGAGATCCTCGACTGCCTGGTCAACCCGGCCTTCGACGGCTTCGCCCGCGCCCGTCAGGTAGCTTTCGCCGCCCGTCTGGGGCTGACCGAGTATTCCAAGGATTTGAACGCCTTCCTCGACACCCTGTTCGGGCCGGAGACGCTGTCCAACATCCTGGGCGAGGTGTTGAGCCGCGCCGGCCTCACCCAGCTGCGCATCGCCGAGACCGAGAAGTACGCCCACGTCACCTTCTTCTTCAACGGCGGCGAGGAAACGGTGTACCCCGGCGAGGAGCGCATCCTGGTGCCCAGCCCCAAGGTCGCCACCTACGACCTGCAGCCGGAGATGAGCGCGGTGGAGGTCACCGACAGGCTGGTGGCCGCCATCGAGGCCGGCACCTTCGACGTCATCGTGGTCAACTACGCCAACGGCGACATGGTCGGCCATACCGGCTTCATGAAGGCCGCCATCACCGCCGCCCAGACGGTGGATGCCTGCCTGGGCAGGCTGGAAGCCGCCGTCGTGAAGGCCGGCGGCACCATGCTGGTCACCGCCGACCACGGCAACGCCGAGCAGATGAAGGACCCCACCACCGGCGAGCCCCACACCGCCCACACCACCGGCCCGGTGCCGGCGGTCCTGGTCGCTCCGCCCGCCGGGGTGGACGGCATCGGCGACGGCCGGCTGGCCGACGTGGCGCCCACCCTGCTGGCCCTGCTGGGCCTCGCCCAGCCGGCCGAAATGAGCGGGCAATCCCTGCTCCGCCAGACCCTCCGTGCGGCGGGTTAAGGGAGCCCTCTTCGCAACGGCGCTGCTCCTGCTGGGGGCGGCGCCCGCTTTCGCCACCTGGGACAAGCCGGTGGATGCCGGCGAACGCCTGCGCGAGCTGGAAAGCCAGCTGGAACGCTCGCGCGCCGAGCACGAGGACGTGCGGCGCAAGGCCGAGGACCTGTCCGCCGAGACGGCCCGGCTGCGCGCCGACATGGTCAAGGCCGCCCGGGCGGCGCAGGAGAGCGAGGACCTGCTGTCCGAGCTGGAAGCCCAGCTGGAGGACCTGCGCAAGCGCGAGGTCAGCCGTTCCGACGCGCTGGAGCGCCGCTCGCGCCAGATGGTCGGCGTGCTCACCGCGCTCCAGCGCCTGGCCTGGCGCCCCACCGAGGCGCTGATCGCCCAGCCGCAAAGCCCGGCCGACACCGTGCGCTCGGCCATCCTGCTGCGCGCCGCCGTGCCCCAGATCGAGCAATCGGCCCGCGACCTCAAGGTGGAGATCGACGGCGTCGCCAAGCTGCGCGCCGAGATCAGCGAGCAGCGCAGGCTGATCGCCACCACCACCGGCTCGCTGGAGCGCGAGCACGTCCGCATCAAGGACATGTTCGAGCGCAAGTTCCAGGTGCAGAACGCCACCGAGCAGGAGCGCCGCGCGCTCGAGGCCCGCCTGCAGGACCTGGGCAGCCAGGCGGAGGATCTGCGCGATCTGCTGTCGCGGCTGGATCAGGAACGGGAACGCCGGCTGGCCGAGGCCGCCGCCAAGGCCGCCGCCGAGAAGGTCGCCCGCGAGACCGAGGCCACGGCGCGCCGCATCGCCCGCGAGGCCGAGCTGGCCGCCAGCAAGGCCGCCCGCGAAGCCGAACTGGCCGCCAGCAGAGCGGCGCAACAGGCCATCGCCGAGGCCAAGGCGCGCGAGGACGAGGCGAGCAAGGCCGCCCAGCAGGCCGCCGCCGAGGCGCGCGCCCGCCAGGAGGCCGCCGCCCGCGCCGCCCAGGAAGCGGAGATCCGGGCCCAGGCCGAGGCCAAGGAAAAGCAGCTGGCCGCCGAGAAGGCCGCCCATCAGGCCGAGCAGGCCTCGCGCGAGGCCGCGGCGCTCCGCCCGGTGAAGAACGACAAGCCCTTCAGCCAGGCCCAGGGCAAACTGCCCTATCCCGCCCGCGGCCGGGTGGTCGAGACCTACGGCCAGCCCAACGACGTCGGCCACGTGTCCAAGGGCATCACCATCAACACCCGCAAGGCGGCCCAGGTCATCGCCCCCTATGACGGCCACGTGGCTTTTGCTGGTCCGTTCAGGGGTTACGGCCTTCTCTTGATCATCGAACACAGCGAGGGCTATCATACCCTGCTGGCGGGAATGGCGCAGATCGACTGCGCCGTCGGTCAGAAGCTGTTGACGGGCGAGCCCGTCGGCGTCATGGGGCAGGACGACAGCAAGCCCAACCTTTACGTGGAGCTGCGCCGCAATGGCCAGCCGGTCAACCCGTTGCCTTGGCTCATGGCACATAAAAGTAAGGCCAGTGGATGATTCGCAAGATCCTGATCGCGGCGGGCAGCTTCGCCCTGCTGTCGACGACCGCCCTCACCCCCGTTTCCGCCGCCGAGCGCAAGGAAACCTACAAGCTTCTCGACCTGTTCGGCGAAGTGCTGGAAAAGGTCCGCAGCGAGTATGTGGAACCCGTCAATGACGAGGAACTGATCGAGGCCGCCTTGAACGGCATGCTGACCTCGCTCGATCCCCACTCGGCCTACCTCAATCCCAAGAACTCCAAGGACATGGACATCCAGACCCGTGGCGAGTTCGGCGGGCTGGGCCTGGAAGTGACCATGGAGAACGGCTGGGTCAAGGTGGTCTCGCCCATCGACGACACCCCGGCCTACCGCGCCGGCATGCAGCCCGGCGATTTCGTCACCCACCTGGACGGCGAGCCGGTCCAGGGCCTGTCGCTGTCGGAAGCGGTGGATCGCATGCGCGGCACCGTCAACACCGACATCAAGCTGACCGTGCGCCGGGCCGGCGTCGAGCAGCCCTTCGACATCAAGCTGACCCGCGCCGTCATCAAGGTGCAGACCGTCAAGGGCCAGCTGCACGGCGATATCGGCTACATCCGCATCTCGCAGTTCAGCGCCACCACCCACGCCGATCTGGTGCGCATCATGGGGCAGTTGAAGAAGGACATCGGCAAGACGCCGACCGGCTTCGTCATCGACCTCAGAAACAATCCCGGCGGCCTCCTGGATCAGGCGGTGGCGGTGTCCGACGATTTCCTGGACAAGGGCGAGATCGTCTCCACCCGCTCGCGCCGGCCCGAGGACACCCAGCGCTTCAACGCCCGGCCCGGCGACATCGCCGATGGCCTGCCGCTGGTGGTGCTGATCAACGACGGTTCGGCCTCGGCCTCGGAAATCGTCGCCGGCGCGCTCCAGGACCACAAGCGCGCCGTGCTGCTGGGCACCCGCTCGTTCGGCAAGGGCTCGGTGCAGACCCTGATGCCGCTGCACGGCCACGGCTCGCTGCGCCTGACCACGGCCCGCTACTACACGCCGTCGGGCCGCTCCATCCAGGCGGTGGGCATCGAGCCCGACATCAAGGCGCAGCAATCCAAGGTGGAGCCCATCGCCGGCGCCGCCGTCGAGCGCCGCTCGGAAGCCAATCTGCGCAAGGCCCTGCCCAATCCCAACGGCGACAAGGCCAAGCCCGCCGACAAGCCGGCCGAACCGGCCAAGGCCCCCGAATCCAAGGCGCCCGAGCCCAAGAGCCCGGAGCCGAAGGGCGATGGCGGCAAGGCCGAGGCGCCCACTCCCATCAAGCTGGGCGACCCGGCGCAGGATTACCAGCTGGCCCGGGCCCTGGATCTGCTGCGCGGCCTGTCGCTCTATCGCCCGGCCCAGCGGTAAGCGGACAGCGGGTCCGCATCCATGGCCGCCGACACCCACTTCGATCTCGAGGAACTGGACGACGAACCGGTTCCCGAGATCGTCGTCGAGGAGTTCAAGCCCGAACGCAAGCCCCTCAATCTCAAGCCGATTCTCATCGGCCTGGGAATTCTGGTGGCCGGCGGCGGACTGGGCGGCATCGCCTATCTGTTCACCGCCTACGAGACCCGCGACCTGATCGGCCTGATGGATGTGGGCGAGAACCCGCCCAAGCTCTCCTTCGATCTGCCGGGACGGGGCGAACCGGCCAAGCCGGGAGCCGGAAGCGGCCTGCTGACCCCGCCGGTGGCCCCGGGAAGCGAGAAGCCGGTGGGTGAGGTGCTGAAGGCGGTGCCCGACGACACGCCGTCGCCCGATTCCCTGCCGCCGGCCATCGCTCCGGAGAAGGCCGTTCCGCCCGCCACGGCCGAGGCCAGGCCGGAAACGGCGGTGGCGGCCCTGCCGCCCGGCGGCGATTACGTGGCCGAACCGGAATCGCCGGTTTCCAAGGCCTTCGCCCCCAAGCCGCCGCCGGCGGTGGATTCCTCGGGCATTCCCACCCAGCCCAACCCGCGCAACGCCGACAAGCCCCCCAGCTACGAGGGCCTGCCGGCCCTGAAGGGCGAGGTCAAGGCGCTGCCCGCCGCCCCGGTCAAGGAACTGCTGAAGAAGACCGCCATCGGCGACATTCCCGCCCCGGCCCCCGACGGCCGCCAGCCCTGGCAGGTCTATGCCCGCCCGTGGTCCGGCCCCGCCGATCGCGGCAAGGTGGCCGTGGTGGTGATGGACATGGGACTGGACAAGGCGGCGACCGAGGCGGCCATCGCCAAGCTGCCGCCCGAGGTGACGCTCGCCTTCAGCCCCTATGCCCAGGGCCTGGACAAGTGGGTGAAGAAGGCCCGCGACTACGGCCACGAGGTGATGATGGTGCTGCCCGCCGATGCCAGCGGCGCCCAGCCCCGCGATCCCGGCCCGCTGGGCATGACCAACGCGGTGCCGCCCGAGACCAACCTGGCCCGCATCGAAGGTGTGATGACCCGGGCGGCCGGCTATACCGGCCTGATCTCGCTGGGCGACAGGTTCGCCGCCACCGAGCAGATCGTCCAGACCCTGGGCAAGCTGCGCGACCACGGCCTGCTTTACGTGGGGCCGGGAGCCGCGCCGGCCGACCGGGTTCCCGCCATCGCCCCGGTGACGGCGGTCGCCGATGCCGAGCTGTTCCGCGAGGCCATCGACATGCGCCTCAACCAGGTGTCCATCGCGGCGCGCACCAAGGGCAAGGCCCTGGTGGTGATCAATCCCCGGCCGCTGTCCTTCGACCGGCTGCTGCCCTGGCTCAACGATTTCGACGGCCAGAAGCTGGTGATCGTGCCGGTCTCCACCCTGGTCCAGCCCCCGCCCGCCCCCGGAAAGTCATGAGCAAGAAGAGCAAGCCCCCCCTCCTGCCCTACGACCAGCGCCCCTACCGGCCCGGCATCGGGCTGGTGCTGCTCAACGACCAGGGGCTGGCCTTCGTCGCCCAGCGCATCGACACCCCCGGCAACGCCTGGCAGTTCCCCCAGGGCGGCATCGACGAGGGCGAGGACCCGCGCGCCACGGCGCTGCGCGAGATGGAAGAGGAAATCGGCACGGCCAACGCCGAGATCATCGCCGAAAGCCGGGGATGGATTTCCTACGACCTGCCGCCCGACATCGCCGACCGCAGCTGGAAGGGCCGTTTTCGCGGCCAGACCCAGAAATGGTTCTGCGCCCGCTTCACCGGGACCGATTCCGACATCAATCTCGAGACCGAGCACCCGGAGTTCGAGCGCTGGTGCTGGATGGACCTGGCAGAGGTGCCGGGGCTGATCATCCCCTTCAAGCGCGCCCTCTACGACCAGGTGGTCGCCGAATTCCTGCCGTTGGCACGCTCGTTCCGCCTCAAATAACCGTCTTCAGTTTCTGGCCCGGCCTGATGGTTTCGTTGGCCTCGAGGCCGTTCAGCACGCGAAAGCGCTCCAGTTTGTGATCCTCGTAGGGCAGCTGCTCGGCCAGCTTCTCCACCGTGTCGCCGGCCTTGACGGTGATGACCTTCAGCTTCAGGGGCTTCACGGCCGTCTTCTCCCCCTCCGTCATCCTGCGGATCGACATGCCCGAGGTCCTGAAGTCCTTGGCGTGGGCCGCCGTCTGGTTGGGTGGCGTCAGATAGAGGAAGCGGTAGGTCTGCTTGCCGTTCTTCACCGCCAGCAGGCGGGCGTCCATGGTGCCCTTGTTGGTGTTGAGCTTGGTCAAGCCGGTGGCCGCCGGCATGCCGTTGATTTCCAGCGATTCGATGGCGGTCAGGCGCGCCCCCTTGGCCCATTGGGTCTGAAGGTAGTTGGTCATGTCGCCATGGGCCTCGGCGCCCATGTCGAAGCGGATCAGCGATCCGTCGGCATGGGCCGCCGTCACCGCCTTGGGGCCGTTGATCAGGCGGAAGCCGGCCGGCACCTCGTAGCGGATGCCCAGCCCGGCATGGGAGAACACCCGCCCCCTGACCACGCCCTCGTCGGGATCGTCGCCCACCAGCATTCCATCCAGATGGGCCAGATACTGTTCGCGCCCCACCGCCCCCTTGTGATCGGCCACCTTGACGGCGGCGGCGGCGTCCCGCACCCGGTCGATGGTGCGGGGATGGCTGGCGAACAGCGAGGTCTCGTCCACCTCGTCGGGCGAGCGCCCGGCCAGCATCGCCTCGAGCCGCGCGTGATCGCGCAGCTTGGCCAGGAAACTGGCCATGTTCTCGGGGTTCCAGCCGCTGACCGCCATGTAGCGGATGCCCAACTGGTCCGCCTCGCTCTCCTGGTCGCGGGAATAGCCCTGGAGATAGGCCGCCGCCCCCAACTGGGCGATGTCGCCCGCCCCCGACACGCCGGTCAGCACCCCCACCACCACCCCCAGCACGCCGGTGGCCACGTTGGCGGCCATGGCCTGGCTGTAGCGCAGCGCGGTGTGCCGCCCGGTGACGTGGCCGATCTCGTGGCCGACCACCCCGGCCAGCTCCGCCTCGTCGTCGGCCAGCGCCATCAGGCCGCGCGACACGTAGACATAGCCGCCGGGCAGGGCGAAGGCGTTGACCACGTTGCTGTTCAGCACCGTGAAGCGGAAGGGCGCGCCGGGAGTCTCGGTGTTGCCGGCCAGCCGCTTGCCGATGCCCGCCACATAGGCCTGGATCTTGGGATCCTCATAGACTCCGCCGAACTGCTTCAGGATGTCCGGGTGGGCCTCGGCGCCCATCTTCTGCTCGTCCTCTGAGGACAGCACATTGAAATTGCTGCGTCCGGTGCCCGGCGTCACCTGGCACGAGGTCAGCAGGGTCGAGGCCAGCAGGGCGGCGAGCAGGGGGGCGGAGCGGCGCATGGTTCCCTCGGCGGATGGGAGCGTGACGAGGGAAATGATACGACGTCCGCCGGCGGGAGCAAGTCTCGCCTTTGCCGAGGGGGCGCCTACTGCCCGTCGTCGCCGTCGGAGCCGAAATCGTCCTCGGCCGGGGCGGAGGCGATGTCGCGGCGCACTTCGGGGGAGTTGAGGATGGAATCGATGCGCGACGCGGTGTCGAAGGTGGTGTCTTCCTGGAACCACAGATCGGGCACGGCGCGCAGTTCCACCATGCGGGCGATTTCGTGGCGCAGGAAGGCCTTGGCGCGCTTCAGCCCCTCCAGGATGGGCTTGACCTCGCCGCCGCCCAGCGGCACCACGAAGACGGTGGCGTTGCGCAGATCAGGGCTGACCCGCACCTCGGTGACGGTGATGGGGCGGTTCTGGAGGTCGGGGTCGCGGAACTCGCCCCTCTCGATCACCATGGCGATGGCGTGGCGCAATTCCTCGCCGACGCGAAGCTGGCGCTGGGACGGTGGCTTGGCACCCCGGCTCATGGCAATGACTCCGCCGCGAGGAACACGGTCACCCCGTTACAGGGTGACCGCGATCTCCTCGATCTCGAAGCATTCGATGACGTCGCCGACCCGGATGTCCTCGTAATTGCTGAAGGACATGCCGCATTCGTAGCCCTCGCGCACTTCCTTGACGTCGTCCTTGAAGCGCTTGAGCTGGCCGAGATCGCCGGTGTGGATGACCACGTTGTCGCGCAGCAGGCGGACCCTCGAGCCGCGCTTGACGATGCCCTCGGTGATCATGCAGCCCGCCACCTTGCCCACCTTGGTGATGTTGAACACCTCGCGGATGGACGCGTAGCCCAGGAAGCGCTCGCGCAGTTCCGGCGCCAGCATGCCCGACAGCATCTTCTTCAGGTCGTCGGTGACGTCGTAGATGATGGAGTAGTAGCGGATATCCACGCCATCGCGGCGGGCCATGTCACGGGCCTGGGGATTGGCGCGGACGTTGAAGCCGATCAGCAGGCCGTTGGAGGCCTTGGCCAGCGTGATGTCCGACTCGTTGATGGCGCCCACGGCGGCATGCAGGATGCGCACCTTGACGTTCTCGTTGCCCATCTTCTCCAGCGTGGCGGAGATGGCCTCGATGGAGCCCTGCACGTCGCCCTTGATGACCACGGGCAGTTCCTGGGCCTCGCCCGACTTGATGGCGGAGAACATCTGCTCCAGCGTGCCGCGGGTGGCCAGCTTGGCCTTGGCCTCGCGGTCCATGCGCTGGCGGTAGCCGGCGATCTCGCGGGCGCGGGCCTCGTCCTCGACGGTGATGAAGTCGTCGCCAGCGGCGGGCGTGCCCTGCAGGCCCAGCACCTCGACGGGCGTGGAGGGACCGGCTTCCTTGATGGAATTGCCGTGGTCGTCCACCAGGGCGCGGACGCGGCCCCACTCGGCGCCGGCCACGAAGACGTCGCCCACCTTGAGCGTCCCCTTCTGCACCAGCACGGTGGCCACCGAGCCGCGGCCCTTCTCCATCTTGGCCTCGACCACCACGCCCTGGGCGGCGCGGGTCGGGTTGGCCTTGAGGTCGAGGATCTCGGCCTGCAGCAGGATGGCTTCTTCCAGCTTCTCGAGATTCATCCGCTTCTTGGCGGACACCTCGATGGCCAGCACGTCGCCGCCCAGTTCCTCGGTCACCAGTTCATGCTGCAGCAGCTCCTGGCGGACCTTTTCCGGATTGGCGTCGGGCTTGTCGATCTTGTTGATGGCGACGATGATCGGCACGCCGGCCGCCTTGGCGTGGCGGATGGCTTCCACCGTCTGCGGCATGATGCCGTCATCGGCGGCCACCACGAGGACCACGATGTCGGTCACCTTGGCGCCGCGGGCGCGCATGGCGGTGAAGGCCTCGTGGCCGGGAGTGTCGATGAAGGTGATCTTGTCGCCCGAGCTCATGGTCACCTGATAGGCGCCGATGTGCTGGGTGATGCCGCCGGCCTCGCCCGACACCACGTCGGTGGCGCGCAGCGCGTCCAGCAGCGAGGTCTTGCCGTGGTCGACGTGGCCCATGACGGTGACCACCGGCGGACGGGCGATCAGCGCCTCGTCGGTGTCGGCCTCGCCCTCCAGGCCGACCAGGACGTCGGCCTCGGACACGCGCTTCATGTTGTGGCCGAACTCGGTCACCACCAGCTCGGCGGTGTCGGCGTCGATGTTCTGGTTGATGGTGGCCATCACGCCGAGACGCATCAGGCACTTGATCACGTCGGCGCCGCGCACCGCCATGCGGTTGGCCAGCTCCTGCACCGTGATGCTTTCGGGCACGATCACCTCGCGGATGACCTTTTCCGAGCCCTTCTGCATGTGCTTGAGGCGCTCGCGCTCACGGGCGCGCTTGACGGCGGCCAGCGAGCGGCCGCGCTCGGAGCGGTCGTCGTCGGTCAGCGCGTCGGTGATGGTCAGCTTGCCGGTGCGGCGACGGGGCTCGGTACGCTTGACCGGGGCGGGCTTGTGGGCGGCGGCGCGCTTCTTGGCGCGCTCCTCTTCCTCTTCCTCTTCCTCGGTGCGGCCACGCGGAGCGGCGGGGGCTTCGCCGGCCGGAGCCGCCGGAGCGGCGGCGACGGGCTTGGGCTGGGCCGGAGCGACGGGGGCGGCCGGAGCCGCCGGAGCCGCCGGAGCGGCGGCGACCGGAGCGGCAGGAGCGGGGGCCTCGGCCGCCGGGGCCTCGGGCTCGGGCTGCGGCTCGGCGGCATGCCTGGCGGCCTCTTCCTCGGCGAGACGCTGGGCCTCTTCCTCGGCGGCGCGGGCGGCCTCTTCCTCGGCGGCGCGGCGGATGGCGTCTTCCTCGGCGCGGGCGCGCAGTTCTTCCTCGTGGCGCAGAGCGTCCTGCAGCGCCTTGGCGCGGGCGGCCTTCTCGCCCGACGTCAGGTCGTGGGCGCTGGCGGCGCGGCTGGCGGCCTCCACCTTGGCCACGGCGGCGGCGAGATCGGCCTCGGCGACGGAATGGGCGCCGTCCTTGACCTCGTGCATGGCGCCGCCGGCACTCGAGAAGGTGCGCTTCTTGCGGACCTCGACGGTCACCACCTTGGATCGTCCATGGGAGAAGCTCTGCCGGACCTGGCCGGTCTCGACGGTCTTCTTCAGCTCCAGCTTACCCGGCTGGGTCAGCTTCAGCGGGGCCTTACGGTCTTGATCCTGGGAATCGCTCATGTACGACTTCGTCTCTTCTGCAAAAAATCATCCACGGAAACCGGCAAGCAACGCCGCGTCATCCTTGAGACGCTGCGCCAGCCTGCCCGGAGACACGCAGACATGAACGGCCGCGTCGCGGCCAAAAACGGTGCCCAACTCGGCCCCGTCGAAAAGCTCGATCACCGGCACGCCGGGGGCCATCGCCTGGACCTTGGCGCGCCCGTCGCGGGCGGCATCCCTGGCCCCTAGAATAACGGCGGCGCGGCGAGACTTGATCTCGGCGCACACCTTCTCGAATCCACAGACCGCCTGACCGGCACGGCGCGCCAGACCCAGAAGATCCAGGCAGCGGCGCGCCAGAAGCGCCTCGATCCGGTCGGCCAAACCTTCCGGGACCGCGACCGGGCGGCGGGCCGCCCGGGCGAAGGACCGTTTGGCCACGGCCGTATTTACCACATCCCGGCTGGCGCTCAACCAGATTCCCCGTCCGGGCAACTCATGGCCGGGGTCCGGAAACAGCGTACCATCGGGCGCCACGGCGAACCGCAGCAATTCCGACTTGGGGCGGACCTGACCGGTGACGACGCAGCGGCGCTGCGGTCCGGTCCCCTCCTCGTACTCGTCCTCTTCGGGGAGGCCGGCCATGCGGCCATCCTCCCCCTTACTTGCCGTCCTCGAACCAGTGAGCGCGGGCCGCCATGATCACGGCGTTGGCCTCGTCCTCGCTCATGGCATCCTTGCCCAGGATGTCGAGGAGTTCGTCGCCGGCCAGGTCGCCCAGGTCGTCCAGGGTCTTGATGCCCTTGTCGCCCAGCTTGACCAGCATGGAGGGGGCCAGCCCCTCGATGGCAGCCATCTCGTCGGCGACGCCCATGTCCTTGCGCATCTGGTCGTAGCGCTCGTCCTGCTCGGCCAGGAAGTTCCGCGCCCGGGTCTGCAGCTCCTCGGCGACGTTCTCGTCGAAGCCTTCGATGTCGGCGATGTCCTCGGCCGGCACGTAGGCCACCTCCTCCACCGAGGAGAAGCCCTCGGTGACCAGCAGATGGGCGATGACGTCGTCAACGTCCAGGGCCTGGATGAACATGTTGGAGCGCGAGCGGAATTCCTCGGTGCGGCGCTCGGATTCCTCGGCCTCGGTGAGGATGTCGATGTTCCACTGGGTCAGCTGGCTGGCCAGACGCACGTTCTGGCCGCGACGGCCGATGGCGAGAGACAGCTGGTCGTCGGGCACCACCACCTCGATGCGGCCGGCTTCCTCGTCCAGCACCACCTTAGTGACTTCGGCGGGGGCGAGACCGTTGACCACGAAGGTGGCGACGTCGGGCGACCACTGGATGATGTCGATCTTCTCGCCCTGCAGCTCGGCCACCACCGCCTGGACGCGGCTTCCGCGCATGCCGACGCAGGCGCCCACGGGATCGATGGAGGAATCGTGGGACAGCACGGCGATCTTGGCGCGCGAGCCGGGATCACGGGCCACCGCCTTGATCTCGATGATGCCGTCGTAGATTTCCGGCACTTCCTGGGCGAACAGCTTGGCCATGAAGATGGGATGGGTGCGCGACAGGAAGATCTGCGGCCCCCGGGGCTCCTGGCGGACGTCGTAGATGTAGGCGCGCACACGGTCGCCGGTGCGGAAGGTCTCGCGCGGGATCAGTTCGTCGCGGCGCAGCAGCGCCTCGGCCCGGCCGAGATCGACGATGACATTACCGAACTCGACGCGCTTGACCAGGCCGTTGCTGATCTCGCCGACGCGGTCCTTGTATTCGTTGAACTGGCGCTGGCGCTCGGCGTCCCTGACCTTCTGGACGATGACCTGCTTGGCGGTCTGGGCGGCGATGCGGCCGAAATCGATGGGCGGCAGCGGATCCACCAGGAAGTCGCCCACCTGGGCGTCGGGCTTCTTGCGCAGCGCCTGCTTCAAGGTGAACTGAGTGGCCTCGTTCTCGACCTCCTCGACCACCTCGATATAGCGGGCCAGCTGGATTTCGCCGGTCTTGCGGTCGATGTGGGCGCGAATGTCGTGCTCGTGGCCGTACTTGGAGCGGCCGGCCTTTTGAATGGCCTGCTCCATGGCTTCGAGAACCTCGTCGCGGTCGATGCCCTTGTCGCGGGCGACGGCGTCGGCCACCTGAAGGAGTTCGGGGCGGGGAAGTGCGGCGATCCGTTCCATGGTCCTAATGCGTCCTCACTCTTCCTGGTCTTGCATGGTCGCGGCGATCAGTTCGTCGGTCAGCACCAGCTTGGCGCCGCGAACATCGGCCAGCGGAATGGCGACTTCGCCGGTTTCGACGGCGAGGCGCACGAAGGCCCCCGTCTCGTCCAAACCCAGCAGCTTGCCCCGGAACCGCTTGCGCCCGTCGATGGGCTGGCACGATTCCATCTTGGCCTCGAACCCCGCCCATGCGACGAAGTCCTTGGCCCGGGTCAGCGGACGGTCGATGCCCGGCGAGCTCACCTCGAGGGTGTAGGCCGCCGAGATGGGGTCCTCCACATCCAGCAGGGCCGAAACCGAGCGGCTGATGTCGGCGCAATCGTCCACGGCCATCATCACGCCGTCCTTGCGGTCCGCCATGATCTGAAGCGTGAGCCGCTGCTTTCCCTGCAGCTGCACCCGCACCAGCTCGTACCCCATGGCGTCCAGTGACGGCGCGATCAGGGCCTCCAAACGGCTTTGAAGATCCATAACCCTGTCGCCTTGCGACCTAACGTTGGTCCCTAAAAACAAAAAAAGTGGGCCACTGGCCCACCCTCACAATCCCGTCGGACGGGAATATAAGAATGTGTCTTGGCGTCAATATAGCCATTTCGGCGGCGGAGGCAAGAATTCTTGTGATTGCCATCTCTGACCCGCCCGCGATAACGCCACGCCGCCGGAGCGGGCCGCATCGGCACCCTGCCATCAAACGCGTATGGAGATCCGCCATTGATTGAATACAGCAGTTTTTACCGTCATTATGGACCGAACATGGCCAGTCGCGACAACCAAACCCAGCATTCGCTCAAGCCAAACCAAGATAGACGGCAGACTCCACCGTTAAGTTGAATTTTCCAGAATCCGAAGGAGCCCGCATGCGAGAAATCGATCCTCGAGCTCGAGCCCGCATTGAAGGCGAGCACATACCGCAAAGCCTACTCATCCCTGTCGTCGCCGCAGGCGAGCCCGAGATTGAGAAGTACGTGGGAACCATTGTCCGCGAACTGTCCCGACCAGGAACGCGCCGCGCATTCCTGGTGGAGGCATCCCCTTATCGCGAAATAGATGAAACTCTCCGTATCTGGCATCATCCACGGCATGCCGAGTTGTACAGGGAGCTTCAGGTGTGGGTGCATGTTGACTACACAATGTACAGAAATGCTTACAAGAAAGGACTTCCGGACGAATCGATTGATGGCCTTGTATTGGCCCATTGCCGTGGCCGCCCGCAGGTCCGATTGATGGAATATGCCTACGTTCGGCTTGTGCCGGTCGACAAGACGGTCAACTCAAGCAGTGTTCTGTCGGAAATATGGGGATGTGCCCGCTATTACGCATACAATGACAACGGAACAATTGACAAAAGCAGGAAGTCAAAATCCCTTCTTCGCCACTTGTCCAACAAACCCGACATACTCTATGCAGATACAACGGAAATTTTGCTCATGCTGGGAGAGAAGGTCGGCGGAGGTATAATGGAAATACCATATTACGCAGAAGAATTATTTATGCCTGTTGGCTCCCCTCCTCTCCCTGAACTTGAGGGCGGAAGCGGAAATTACCATTGGACACATTTAGACACGGCTGAGTAAGTACTTCTCCGCCGTAGCCAGGCTACCCTATGCCTTGAGAATCCTCGGCACCGAATTGAGCCGCAGGCGGAAGGCGTCGGGCATGCCCGAGCCCAGCAGCGGCCGCAGGTACATGCGGAACGCGTCGGTGACGTCGGTGCCGGACGGCGCGATGAAGTGGTCCTCCATCACCCGGGTCTTGCCGGCCACGTCCTCCAGCGGCAGCAGCCTGTAATCCACCGAGTAGAAGCCGGTGCGCTGGATGGCCACCGAGCCGTCGCGATCGCCCCACATGGCGAATTGCACCGCCTTTTCCCCCACCTCGCGGGCCTCGCGCTGGTCCACGTCCGAGACGCAGCCGATGAAGGAGCGCTGCAGGTAGCCGAAAGTGTCGCCCCTGACCCGCTTGATGCCCAGCTTGTCCTTGACCTCCTCGCACAACAGGTCGGACAGCGCCCCGGTGCCCGACAGCTGGATGTTGCCGTGGGCGTCCTGCTCGGTGGCCTTGGCCAGCCGGGTGATGATGGGCGCGCCGCTCTCGTCGTGGATGCCCTCGGACAGGGCGACCACGCAGCGGCCGTATTTGTCGTAGGCGGCCTTCACGTCGGTGAGGAAGCTTTCCACCGAGAAGACGCGCTCGGGCAGGTAGATCAGGTGCGGTCCGTCGTCGGGGAACTTCTTACCCAGGGCAGAGGCGGCGGTGAGGAAGCCGGCGTGGCGGCCCATCACCACCGCCAGATAGACTCCCCGCAGCGCCGCGTTGTCCAGGTTCACCCCCATGAAGGCCTGGGCGACGAAGCGGGCCGCCGAGGGAAAGCCCGGCGTGTGGTCGTTCAGCACCAGATCGTTGTCGATGGTCTTGGGGATATGGATGCAGCGCAGCGGATAGCCGGCGTTGCGCGCCTCCTCCGAGACGATGCGCACGGTGTCCGACGAATCGTTGCCGCCGATGTAGAAGAAATAGGCGATGCCGTGGGCCTTCAAGACCTCGAAGATCTCGTGGCAGTACTTGAGGTCCGGCTTGTCCCGCGTCGAGCCCAGGGCCGAGGACGGCGTCTGGGCCACCATTTCCAGGTTGTGGCTGGTCTCCTGGGTGAGGTCGAGGAAATCCTCGTTGACGATGCCGCGCACCCCGTGATGGGCGCCGTAGACCAGATCGACGTTGCGGAATTTCCGGGATTCCAGGACGGCGCCGACCATGGACTGGTTGATCACCGCCGTGGGGCCGCCGCCCTGGGCCACCAGGACCTTGCCGTGCAGCATGGATCGCCTCCCTTGTGTGGTGTCCGAACAGGATAGCCCCTTTTTGCCGGGCCGCCAGCGACCAATATGAGGGGGAGCCAATGCTTGGATGGGGATGGATTTTGCCCGCGCCGCCGCTCCGCGTCTTCGACTCCCCCTGCAAATCCGTCTGCCGCATCGACGACCGGCTGGGCTGGTGCATCGGCTGCAGGCGCACCCGGGCCGAGATCAAGGCCTGGTCCACCGCCAGCGACGCCGAGAAGGGCGAAATCCTGGCCCGGCTTCCCGCCCGCGCCGCCGCCGAGGCGGACGTCCTCGCCGCGCCGCCGCCCTCCCGCACTGTCATAAAACTGTAATATTATTAAGCCGCTAGCCGCCATTCGTATGGCTTCTGCCCGGTCGTACGATGAGGTACTCAATAGGCAAGCTAGGTAAGTGCCTTATTGGGGGATGGTATGGCAGGATTGCTCTCTCGCTTTTCATTGAAGGTCCAGATTGGATCTCTGGTCGCCCTGGCTGGAGCGATTCTCGGCATATGCATCGCGGTGCAGTGGGCGGCGAGAGAGAGCATCGCCCGGGTCGATGCGCGTCTCGCCGCCGAGACCGCCGTGGCCGAGCGGGCCGCCAACCTGGAGGCCGGCCTGCTCAACGCCCGGCGCAACGAGAAGGATTTTCTGCTGCGCCGCGCCACCCAATATGTGGACGAGCACGCCAAGACCATGGCGGCGGTCAATGCCGCCATGGACGGCATCGCGGCCGCGCTTCCCCCAGGCGATCCGCGTCATTCCCGAGTGGATACGGTCCGCAGGGGCATCGCCGGGTATTCCCAGACCTTCGCCGCCGTTGCCGCCGCCGAGGTCAAGGTCGGCCTGAGCGAGAAGGACGGTCTGCTGGGAATGCTGCGCGCCTCGGTGCACGAGGTGGAAGCCGCGTTGAAGACTCATGACGAGCCGCGCCTGCAGGTGTTGATGCTGATGATGCGGCGCCACGAAAAGGATTTCCTCGCCCGCCTCGACCCGAAATACATGGACGATCTTGCCCGGCGCGGCGCCGAGTTCGAGAAGGCGTTGGCGGCTTCGGCCATTCCCGCCGCCGAGCGGGCGGCGATCCAGGAGCGGATGGGCGCCTATCAGCGCGATTTCCGCGCCGCCGCCGAAGCCATGCTGACGTCGCGCGACACCGCCAAGGCCATGAGCGAAGCCTATGCCGCCGCCGCTCCCGCCATCCAGGCCCTGGAGGATGCCGCCCGCGCCGCCATGACCACCGCCCGCGCCGAGGCCGGACAGGTCAACGCCACCGCCAGCCGCACCATGACCTGGGTGATGCTGGCCGGCTTCGCGCTGATGCTGGCGGTCGGCTCCCTGGTCGCACGCTCCATATATCGCCCGCTCACCGCCATGACGGCGCTGATGGAACGGCTGGCCAAGGGTGAAATGGGCATCGCCGTGCCCGGTCAGGAGCGCGGCGACGAAGTGGGCGCCATGGCCCGCTCGGTGCAGCGCTTCAAGGAAGAGCTGACCGAGGCCGAACGCCTGCGCGCCGCCCAGGAGGACGAACGCCGCAAGGCGGAGCACGACAAGATCGCCGCCCTGCAGGGCATGGCGGAAACGGTGGAGCGGGAAACCCGGGCCGCCGTCGACCGCATCGCC
This sequence comes from Paramagnetospirillum sp., assembly GCF_058402745.1. Taxonomy (NCBI): domain Bacteria; kingdom Pseudomonadati; phylum Pseudomonadota; class Alphaproteobacteria; order Rhodospirillales; family Magnetospirillaceae; genus Paramagnetospirillum; species Paramagnetospirillum sp. Next base: position 318,299 of record NZ_JBZVFI010000017.1, read on the forward strand.
GAGATGACCCGGCGCATGGCCGACAATGCCGGCGGCATGGCCCAGAGCGCGGCGGCGGTGGGCGACAACTCGCAGAACGTCGCCGCCGCCGCGACCCAGGCCCTGGCCAACGCCCAGACCGTGGCCTCGGCGGCGGAGGAACTTTCGGCGTCCATCCGCGAGATTTCCACCCAGGTGGGTACTGCGACCCGCGTCACCGAGGTAGCGGTCGCCACCTCGACCGAGGCTCAACGGACCATCATTCAACTGTCCGAGGCGGTCAACCGGATCGGCGAGGTCGCCAACCTCATCAACGACATCGCGTCGCAGACCAACCTGCTGGCGCTCAACGCCACCATCGAGGCGGCAAGGGCGGGCGAGGCCGGCAAGGGCTTCGCCGTGGTCGCGGGCGAGGTCAAGAACCTCGCCAACCAGACCGCCAGGGCCACCGAGGAGATCACCGCCCAGATCGCCGAGATCCAGGCCACCACGCAAAATGCCGTCCGTTCGGTGGGAGAGATCACCACGGCCATCGGCGATGTCCAAGGGGTGTCGGCGGCGGTCGCCACCGCCATCGAGGAGCAGGGCGCCGCCACCCAGGAAATCGCCCGCAACGTGGCCCAGACCTCGGATGCCGCCAACGAGGTGGCGGAGCGTATCGCCAAGGTCTCGGCCGAGGCCTCCCATACCGGCCAGCGGGCCGCCCAGGTGGGCAGCGTCTCGCACGAGGTGGCCGGCGGCATCGACCGCCTGCGCGAGATCCTGGTCCGGGTGGTGCGCACCGCCACCAAGGAGGTCAACCGGCGCGAGAAGCCCCGTTATCGCCTGGACGGCTCCGGCACGATCACCATTGGCGGGGCCACCGTGGTGGCGCGGCTGATAAATTGTTCGGAAGGCGGCTTCACCGCAATCGGCGATTTTGCCGGCATCACGCCGTCGGCCCGTATCCAATTGAGTCTTCCCGGGCTCTCTCGATCGGTGCCGGCGGTGGTCAAGGAAATCGAGCACGGCCGCCTTCACGGCGAGTTCGACATGCCTGCATCCGACATGCCCGGCTGGTCGGGAGAATTCTCCCGTCTGGTCGCCGGTTCGTCCCCCGTCGAGGATGCGGCATGAATTTGAATCGGTTAGGCGCGGTTCTTCGCAATTCGATTCAGATAGCCGTTGACTCTGCCTTGGGGGTGAGTATATTTCGGCCCTCTCGCGCGGTGGGCTCCCTTCGCGCGTCACTGTTTCTTTTGCTCAGGTAGAATCGTCATGTTCGCAGTCATCCAGACCGGCGGTAAGCAGTACAAGGTCGCTTCGGGCGACGTGATCCGCGTCGAGAAGCTGGCCGGCGAGGCCGGTGCCGAGGTTGTGCTCGACCAGGTGCTGATGGTCGGCGAGAAGATCGGCGCGCCCGTCGTGGCCGGCGCCAGCGTGAAGGCCACCGTGGTGGCCCAGGCCCGCGGCGAGAAGATCATCGTCTTCAAGAAGCGCCGCCGCCAGAACTCGCGCCGCAAGAACGGCCACCGCCAGGACCTGACGATCCTGCGCATCACCGACATTTCCGCCGGCTGATCGCCCGCGCGCCGATACTAGGAGAGTAGACTATGGCTCATAAAAAGGCTGGCGGTTCGTCCCGCAACGGCCGCGACTCCGCGGGTCAGCGGCTCGGCGTCAAGAAGTTCGGCGGCGAGATCGTCATCCCCGGCAACATCATCGTGCGCCAGCGCGGCACCAAGTTCTACGCCGGCACCAATGTGGGCATGGGCAAGGATCACACCCTGTTCGCCACCGCCGCCGGCAAGGTGACCTTCAAGCACAAGGCCGAGGGCCGCACCTTCGTGGTCGTCGAGCCCCTGCCGGAGGCCGCCGAATAAGGCCGTTCCCGGACGCTTGCGTTTTTAAGGAAGGGGAACGGTTCGCCGTTCCCCTTTTGCTTTTCCGGTCACCTGCCTACTCTCGTCATCGCCGGGCTTGACCCGGCGATCCATGGATGCCCGGATCAGGTCCGGGCATGACGGATAATCAGCACACTGACCTTTGCTCCGTTGCGGATACGCCAATTATGAAGTTCCTCGATCAGGCCAAGATTTTCGTGAAATCCGGCGACGGCGGCGCCGGCTGCTGCTCGTTCAGGCGCGAGAAGCACATCGAATTCGGCGGGCCCGACGGCGGCGACGGCGGGCGGGGCGGCGACGTCATCCTGGAATGCGTGGCCAACCTCAACACCCTGATCGACTACCGCTACCAGCAGCATTTCAAGGCCAAGATCGGCAATCACGGCCAGGGCCGCAACAAGACCGGCGGCAAGGGCGACGACGTGATCCTGAAGGTGCCGGTGGGCACCCAGGTGCTGGACGAGGACAAGGAGACGGTGCTGGCCGACCTCACCCAGGCGGGGCAGCGCGTCGTCCTGCTCAGGGGCGGCGACGGCGGCTTCGGCAACATGCACTACAAGTCGTCCACCAACCAGGCGCCCCGGCGCGCCGACGAGGGCTGGCCCGGCGAGGAATGCTGGATCTGGCTGCGTCTCAAGATGATCGCCGACGCCGGCCTGGTGGGGCTGCCCAATGCCGGCAAGTCCACCTTCCTGGCCGCCGTGACCCGGGCGCGGCCCAAGATCGCCGACTACCCCTTCACCACGCTGCATCCCAATCTGGGTGTCGTCACCCTGGGCGAGGAAGAGTTCGTCATCGCCGACATTCCCGGCCTGATCGAGGGCGCCCACGAGGGCGCCGGCATCGGCGACCGCTTCCTGGGCCATATCGAGCGCTGCCGCGTGCTGCTGCACCTGATCGATGGGACCGCCGATGACGTGGCCGAGGCCTACCGCGTGGTGCGCCACGAACTGGCCGCCTATGGCGGCGGACTGGACGAGAAGCCCGAGGTGGTGGCGCTCAACAAGTGCGACTCGCTGACCGCCGACGACATCGAGCTGAAGCTGATGGAGCTGACCGAAGCCTGCGGCCAGGAGGTCCTGCCCCTGTCCGGCGTGTCGGGCGTCGGCCTGAAGCCCATCCTGGCCCGGCTGTTCACCCACATCAAGGAAGCCCGCGAGGAAGAGCCCGAGGTGCCTGCCGCCTCGGCGGTGTTCGGCTCGGGCAAGCGCGGCGCCCCCACCTTCCAGCAAAGGAAGCGCAAGGCCGAGGCCGAGGACGACCAGTTCGCCGGCGGCCATTGGGGCGCCGACGGCGAATGGATCTGGCATGATGACGAAGGCGGCGACGACGAGGATTACGACGAGGAAATGGAAGAAGGAGACGAGGAGGAATGACCTTCGTTCCTGTCATCCCGACGACCATCGGGAGGAGGGATCTCGTCCTGACCGAACGGTGCCGTATCGGCACCGCCTCTCAGAGCGGAGATCCCTCGCTTACGCTCGGGATGACAAGCCTTCTTGGGTGGAGCGCCCCGTGAGCCAACTCGCCTCCGCCAAGCGCCTGATCGTCAAGATCGGCTCCTCGCTGCTGGTGGATGATTCCACCGGCCAGGTGAAGCGCGCCTGGCTGGAAACCCTGGCCGCCGACATCGCCGCCTGCAAGGCGCGCGGCCAGGAGGTCATCGTGGTGTCCTCGGGCGCCGTGGCGGTGGGACGGCGCAAGCTGGGCCTCACTCCGCCCCTGAAGCTGGAAGAGAAGCAGGCCGCCGCCGCCACGGGGCAGATCCGTCTGGCCCACGCCTGGCAGGAGGCCCTGGCCCATCACCAGATCACCGTGGCCCAGGTGCTGCTGACACTGGACGATTCCGAGAACCGGCGGCGCTACCTCAACGCCCGCTCGACGCTGGAGACCCTGCTTCGCCTCGGCGCCGTGCCGGTGATCAACGAGAACGACACGGTGGCCACCGCCGAGATCCGCGTCGGCGACAACGACCGCCTCGCCGCCCGCGTGGCCCAGATGGTGTCGGCCGACGCCCTGGTGCTGTTCTCCGACATCGACGGCCTTTATACCGCCGATCCGCGCAAGGACGCGACCGCCACCTTCATTCCCGAGGTGCGCGAGCTGACCCCGGAGATCGAGGCCATGGCCGGCGATCCCGGCTCGGCCTACGGCTCGGGCGGCATGGTCACCAAGCTGGTGGCGGCCCGCATCTGCCTGTCGGCCGGCTGCCGCATGGCCATCACCCGGGGCGAGCCCCTGCATCCGCTCAGGACCATCGAGGAGGGCGGGCGCTGCACCTGGTTCCTGCCCTCGTCCGAACCCAGGACGGCGCGCAAGCAATGGATCTTCGGCTCCATGAAGCCCGCCGGGACGGTGGTGCTGGATGCCGGCGCCGCCCGCGCCCTGGCCCAGGGCCGTTCCCTGCTGCCCGCCGGCGTCACGGCGGTGGAAGGCGAGTTCGAGCGCGGCGATTGCGTCCTGGTCAAGGACGCTTCCGCCAAGGTGCTGGGACGCGGCCTGGTGGCCTATTCCAGCACGGATGCCCGCGCCGTCATGGGCCGCAAATCGGGCGAGATCGAGGCCATCCTGGGCTTCAAGGGCCGCGACGAACTGATCCACCGCGACGATCTGGTGATGGAGGGATGATGATGAGCGACCTTCAGGCGATGATGACCGAGCTGGGCCGTCGCGCCCGCGCCGCCGCCCGCATCCTCGCCCTCACCCCGTCGGCGGACAAGGACAAGGCGCTGCGCGCCGCGGCCCAGGCCATCCGCATCGATGCCAGGCTGATCATGGAGGCCAATTCCAAGGACATGGCGGCGGGCGAGGCCAAGGGCCTCTCCAAGGCCATGCTCGACCGCCTGATGCTCAACCCGGCCCGCATCGAGGCCATGGCCAAGGGGCTGGAGGACATCGCGCGGCTGCCCGATCCGGTGGGGCGCTCGCTGGCGGAATGGACCCGGCCCAACGGCATGCACATTTCCCGCGTCGCCGTGCCCTTGGGCGTCATCGGCATCATCTACGAGAGCCGGCCCAACGTCACCGCCGACGCCGCCGCTTTGTGCCTGAAGTCGGGCAACGCCACCATCCTGCGCGGGGGCTCGGAAAGCTTCCACTCGTCCCAGGCCATCCTGACGGCGCTGAAGGGCGGCTTCACCGCCTGCGGCCTGCCCGAAGACGCGGTGCAGATGGTGCCCACCACCGACCGCGAGGCGGTGGGGGTGATGCTGCGGCTTTCCGACTATATCGACGTCATCGTGCCCCGTGGCGGCAAGTCCCTGGTGGAGCGCGTGGTGGCCGAGAGCCGCATTCCCCTGTTCCAGCATCTGGAAGGCATCTGCCACACCTACGTGGACGGCTCCGCCGACCTGGAGATGGCCAAGACCATCGTGCTCAACGCCAAGATGCGCCGCACCGGCATCTGCGGCGCCACCGAGACGCTGCTGGTGGACCGGGCCTGCGCCAGGACCCACCTGAAACCCCTGCTCTCCATGCTGATCGATTCGGGCTGCGAGGTGCGGGGCGACCATCTGGCCCAGGAGGCCGATTGCCGCGCCCTGCCGGCCTCCGAGGCCGACTGGAGCACCGAGTACCTGGACGCCATCATCTCGGTGAAGGTGGTCGATGGGGTGAAAGCGGCGGTGGAGCACATCAACACCTACGGCTCGCATCACACCGAGGCGATCATCGCCGAGGACCCGGCCGCCGCCGAGACCTTCCTGAACGGGTGCGATTCCGCCATCGTGCTGTGGAACGCCTCCACCCAGTTCGCCGATGGCGGCGAATTCGGCATGGGCGCCGAGATCGGCATCTCCACCGGCAAGATGCATGCGCGCGGCCCCGTCGGCGTCGAGCAGCTCTGCACCTTCAAATACGTGGTGAAGGGCAGCGGCCAGGTCCGGCCGGGATGAGCGACGGGACTTCCGCTGTCATCCTGAGGCGCAGCCGAAGGATCTTTCAGCCTGCGGCGGCACCGCCATCGTCTGAAAGATGCTTCGCATCGCTCAGCATGACACCCCGGAAAGCCCCATGACGCGGCCCCGCCTCAATCCCTGGGGCGAGCCCCGGCGGGCGCGGGTCGGGCTGTTGGGCGGCTCGTTCAATCCGGCCCATGACGGGCACCGCCACATCGCCCTGCTGGCGCTCAGGCTGCTGGGCCTGGACGAGGTCTGGCTGCTGGTCAGTCCGCAGAACCCGTTGAAGCCGGTGGCCGGCATGGCGCCGTTCACCGATCGCCTCGACTCGGCACGGGCGGTCTGCGCCGGGCACCCCCGCCTGCGACCGACCGATGTCGAAACCCATTGGGGCACCCGCTACACCGCCGACACCCTGGCGCTGTTGCGGCAACGCTTCCCTCGCATCCGCTTCGTCTGGCTGATGGGCGCCGATAATCTGGCCGGCTTCCATCGCTGGGCAAGATGGGAGAGCATCTTCCGCGCCGTTCCCGTTGCGATTCTGGCGCGTGGTCCCTATTCTGCGCGAATCTTGGGAAGCCGTGCGGCTCATCGCTTCGCCCAAAGCCGCCAGCCGTCCTCGAGAGCCCGATTTTTGTGGCAGGGACAGCCGCCCGCCTGGGTGTTCCTGCACACCCGGCGCCACGCCGCCTCGTCCACCGCCATCCGCAACAGGAGACAACCATAGCCCGCAAACCCGCCGCCAAGGCCGAATCTCCCGCCGCTCCCGCCCCCTCGCTGGCGGAGATCGTCGCCGCCACCCTGGACGACCACAAGGCCGAGGACGTGGTGGTCCTCGACCTCAAGGGCCGCACCTCCATCACCGACACCATGGTCATCGCCACCGGCAAATCCCAGCGCCAGGTGGGCGCCATGGCCGATCACGTGGAAAAGGCCCTGAAGCAGGCCGGCCAGAAGGTCACCATCGAGGGTATGCCCCAGTGCGACTGGGTGCTGGTGGACGGGGGCGACATCATCGTCCACCTGTTCCGCCCCGAGGTCCGCGCCTTCTACAATCTGGAAAAGATGTGGGGCGCGCTGGAAGCCAAGGCCGATGCTCCCACCGCCAGCGCCGTGCGCGCCAAGGCGATCGAACAGGGCTGATGCGCCTGCTGATCGGAGCGGTGGGCAAGGCCAAGGCCGGGCCGGAGCTGGATCTGTTCCGCCAGTATTGCCGCCGCCTGTCGCCCGCTCCAATCCTCAAGGAGGTGGAGGAGAAGCGCCCGCTGGCCGCACCCCAGATGAAGGCGCGCGAGGCGGATCTGCTGTTGTCCATCATCCCCACGGGCTCGAAAGTGGTGGCGCTGGACGAACGGGGCCGCGACATGGGATCGGTGGACTTCGCCGAGATTCTGAGAGGCTGGCGCGACGGCGGCACCCAGGACGTGGCCTTCCTGATCGGCGGCGCCGACGGCCATGGCGACGCGGTGCGCCAACGGGCCGATCTGCTGCTGTCCTTCGGGCGCATGACCTGGCCGCATATGCTGGTCCGCGCCCTGCTGGCCGAGCAATTGTGGCGGGCCCATTCGATTCTGACCGGGCATCCCTACCATCGATCCTGATCAATAGCCATATGACTAAGGGCTCTTGAAATTCTGTCCTTCCTGGCGCAAGGATGGCTGAGGGGTTTCCGGTGGGATTCCAAGGAGGGGTGGTGACGGAATCTGATATCCCGCCGGAAGAGCGGGCGGCCTTCGAGGAATACGTTGCCAGGGTCGGCGGCACCAACATCAGTGCCCAGACGCTGCTTGCCACCGACTATCTCAATCACTTCAACGAGATCGTCATGCTGCTCGACATGGTGCCGGACATGCCGGACATGATCGAGGAGTGCAAGATGTGGGCGCCCAAGAGCTACCAGGAGCATTTCACCGATTCCAGCTTCAAGGACAAGCAGCTGGCGGTCGAGGCCTACGAGGCCGTGCCCACCAAGTTCCGCCGCCCCTTCGAGGAGACCATCAACCACCTGAACACCCTGATCCTCGGCGGCGTCGCCAAGCTGGAAGAGGAAATCGTCGCCGGCGCCGATCCGGCGCTGACCACCGAGCACGTCAAGGCCATCAGCCGCGCCGCCCAGGCCCTGATGGACTGCGCCAACGCCATCATCCACGGTTCCGACCGCGCCATGGCCCAGGTGGAAATCGACGGGCTGCTGGGCGGAACGTAGGGGGAGCGATTTAAGGATCGCACCTCCCCATCCTGTCATGCTGAGCAACGCGAAGCATCTTTCACCCGCCAGATGGCTGCCGCTTCAGGCTGAAAGACCCTTCGCCAAGGCTCAGGGTGACAAATGCCATCAAACCTTGCGCGCCACCCAGCCGCCGAAGCACAGCGCGCGGAAATAGGGTTCGGGCCTGCCGAAGCCGGTTTCGGCCAGAAGCTCGGTCAGGCGGGCCTCGGTGACCGGGAAGATGTCGCGGTCCACGTGGCGGAACCCTTTTTCCACCTCCGTCTCGGGAATGCCCGCCGCCAGTTGCAGGTGGCGCCACCAGGCGCGCAGCTGCTGCTGCCACCCGTCGCTCCAGACACCGAACAGGTCGGCCAGCACCAGGGGCGCGCCCGGCTTCAGATGGGCGGCCACTTCTTCCAGCAGGGTCTTCTTCGCCCCGTCATCGGGCAGGAAATGCATGACCAGCAACAGGGTCGCCGCGTCGAAGGGCTCGAATTTCGGCAGGTCGCCCACCTTGGAGGGATAGAGCCGCACCCGGGCGGTGAGGTTGTGCTCCTTCACCTTGATCTCGGCGTGCTCGAGCATGTCCTTGGAGGGATCGACCCCCACCACGGCGAGGTTGGGGCAGCTTTGCGCCAGGGCGATGCATTCCGCCCCCGTTCCCGCCCCGATCACCAGGGCGCGACCGCGGCCCCGCGTGGTCTCGGCGACGATCTGGCACGACAGCACGTGCAGGGCGTCATAGCCGGGAATGGCTTCGCGCACCCGCCTGTCATAGGCGGCGGCGCGGTCGGCGTCCCAGTGGCGGACGGTGTCGACACTCATCTCTGTTTGCTCCCATCCCTAGGGAAAGGCCTCCAACTGCCGCAGCGCCTCGGCGGTGGCGATGGACGCCGCCAGCGCCACGTTGAGCGACCGCGCCTCCGCCCGCATGGGAATGCGGATGCGGGCCTGGGCCGCATCGAATACCGCGCCGGGCACCCCGGAACTTTCCCGTCCGACCATGATGGTATCACCGGGGGCGAAAGGAAAGCGGTCATGACGAATCTCGCCGCCGGTGGTCAGCAGCACCAGACGGCGCCCCCCGGCCTCCAGGGTGGCGGCGAAGGCCTCCCACGACCAATGGCGGGTGTAGCTCGCCTGTCCGATATAATCCATTCCGGCACGCCGGACTTTACGTTCATCAAGGACAAAGCCGCACGGTTCGATTATATCGACGGCCACGCCCAGGCAGGCGGACAAACGCAGAAGCGCCCCCGCGTTCTGCGGAATGTCCGGCTGGTAAAGGGCGAGGCGGAGAAGATCCAAGGGGGGTCTCGACGGCAGATTCCGGTGCGGTGTGATGTTGCCTTGCAGCAACGTCATATTAGCCGCTCCGCATGCATGTCGAGACGGCTGTTGAATCGACTCAGGCGATGTGGTTAATAGTCGCGCTTCCGCGGGCCAACAAGAGGATTAATCATGGCTGATCAGGCACACAATGCCCAGCCCTCGTCGGTGGACGGGCAGACACGGCGGGATTTCCTGCTGTACGCCACTGCCGGCGTCGGTGCGATTGGGACTGGCTTGGCACTTTGGCCGTTCGTGCATAGCATGAACCCGGCCGCCGATACTTTGGCGCTTTCCACCACCGACGTGGACATCTCGGCCATCAAGCCGGGCCAGTCGGTCACCGTGGTGTGGCGCGGCAAGCCGGTCTTCGTCCGGCACCGCCTGCCCGAGGAAATCGCCGACGCCGCCAAGGTCAACACCGCCGAGCTGCGTGAGCCCGAGACCGACGCCCAGCGCGCCAAGAAGCCCGAGTGGCTGATCCTGATCGGCGTCTGCACCCATCTGGGCTGCGTGCCGCTGGGCCAGAAGCCCGCCGACCCCAAGGGTGAGTTCGGCGGCTGGTTCTGCCCGTGCCACGGGTCGCACTACGACACGTCGGGCCGCATCCGCAAGGGTCCCGCCCCGGCCAACCTGCCGGTGCCGCCTTATCAGTTCACCACCGACACCACCGTCCGGATCGGCTGAGGGGGCCCGTCATGAGCGACTTCAAGAGCAACAACAAGGTGGTCAACTGGATCGAAGAGCGCCTGCCCATCTTCTCGATGGTTCAGCACAGCGCGATCGAGTACCCGACGCCTCGCAATCTGAACTACTGGTGGAACTTCGGTTCGCTGGCCGCGGTGATGCTGATCATCATGATCCTCACCGGCCTGTTCCTGGCCATGAACTATTCCTCCCACACCTCGCTGGCCTTCGACTCGGTCGAACGCATCATGCGCGACGTGAACTACGGCTGGCTGCTGCGCTACCTGCACGCCAACGGCGCGTCCATGTTCTTCATCCTGGTGTACATCCACATCTTCCGCGGCCTGTACTACGGTTCGTACAAGTCCCCGCGCGAGATCCTGTGGTTCATCGGCATCGCCATCTTCCTGGCGATGATGGCCACCGGCTTCATGGGCTACGTGCTGCCCTGGGGCCAGATGTCCTTCTGGGGCGCCACGGTGATCACCAACCTGTTCTCGGCCTTCCCGGTGGTGGGCGACTACATCGTCACCCTGCTGTGGGGCGGCTTCTCGGTGGACAACCCCACGCTCAACCGCTTCTTCGCGCTGCACTTCCTGCTGCCCTTCGTCATCCTGGGCCTGGTGGTGGTGCACGTGTGGGCGCTGCATACCGTCAAGTCGAACAACCCCCTGGGCATCGACATGAAGGGTCCGCAGGATTCCATCCCCTTCCACCCCTACTACACGATCAAGGACCTGTACGGCATCGGCCTGTTCCTGATGTTCTACCTGGCCTTCGTGTTCTGGGCGCCCAACTTCTTCGGCGAGCCGGACAACTACATCCCCGCCAACCCGATGGTGACGCCCCCGCACATCGTGCCCGAATGGTACTACCTGCCGTTCTACGCGATCCTGCGCGCCTTCACCTTCGACCTGCCCTTCCTGCCGGCCAAGCTGCAGGGCGTGCTGGCCATGTTCTCGGCCATCCTGATCCTGTTCGCCCTGCCCTGGCTGGACACCTCCAAGGTGCGCTCGGCCAAGTTCCGTCCGCTGTACCGCCAGTTCTTCTGGCTGTTCTTCGTGGACTGCATGGTGCTGGGCTATGTGGGCGGCAAGCCGGCGGAAGGCATCCTGATCAAGATCGGTCAGTTCTGCACCGCCTACTACTTCGCCCACTTCCTGATCATCCTGCCGCTGATCGGCAAGATCGAGAAGCCCAAGGCCCTGCCCGCCTCCATCGCCCAGCCGGTGGTCAAGGCCGCCGCCCTGGTCGCCATGATCATGGTCGGCCTGGCCGGCTTCGGCGGCGAGGCCAAGGCCAGCAGCGCCGGCATGCCCGAGTTCAAGAAGCCGGCCACCGCCTTCTCCTGGGAAGGCGTGTTCGGCAAGCATGACAAGGCGGCGCTGAAGCGTGGCTGGCAGGTGTTCCACGACGTGTGCGCCAACTGCCACTCCATGAAGCTGGTGGCGTACCGCAACCTGGCCGACATCGGCTTCACCGAGGACGAGATCAAGGCCATCGCCGCCGAGAAGGAAGTCCCCGATCAGCCCAACGACGAAGGCGTGGTCAACAACCGCCCCGCCCGTCCGTCGGACCGGATCGTGCCGCCCTTCGCCAACGACAAGGCCGCCGCCGCGGCCAACGGCGGCGCCCTGCCGCCCGACCTGTCGCTGATGAACAAGGCCCGTCCCAGCGGCCCCTACTACGTCTACTCGCTGATGCTGGGCTACGAGGACGCCGCTCCCGAGGGTCACGCCATCCCCGAGGGCAAGTTCTTCAACCACTACTTCCCGGGCAACGCCATCAGCATGCCGTCGCCGGTCATGGATGACATCGTCACCTATGCCGACGGCACCAAGGCGACCAAGGAGCAGATCGCCTACGACATCACCACCTTCCTCAACTGGGCCGCCGAGCCCGAGCTGGATGCCCGCAAGTCCATGGGCCTCAAGGTGATGGTGTTCCTGGCCGTTCTGACCGCCCTGATGTACGCCCTGAAGCGTCAGATCTGGAAGGACGTGCATTAAGAGGTCGGCCCGCGCCTCTTAATCGCGCACCATGTACGGACGGCCGCCGTTGGCGACAACGGCGGCCGTTTCGTTTGTTGGCCGCGCGCGGCCGTGATATGGTCCGCCCGCAGGTGCCGACTTGAGGCCATAATCCGTTGAGCAAGCAGAAGATTTCCTTTGATCATTCCACCTGGGTGCTGGTGCGCCGCCTGTTCAACGAGGGCATGCGCCCCTACATGGGCAAGGTGTTGGCCGCCGTGTTCTGCATGGTGGTGGGCGCCGCCGCCAATGCCGGCTACGCCCTCCTGATGGACCCGGTGGTCAACAAGATCTTCACCGAGAAGCGCCCCGAATTCCTGCTGCCCCTGGCGGCCGCCGTGCTGGCCACCTTCGCCGTCAAGTCGGTGTGCAATTACGGCGAGGCGGTGTTCCTGTCCAAGGTGGGCCTGCGGGTCATCGCCGACATGCAGGCGCGGCTGTTCGCCCACCTGATGCGCCTCGACGTCGCCTTCTTCCACGCCAATTCCACGGGCCGCATCCTGTCGCGCCTGACCAACGACATCTCGCAGATGCGCTTCGCGGTGTCCGACGCCCTGACGGGGGCCGGCAAGGACGCCTCGTCGGTGATCTTCCTGATCGGCGCCATGTTCTATCAGGACTGGCGGCTGTCGGCCTGGACCTTCTTCATCTTCCCCATCGCCATCCTGCCCATCCGCAAGCTGGGCCGGCGCATGCGCAAGGTCACCGCCAACACCCAGGACCACATGGGCCAGCTGACCACCTATCTGGAGCAGGCCATCCAGGGCATCCGGGTGGTCAAGGCCTATGGCATGGAGGATTACGAGAAGCGCAAGGTCAACGCCCTGGTGGAGATGCTGCAGGACCTGATCTACAAGGCCGCCCGGGTGCGCGCCGCCTCGTCTCCCATCATGGAGCTGCTGGGCGGCATCGCCATCACCGTGGTGATCCTCTATGGCGGCACGCGGGTGGTGGCGGGCGAGACCACCCCCGGCGCCTTCTTCTCGTTCATCACCGCCCTGATGCTGGCCTATCGCCCCATCAAGTCCCTGGCCGCCATGAACACCAACCTGCAGGAAGGCCTGGCGGCGGCGGCGCGCACCTTCTCGGTGCTCGACACCCAGCCCACCATCACCGAAAAGGATGGAACCCCCGATCTGGTGGTGCTGGAGGGCAATGTCAGCTTCGAGGGCGTGTTCTTCACCTATGACGGGGCCAAGGCGGTGCTGGACGGCATCGACCTCGCCGTGCCGGGCGGCAAGACGGTGGCCCTGGTGGGGCCGTCGGGCGCCGGCAAGTCCACCGTGCTGAACCTGCTGCCCCGCTTCTACGACGTCACCGACGGAAGCGTGCTGGTGGACGGCCAGGACGTGCGGGGCGTCAGCCTCGCCTCGCTCCGGTCCAAGATCGCCCTGGTCAGCCAGGAGATCACCCTGTTCGACGACACCATCCGCGCCAACATCGCCTATGGCCGCTTCGGCGCCACCGACGAGGAGATCGAGGCCGCCGCCCGTTCGGCCGCCGCCCACGACTTCATCATCGGCCTGCCCGAGGGCTACGACACCGTGGTGGGCGAGCGCGGCCTGAACCTGTCGGGCGGCCAGCGCCAGCGCCTGGCCATCGCGCGCGCCATGCTGAAGAACGCCCCCATCCTGCTGCTGGACGAAGCCACCAGCGCGCTGGACACCGAATCCGAGCGCCAGGTGCAGACCGCCCTGGAACTGCTGATGAAGGGCCGCACCACCATCGTCATCGCCCACCGCCTGTCCACCGTGGTCAACGCCGACCTGATTCACGTGCTGGACAAGGGCAGGGTGATCGAATCCGGCGACCACAACGCCCTGATGGCCAGGGACGGGACTTATGCCCGCCTCTACGCCATGCAGTTCGCCGAGGAAGCCGCCAGACCCACCGGAGGCTGAAGCCCATGAGCTGGGCCAAGCGCATCGGCAAGAGCGAGGGATTGCGCGGGGCCTTGTGCTGGCTGGGCTCGCTCTACATCCGCCTCGTCCATCTCACCGGGCGCTGGAGCGTGGTCAACGGCGGCCATGCCCAGGCGCTGTGGGACCAGGGCAAGCCCTTCATCCTGGCCTTCTGGCATGGCCGCATCCTGATGATGCCCAAGTCGTGGCGGCGAAGCGTGCCCATCCACATGCTGATCAGCCAGCACCGCGACGGCCAGCTGATCGCCCGCACCGTGTCCCATTTCGGCATCGACACCGTCCAGGGCTCCACCACACGGGGTGGCAGCGCGGCGCTGCGCGCCATGCTGAAATTCCTGAAGTCCGGCGAATGCGTCGGCATCACCCCCGATGGCCCCAAGGGGCCGCGCATGCGGGCCAGCGACGGCATCGTGGCGGTGGCGAAGCTGGCCCAGGTCCCCATCCTGCCCGCCACCTTCGCCACCAGCCGCCGCACGCTGCTGGGCAGCTGGGACCGCTTCGCATTGGCGTGGCCGTTCTCGCGCGGGGTGTTCGTCTGGGGCGATCCCATCCTGGTCCCCAAGGATGCCGACGACACGGCCATGGAAGCCGCCCGCCGGGCGGTGGAGGACAGCCTCAACGCCATCACGCGGGACGCCGATGCCCGCATGGGCCGGGACACGCCGGAGCCGGCCTCATGATCTACCGCCTGTACCGGGGACTGACCACATTGGGCGGGCCGCTGATCGCCGCCTATCTGGAGCGGCGCAAGCAGCGCGGCAAGGAGGATGCCACCCGGTTTCCTGAGCGCCTGGGCCATCCCGGCCAGCCCCGCCCCCCGGGGCCCTTGGTGTGGATGCACGGCGCCTCGGTGGGCGAGGCGATGTCCATGCTGCCCCTGATCGACCGCCTGCTGGCCCGGGGCCTGAACGTGCTGATGACCACCGGCACCGTCACCTCGGCCCGGCTGCTGGCCGAGCGGCTGCCCAAGGGCGCGGCTCACCAATACGTGCCGGTGGACCGCGTCGCCTATGTGCGCTCGTTCCTCAATCACTGGCGGCCCGATCTGGCCCTGTGGGCGGAATCGGAATACTGGCCCAACCTGCTGGCCGAGACCCGCCACCGGGGCATTCCCCAGGTGCTGATCCAGGGCCGCATGTCGCCCAGATCCTTCGCCGCCTGGAAGAAGGTTCCCGGCTTCATCCACAAGATGCTGTCGGGCTTCGCGCTCTGCCTGGCCCAGACCGAATCCGACGCCGGGCGCATCCGGGCCTTGGGCGGGCGCGACGTGCGCTGCCTGGGCAACCTCAAATACGCGGTGGCGCCCCTGCCCTGCGACGCGGCCGCGCTGGAGCGCCTGCGGGCCGACATCGCCGGCCGGCCGGTGTGGCTGGCGGCCAGCACCCATCCGGGCGAGGAGGTCCTGGCCGGGCGGGTGCATGCCGCCCTTGGCATGCCCGGCCTGCTGAGCGTGGTCATCCCCCGCCACCACACCCGAGGACCCGAGGTGGCGGCCGAATTGCGCGCCCAGGGCCTGCGCGTGGCGCTGCGCTCGGCCGGCGAGGCCATCACGCCGGAAACCTCGGTCTACGTCGCCGACACCATGGGCGAACTGGGGCTGTTCTACCGTCTGGGCGGACCGGTCTTCGTGGGCAAGAGCCTGTGCGTCGGCGGCGGACAGAACCCGTTCGAGCCGGCCCTGCTGGGCGCCGCCGTGCTGTTCGGTCCGCTGATGGACAATTTCCCCGACATGGCCCCCGCCATGCTGGCGGCCGGGGCCGCCCTGCGGGTCAGGGACGAGGGCGAACTGGCGGCGACCGTCCGCGCCCTGCTGGCCGATCCCTTGGCCCTGCAGGCGGCGGGGGTTGCGGCCAAGGCCTGGGCCGAGGGCGAGGCCGGCATCCTCGATCAGGTGATGGAGGCGCTGGCCCCCTTCCTCGCCCCCCTGGAGGCCGCCCATGCGCGCCCCTGATTTCTGGCACAAGGACAACGCCATCGCCCGCCTGCTGGCTCCGCTGGGCTCGGTCTACGGCTGGGCGGTGCGCCGCAACCTGGAGCGGGCCGAGGAATACCGCCCCGCCGTGCCGGTGATCTGCGTCGGCAACATCGTCGCCGGCGGCGCCGGCAAGACGCCGGTGGGCATCGCGCTGGCCCGCCGCCTGATCGCCGCCGGGGTGAAGCCCCATTTCCTCACCCGCGGCTATGGCGGCACCGAGGTGGGACCCCGCGCCGTGGACCTTGACCGCCATGACAGCGCCCGGGTCGGCGACGAGGCGCTGCTGCTGGCCCGCGAGGCGCCCACCTGGGTGGCGCGCTGGCGTCCCGACGGAGCGGTGGCCGCCGCCCAGATGGGGGCCGAGGTGATCATCATGGATGACGGCTTCCAGAACGGCTCCATCGCCAAGGACCTGTCGCTGGTGGTGGTGGACGGCGAATACGGCTTCGGCAACGGCCGCACCATGCCGGCCGGCCCCTGTCGCGAGCCCCCCGGCCAGGGCCTGGCCCGCGCCGACGCCATGGTGGTGATCGGCGAGGACAAATGCGGGCTGGCCGAAGCGGCCCGCGCCCACGATCTGGTTCTGCTGGCCGCCCGGCTGGTGCCCGGCCCGGAGGGCGCCCGTTTGGCGGGACGCAAGGTGGTGGCCTTCGCCGGCATCGGCCGGCCCGAGAAGTTCTTCGCCACCTTGAAACAATGCGGGGCGCGGCTCACCGCCGACCATTCCTTTCCCGACCACCACCCCTTCACCCGCGCCGACATCGAGGCGCTGCTGGCCGAGGCCGAGAGCAACGAGGCCGTCCCGGTCACCACCGCCAAGGACGCGGTGCGCCTGCCCGCCGATTTGCGCGCCCGCGTCACCGTGCTGAGCGTGGCCCTGGACTGGGAGGACCCTTCCCTGCTAACTCCCCTGTTCGACCGGATCGGAGTGCGGGCATGACGAGAAAGGAACTGCGCCAACGTCTGGAGGCCCTGGGCGCCCGCGCGGTGTGGGCGCTGTTCGCCGCCCTGCCGCTGGATGCCGCCTCGGGGCTGGGCGGCTGGCTGGGCCGCGCCGTCGGCCCGCTGCTGGGCGGCGTCAACCGGGTGGCGCGCCGGAACCTCAAATCCGCCTTCCCCGAGAAGACCGATGCCGAGATCACGGCCATCATCCGCGCCATGTGGGACAATATCGGCCGGGTGGCCGGCGAGTTTCCCCACCTGAAACGCATCGCCACCGAGCGGGTGGAACTGATCGGCGGCGAGAACATCGACCTGCTGCGCGACGACGGTCAGGCCGGAATCTTCATCTCCGGCCATATCGGCAACTGGGAGGTCAACGGCGCGGTGGCCGCCGCGCGCGGCCTGCCGCTCAATCTGGTCTACCGCGCCGCCAACAATCCCCATGTGGAGGAGCTCTACCGCAAGGGGCGCGCCGACGCCTGCCACGCTCTGATCCAGAAGGGGCCGGAAGGCGCCCGTCAGGCGCTGATCACCCTGAAGAAGGGCGGCCATCTCGGCATGCTGGTGGACCAGAAGATGAATGACGGGGTCCCCGTCCCCTTCTTCGGCCGCGACGCCATGACCGCTCCGGCTCAGGCCGCCTTCGCCACAAAATTCAAATGCCCGCTGGTTCCCGCCCGGGTGGAGCGCTTGGGGGGCGCCCATTTCCGCGTCACCGTCCTGCCCCCCATGGACTTTCCCCATACCAGCGACAACCACGAGGACAACCGCCTGCTCCTGGTCCGCATCAACGCCCTGCTGGAGGAGTGGATTCGCCAACGGCCCGAGCAATGGCTGTGGGTCCACCGGCGCTGGCCGGAATGAGGTCCTCCATCATGTCATCCCGAGCGAGGCGAGGGATCTCGTCCTGGCATGGCGGGACAGAACCGGCACCACCGGCTCAAGCGGAGATCCTTCGCTGCGCTGAGGATGACAGTCCGGGGGAGCGGCCATGAGCGGCGGGTTCACCGCCTATCTCGCCGCCCCGGGGTTCGAGGACGACCTCCGGGTCGAACTGGGCGAGGTCACCGACCGGTTCGGCCGCCTGATGCTGTCGCCCGGCCCGGCCAAGCCGGCCGCCTGGGCGCAGAACATCTGGCACGAGCCCCGGATACTGGAAGTGGCCTCCATCGGCGAGGCGGCCAAGGCGTTGAAGGCCATCCAGCGCAACTGGTGGCCCTACGAATTCCACCTGCACCGCCGCACCGCCCTGCTGGTGGAGAAGCTGCCCAAGGTTTCGGCCCGGCCGCTGGTCTTCGGCCAGCCCGCCCCCACCGCGCCGCTGGGCTCGTTCACCTGGATCGACGAGGGCCGCGTGCTGGCCGCCGCCGCCTGTTCCAGCCCCTTCCCCAACGGCGAGGCGACCTTCGTCGAGGACCGCCAGACGCCGCCCAGCCGCGCCTATCTCAAGCTGTGGGAGGCCCTGACCCTGGCCGGAGAAATGCCCGGCCCCGGCCAGACCTGCGTCGATCTGGGGGCCTGCCCGGGCGGCTGGACCTGGGTGCTGGCCTCGACGGGCGCCCGGGTGATCAGCGTGGACAAGGCGCCGCTGGCCCCCAACGTCGCCGCCATGGCCAATGTGGAGGTCCGCCAGGGCAGCGCCTTCGGCATCGAGCCGTCCGAGATCGGCCCGGTGGACTGGCTGTGCTCGGACGTCATCTGCTATCCCGAACGCCTGCTGCGGCTGGTGGAGCGCTGGCTGGACAGCGGGCTGGCCCGCAACTTCATCTGCACCCTGAAGTTCCAGGGCGCCACCGACCACGCCACCGCGCGGGCCTTCGCCGCCATTCCCGGATCGCGCCTGCTGCACCTCGCCCACAACAAACACGAGTTGACCTGGATGCGACTTGGGGATGCGGCTTGCCTCCCTATGTCCTTCGGAGTAAACCAGTAGCTTCGGGGAACATTCTGCCGGGACCGAGAGCCTCATGTCCGTCGCCAAGCTTCCGCCGCCGGTGGAAATCGATACCGAAACCAAGAAGCGGATCATCGAGGGTCTGAAGAAGGTGCTCGCCACCTTCCAGCAGGCCGGGCTGGTGGAGTCCGCGGTCACCTACCAGCAGGTGATCTCGGACCCCGACGTGCTGCAGGCCTTCATCAAGACGTTTCAGGCCCACCGCGAGATGGTGGATGGCATCGTCCAGGCCAAGGACGGCGACCAGCCGGTCCGGGACGAAAGCACCCTCCTGGTGTGCGGCGTCAGCCTGGGCCAGATTCAGCAATTGCTGGTCCGCACCTGCGCCAAGAAGATCTTCGAGGCCGACAAGCCCATGGAGACGGTCACCGAGACCGTCACCAAGACCTCCATGTTCGGCCTGATCAAGAAGACCGAGCAGATCGAGCGCCAGGCCGTCGACCCGGTCGAGGAACGCAAGATTCGCGAACTGTCGCGCTACATCGCCTTCGGCTGGCAGCTGCCGCTGCTGGAGACCTACCGCTCGCGGCTCTCCTATCCCCAGATCATCGAGATCGGCGAGGACATCGTGGCCCTGCCCACCATTGCCCATATCGAGGCGGTGGCCCGGTTCGAGCCCGACAAGCTGAAGAAGGTCAAGGCCACCGTCGGCCCCGAGTTCGGCGCCATTCTCGCCGACCGTCCCCAGGCCATCGGCGGCATCTCGGTGTGGAACCGCGACATGTACGAGTTCTACCACAAGATGCTGGGCCCCAAGGCGTGGGAGTTCTTCGCCCGCGACACGGCGTTCTTCAACGTCTGCGCCGCCCTGGACAAGGCGGTGGCCAGGATCTTCGGCGACATGCTGTGCTACATCGCCGCCGAGAACCTGCAGGAAATCCAGCGCCTCAACATCGACAAGGTCGAGGTGATGGTGCATTCGCTGAAGACCGGGTTCGGTCCCCGCGCCCCCGAGATCCTGGCCATCCCCACCTTCGCCAAGGACATCCTGCGCAAGGTGGTGGACAATCTGCTGCACATGACCCAGGAAAAGGACAAGCTGATGATGGCCTTCGGGCTGTCGGTCAAGGCCATGGTCCCCGCCGTGGACGAGTGGCTGGCCAAGCGGCATTGACCGGCCAGGGCCTCATCGGCATCGCCCTGCTGATCGGGGTGGCGTTCCTGCTGTCGGAGAACCGCCGGGCGGTGTCGTGGCGGGTGATCGCCGCCGGGCTGGCGGTACAGGTGGGCCTCGCCCTGCTGCTGCTCAAGGTTCCCGCCGCCAAGATGCTGTTCCTGGCGCTGGACCGGGCGGTGGCGGCGCTGCAGACCGCGACGCGGGCCGGCACCAGCTTCGTCTTCGGCTATGTGGGGGGCGGCCCCGCCCCCTGGACCGCCGCCGATCCGGCGTCCGGCTTCATCCTCGCCTTCCAGGCCCTGCCGCTGGTGCTGCTGATGAGCGCCCTGTCGGCGCTGCTCTATCACTGGCGCGTCCTGCCGGTGGTGGTGCGGGCCGCCTCGCGCCTTCTGGAGAAGTCCATGGGCGTGGGCGGCGCGGTGGGCGTGTCGGCCTCGGCCACCGCCTTCCTCGGCATGATCGAGGCGCCGCTCTTGATCCGCCCCTACATGGCGCTCCTGTCCCGGGGCGAGCTGTTCCTGGTGATGACGGCGGGCATGTCCACCATCGCCGGCACCGTGATGGTGCTCTACGCCACCTTCCTGGACGGCATCATTCCCGACGCCATCGGCCACCTGCTGACCGCCTCGCTGATCTCGGTGCCGGCCGGGCTGATGATCGGCAAGATCATGGTGCCCGATGCCGCCCATACCGGCGCCGGCCGGCTGGGTGACGGCCACCACTACGCCGGGTCCATGGACGCGGTGGTCCGGGGCACCATGGACGGCGTCCGCCTGCTGGTCGGCATCGTCGCCATGCTGGTGGTCCTGGTCGCCCTGGTCAGCCTGGCCAATGCCGGCCTGAAGCTGCTGCCCGAGGTGGCCGGCGCGCCGCTGACGCTGCAGCGCGCCCTGGGCTGGGTCATGGCCCCGGTGGTGTGGAGCATGGGCATTCCGGCGACCGAGATGGTCACCGCCGGCGCCCTGATGGGAACCAAGACGGTGCTGAACGAGCTGCTGGCCTATCTGGAACTGGCCCAGTTGCCCGACGGCGCCCTGTCGCCCCGCTCGCGCCTGATCATGACCTACGGGTTGTGCGGCTTCGCCAATCTCGGCTCGCTCGGCATCCTCATCGCCGGCCTGTCGGTGATGGCGCCGGAGCGCCGGCCGGAAATCGTCGCCCTGGGCGGACGGTCAATCGTTGCGGGAACTTTGGCGAGCTGCCTCACGGGTGCCGTGGTGGGGCTTCTGCTGTGATTCGGCCCGGCCCGGCCATTCGCGGCATGTTTACAATAGGCCACGGATGTTGCATGGTCATTTGATCATGAGTTCGGGTGCCGACATCTTGCGATTGCTGATCATCGAGGACAACCCTGGCGACCAGAGGTTGATCGAGATCGAATTGGCCGATGCCCAGCCCAGCTGGAAGGTGTCCTGCCGCGCCACCCTGGGCGAGGCGCTGAAGGACGCCCCGTTCCATGCCTTCGACTGCGTGCTCTCCGATCTCGGCCTGCCCGACGCGTCGGGCATCGAATCGGTGGTGCGGCTGAAGTCCTGGGCTCCCGACAAGGCGCTGGTGGTGCTGACCAGCCTGGACGACGAGCGGGTCGCCCAGGAAGCCATCCGGGCCGGCGCCCAGGATTACGTGGTCAAGTCCGATGCCGGCCTGACCCTGCTGCCCCGCGTCATCCGCCACGCCATCGAGCGCCAGCAGGCCCAGACGGCGCTGGAGGCCTCGCACCGCACCTCCCAGGCCCTGCTGGACGCCAGCCACGACATCGCCATGCTGCTGGATGCCGATGGGCATATCCTGACGCTCAACACCGAGGCGGAGCAGTACCTCAGCGCGCCCCCCGATTCCCTGATCGGCCAGAGCATCTTCGACCTGCTGCCCGAGGCGCTGGCCGAGCACCGCCGCTCCTACCTGACCGAGGCGCTGGAGACCGGTCGCACCGTCCAGTTCGAGGACACCGACGGCATCCACTGGTTCGCCAACCGCCTGCTGGCGGTGGCCGGCATCGAGGCGGGCGAGCACCGGCTGGCCATGTTCTCGCGCGACATCACCTCGGAACGCGCCACCGCCGCCAAGCTGGCCGAGGCCAAGGAAGAGGCCGACTTCGCCAACCGCGCCAAGACCGAGTTCATGGGCCGCATGAGCCGCGACATCCGCACGCCCTTGAACGACGTGATCGGCTTCGCCGAGATGATCTCGGCCGAGATGCTGGGGCCGCTCACCCAGGCCGGCTACCGCGAATACGCCGATTCCATCCTGAATTCCGGCAGCCAGATCCTGAAGCTGCTGGACCGCATCACCGACGTTTCCATGCTGGAATCGGCGCTGTTGAAGGATCAGGCGTCCTACCGCGACCTGGTGGAGCTGTCGCCCGACCTGATCTGCGTCTGCGTCGACGGGGTGATCGAACGCATCAACGCCGCCGGGCTGGGCATGCTGCGCGCACCGTCGGCCAGCGCCTGCGAAGGCAAGCATTTCTCGGAATTCATCCATCCCGACTACCGCGCCATCTTCGAGGGCGGCCTCGACACCCTGTACGAGGAGGGCCACCCCCTGCCGGTCAAGGTGATGACCTTCGCCGGACGGGTGCGCGACGTGGAGCTGTCGGCGGTGCCGCTGCGGCGCGAGGCCCACAACGCCACCCTGGTGGTGGGGCGCGACACCACCGAGGTCACCGCCGCCATGCGGGCGGTGGCGGCGCGCGAACACCGCATCCGCGCCATCATGGACACGGTGCTGGACGGCATCGTCACCATCGACGAGGACGGCACCATCCTCAACGCCAACCTGTCGGTGGAGCGCATCTTCGGCCATTCCCTGTCCGAACTGATCGGCGCCAACGTCTCGATCCTGATGCCCGAGCCCGACGCGGGCAAGCATGACGGCTATATCAGGAACTACCTGGCCACCGGCATCGGCGCCATCATCGGCGTCGGGCGCGAGGTGATGGGCAAGCGCAAGGACGGCTCGCTGTTCCCCGTCCACCTGTCCATCTCGGAACTGCGCGTCGAGAAGCGCCGGCTGTTCACCGGCACCATCCGCGACCTCACCGAGAACAAGCAGCTGGCGCAAAGGGTGGCCTATCTGGCCAACCACGACCCGCTCACCGACCTGCCCAACCGTACCCTGCTGACCGACCGGCTGGGCCAGGCCATCGCCATGGCCCGCAACGCCGGGCTGCTGGTGGCCATCATCACCGTCGATCTGGACGGCTTCACCACCATCAACGATTCCATGGGCCACGACGTGGGCAACGCGCTGCTGCGCGAGACGGCGCGCCGCCTGGCCCAGGCGGTCCAGGCCGGCGGCACCGCCGCCCGTCTGGCCGGCGACGAATTCGCCGTGGTGGTCGCCCAGGCGCGCGGCATGGACGAGATCACCGCCCAGGTGGACCACATCCACGACATCCTCAACAAGCCCTACACCATTCACGGCACCGACACGGTGGTGCCGGTGGACATGGGCGTGTCGGTGTTCCCCAGGGACGGCGACGACGCGCTGGACCTGCTGCGCAACGCCGAGATGGCGCTGCACAACGTCAAGCGCCGCACCGACCAGCGCAAGGGCTATTTCGACGCCGCCATGTCCTTCGCGGTGACCGAGCGCATGACGCTGGAGCGCTCCATCAAGGACGCGCTGCGCGCCGGCCAGTTCGAGCTGTTCTACCAGCCCCAGGTCCGCCTGTCCGATTACGCCCTGATCGGGGCCGAGGCGCTGATCCGCTGGCGCCATCCCGAACTGGGCATCATCACCCCGGACAAGTTCATCCCCGTCGCCGAGGAAACCGGCCTGATCGTCCCCATGGGCAGCTGGGTGCTGCGCCAGGCCTGTACCCAGCTGCGCCTGTGGAACGATTCCGGCATCGAGAGCCTGCGCCTGGGCGTCAACATCTCGGGCCGCCAGTTCCGCGAGGCCGATCTGGCCGACATCGTCGCCGACTGCATCTCCGAGACCGGGGTCAACGCCAAGGACCTGGACCTGGAACTGACCGAGAGCATGCTGATGGCCGACGGCGAGGGCACGCTGAAGCTGCTGCGCTCGCTGGCCAAGCTGGGCGTCACCCTGTCCATCGACGATTTCGGCACCGGCTATTCCTCGCTGGCCTACCTGAAGCGCTTCCCGGTGGACACCGTGAAGATCGACCGCGCCTTCGTGCGCGACCTGGACCAGGACGAGGACGGCCGCGTTCTGGTCAACGCCATCATCTCCCTGGCCCATTCCCTGGCGCTGAAGACCATCGCCGAGGGCGTCGAGACCGAGACCCAGGCGGCGCTGCTGGCGCGCCACGGCTGCGACGAGATTCAGGGCTACATGATCGGCCGGCCCATGGCGGTCGCCGACTTCACCAGTTTCGCCAAGGGCTACCACCCCCGCACCCCGGAAAAGTTCGCCGTGCTGCGGGCGGGACAGAATTGAATGACTGAGAGGATCGGGTCATGAGCGGTACCGTCGTCGTCGTTGAAGACAACGCGATGAACATGAAGCTCCTGGAACAGGCGCTGACCATCGCGGGCTACACCACGGTCAAGTCGTCGGACGGCGACGGCCTGGTGGACCTGGCCGCCGGCAGCGGCGCGGGCGTCATCCTGATGGACATCCAGCTGCCGAAGTATTCCGGCATCGACCTGTTGAAGCAGCTGCGCGCCGACGACCGCACCAAGGGCGTGCCGGTGGTGGCGGTCACCGCCTTCGCCGACCCCGATTCCGTCGCCGGCTTCCTGGAGGAAGGCTTCAACCAGGTGATCACCAAGCCCATCTCCATCCGCAAGCTGCTGGACGAAGTGGCCCGCTATTGCGGCGGAGAGTAGCCGGCTTTGTCGTGCTGAACGGAGTGAAGCATCTTTCAGCCTGCGGTGTGTGAAAGATCCTTCGGCGTTGCCCACTGCTGTCCGGTTCAATTGCCTGGGTTCTGGCGGACGGGTTTTTTCACCACCAAGACACCAAGAGGACATTCCAGGTGCGTCGTGCCCGGACGTGTTCCGGGCATCCACGCCCATCGGCAGGGACTATTGTTTCATGAGGCATTCCAGCGGATCCGCGTGGATGGCCGGGACGATGCCCGGCCATGACGGTGAGGTTGGGCGGGGCGATCAGCTCCGTCCTCCTGGTGTCCTTGGTGTCTTGGTGGTTGAAGAGGCTTTTCCGTATTCCCATTCCGGTGGAGCCATCTCAAACCAAGCCTGGGCAAGGCAAGAGACCAGTGCTGGCTGAAGTAAACCGGACACCCGTGGGCGTTGCCTCAGGATGACACCCAGGCACGCTACTGCGCGGTAAACTGCTTTTCCACGTCCTTGATCAGGTCGATGCCCTGAATCATCTCGCTCATCATGAAATCGGCCCGCTTGATGGGACCGCCCGAGTTGGGGCGGGGAAACATCTTGGCGAACGAGCTCATCTTGACGGTCAGGCCGCACAAGGCGGCGCCGATGGTGACGTGGTAGCGCTCGATCATTCCCTTGACCGAGCGGAACTCCTCCTGGGAGATGTTCTCCCACATCTCGCGGGTACGCTTGTCGAACACTTCCAGGCGACCCGAGATCGAGGCCGAGATCGAGTTGATCACCTCCTCGATCATGTCGCAGGTCTTCATCAGGTTGACGTTCTGCTTCAGCTGGAAATGGGTACGGATGGGCGCCAGCGCCTGGACGCAGGCGGTGAAATAGGGCTCCAGCCGGTCGAGGCAGTGGCGGAAGTAGGACAGCGACATGAAGGTATCGCCGTAATCCTCGAGGAAGCGCGGCACGTCGAAGATGTCGATGTTCAGGCTTTGCGCCATGGTCTCGAGGCGCTGGCGGGCCTTCTTGATGTCGGGGTCGCGGAACAGCTTCAGCAGGTCGTCGTAGCTGTTGATCTCCACCGCCTCGTCCGAATAGATCATCTTCATCAGCGGACGGGTGAACATGATCATGTAGCGGGTGAGTTCCGCCGCCTTTTCCGGCGACAGCTTCAACGCCGCGTAGTCATTGACCGGAATGCCGTGCTCGCGCAACGAGATGCGCAGGGAATAGACGTCGTAGCTGGGCAGCAGCGCCAGCCGGCGCAGAATGCCGAGATCGGGATGAATCTGCTCGGTCGGCCAGCCGAACATGGCGGGCAGGGATTCCACGTCCACCTGCCCCGAACCGGTCTGGACGTCGGAGAACAGCTCGACCGCGCTCCGGAGCCGCACGTTCTTGATCAGCTTGGCGCTTTGCAGGGCGGGGGTCTGGAGGGGGATGATGGACAACGGCAGCACGAACATGGAATCCATGTCGCTGTCATTGATTGGCTTCAATCCGTCGTCGTCTGACATTTTACTCTCGGTCCCCATCCCGAGGGCTTATTGTGCCTGCTTTGCCGCCGATCGCAATGGGGAACATGAGTCCAATTCCGTTTGGATGTGTCACATACATGAGGAATTGATGATATTTGTCGTGTATTCTTTCCCGTCGTGATGCGTCGTTTCCGTGGGGGGAAATCTGCCGTGCCTGCAAGAATGCCCGAGCGAGCCATCCGTTTCATCCGTGTCGCCGCCGTGCTGCTGTGCCTTGGGGCCGGGCCGGCGGCGGCGCAGGACATCCGCTTCTTCCAGATCGGCACCGGCCCGACGGGAGAGACGCGCTTCGCCTTCGGCGGCCTGATCGCCAACGCCATCAGCAATCCCCCCGGCTCGCGCGAGTGCGACAAGGGCGGCTCGTGCGGGGTGCCGGGCATGGTGGCGGTGGCCAAGTCCACCGGCGGCGCCATCGCCAATATCGAGGCCATCGCGGCGAAAAGGCTCGACGCCGCCCTGGTCCAGGCCGACATCGCCTATTGGGCCTATCACGGCACCGGCATCTACAAGGGCAAGGGCGCGGCGCAGAACCTGCGTGCCATCGCCATGCTCTACCCCGAAAGCCTGCACCTGGTGGCGCGCAAGGATGCGAAGATCGCCTCGGTCAAGGACCTCAAGGGTAAGCGGGTGTCCCTGGGCGACAGGGATTCGGGCGAACTGGTCCACGGCCGCCTGCTGCTGGCCGCCTTCGGCCTCAACGAAAGCCAGATCAAGCAGAGTTTCCTCAAACCCGGCCCCGCCGCCGATGCCATGGCCGCCGGCCAGCTGGACGCCATGCTGGTGGTGGACGGCGTGCCGGTGCCCATCATCGCCGAACTGGCCCAGCGCACCGACATCGTGCTGGTTCCCCTGGCCGGCCCCGAAGCGGACAAGATGCGGGTCACCTATCCCTTCTTCTCCGCCTCGGCCATTCCGGCCGAGACCTACAAGGGCGCCGAAACCGAGGTGAAGACCCTGGACGTGGGCGTGGTTCTGGTCACCGGCGCCGAACGGTCCAACGAGCTGATCTACGGCGTCACCCGCGCGCTCTGGCACCCCAGCACCCAGAAGCTGCTGACCGAAAGCCACCCGCGCGGCAAGCTGGTCAACCTGTCGGCCGCCGGCCTGGACAAGCTGGGCATCCAGCTGCACGGCGGCGCCTCGGCCTACTATTTCGATGCGGGCGTGACTCACTGAGGCATGTATCGGGCTATCGCCCGAACCCATCCGGGGCGATGCCCCGGACCCCATTTGAGTTCATCAAGGGGTTTGGGGCCCATGGCCCCAAGCGGGGGTGGGCGGCAGCCCACAGCGCCTCTGGCATGAATTGAAAGGCCGTACTATCTTGGCCCCCATGAGCGAGACCCCCGCCCCCACGCCCTACCGCGTCCTGGCCCGCAAGTACCGGCCGACCGACTTCGCCGGCCTGATCGGGCAGGAGGCCATGGTCCGCACCCTGTCCAACGCCATCCGGACCGGCCGCCTCGCCCACGCCTTCGTGCTGACCGGGGTGCGCGGCGTGGGCAAGACCACCACCGCCCGCATCATCGCCCGGGCGCTCAACTGCGTCGGCCCCGACGGCAAGGGCGGCCCGACCATCGATCCCTGCGGCGTGTGCGAGCATTGCCGCGCCATCGCCGAGGACCGCCACGTCGACATCCTGGAGATGGACGCCGCCAGCCGCACCGGCGTCAACGACATCCGCGAGATCATCGAGGGCGTGCGCTACCGCCCCACCTCGGCGCGCTTCAAGGTCTACATCATCGACGAGGTCCACATGCTGTCCACGGCGGCGTTCAACGCGCTGCTGAAGACGCTGGAGGAGCCGCCGGAACACGTGAAGTTCGTGTTCGCCACCACCGAGATCCGCAAGATCCCCGTCACCGTCCTGTCCCGCTGCCAGCGCTTCGACCTGCGCCGGGTGGAGATGGAGGTGCTGGCCCGACACTTCGAGGGCATCGCCGCCAAGGAACAGGCCGAGATCGAACCGGCGGCGCTCAAGCTGATCGCGCGCGCCGCCGACGGTTCGGTGCGCGACGGCCTGTCGCTGCTGGATCAGGCCATCAGCCACGGGGCCGGCGCGGTCTCCGAGGCCCAGGTGCGCGACATGCTGGGCCTCGCCGACCGCGCCCGGGTCTTCGACCTCTTGGACGCCGTCATGAAGGGCGACGTGCCCACGGCGCTGGACCAGATCACCGACCAGTACGCCGCCGGCGCCGATCCGGCGGTGGTGCTGCAGGACATGCTGGAACTGGTCCACTGGCTGACCCGGCTCAAGGTCACCCCCGACGCCGCCGATCAGTTGGGGGCGTCCGAGACCGAGCGGGTCAAGGGCGCCGAGATGGCCAAGGCCCTGTCGCTGGCGGCCCTCACCCGCGCCTGGCAGATGCTGCTGAAGGGATTGGGCGAGACGCGGGGCGCCCCCAACCCGCTGCAGGCCGCCGAGATGGCGGTGGTGCGCCTGGCCTATGCCGCCGAGTTGCCCAGTCCGGCCGAGCTGGTCGAGCAATTGCGCGCCAATCCGCCCCCGCCCCCCGCTCCGCGCGGCCCCGGCGGTGGTGGCGGAGGAGGCGGTGGCTTTGGCGGGGGCGGAGCCGACGCGGTGTCCGGCCATCATGTGGGCGGCGGCCCGGTGCATGGTCCCGCCACCGCGCTGAAGCTCCAGCCGGCGCCCGCCGCCGAGACGGTGGCGCTGCCCGCCATGCCCGCCGATTTCGCCGCCGTGGTGGCGCTGTTCTCCGAGCGGCGTGAAGGCCTGATCGCCGTGCAGCTGCGGACCCAGGTCAATCTGGTCTCGTTCGCCGCCGGCCGCATCGAGTGGCGGCAGAACGGCACCGCCGGCTCCGACCTCGCACCCAAGACCGCGCGCCTGCTGTCGGAATGGACCGGCCGGCGCTGGACGGTGTCGGTCAACTCCACCGACCCGGCCCAGCCGACCCTGGCCGAGCAGGAGGCCTCGGCCGAACTGCGCCGCCGCGCCGACGCCGCCGAGCACCCGCTGGTCAAGGCGGTGCTGGCCGCCTTCCCCGGCGCCACCATCGAGGCGGTGCGCGACCTGGGCACCGACGAGGATCTGCCCGCCCCCGCGCCGGTGGAGGATCCCGAGGCCATCACCGACGATGAACTGATTCCTGGAGAGGAAGATCTATGAAGAACCTTGGCAACCTGATGAAGCAGGCCCAGCAGATGCAGTCCAAGATGGCCGAGATGCAGGCCACCATGGCCGAGATGGAGGTCACCGGCTCGGCCGGGGCCGGCATGCTGCAGGTGACGCTGAACGGCAAGTACGAGCTGAAGAAGGTCAAGATCGACCCGTCCCTGGTGGACCCCAGCGACGTCGAGGTGCTGGAGGACCTGATCCTGGCCGCCTTCAACGACGCCAAGACCAAGGCCGAGACCGCCATGGCCGACGAGATGGCCAAGCTGACCGGCGGGCTCAACCTGCCGCCCGGCTTCAAGCTGCCGTTCTGATCCCGGAACAGGTCCGCCTCCGGAATGGTCGGCCCCGAGATCGAGCGCCTGATACAACTCCTTTCGCGGTTGCCGGGACTGGGGCCGCGCTCGGCGCGCCGCGCCGCGTTGCGGCTGGTGGAGAAGCGCGAAACCCTGCTGGTGCCGCTCGGCCAGGCCATGGCCGAGGCCGCCGCCAAGGTGCGCACCTGCTCGGTCTGCGGCAATTTCGACACCATCGACCCCTGCGCCATCTGCGCCGATCACCGCCGTGACCCGGCGCTGCTCTGCGTGGTCGAGGACGTGGCCGGGCTGTGGGCCATGGAGCGCACCGGCAGCTTCAAGGGCCGCTATGCCGTCCTCGGCGGATTGCTGTCGGCGCTGGACGGCATCGGTCCCGACGATCTGGGCATCGACTCCCTGGTGGCCCGCGCCCTCGATCCCGCCGTCACCGAGGTGATCCTCGCCACCCCCGCCACGGTGGAGGGCCAGACCACCGCCCATTACGTGGCGGAACGCCTGGCCCAGTGCAACGTCACCGTCTCGGGCCTTGCCCACGGCGTGCCGGTGGGCGGCGAACTGGACCACCTGGACGACGGCACCATCACCGCGGCGCTCAGGGCGCGGCGGGTATTCTGACCCCTCCATGCGGGCAGGATGCCCGCGCTCCAATATGTCATGGAGCGCGGCCGTCCCGGCCGCGAACCGGCGGAGAATTTACCCCACCGCCTTGGCGTCCCCGATCCACCTCACCATGGCCGGGAGAGCCATGACCGCGTCGCAATAGGCGCTGGCCACCGGCCCCACCGGCAGGGTGTAGGTGCGGATGCGGGTCACCACGGGGGCGTACATGGCATCGGCGTTGGTGAAGGCCCCGAACAGGAAGGGGCCGTCCTGGCCGAAACGGGCGCGGCAATCGGTCCAGATGGCGTCGATGCGGGCCACGTCACCCCGAACGTCGTCGGGAATCTCGGCCAGAACCTGATTCTCCACCACATCCATGGGGCAGGTGGAGCGCAGCGGGACGAAACCGGAATGCATCTCCGCCGAGATGGAGCGGGCATGGGCGCGGGCCTCGCGGCTTTCCGGCCATAATTTGGCCTCGGGGAAGCGTTCGGCCAGGTATTCGCAGATGGCAAGCGAGTCCCAGACCTTGAGGCCGCCGTCCTCCAGCATGGGGATCTTGCCCGACGGCGACCATTGGAGAATCTTCTCCTTGGTGTCGGGCTGGCGCAGTTCGATCAGCACCTCGCGGAAGGGCGCGCCGGTGGCCGCCAGGGACAGGTAGGGCCGCAGCGACCACGAGGACCAACGCTTGGTACCGACGACGAGGGTGAGTGACATGACGCTTCCCAAACCATGGATGGTCGCCGATCATGGGAGCAAGCCACGGGTGCCTTCAATAGGGAATTAGGGAGAGACGGGTGCTGGAGCAACTGGTCGAGGCCGACGGAACGGCGACGGATCTGATCGCCCTGCGCAAGAGCGAACTGGCGGGGTGGCTGGACCGCCAGCCCCCATCCGTGCGTCGGTGGGTGGAGCAGACCGGCTTCAAGGCCGAGGCGGGCGCCATCTGCCTGCTGCCCGGCGAGGATGGCGCCCTGGCCGGAGTGCTGGCCGGGCTGCCCGACGAGGACGACCCCTGGGCCTTCGCCCATTTCCCGCCCAAGCTGCCCGCCCGCGCCTACCGTCTGGCCTCCGCCCCGGCGGCGCCCCAGGCCGAGCGGGCCGCCCTGTCCTGGGCGCTTTCCGCCTATTCCTTCGATCGCTACAAGGCGCGCAAGGGCAAGGACCTGCCCCGTCTGGTCTGGCCCGAGGGCGCCGACCGCGCCCGGGTGGAACGCGGCGTCGAGGCCGTCACCCTGGTGCGCGACCTGATCAACATTCCGGCCTCCGACATGGGGCCGGCGGAACTGGCCGCCGCCGCCGACGCCCTGGCGGCGCGCTTCGGCGCCAAGTGCCGGGTGATCGTCGGCGACGGGCTGCTGGCCGAGAACTACCCCGCCATCCACGCGGTGGGACGCGGCGCGGCCTCCAACCGCCGCCCTCGCCTGATCGATTTGCGCTGGGGCGACGAGCGCGCCCCCAAGGTCACCCTGGTGGGCAAGGGGGTATGCTTCGACACCGGCGGGCTGGACCTGAAGCCGTCGTCGAACATGAAGCTGATGAAGAAGGACATGGGCGGGGCCGCCCATGTCCTGGGTCTGGCCTCCATGATCATGGGAGCCGGGCTGAAGCTGCGGCTGCGCGTGCTGATCCCGGCGGTGGAGAACTCGGTGTCGGGGGATTCCATGCGGCCGCTGGACGTGCTGGCCACCCGCAAGGGCCTGACGGTGGAGGTGGGCAACACCGACGCCGAGGGCCGTCTGATCCTCGCCGACGCCCTGGCCGAGGCGGCCGCCGAGAAGCCCGCCTTGCTGATCGACATCGCCACCCTGACCGGCGCGGCGCGCAGCGCGCTGGGCACCGACCTGCCGGCCCTGTTCAGCAACAACGACCTGCTGGCCGCCGACCTGCTGAGGAACGGCGAGGCCGAGGGCGAGCCCCTGTGGCGGCTGCCGCTCCACAAGCCCTATCGCCGCATGATCGAGTCCAAGGTGGCGGACCTCTGCAACGCCACGGATTCCCCCCATGCCGGGGCCATCACCGCCGCCCTGTTCCTGCAGGAATTCATCGAGCCCGACATCGCCTGGGCCCATCTGGACATCATGGCCTGGAACGGCGCGTCGCGGCCCGGCCGGCCCGAGGGCGGCGAGGCCCTGGCGCTTGGCGCCCTGTTCGCCACCATCGCCCAGCGGTTCGCGTAACGCCGGCGGGCGAGGCGCCCGCGCTCCGCTCGCGAAGGCTATTGCCTGGAGCGCGGCCGTCCCGGCCGCATCCGCCCGGACGCAAGACAGCCCTTTACAGGAACCGCGAATCCTTCCATGAGTCATCCCTATCCAAGGGGACAGATGACTTGATCGACATCCGGCCGGTTCTCTTCGTCAACGGCTTCCTGCTGCTGGTGCTGGCCCTGGCCATGGGCATCCCGGCGGTGGTCGATCTGCTGGCCGGCGACGTGGACTGGAAGGTCTTCGCGGTATCGGCCATGGTCACCGCCTTCGCGGGCCTCGCCCTGGTCTTCGGCACCCGCGCCAAGGGCAGGCCCTCGCTGTCGGCGCGCCAGGCCTTCATGCTGACCACGCTGGCCTGGATCAGCACGGCGGCCTTCGCGGCGCTGCCCTTCGCCTTCTCCAATCTGCGCCTGTCGCCCACCGACGCGGTGTTCGAAGCCATGAGCGGCCTGACCACCACCGGGGCCACGGTGATCGTCGGCCTGGACCATGCGCCGCGCGGCATCCTGATCTGGCGCGCCCTGCTCAACTGGCTGGGCGGTATCGGCATCATCATCATGGCGGTGGCCATCCTGCCCTTGCTGCGCATCGGCGGCATGCAGGTGTTCCGCATGGAGACCTCGGACAAGACCGACACCATCAAGCCGCGCATCACCCAGGTGGCCACCTCCATCATCCTGGTCTATGGAGTGTTCACCGCCCTGGCCGCCCTGGCCTTCTGGGCGGCGGGCATGGGCCGGTTCGACGCCATCTGCCACGCCATGGCCGCCATCTCCACCGGCGGCTTCTCCACCTCGGACCACAAGCTGGCCCACTGGAACACCGCCGTGCAGTGGGTGGCGATCTTCGCCATGATGGTGGGAGGCTCCAGCTTCGTGCTGTGGACCGGCCCCTGGCGCCGGGGCCGCCCGCGCATCGTCGACGACGCCCAGGCCCACTGGTACCTGATGTTCATCGGCACCGCCGCCGGCGTGATGGCGCTGTGGCAATGGGCGGTCAACGACATGAGCCTGGGGATAGCCATCCGCCATGCCGCCTTCAACGTGGTGTCCACCGTCACCACCACCGGCTTCGTCTCCACCGATTACGGCGCCTGGGGCGGCTTCGCCCACGTGGTGTTCTTCATCCTGGTGTTCATCGGCGGCTGCACCGGTTCCACCGCCGGCGGCGTCAAGATCTTCCGCTGGGAATTGCTGTTCGCCCTGGCCGGCATCCACCTGAAGCGCCTGCTGCACCCCCACGGCGTCTTCGTCATCCACTACAACCAGCGGCCCATCGCGCCGGCCGTGCTCGATTCGGTGCAGGGCTTCGTGGTGATGTACTTCTTCACCTTCGCCCTGTTCGCCCTGGCTCTCAGCATGGTGGGCGTGGACTTCCTGACGGCGCTGTCGGGCTCGGCCGCCGCCCTGGCCAATGCCGGCCCGGGAATCGGCGAGGTGATCGGTCCCTTCGGCAGCTACCGCCCCCTGCCCGACGCCGCCAAATGGATCCTGGCCGCCGAAATGATGCTGGGCCGCCTGGAGCTGTTCACCGTGGCGGTGCTGTTCTCGCGCAGCTATTGGCGGGAGTGAGGGCGCCATGTTCGATCTTCGCCCCGTTCTCTCCTCCATCGGCGCCCTGGTCTGCGTCCTGGCCGCCGCCATGTGGCTGCCGGCCATCATCGATTTCCGCGACGGGCACGAGGAATGGCGGGTGTTCGCCACCTCGTCGGGACTGACCCTGTTCTTCGGCCTGGCCCTGATGCTGGGCACGCGGACTCCCCACCGGCGACGCAGCGTGCGCCAGACCTATCTGATCGCCACCTTCGGCTTCGCCGTCCCCGCCCTGTTCGCGGCCCTGCCCCTGGTCTACGGCCCGCTGCAATTGTCGGTCACCGATGCGGTGTTCGAGGCCATGGCGGGCCTGACCTCCACCAGCGCCACGGTGATCCGCGGACTGGACGCCCTGCCGCGCGGCCTGCTGCTGTGGCGGGCCGTGCTGGGCTGGCTGGGGGGCATCGGCGTCATCGCGCTGGCCATCACCGTGCTGCCCGACCTGGCGGTGGGCGGCATGCAGATGTTCCGCATGGAGGTCCCCGGCCCGGCCGAGCGCGCCACCTCGCGCGGCAAGCGCATCGCGCTTTCCATCCTGGCCGGCTATTGCGGCGCCACCGCCCTGCTGGCCCTGGCCCTGTGGCTGGCGGGGATGAGCGGCTTCGAGGCGCTGGTCCACGCCATGGGCACCATTTCCACCTCCGGCGCCTCCACCTCCGACGCCTCCATCGGCCATTTCGACAGCACCGCCATCACCTTGCTGATCACGCTGGGCATGGTGCTGGGCGGCATGCCGTTCCTGCTGTTCTTCCACGTCCTGCGCGGCAACCGCAAGATCGTGGCCCGCGACCACCAGTTGCGCTGGTATTTCGCCCTGCTGCTGCTCGGCACCGTGGGGGTGACGGCGTGGCTGATGACCAGCCGGGGCTGGCGCCGCTGGACGCCGCCCGCCACGGCGCGCTGACCGTGGTCTCGGTGATGACCGGCACCGGCCATTTCACCCTGGAATACGGCACTTGGGGCGGCATGCCGGCCGCCATCCTGTTCTTCCTGGCCTTCGTGGGAGGCTGCGCCGGTTCGACCAGCGGCGGCATCAAGGTCTTCCGCTTCCAGTTCCTGTTCGCCGACGCCCTGATGCAGATCCGCCGCCTGCTGCGCCCGCACGCGGTGCTGATCGCCAGCTTCAACCGCCGTCCCATTCCCGAGGAAGTCCTGGGCTCGGTGATGGGCTTCCTGTTCGTCTATGCGCTGAGCTTCGCCATGCTGGCCATGTCGCTGGCCTTCCTCGGCCTCGACTTCGTCACGGCGGTGTCGGGGGCGGCCTCGGCCCTGGCCAACCTGGGGCCGGGCCTGGGGCCGGAGATCGGGCCCGGCGGGTCCTATGCCGGACTGCCCGACCTGGCCAAGTGGCTGCTGTCGCTGGGCATGCTGACCGGGCGGCTGGAAGTGTTCACCGTGCTGGTGCTGTTCGTGCCGGCGTTCTGGCGGCAGTGAACTCGGAAGAAAGCCTCAGCCGAACAGCTTGTCGATGGCGTCCTGGCCCAGCATGCGGTCCACGTCGGCCTGGGAGACGCCCTGGCCGGGCAATTGCGGCCCGTGCAGCAGGGCCTTGTCGGGATCGGTCTCTTCCTTCTTGATCTCGACCACCACCTTGGTCAGCTCGTCCTTGCCCCAGGTCAGGATGACGGCCTTGATCCGGTCCTCGACGAACTTCATGGAGTTGACGATCTTGGAAATGCGCTGGCCGGTGATGTCCTGGAACGAGCAGGCCTCGAACACCTGGTTGACCCGGTCCTCCACCTTGTCGAAGATCTGGGTCAGCGGCTGATTGTCGACGCCGATGGCCCGCGCCTCGCACATCAGCTCGCTGATGCTTTCCATGCTTTCCATGATGGTGTTGGTGGCGCTTTCCGTGGCGCCGACGATGGCGTCCAGC
Source organism: Paramagnetospirillum sp. (assembly GCF_058402745.1). NCBI lineage: Bacteria > Pseudomonadati > Pseudomonadota > Alphaproteobacteria > Rhodospirillales > Magnetospirillaceae > Paramagnetospirillum > Paramagnetospirillum sp. The sequence goes on from NZ_JBZVFI010000017.1 coordinate 354,257, forward strand.
TGTTCGGACATGCTGCCGAAATGGTCGGTGGCACCGGGCGGATTGAGCGCGGCCAACTCGGTACGGATCTTCTGGAGATGTCCGAACAGCCCCACCAATTCGCGCTTGAGAAGGCCGCTTTCGGTTATCGGTGTCCGCATGTTCGTCCCGTTGCCTGCATACTCGAGGTCAGAGGATAGCCTGATTATCAGGAATACGCCAAGGGGCATCCGGCCGTTCAGTGCTTCCCCCGGAAAGTCCGCACCAGCGCCCGGGCCGCCGCCCCCGGCGCCATGCGGCCGGCGGCGACGCCGCGTTCCATCTCGGGCAGCAGCATTTCCACCTGGGGATCGTCGCGCAGCGCCTGCAGCAGGGTCTCGGACACCTCGTTCCACATCCAGGCGTGAGCCTGCTCGGCGCGGCGCGCGGCCAGGGCGCCGGCCTTGTCCATGGTGGCGCGATAGCTGTCGATGGTCGCCCACACCTCGTCGATGCCGGAACGCGCCAGGGCCGAGCAGGTCAGCACCGGCACGGTCCAATGGGGCGAGGCCGGGGCCAGCAGGTGCAGCGCGTTCTTGTAGTCGCGCGCCGCGCGGGCGGCGGCCGCGGCCAGGTCGCCGTCGGCCTTGTTGACGATGATGGCGTCGGCCAGCTCGACGATGCCCTTCTTGATGCCCTGCAGTTCGTCGCCGCCGCCGGGGACCAGGACCAGCAGGGACATCTCCACCATCTCGGCCACCGCCGTACTCGGATTGGCCGACACCCACCGTCTCGACCACGATGACGTCGAAGCCCGCCGCCTCGCAGACCAGCATGGCTTCACGCGTGCGGCGCGCCACCGCCCAGCGTGCAGCCCGACGGGCTGGGACGGATGAAGGCGCGGGCATCGCGGGACAGCTCCTCCATGCGGGTCTTGTCGCCGAGAATCGAGCCGCCGGAGCGGGGCGAAGACGGGTCCACCGCCAACACCGCCGGCTTCTTGCCCATCTCCAGCACGTGCAGGCCGAAGCTTTCGATGAAGGTGCTCTTGCCCGCCCCCGGCACGCCGGTGATGCCGACCCGCACCGAGCGGCCGGTATGGGGCAGCAATTCATGCATCAGCGCCTCGGCCGCCTCGCGGTGGTCGGGACGGGTGGATTCGATCAGGGTGATGGCGCGGGCCAGGGCGCGGCGCTCGCCGGCCAGGACGCCCTCGGCGAGGGCTTTGGGATCGGGGGAAATGGTCACGTTAA